>NZ_JBGCCI010000007.1:0-268676 GCF_041262125.1 Flavobacterium sp. 28YEA47A
AAGCCCGCCTGCGCAGATGGTACTGCAATCCTGTGGGAGAGTATGTCGCCGCCTTCCTTTGAAAAGGGTTCCCATAGGGAACCCTTTTTTGTTTTATAAGGTTTGCTTAAAATATCTTTTCTTTGTAATTATGAATAAGCAGAAACTTTTGATTATTGGAATGGTATTTCCAGAGCCGAATTCTTCAGCAGCAGGAAGAAGAATGCTGCAATTGATACAGCTTTTTAAAGAAACAGGCTACGAAATTACTTTTGCAAGTCCAGCGCAGGATAGTGAATATGAATTTGATTTAGAACTGTTAGCAGTTCAAAAAGCTAAAATTAGTCTGAATGACGAAAGTTTTGATATTTTTATCCAGAGCTTGAAGCCTGATATTGTTCTGTTTGATAGGTTTGTGATCGAAGAACAGTTTGGCTGGAGAGTTTCTAAACATTGTCCGGTGGCTATTAAAATTTTAGATACTGAAGATCTCCACTGTCTTCGTTTAGCCAGGCAAAATGCATTCAAAAAGAAAAAAGAATTTACTGCTTCGGATTTATTTAACGATACTGCAAAAAGAGAAATTGCGAGTATCTTACGCTGTGATATGTCTTTGATTATTTCTGACTTTGAAATAAAACTCCTTATTTCTGAGTTTAAGATTGATCCTTCCTTATTATTTTATCTTCCTATTTTTGCTGATACCAGCTTAGATTTTGTTCCTTTTAATGAGAGAAAGGACTTTGTCTTTATTGGTAACTTCCTACACGAACCCAATTGGGATGCTGTTCAGTATTTAAAAAGCACCATCTGGCCTTTGATTCACAAACAGCTTCCTGATGTAAGTATGTTTGTTTATGGGGCTTATCCATCACAAAAGGTTTTGGAGTTAAATCATCCAAAATCAAATTTTCATATCATGGGTAGGGCAGATAATGCTGCTGAAGTGATAAAAAAGACTAAAATTATGTTAGCGCCATTACGATTTGGAGCAGGAATAAAAGGAAAGCTCATTGAGGCGATGGAATATGGAACTCCTAGCGTTACTACCAGTATTGGAGCTGAAGGAATGCATATCGACAGGCTTTGGAACGGTTTTGTAACGGATAATGCAGAAGATTTCGCCAATCATGCCATAGAACTTTATAAAAATGAAAATCTTTGGCGTAAAGCACAAGAAAATGGGTTGCAGTTATTGGAGAAAAGATTTGCTGAAAATCTCTATAAGAACGTATTTATTGCGATGATTAATGGATTAAAAGATAACTTGACAGAACACAGGAATAAGAACTTTATCGGTCAGATTTTGCAATATCACGCGATGCGAAGCACCGAATATATGTCACGTTGGATAGAAGCTAAAAATAAAAAAATCCCGTCTTAAAAGGCGGGATTTTTGTTTTATGGTGAGTAGCTTAATTAAGCTAACATCGTAACCGGATTTTCCAGATATTGTCTCAAAGTCTGCAAGAATTCAGCTCCTGTAGCTCCGTCCACTGTTCTGTGATCGCAAGCAAGTGTTACTTTCATCGTATTGCCTACTACAATCTGACCATTTCTAACAACTGGTTTTTCAACAATTGCTCCAACAGAAAGGATAGCTGAGTTTGGTTGGTTGATGATTGAAGTAAACTCCGTAATGCCGAACATTCCTAAGTTAGAAACTGTAAAAGTACTTCCTTCCATTTCAGCAGGCTGTAGTTTTTTGTTTTTAGCTCTTCCGGCAACATCTCTTACGTTTGCACCTATTTGAGTTAAGCTCAATTGGTCAGCAAATTTTAATACAGGAACAACTAAACCATCTTCAACAGCAACAGCAACTCCAATATGTACGTGATGGTGAATTACCGTCACATCATCTTTCCATTGTGAATTTACTTTTGGATGTTTTTTCAATGCCATTGCACAAGCTTTGATAACCATATCGTTAAAAGAAACTTTTGTGTCAGGCAATGAATTGATTGTACTTCTGGAAGCCATCGCGCCATCCATTGCTACTTCAATTGTCAAATAATAGTGAGGAGCAGTAAATTTAGACTCAGATAAACGCTTGGCAATAACCTTACGCATCTGTGAGTTTTTGATTTCTTCTGAATACGTTTCACCAGCAGGAACAAATGGTTTTACAGCTGGAGCAGCAGCAGTAACTTCTGGTTTAGCAGCAGTTTCTTGTGAAGCTGGTGTTTGAGAAGTTGCAGCAGGCTTGAAGTTTTCGATATCGCTTTTTACGATACGTCCGTTTTCACCTGTACCTTTTACTTGTGAAATGTTTATGTTTTTCTCTTCCGCAATTTTTTTAGCTAAAGGAGAAATGAAAATTCTTCTTCCGTCAGAAACAGTTTCTACAGTTTCTTCTTTCGATTCAGCAGTTTCAGATTTTGGCTCTTCGGCTTTTTCTTCTTTAGCGGGAGCAGATGCAGTACCACCTTTTTTGAAGTTTTCAGCAACTCCTGATATATCCGTTCCTTCTGGTCCTATAATTGCCAAAAGGGAATCAACTGGAGCCGACTCGCCTTCAGGAATCCCGATGTACAGTAGAGTTCCAGAGTTGAAAGATTCAAATTCCATAGTAGCTTTATCGGTTTCGATTTCAGCTAAAATGTCTCCTTCATTAATTTTATCGCCTACTTTTTTCAACCATGTAGCTACAGTACCGTCAGTCATGGTGTCGCTCAAACGAGGCATGGTTACAACTACTACGCCTTTAGGTAAAGCAGTGCTTTCAGATTTTGGAGCTTCTTTGGCTTCTTCTTTAGGAGCTTCGGCAGTTTTTTCTTCAGCCTTTGGTTCTTCTTTTTTATCAGAAGAACTTCCGCCGGCTATTAGGTCAGAAATGTTTTCACCTTCTTTTCCTATAATTGCCAAAAGAGAATCAACCGGAGCTGATTCACCTTCCTGAATTCCGATATATAATAAAGTACCAGAGTTGAAAGATTCGAACTCCATAGTAGCTTTATCGGTTTCGATTTCAGCTAAAATATCTCCCTCATTAATTTTATCCCCAACTTTTTTCAACCATGTGGCTACAGTTCCTTCTGTCATAGTATCGCTCAAGCGAGGCATTGTGATTTTTGTTGCCATAATGATTATAGTTTATGAGGTAAAAAAGGATAGTTTTCTTGTTCGTAAACAACGTCATAAAGTTGTTGCGTATCAGGAAACGGAGAGTCCTCAGCAAACTGAGCACACTCTTCAACCAGGTTTTTAACTCTTTCGTCAATAGCTTCAATTTCTGCTTCTGTAGCATAATTGTTTTCTTTGATGATATCAAGAACCTGAGTGATTGGGTCAATTTTTTTATATTCTTCTACTTCTTCTTTTGAACGGTATAATTGTGCGTCAGACATAGAGTGTCCTCTGTAGCGGTATGTTTTCATTTCCAAGAAAGTTGGTCCGTCGCCACGTCGTGCTCTGTCAATTGCTTCTTGCATTGCTTCTGCAACTTTTACCGGATTCATTCCGTCAACTGGACCACATGGCATTTCATAGCCTAATCCTAATTTCCAGATATCTGTATGGTTTGCGGTTCTTTCTACCGACGTTCCCATCGCATAACCGTTATTTTCTACAATAAATACTACAGGAAGTTTCCAAAGCATTGCCATGTTGAAGGCTTCATGCAAAGATCCCTGACGGGCAGCACCGTCACCAAAATAAGTTAGGGTAACGCCACCTGTATTAAAATATTTGTCAGCAAAAGCAATACCTGCACCAACCGGGATTTGAGCTCCTACAATACCGTGTCCTCCATAAAATCCTTTTTCTTTTGAAAAGATGTGCATCGAACCACCCATTCCTTTAGATGTTCCGGTAACTTTTCCTAATAGTTCTGCCATAACAGCTTTTGGATCCACACCCATACCAATTGGCTGAACGTGGTTTCTGTAGGCAGTAATCATTTTATCTTTGGATAAATCCATAGCATGCAAAGCACCAGCCAGAACGGCTTCCTGGCCATTATATAAGTGAAGAAATCCTCTTACTTTTTGCTGAATGTATAAAGCGGCTAATTTGTCTTCAAATTTTCTCCAAAGTAGCATGTCTTCATACCACTTCAAATAAACTTCTTTTGTAATTTCTTTCATTGTTTGTTTTTTGCTAAACGTTATTGTGCCAGTAAATTGCTAAAATAATAAGACGCAAAATAGTTTCCTCACACAAATTTGCGAAAGGCAAAAATAAGACATTCCTACTTAGAAGTAAAGTTTAAAATGTAAATTTTAGGTTTTTTATAAGAAGTTTTTATCAAACATAAAAGGTAGCAGATTTTTAAGCGAATCTGACTTATAGACTACTCCTGTTTCACCCATGAAATAAATTTCTATTGGATAATCTTGTTTGAATTCATACTCTGATATGGATTGTCTGCAAGCTCCACAAGGTGGAATAGGAGAGGTAACTGGTCTTTCGTCTGATGTGGCTGAAATTGCAATTTTCAAAATCTTAGCATCAGGATATATAGCTCCTGCCTGGAAGATGGCAACTCTTTCTGCGCAAAGTCCAGACGGATAAGCGGCACTTTCCTGGTTTGAACCCAAAACAATTTTTCCGTTGTCTAAAAAAATGGCAGCTCCAACCCTGAATCTTGAATATGGGGCGTATGCTTTTTTACGTATCTCAATGGCTTGATCCATCAGATTTTTTACATCTACAGGCAGTTCTTCTTTGTTGTCAAATACTGAGAATGTGGTCGTAATGTTGATTTGTTTCATAAATGTTTTGAGGAAAAAAAATCCAAATTACTAATGAAAGCAATTTGGATTTTATAGACTTTAAATTATATACTAATATTCATCATATTTGTCTCCGAACGCAAAGCTAAGAGAAAAACGTAATGTGTTTTCCAATGGGTTTCTGATTTTTGAAGTTGAAAACAGGTAGGATACATCCAGTTTTACAATGTTGTATTTAAATCCTGCTCCAAGCGAAAGGAATTTTCTAGCTCCTTTTTCTTTGCTTTCGTTAAAATAACCGGCTCTTACTGCAAAGGAATCCTGATACCAATATTCGGCTCCTAAAGCCCAGGTAACTTCTTTTAATTCTTCTTTCAGTCCGCCTGGTGCATCTCCAAATGATTTGAAAATACCGCTTACCCATCCGATTGAACGATAATTTTGATTGTTTTGTGCTCTTTCCACATCAGTAATCTCACCATCTCCGTTCAAATCAGGATTCTGGGGAGTAGGTACCAACAGCTTGTTGATTTCTGCGTTAAGAGACACTTTGTTATATTCATCAAAAATGAAGTCGAAACCACCTCCAAGTTTTAAATTGGAAGGAAGGAAGTTAGATCCTTCATCTGAATTGTCCAAGTCATAATTAATTTTTGGTCCT
This sequence comes from Flavobacterium sp. 28YEA47A, assembly GCF_041262125.1. NCBI lineage: Bacteria > Pseudomonadati > Bacteroidota > Flavobacteriia > Flavobacteriales > Flavobacteriaceae > Flavobacterium > Flavobacterium sp. 28YEA47A. Next base: position 5,314 of record NZ_JBGCCI010000007.1, read on the forward strand.
AAGTTTTGGAGGTTGAAACCAGCTCTCCATCTTCCGTTGAAATCTTCGTAAGCTATTTCTTCAGTCTGATAGTAACCTGAAATGTCTACTGCAAAAGAACTTGCAGCAGATGCGTCATTGTTCAGCTGTGCCAGTCTCAGGTTAGAACGGATATATCTAAAGGCAACAGACATGGAGTATCTTTCACTTAATCTCAATGCGTATGATAAATCTAAAGCAAACTCGCTTGGATTCACTTCTACAGCAGGGTCATCTGGGTTATCGTTTCTGAATTCGATAACTCCAAGACTGAAATAACGTAGGCTTGTTGCAAAAGCACTTTTTTCATTAATTCTATTGAAGTAGGTGACCTGACTTAAGGAAATGTCATTTACAAGTTCTGGAAGATAAGGCGTGTAGCTTAGCGAAAAACCTTGCTTATCAAGTGAAAATGCATACTTGGCTGGGTTCCATTGTTGTGAGTAGGCATCTGGAGTAGAAGCTACTCCGATATCACCCATACCAGCGGATCTGGCGTCTCCAGCAATAAGAAGAAAGGGTACTCCTGTTGTGATGACCCTGTTTGTTTCTTGGGCTTTCACCATATTGATTCCTAATATGCAGATAATAAATAATGCGGCTTTTTTCATTCTGAAATGGTATTAATTGAATTGAACAAATATAGTATTTTATTAAAGTATAACAAGTTTTTCGTATTTTTCTGTTTTTTTGTTGGTCAGTGTCGACTTGACAGTGAGTTTATAAACGTAAACTCCTTTTCCTATCTTATCTCCAAAATCATCTTTTCCGTCCCATGAAATTTCTCTTGACAGGAATCCTTCTGTGCTAACCACTTGATTGATTGTCTTGACTATTTTTCCTGTTATGGTGATAATCTGTACCTGTACTTCCAAAGGTTCGTACGGACGGTTGTGCGTGAACCAGAATTGGGTATAACTTACAAATGGATTCGGATAGTTAAGTACATTTTTTAATGTTACCGTTTCATCACCAACAACTATAAATTGTATTTCTGACGTCACCGGATTGTTGTATACATCCCAAGCTTTGAAGGTAATCGTGTGCAAACCTACTGCCAGATTACGGAAAGGGAAACGGACTTTTCCTTTTGTGTGATTGTCAAGTTCGGTTTCATAATAATCATTAAGGATATACGGATTGTTTTCATCACCATCTAAAATAGCAACAATATCATGTCCGATACCGCTGGCTGTGTTGATTCCGTTTTCGTCTTCCAGAAAAGCCAGGAATATAGGCGATTCGTTGGTAATGCCTCCGGATATAAATGTTTCGTCATTCATATACAGTCGCACTCTTGGACCGATATTGTCAGCTGTGGCATTGGGATTGATTCCTCCTATTTTGATATCAGTATTGTATCCGGTCTGGTCTTCCAGTCCCTGACTTCGTTTTGCGTAAAAGCTGATTCTTCCATTTCCTACGGGAATTGAAATGTCTCTTGGTACGACAAAATTAAATTCAAATTGCCCGTTTGCGACAGAAGCGTTACCGCGGAAGATGGTTTCGCCAAGCAGCGTAAAATTCATTAAAACTAAATGGCCAGACCCGTCAGTTACTCCGTCGTTTCCAAGTGTAGTTCTTTGTACGTTTTTGTCGAATATGTTTACAGACAGGCTTCCGTTATAGTTTGATAATATCGTGTTTCCATCTACATTTCTGACTTCGCCGGTTAGCTTTACCGGGCTCAAGGCGTTAAAAACAAATGTTGATGTAGCAACAGGCTGGTCATTTATCTTGGTCAAGACGATTTTAGGCTTTGGAATTGCAAGTCGTATAGCTGGATCTCCTATATAAGAAACCATCAGGGCAGAATTGTTGGTGTAATTGTTTTTGGCAACTCTTAAGGCTTCTGAAATAGGCACATTAACTGTTGTTCCATAACCGTATAGTTCACTTGAAAAGGCCTGATTGATTTCTTGTCCGGTAGTAACACTTATCTGTCGCGTAGTGGTTACCATTGAAATTGCCCCGCCTTTAGGGTTCCAATACGTATATTCACCCGCCGTTGGTCTGTAAGGATTGTCGAATCTTGTGAATTCACAGGTCACGGTTACAAATAAAGGATATTTATAACGATTGTTTAGGTTTTGGGCATCTGCCTTTTCAAAAATCCTTTCTTTGGCAAGGCCGTCTTCACCGCCATGTCCGAAATAATTAAAGACAAGAGCACCTTGATTTATGGCGTCAACAAAATCCTTTCTGGCTTTTGGATAGCGGAAACCTCCTGCGGATGCTTCCTGTACATAAGAATCAGTATGGATTTTTTCTACATTCACAAAAGGTTTTTGCGCGGCAATCTGATCGCCTAAGGCATCAATTCCGGTTTGGATAGAATTTTCCCAGAGTTCATCGACGTCATCCGAAATCAGGACAAAGTTGTTTCTCCATTTTCCGTACGATTCGATAGCGTGGTATTCGATTACTTTGGTTACCATTTCTTCTGCCTGCTTTATATCGCTGACAAGCATTCTTCCGACGGCAAGTTCCATGTCATGCGCGCGCGTATCAAGCATAAGTCCCTCGTTATCGTCTAACATCGTAAAATAATCGTCAGACATAATAGAGCCTGCTAACGAAAAACTATTTAAGGCCTCGAAAACCGGAACAATGTTGGTGTTGTTTGGAGTCCTGTTTTTATAATCAAATGATGCATCACCAAATAAATTCAGATACTTTAACCTCTTAGAAGGAATCGATCCGTTATTATAGATGTATTTCACAAAGTTCCGGATTGCACCAATGTCTTGTTTGCCCGAAGAAAATTCTTCATAGATGTTTTCAAGATCAACGACTTTTACATTTAACTGCGAATTATTTCTGTGGAAGTTAGCCAATCGTTCAGCTTGTGAGTGTAGGAAGGCAGGTGTTACAATAAGATAATCAATGTCCTGGAAAGCACCCTGCGAATTTTTCAGGATAGTCCCTTTTAAATTTTGGTTGACTACACGTGTTCTGGAATCTTTCAATGGCGAATAATAATCGGAAGCATCAACGGCTATATAATTTCTGTCTTCGCCCATATAAGCCTTAAAGGAAAAAGCATCTGCTGCGTTATTTTCTACTTTTTGTACATTATATATATCTGTTATATCCCATACTTGTGTTATCCTTGTCGCATTAGAAAGCTGGTATTGGATTACTCCGGTATTCAGATCCGCATCGTTATATTGGAATCGGAATTGTTTTCCGTATCCCTGAAGGTTTCTTTTTGCCTGTAATATGATATAATCTAAATAGGCATTGGCACTTGGGACACCTCTATTATTGTAATTTAATTTTATGGCTACGTTTTCTGCTGCCGGAAAACTGCCTGTCGTATCAAGTTCAGATGCTACGTCGCCATTTGTACTTGTTGCAGAAAAAGCCAGCATGCCGATGTCTTGGTTGTTTGCAGAGATGCTCATCGTGGTTTGTGTAAAGGCAGCTGCAGCTGCGTTTATCTTAAACTTGATTTGTGTTCCTGTAGCAATGTTTGGGAATTTAAAATCAAAGGTCTGCTCGTTCTCAATGTTGAATCTTTCTCCAAACCATTTTCTTCCCAAACGTCCGATATTGATTTTGTCGAGTTCATGGTATTGGTAATCATCAAAAGTTGTAACATTTAAGGTAGCATTGTCAGCAATAGTAGGCATATTTCCAATTCGCTTTCCTGGGCCACCTTGGGCTGTTACATAATAATAGGATCTGTCTGCATATAAATTATTATGAGTCAGGTTTTCTTCATTCCAGTTGTCAAGACCTTCTGCATAAAATAAGATATAATCCTGACTGTCAAAAGAACCGTCGCTTTCTCCTACTAAGGTAATAGCGTTTTCAATAAGATCTTCCGGATAATAAGTGCCGTTGAGTAAAGGTAGCATACGGCCGCCGTTTCCATAAATCTTTATATTTCTTGCATTTGCAGCGCCTACATTCATGCCAAGGCTTTGCAAAAAACTTCTGGATATTTTGTAAACTCCAGATTTTACTACATAGAATCGGTACCATTCACCTGAACTCAATACAGAGTTGGATATGACAGAGGAGTTTTGTGTGGTATTGCCTGATCGCCTTGCAGTTGTAGAAAAGGAATAGGTAAACGATTTTACTCTTTGGAATGTATTTCCGGATTTAATAATAGGTGATAGGCTCAGTACCGCTCTTTGTGAAGCAGGATTGCTCATGTTTTTAAGGCTTGCCTCAATAGAAGAAGGAATCGATGCGACTTTTAAGTCGCCAAGCTGTTCGCGAGAAATAGTTTCGTATACTATATTGGTTATCTGTAGGCTGTTTTCGTCAGCAAAACCAGATACGGGAATTTTTAAATTAAAAAAAACGGATTTCTTATCATAATCAAATTCAAAACTGGAAGACTTGAAAATAGGGGCTTTAATCTGGATTTGTTCTGAATAAATTCCGGAGTTATCAACCCATTCAATAGATATATTGTCTCTTTGTTGAGCAAAAGAAACGTAAGAGCTTATAAGCAATAAGAGTAAAGTAATCTTTTTCATTAACTTGAATAACGCCAGTAGCGCCTAATTATTACGAAAAGTAAAAATAATTTTTTAACTTAATATTAAGTACAATAAACTCAATAAATTTGCGTTCTAGCAGAAGACTTTTAACACAAAATTAGATTTTTATTAATATTTCAAAATTGTTGTTGCAGTTTAATGGTTAATTATTATATTGCGGCTCGAAATTTATTACCTACTGAAAGTATGAAAGTAAACAAAATTATGGCTTTGAAGCTGATGCTCTCCTTGGCATTAGTTATGGGTTTTACTAGTTGTAGCAAGAAATCCAGTTCAAAAAACGCTTCCTCTGCCACTGGTTGGAAAATCAATGACAAGAAAGGCGGATTCCAATACAATTCTAAATTTAAGAAGCAGGAAACTGCTCCGGGATTGGTTTTGGTTGAAGGAGGAACGTTCACTATGGGTAAAGTTCAGGACGATGTAATGCACGATTGGAACAATACGCCTAATCAGCAGCACGTTCAGTCTTTCTATATGGATGAGACTGAGGTAACCAATCTTATGTATATGGAATATCTTGATTGGTTGAAAAGAGTTTTCGATCCGGAAGATGAAAATTATAAAAATATTTATGAAGGAGCTCTTCCTGATACATTAGTTTGGAGAAATAGATTAGGTTATAATGAAACAATGACCAACAACTATTTAAGACACCCTGCTTATGCAAACTATCCTGTAGTTGGTGTAAACTGGATCCAGGCTGTTGAATTCAGTAAGTGGAGAACTGACCGTGTTAACGAAGGTGTTCTTGAAAGAGAAGGCTACCTGAAAAGAGATGCAAAAGTATTAGATGCAAAAGGTGACAACACTTTCAGTACAGAAACCTACCTTAATGCTCCTACAAAAACTTATGGTGGTAATGAAGAAATTGTCCTAAAAGGACAAAGAGGAAGATTAGCGGCTAAAGAAGATGCTAAAAATGTATACGCTCAAAGAACTTCAGGTATCATACTTCCTGAATACAGACTTCCAACAGAAGCTGAGTGGGAATATGCAGCTGCAGCTGATGTAGGTAACAGAGAATACAACCTTTACAGAGGTCAGAAAAAATATCCATGGAAAGGTAACTATACTCGTTCTGGAAAAAGACAAACTAAGGGCGACCAATTGGCTAACTTCAAACAAGGTAAAGGAGATTACGGCGGAATCGCTGGATGGACTGATGATGGAGCTGATATCACTAACGTAGTAAAATACTATCCACCAAACGATTTCGGATTGTATGATATGGCAGGTAACGTAGCAGAATGGGTTGCTGACGTTTACAGACCAATCGTTGACGATGAGGCTAATGACTTCAACTATTACAGAGGTAACATCTACATGAAAAATAAAATTGGTGAAGATGGAAAAGCTGAAATCGTTACAGGTGAAAACATTGCTTACGATACTTTAGCTAACGGTAAAATTATCGCAAGAAACTTCCCTGGACAAATTGCTCAGGTTCCTGTTGACGAAAAAGAAACTTACCTAAGACAAAACTTTGATAAGTCTGATAACAGAAACTATAGAGATGGTGACAAGCAATCTACAAGATACTATGACTTCGGAAATTCTGAAGAAGGTGAAAAAGTAGATGATTCAAAAAGAATGTACGATTCTCCAAAACACAATGTTACTACTGACAGTTTAGGTAACATGGTTAGAAAATATGACAAGTCTTCAAAAAGAACAACTTTGATCGATGATAACGTAAGAGTTTACAAAGGTGGTTCTTGGAGAGACAGAGCTTACTGGTTAGATCCTGCTCAAAGAAGATACTTCCCTCAGGATATGGCTACTGATTACATCGGATTCAGATGTGCGATGTCAAGAGTAGGTCCTAAATCTGACAAGAAGAAAAAAGCAAGAAATTAATTTTCTGTAATAATTCTACAAAAGCCCTTTTTAGGGCTTTTGTTTTTTTAAATCGCATAGCATGGAAATTAAAGAAATACACAACCTGTTTTTAACATGTGCTTCAGTTTCAATCGATACCAGAAAAATTGAAGAAAACTCAATGTTCTTCGCTATAAAAGGTGAACATTTTGATGCTAATACTTTTGCTCAGGAAGCACTGAACAAAGGTGCCTTATATGTAATTATCGACAATAAAGACTATTACATTGACGAAAAGACAATCCTGGTTGCCAATACGCTTGAAACATTGCAGGAAGTAGCAAAGTTTCATAGAGAATACCTCGGATTGCCAATTTTGGCATTAACTGGAAGCAACGGAAAGACCACTACAAAAGAGCTAATCAATGTGGTGCTTTCAAAACGTTATCATACAAGAGCCACTGTTGGTAATTTGAATAACCATATTGGTGTTCCGCTGACTTTGCTTTCATTTACTTCTGATACCGAAATAGGAATTGTCGAAATGGGTGCGAACCACCAGAAAGAAATTGAATTCCTCTGCAATATTGCCACTCCTGATTTTGGGTACATTACCAACTTTGGTAAAGCGCATTTGGAAGGTTTTGGTGGAGTAGAAGGCGTTATCAAAGGAAAAAGTGAGATGTATACATTTCTTTCAGAACACAACAAATATGTTTTTGTAAACCTTGATGATGCGATACAAAAAGAAAAGACAGACAAAAATCTTCGTATCACGTTTAGCCATACAGACAAAAACGCTTCTGTCTTGATTAATAAGATTACTGCAAATCCTTTCGTTGCCATCGAATTTGACGGCATCAAAGTCAAATCACATTTGATAGGATTGTATAATGCCAATAATATCAATGCGGCAGTGACTATTGGAAGGTATTTCAAGATTTCTGATACTGAAATAAAAGAAGCCATTGAAAGCTACATTCCGGAAAACAACCGTTCGCAGTTGTTAGTGAAAAATTCCAATGAAATCATTCTGGATGCTTATAATGCAAATCCTAGCAGTATGGAAGTAGCTATCAAAAACTTCTTGCAATTAGAGAAACAAAACAAGGTTGCTGTTTTAGGTGATATGTTTGAATTGGGTGAAGAAAGCCTACACGAGCACAAGCATATTGTTGCTTTGCTTAAACATGAAGAAAAAGTACAAACCTATTTTGTTGGGAAAGATTTTTACAAAAATAAAATTGACAGAGAGAATCTTCATTTCTTTAAAACTTTCGAGGAATTTACCCAGGCATTTAACGCGGAAAAAATAGAAAATAAGACTTTATTGATCAAAGGTTCCAGAGGTATGGCTTTAGAAAGAACACTCGAATTACTGTAGCTTAACGGAATTGCGAGCTTATAGAAAATACTATATTCTAAAAACTGCCGTTATACTTTTAAAACTAAATAAAAAACTTATTTTTGTCTGAAGCAACAAATAGCTTTATAAATTAAATAACCAAATCCCTGTATTATATTTATGATATTTTCAACAATTTTACTGCAGACTGATACTCTTGCAAAAGCTTCAACGAATACAGTAATTGAGGGAATCGCCAAAAATGAAGAGATGAACCTGTTTAGCTTTCTGATGAAAGGTGGAGCATTTCTGATTCCGATTGTAATTCTTCTTTTTTATACAATCTACCTGATTTTCGAAAGATATCTTTCTATAAAAAAAGCAACCAAGCAAGATTCGCATCTGATTAAGGATATCAGCATACAGTTGGGTTCCGGAAATATGAATGGGGCACTATCATTGGCAGAAAGATCGAGCACGGCTTCAGGAAATATTTTAAAAGAAGGAATCCTGACTATTGGAAGACCGATTTCAGAAATCGAATCCAATATGGAAAGAGCGGCCAATATTGAAATTGGGGAAATGGAAAAAAGAATGGGACACTTGGGACTTATTGCCGGTATCGCACCGACTTTAGGTTTCGTTGGAACCATTTCCGGAGTTATCAAGATTTTTTACAGCATATCGCAAACAGAAGATATCAGTATCGGGAATATTTCTGGTGGTTTGTATGAAAAAATGATCAGTAGTGGTGCCGGACTTGTTGTAGGTATTATTGCTTATGCTGCTTACCACTTATTTAACGGGATGATTGATAATTTTTCTTTAAATGTCCAAAAACAGATTTTGGAATTTGTAAGTGTAATCCAAAGACCTAACGATGGCTCTAAAACGAAATAGAAGATTTCACGCGGAAGTAGCTACTTCTTCCTTAAGTGATATTATGTTCTTTTTGCTGTTGTTTTTCCTTATTATTTCAACACTGGCAAATCCGAACGTAATAAAGATGACACTGCCTAAAACGCAGCAGAACGACAAGACGAACAAGCAGCACATCACGCTGTCAGTTTCTGAAGAAAAGCAATACTATGTCGATAAGCAGAATGTAGCTTTTAATGAACTGGAAGCAGCACTGCTGACAAAAATGGGCGATGCTAAAGACCAAACGGTAATTGTGAGAATTCCTTATAATCTACAGGTACAGGATTTAGTAGACTTGCTTCAGATTGGCGTCAAAAACAACTTAAAGTTTGTGATTGCTACAGATAAAAAATAGAAAATAAAAGAGATAAAAAACGCTTCGGGAAACCGAAGCGTTTTTTGTTTATATCATATTCTTTCACGCTTTACTGATATTATAATCTAGGTGCAATGATGATTTTATGGACAACTTTTGGACTTTTGGTTTTAAAAACAAAACCCAACAAGGCAATACAGAATAAAACTCCAAATAATAAGATCACATTCAGTGTTCCTATTGATGCAATAATCAAGATTAGTGAGGTTATTGATCTGCCGCTACCTACAACTTCATATTGATTTCCTTTTTCAATTTCATAAGCGAGATAGAATGCCCAGGAGAAAATAATCAAAATAAAAGCCATTGCAAATAAAGGTTTTTTGCCCGCTTTAAATTTCGAGTACTTTTCGACTTCATAGCTGCTATTAGGAATTTCGTTTCGCAAGAAATCAAAAATTTCTTGCTTTTTATCCGCATCATTTATTTTTAAATGTTCAGTGGAATCCAACCCAAATAAAACTTCAATATAATTTTTTCCTACTTCAAAGTTAACTTCTTTGAGAAGCTTTTGAGGAATGCCAAATAAGGAAGATGTTTGCTTTCCAATATTTAGCTCGCGAATTACCGTTTCGACTTCGTCTGGTTTTGGATTTCCTTTATAGATGGTTTTGTCATAATAGGCTATGATTTTATCGTCGCCTTTTACATTACTTTTCCAGATTTTCATAGGCTTTTTCTATGGTATTGAATTCATAGCTTCTATTTTCTGATAGCTTTAATTTGATTTTCTGTAAACTCTGATTGGGATTCCATTATCATTAAAAAGATCTTTTAAACGATCTAATTTTTCGTAATCATCATTCTTTAATTTGTCTTTGCCAAAACTTGAAGAAAATGTCTTACAGTTATAACAGAATTGAATATACTCAAACACATTCCCTGCCTTATCAAAAAATAAGATTGCATATCCGGTTTCTGAACATTTTCCTTTACCGATTATATTTTCCTTGATGCTTTTTGAGAAAATGATATCTGATAATTTTGGATATTCAGATTTTTTTAAATTCACGAGTTGTTTGAATTCCCCAACATTTATTTTGCCATTTGTTTTTGGGATTTCACGACATTCAATTATAGATAAGGTGTCATTTGTAAATTGCAAATTCTCAAATGAAGCAATCATAATTGAATTTGTTTTTGAGAAAGGATAGCTGCTTAAAGCATTTACTTTAGATTGCCCTATAACTAAATTGCAAATAAAAAATCCAATCAAAACAAATAAGGTACGATTCATAAATCTTGTTGTTTTAAGCATGGTAAAATTTGATAAAAATTCAAGCCTTGGGCAGTTACTCCAAACGTCATAATATACTCGTGTCTTGACAAATACAGTTCCATTTCTCTAAATAGAATTTAGTTTTTGTTATGGCTAAATATACAAATGTTTTAATCCATTCTAGGTACTGTCAACAGTAACCATAGCAAAAATAAATTCCATACCAGCCCAAGTCCATTTATGATAAGCAATGCAATGTTGTTTTTAAACTTATCTTTAAAAGTTAACCCTGCTGTTATCAAAAGTAAGTTGGTTGATAGGAGTGCAAACAGTTCTAAAGAATTGGATCTCATTAGTCCACCAGCTTCTGTAATCGTTATATAGTTGAATGGAATAAAGTAAATGTTTGTCAAGATAATTAGTAAGGCAATCGTTCTGTTTAGTATTTTTTAACTCCATTTGTTTGTACAGGTTAGAATAATGTTTTTTTAGATTTCGATTTTTTCAATCTGATCTAAATATTCCTGAATCGAATAATCAAAATCTTCTTTTGATAGATTTAAATTGATAACTACATCATCTATTTGTATTTCATAATAATATCCGTCTTCCCACTTTTTGAAATCTGAGGGATTATTTTTTATTATTTGAAAAGCTTTTCCAACACTATCTTTTAAGATTTCTGATTCGCTACATTTTTTCTTAAACAATTCTAATTCTTTTAGAAAATGCAATAAAGAAAGAGTACTTACATCTTCAAAATTGATGTCTTCAATGCTGTTTTTACATTTTGAGACCTGAGGATAGGATAGTACAGAAAACAGGTCAACACCCCATTCAACATAGTTTTTAGGATTATTTTGGTTTACCAGCGTTTCCAACTCTTCAATTATTTCTGATATAGAATCTAATTCTAATTCGCTTAAATCACCGCTATTTGAATAATTCGCATCATAAAGACGAAGCCTTACTTCACGCTTTAAATTTGGAAATTTTTTATATACTGTTATGCTTTTTATTAGATTCATAGTAGAGCTTTTGTTTGTTAATCCCTCTTTTTAGGCATATTCAATTCCTCTTGCCCGCAATCTATGAATTCATCTTCATTTAATGGTTTTAAGCCAATTTCAATTCTTGCTTTGTTAGTTGCTTCTTTTGTCTGAATACACGGCTTACCAAACTGTGAACCATAAAAAACTCTCCTTTGTTTTTTGTTGGTACTGTTCAACCAGTAATACTTATCTAAAACCGAGGCAAAAAAAGCGTTGTCAATATTTCCTTTATTGACTTCTTTTAGAAATAAATCAAAATATACTTTTTCGTTCACAAGCCTGTGTGGATTATGTAACAAAATTGCAACAACAGCTGCCTCAACACATTCGTGCTTCATGTTTCTTTCTCCTAATAATGCTTCAGTCGGGTAGCCATTCTTAATAATAAAGTCAACCATGTTAGCAAAATTTGTAGAGTCAATTTTAGGCATTAATTCCTTTTTATTAAAGCTCAGTTTGTTATCTCTGATGCCTTGATCAAAGCCATACATTTTGCATAACTCAAAAGCCAGGCTGTCTTGCTTAAAGGTATTTTCGGAAATTGGAATATTTGTTTTGGTAGTATGTTTTCGGCTACAGCTAAAAATTAAGGAAGAAACTATAACAAATGAAAGTAGGATTTTGAAAATTCTCATGAAAATGGTTTAAGGTTTACGAATATAAATAATTAAGAGATATAAGTATGAAATTATCTGTGAATGCTATGATCTTGTGTGAATGATCGGATAAACTGATAGTTCATGTTTTAATTCAGATTGATAATTATTTTAGTAAGTTTACGAAGACAAAAAGACTTTATAAACTTTTTGGAATACATCTTGAATATCACAGAAATACAAATTAAAAAATGAAAAAATTACTCCTGCTGCTTTTAACCATGACACCACTATTCAGTTTTAGCCAACAAATTATAGCGGATGATATTGATAAATTTTGGAATGCTTATGACAAAATCGTTGTAGAAAAGGACTCGCTAAAACAACTGGATTTAATCAAAACCTTATATATAGAAAAAGCAACTCCTGGTTTAGGTGGGATTATGAAAGCAAGGCGATATACTGCCGAAGAGTTTGTTTATGCCATCAATCAGTATCCTAAATTTTGGAATTCGGTACGGAATAATACGTTAAAGTCGAAAGAGTTTTCAAAAGAGATCAATGATGGTGTAGCAAAGCTAAAAGAGATCTATCCGGATTTAAAACCGGTCAACACCTATTTCGAAATCGGGATTTTAAGAACAGGAGGAACAACACAGGATGGCATGCTTTTGATAGGAAGTGAAGTTGCTTTAACTGATAAATCGGTTGTTACGGAAGAATTTGATAAAAAATATCCACACCTACGCAGTTATTTTGATACAGAGCCTATCAATGATGTAGTGTTTTTGAATGTTCACGAATACATTCACACACAGCAAAAAACTACTATTGGAAATTCTCTTTTAGCCCAAACCGTAATGGAAGGAGTTGCTGAATTTTTAACTGGAATTTCTTTAAATGTAAAATCTCCAAATCCTCAAATCGAATTTGGATACCAGAATGAAGAAAAAATAAAACAGGAATTTGTAAAAGAAATGTTTTCTTCAAATATTTATAATTGGCTCATGAATAGCCCAAACAATCAATTTAAGATGAGGGATTTGGGATATTTTGTAGGTTATGCCATTTGTAAAAGATATTACGATCAATCTCCAGATAAAAAACAGGCTGTGAAAGAAATGATCAATTTAGACTACAATAATGAAGCAGCGCTGATAAGTTTCGTTGAAAAAGCAAAGTATTTTGATAAACCACTCACTTTCTATAAAGCCGAATTTGAAAAACGCATACCAATAGTAGTCGCTATTTCACCTATTAAAAATGGCAGTAAAAAAGTAAAATCTGGAAAAACCAAAATTACGATTACTTTCTCCCAACCGCTCAACGGACGTAATTCAGGAATTGACTTTGGGCCTTTAGGGGCTGATTATTTTCCAAAATTAAGCTCTGATAGAGTTTGGTCTGAAGACAAAAAGTCTATAACACTTGAAGCCGACTTAGAGCCAAACAAACATTACCAATTTGTTGTTGACAAGACTTTCAGAAACGACGAAGGAATTAGGATAAAGCCTTATCTGGTCGAATTCACAACCAAAAAATAAGGACTTTGTACGTATCTTTGGAATCCTAATTAATACCTTTTCAGTTTGGAACTATTTCTTTTAATATTGGCCGGTTTTATTATTGGTACTTGTGGAACGTTAATCGGTGCCGGTGGCGGTTTTATATTGGTGCCGTTGTTATTATTATTCTATCCAGAGCTTCCACCTGAAACCGTTACTGCCATTTCTATGGCTGTGGTGGCAGCAAATGCCATTTCAGGATCAGCCGCCTATGCAAAGTCAGGAAAGATTGATTATAAAGCAGGCGTTATTTTTGCACTGTTTACAATTCCGGGTTCTATACTGGGTGTGTTTACGGTACAGTATATCCCAAAAGAATCTTTTAATATCATTTTCGGAATCTTGCTTCTTGCGCTTTCGGTATTTCTTTTTTTTAAAAAACAATCAGAGAAAAAACAGGTGCAAGATGACGACAGTCAGCAAAAAGGACTAAAACACCGAAAGTTGGTTGACAAGATGGGTACGGTTTATCAATACAGCTATAACCAGCGCAATGGTATTATCATCAGTATTGTGGTGGGTTATATGTCACCACTTTTAGGCATTGGCGGTGGAATAATCCATGTGCCGGCCATGGTTAATTGGTTGCATTTTCCGGTTTATATTGCAACAGCAACCTCGCATTTTATTCTGGCAGTAATGTCGACTGTGACCGTAATAGTACACGCAATTAATGGAACCTATAATGACCCAACGGTATTAAAAATGGTAGTCTGTCTTGCGGCAGGAGTAATTCCTGGAGCGCAATTGGGAGCCTATTTTTCGCATAGGGTTAAAGGAACAAATATTATTAAAGTATTGGCAATTTGTTTGGCGTTGGTTGGAATTAGGATTTTGCTTAAGAATTAATTGGTAGATAAAGGCAGCCAACCCTGTTAATATGTTGCATGTATTTTTATGTAGCACAAATGCTTGAGTTTAATAAAAAGATCATTTTTTTACAAGCATAATGAATAGGTAAAATGCTCCGCCAAAAGCTAGAACCACACCTAGCATGAGGCAAATTGTACTTGTTGGATGCCCCAATTTTGTAGAAAAAGCAAATCCACTTAAAAGTACGCCACAAATCATTGCGGCAATCGAAAGTAATATTTTGTTTTTATCCATTAATTATATACTGTTATTTTAATTAGTATGTTTGATGCTGTCTAAGTCAATTTATTGGATAATCTCTTCCTAAGCCTAAGTCCCAAAAAATATTCTTTTGAAAATACAAAAAGGCTATAAAAAGAATAACAAGTAAAATTTTAGTTGTTGTATTTATCCCAGTATTTTTAAAGATCTTATATAGGATTATGGGCAAACAAAGAATCAGCCCAATAAAGTAAAATCCGTACATCCATTCTAATCCTTCAAGATCGTGCGTTCCACCAGAGTATAGTTTTATTCCAACGTCGAGCATTAAAAACAATATAGCTGTAATCATTAGCTTGAAATAAATTTTCAAGTTTGTAAATTGAAATACCATGATGGTAGCAAGAATCATTGTTATAGGAAGCAAATCAATTCCGTGAGGAGCATAATAATGCCCAATATAAATATGGAGCAGTACTATGATTATAGAAATAATGGTGATAAGTAATGAATTTAGCTTTGTCATTATTTAAGTTAAAGAAGAAATTTAAAGTGTGCCCGTGCTACTCTATTTGTAATACGTTTATTATTGGAATATAGTATGTATTAAATTAGTTCTATACTAAAATTACTCCCTCTTAACTCTCTCCATTGAATCAACTTCTGAAATTTCTTCATTATCAATTCAGTAAACTCTTATTCCGGAATATCAATTTCTAGTACTCATAAAATACGTCTTAATCATATAATCAGAAAGTTCTTTTAAAGTCTTCCCTGTTTCCGGATGTCTTCCGGGAAGAGTGAAATATTCCATTTGTTGATCTGCATTCTTACCATAAAAAAATCTTTTTGTTCCGTCAGGGTTTAAAAATCTTGTTGTGTCGGTAATCTTGACCTTTCTTTGATATTTAAGAAGTTGTTCATCTATAGGGATGACTTTTCTTCCTTCAGAAGGATCTAACTCATAATCGCATGCTACTTTTTCGTAATGATCTTCACTCCAAATCATACAACCTTTTTCCTTAAGCAAATCGCTTTTTGCTAAATATCCACCACCTATAGCTACCAATAAAAAAACGAAGACTATTTTTACATAGTTCGTTCCGGACTTATTTGGTGTTGCGGAAATCTTTTGAGGAATTGTACTCTGGAAATTCATCCTTTTGTAATCTCTGATTGGAGAATCTGTTATAATATCAGCTCCTATACCTTCATCTTTTCTCTCTACATCTTCATCATTTCTGTCACTATTGAAAGGAGCGATGTTCTCTTTTTCTTTCTCTTTCTCCTCACCATTATTGTCGTCTGGTATTTGTGGTATATCAACCTTCTCAAATTCATTATTAGGTTCTGCTTGTCTAATTCCAATCCTATTGAACTTTTGTATAGGTCTGGGTTGGAAGTCCACCAAGATTGCAAATAACTCTATAGTTGTCAGGCTTGTTGGTGATGGGCCTCCTCTCATATACCGTACTAAAGGCCTGAACTTATCTATATCAATTTTTTTGATATGGTTGAAATCAAGATTAGTATCAAGGTTTTCAGGTGTAAAAAATTGCATAAAAATCACTTTGTCATCGGAGCTGAGTGAATTTAATAAAAGTTCACATAATCCTCTAAGTTTTGCCCCAGTAGGATGTAATAAAAAATGGGGGTGCAGATTGTCTTTTACGGCTTCATAGTGAGCCAATACTGCTTTTTTATACTCTTCCATAATTACTTTAAATTATTGTTTAAACAGGATTTATTAGGAATATTTAGGAATATCCGGGATTTTTCTGGAATAATTGGAATGACTTGAATATCATGCTCAAGTCCTTAAAAATCAGATGTTTCTTTGTCTCAGAAATTAGTTGCTCTATAAGCGCAATAGGGCAAATGTACAAAACTACTTTCAACATTTAAGTGCTGCTGTACAGATTGTTAACAGCTATCCGGGAAGTATAATCTGCTTACGGTCTGATCAGCATCACTTCACTTCCCAAAAAATAGCGGCATCCAAAAATGTTGGCTTACAGCCTTAAGGCTTAACAGCATATCGGACTGCCAAGTGTCTAATTTTTAATTAAAACGGAAATGAAAAAAATAGTTTTGCTGGCAGCTTTTTTGCTGCTAGGTGGCAGCTTAGTGTCTTGTGACAACGAAACGGTAAACGAAAATGGTGAAATAACTTCATATGGTTCAGACGATGGTAATATTCCTATTCCGCCGCCGCCGCCGCCAGATCCAATTATCGTAAAACCAAAACCATAGGTTACATAAATTAAATTTTTATTAATTTCGGGGGATGAAACTTATTTATAAGATTTACTCCCCCTTTTTTTTGCTATTCCTGTTAGCAGGGATTGTCTCTTGTAGTAAACCAAAAAAAGAATTTATACTTCGTGATGCTTTAGATAAAGAGAAGAGTGCTTTATTGGAAAATTATAAAGATAAGGCGGAACAATTCATGAACGCTAAAATATATGATAGCGCTTTTACGTATTATAATAAATCCCTTGAATTACAGATTGAAGCGAAAGATACTTTGGGTGAAGGGCATTCTCTGATAAAAATGGGGCAAATACACTTTGAGGAGGGTGATGCTCCTACTTGTGAAGATAACGTAACACAAGGATTAGCTCTTTTAGAGAATCTACAGCCTAAAGAGTTTCATAATAAAAAAGATAGCTTGGATCGTCAAGACTTAAAAGAAAAATATTTAAGTCAGGCTTATAATCTTTTGGGCAAGTGTTACAGAAGTCTTTTGAATCCTGAACGGGCCATAGAATTTTATGATAAGGCGAAAAATGTTGCCAAAGATTCATTGGCATTATGCACTCTTGAGAATAATAAGGCAAGTGTTTACATTGAAAATCAGGATTATGAAAAAGCATATCAAATACTCAGTAATTTAATGACTTCTGATGTAGTTTTAAATGATGCAGAAACAAAAGCCCGTGTATTAAACAATTTAGGTAATGTAGCTGATATTCTGAAAAAACCAGAGGCTTTGAGTTATTTAGAATCTTCGTTAAATATAAGACGTGCTAATAATTTGCCAATTGCATCCAATTATATCCAGCTAGCAAAATTTTATGAAAATAAAAAAAATAATAATGAAGCGGCTTTGTATGCTCAAAAAGCTTACGAGTTTGCAGGAAGCCTTAAAGATACAGATAAGCGTTTAGAAGCTTTGAAGATACTTATTTATGTATCTGCTAAAAAAGAAGCGGCAGCACTAAAGTATATCGAAATTAATGACAGTATTAATAAAGTACGGCGAAGAAACATAACTGGATTCGCAAGTTTGAAATACGATTCTAAAAATGCAGAAGCAAAAAATTTAAAACTCAGTGCAGAAAATGCGCAAGCTGAATCAGACAAATTATTGCTTGGAATAATAGGAGTCTCGATTCTGATTATTTCCGGTTTCGTAATTTATATATTGCGACAAAGACATAAAAAGGCAAAAATTATGGAGGTGCATAATACAGAAACACGTATTTCGAAAAAAATCCATGATGAGCTGGCAAATGATGTATTCAATGTCATGTCGTATGCAGAATCGTCTGATACACCTTACCCTGAACAACGAAAACTTATTCAGGATCTGGACTCTATTTACCAAAAGACACGTGATATTTCAAGAGAAAACAATACTATCGATACTGGTGAAAATTTTGGTAACGTACTCCGTGAAATGCTAACGGATTATAAGACAGCAACGATTAATTTAATGAACATAAATTTTGACAGCATTGATTGGAACCAAGTCTCTGAGCATAAAAAAATAACAGTCTACAGGGTACTTCAAGAATTGATGGTCAATATGAAAAAACACAGCCATGCTGATGTTGTGGTTATAAAATTCGCTATTAAAAATAAAAAAATCACAATACAATATACGGATAACGGGAAAGGGCTGGGCAAAGATGCCCTAATTTCTAAAAATGGACTGCAAAATGCGGTTTCCCGCATTTCTGCCATTGACGGTACGCTTATATTTGATACTTCAATGGGCGGGCTCAAAGTAACTTGTACTTTTCCTGCATAATTATAAGACTTTATGTTTAAAAAAATAATTGTAGCTGAAGATATTGATAGTATCAGCCAGGGCTTAAAGACACTATTAGAAAAACTTGATGGAGTAGAAGTTGTCTATACGAAGTATTGTGATGAAACATTCCTGAAAATTAAAAAGGCACAGAATGATAATGAGCCTTTTGAACTTTTAATTACCGATCTTTCTTTTAAGAGCAGCCATATGGATGTAAATCTTACATCAGGGGAGCAGCTTATCGGGCAGCTTAAAAAAGAAAATTTCGATATTGTAATAATCGTCTATTCCATTGACGAAAGAGGCTATAGCATAAGGTATCTTTTAGATGATGTAGGGATTGACGGATATGTGTCTAAAGGCAGAGAAAGTACACGAGATTTACTAAAGGCGATAAAAGCAACCTATGATGGTGAACAGTATATTTCACCTCACTTGATTCATTTAAAAAAACCTTCATCGGTAACAGATATTGACCAGTTTGATTTGGAAATTATCCAGCTTCTGGCTAAAGGACTAAATCAGATTGAGATTGTTGAAGACTTTAAACGCAAGGGCAAAAAAGCATCAAGCATTAGCAGTATCGAAAAACGCATTATAAAAATGAAAGCTTCGCTTAAAGCAAAAAATACTACGCATCTTATAAGTTTAGCAAAAGATATGGGGTTGCTCTAAAGTCCATTAAATATTCATTTTGAGTATAAAATGCTTTTTATTCTAACGATTAAGGATTCCCTTAAATTATCTTTTCAAATAAGGAATAAGTTTGCTGAAATCTAAACCTTATTACATTATGGAATATAAAGTTGTGCCTTTTATAGCTTCAATAGATCCTAAAAAAGAAAACACCGGTCACGTTGCCGAACAGCTACAGGCAACTATCAGAAGTCATGTCGATTTAGGCTGGGAATACGTAGGACTGGAAAGTGTAACCACATACGTGCAACCTGAGTATGGTTGCTTTGGTCTAGGTGCTAAACCAGGTTTTACTACCGCAAACCAAATGGTTGTGTTTAAACGATGAGGTATCTGTTACTTGCGGCCATCCGAATTTATTGGCTGATACCCAAAAGCAAACGACGCACTTGCCTTTTTAAAAAATCCTGCTCTCATTTTGTGTTTGAAGCAGCGGCGAATCATGGAACAGTAGCCGGACTAAAAGCATTGCATTACAGATTTAAGACCTGCAGATATGGTGCTGTTGTTTACATTAATCCATCTTCTGGTAAAGCAGAAATGATTTTAGCCAATAAGGATATTATAACCCATGATAAAATTTCGGATAGGCTATTGTTTAACTGCCAACATCCCTATCCCTAAAAGCTTTACCCAATAATTGAAAGAGACCGGCTATATGCCGGTCTTATTTTTTTGGATTTTTTTAGAAAATAAGGATTCCCTTAAAATTAAGTTTTTCAGACACAGTAGGTTTGGATAAAATTTAAAAGCAATATCATATTAAGATGTTGCAATGTCAAATTAGAAATTTTTACAAACAAACTAAACTGTTTTCAGATATGGACTTTAAAGATCAAATAAAATCACTGGGTGAAAGAGTCAGCAAACTCAAAGCTCAGGTTAATACAGAAGAAGCTACGAAAAATGCTTTTATAATGCCTTTTATAAAGGAACTTGGCTATGATGTTTTTAATCCGTTTGAAGTAACTCCCGAGTTGGTTGCGGACATCGGGATAAAACAGGGAGAAAAAATAGATTACGCCATTATGCAGAATGGCGAACCTATAATACTCATTGAATGTAAACACCATGCAGCTCCGTTAAATGTGAACAATGCTTCACAATTGTTTCGGTATTTCCACACAACAAAAGCCAAGTTCTCTATCCTGACAAACGGTATAGAATATAAATTTTATACGGATCTGGTTGAAACGAATAAAATGGATGAAAAGCCCTTTTTCTCGTTTGACATTACAGACATAAAAGAGAACCAGATTGAGGAGCTGAAGAAATTCCATAAAGCATATTACGATTTTGAAAATATTGTAAATACAGCCAGCGACCTGAAATATACCAATGAACTGAAAAAACTGATCCATTCAGAATTTACCAATCCGGGTGGTGATTTTGTAAAGCATTTTGCCCGTCAGGTCTATCCGAGCGTCATAACTGCAAAGGTGTTGGAGCAATTCACCAATCTTGTAAAGACTTCTCTGAACCAGTATATAAGCGACATGATAACCGAAAGGTTAAAATCTGCGCTTACTAAAGAAAATCAGGTAATAAAAGAACAGGATGCCGCCTTAGCAACAGAAACGGAAGTAGAATCTAATCAGGCTGTTACCACTCAGGAAGAATTAGAAGGCTTTATGATTGTAAAAACCATTCTCAGACAGAAAGTAGCTTTAAGTCGCATCGTCTATCGGGATGCACTTTCCTATTTTGCCGTACTGCTTGACGATAATAACCGTAAAACATTGTGTAGGCTATACTTTAATGGAAACAAGAAGTATATGGTAACATTAGATGAGCAGCGCAAGGAAGTACGGCATGACCTATCGTCACTAGACGATATTTTTAATTATTCTGATACGCTCTTAGAAGTATTAGCGAACTATGAAAAAGTAAAATAAAAAGTAACCTAAAACAATCTTAATTATGGAAAAGTATTATGTAAATGACAAAGCACAGTCTAACGGAGACCATGAAGTGCACAAAAGTGGCTGCAATTATATGCCAAGTAGTAGAACATATCTAGGAGAATATTCTTCTTGCGATAATGCTGTTAAAGAAGCCAAGAAAAAATATACAAAGGTTAATGGCTGTTATTATTGCTGTAAAGCCTGCCATACAACTTAATTATGGGATTGCGGTTTCGAAAAAGGGTAAACTTTGGAGGTGGATTTGGACTTAATATAAGCAGTAGTGGCGTTTCATCCAGTTTACGGACTAAATACGGGACGATCGGTAACAAACGAATCTCTGTAAACACTGGCATTAAAGGCGTAACCTATTCAAATAGGCTCCGTAAATCTAATGCGAGTGGTTGTGTCGTTGTTTTTTTAATAACCTTTTTGATTGTAGTATCATGCAGGTAAATAGTATAAAAAATATTTGTGCAGCCTGTAGCATACTATTGCTGTTAGCCTGTCTTCCGTTACCGATTGGATATTATACTTTTTTGAGAATTATTGTATTTATTTCGGTACTACTCATACTCGCTTATGACCGAAATATCGATATTAAATGGAAGATAGCATTGCTGATAATCGGTCTTATTTTTAATCCGATATTCCCAATATACTTATATGAAAAAATATTTTGGATACCTGTTGATCTGTTATCCTCAGCACTTTTTTTATGGATTTTTAAACAAAAATATTTCACTAAAACAATAAAAATGGAAGAAAAAATACTCGAAAAAACAGAAGAAAAAGAAGGCATTACCTATCATGCCTACGGATTTAAGTCAGCGCAGAATGCTAATTCAAGACATCAGGCCGTTGGATTCTTTTTAGATAATGTATACGAAAGATTTATCGAAGAGATGAAACTAGATGCAAAAGGTATTAAAAGCAGGATAGAGAAGTTAAAAGCCGAAGTACTGCAAAGCAAGGCAAAAAAGAATGAAACCCAAGCCGAAATTACTACATACGAAAGCCTTAAGCAGGAAAAGAGCAAGCAGATTGAGGATTTGGAGCTTGAAAGGATAGATATTAAAAATGGTGATGGAGAAACTGGCGACACCATTCCTTTTGTAATTGGGACCTTTATAACAATACTGCTTACGTTTTACTTATTTACATTCTATTCTTCTTCAGGTTATGCCGCACTTTATGGGGTTAAAGAAGGTAAGATCAGTTGGATTTCCAATCCGTTTGCAGAAATAAGTGGGGGTTCTATAGCTATTGTAATCTTATTCCCGGTAATATTCTTAGGATTAGGTTTTTTGATTCATGATGCACTGGAAAAGAATAAAAAGTTAGTGGCTCAAAATAAGCCTAAAAAATTCCTGACTATTGGTCTGTTATTATTTATAACACTAATAGCCGATGCTTTTATTGGATATAAAATTTCACAGGGTGTTCACAATAATGAGTTTAATACAGGTCTGACCCAAGAACAATGGCATTTCAAGATGATATTTACGGATATAAACTTTTATATTGTTTTACTGCTTGGCTTTGTAGTCTATGTCATCTGGGGCTTCCTTCTGAATTTTGTATTAAGCCATCCTTATGTAAAAACAGAAAATGAAAAAATTAAAATACTATTGGAAAACATAGATAAAAAGATTGAAGAAAGACGGGCAGAACTAACTGAAATTGTAGCCAGAATTAATAGTCTTTCTAATCAGATGATGACCTTAGATGATGAAATTTCGGGTAAGCAAAATGATATTATCGGTTATGAAAATGGTGTAATCCCGGTTAGTATTCCTTCTTTGAAAGCGGCCATTGGTGAATTTATGGGTGGGTGGGGTGCCTATACACATGGTTTTTTTGGAGCTAAAGCTCACGACATCTTAAAAGAGACCGAACAGACTAAAGAAGAATGGCAAGAGAATAAAATTCTAAACATTAAGACCGAGTATAGCAGTGGAAAATTTTAAGAAAAAAAAGAAAAAAGATAGGAAGCCTTTGTTTATACTGTTTGCTTTCTTCGCTGTTTTTGTGTTGTTTATTTATCTTATTTCAAGGCCAAGTCCGGAAGAAGATGCCAAAAGGGAATTGCTTGCGGCATATAGAAAAGATGATGTAAAGCAAGTATGGGAAAAATACAAGATAGGATTACATGATAACGAAAGTTTTTTGCTCGCCATACGTACAAAGCTCAATACTTTAGCACTTAGTGATGCAGAAATTAAAGATTGTCTAAGCTGGCTTCCTCCAGCTCCTGAAAGTTTGAATATTATTGTAGTTCCGGATTTGTCTAATAGAATAGATAAAATTCCCGGCCAAATAGATAGTGATAAAAAAACGATGGAAGCCATTTGGAATGCATTTGAATCAACCTGTAAGTTGAAAAAAGACTCTCATGATAGATTGATAGTTGATGTTACGGATAAACATCAGGCAGGAGGTGAATTTGAAAAAATTGCCAATAATCTGAGATTTGATCTTTCTAATCATAAAGGAAAAACGAATAGGCTCTATTTTACACAGCAACTATCAAATCAATATAAGCAAGCTGTTAATACAATGTATGCTTCTGCAAAAGGAAAAGAACTAGGAGCAGATTACTATCGATACTTTCGGCAATATTTAGAATCTAATTTAAAGAAGCCGAATTTCTTTACTAAATATAAAAATAAAGTAATTATCCTTACTGATGGATATATAGAGCCGCAGGATGAGAAAGCGTATACAAAACTTTATGGTTATGAGAAAATACTATATCCTGTAGCAAAAAAAGGAGACTTAAAAGATATGATTAATAAAATTAATAAATATGATCTTAATATTCCATCCGTAAATATAGATTTATCAGATACTGAAATACTTGTTTGTGAAGTAACTGAGAGAAAACCAGGTGAAGGTAAAGATTCTTTGATACTAGAAGCTTATTGGAAAGATTGGCTTAATAGGATGGCTGCAAAAAAGGTATTGTTTTACGAACGTCAAAAAGCCTCAGCAGCCACAATTGAAACAATCAAAAAATTTATCTCTTCATCATAGTTTTCCAGATAAGACTTAATCTATTTAAGGATGAAAAATATTCTAGATTATTTTTCTTTATTGTTGCTCTTTGCTTTTTTAAGTTGTGATAATTCCAAGCAGGAAAAATCTCCTAATGATCGCAGGGTATATGTTTGTGAAAGTGCAATGTCATATAAATACCACCTGAATCCGGAATGTCCGGGTCTTAAACAATGCGCACATGATATTTCTGAAACATGGGAATCGTCTGCAAAAAAAGAAGGACGAATGTTTTGCGGACGAGAAACGGACTACAGTGCGTATGAGTAATTTTTTTTCCTATATTTAATTTCCTAAAACCTACCACAATGAAAACAACACTACTCACATTATTTCTTTGCATTGCTTGTTTAACAGCAAAAGCGCAGACTGCCAAAGAATTAATCGGCAAATGGCAACTCGTACGGTATCTGCATAACGGACAGGAAAAAGACATTAAAGATTTCTTTAAGACAGATCAGGTGTATCAGGTGTTTTATGAAAACGGCAAATTTGAAAGCCTTATCGGTGATGAAGTACACAAAGGAAAGTGGAAAATATCAAAAGACAATCAATACCTGACGCTTACCTCAACGCTGATTCCGGTAAAACTCCATATCGATCTTTTTAAGGATGGAAAACGTATTACGTCTTATGAATCCATATGGACGTTTGAGCACAAAAAAATAAATGATTGATATTACTTCATCAGGCTATACCATATAGCCAAAGCACCCATATTAATCGTTTTTATTTTCTGCATCGTATCTCCTTCCTGCAACATTAAGGACACTTTTTCACGTATAATACTAATGGCAGTATACATTCGGTTGTATACTGCTTTTTCGTCAATGTTCAGCAGCTTTGCTGTTTCCTCAGTAGACAAATCATCTTTCCATCGGTGGTTAAAAACCTTTTGGGTCAGCTCTGGCAGTGTAGCAATGATTTCATCAATCAGGGTATAGATTTCCTTTTCTTCTATTTCTTCTGAAATATGGCTATAAATCAAGGTTCGGGAAAGCTGGTCGAGTTCGTCTCCTATGCTTGAGAATATTTTTCGGGTCATATTGGCGCGGATATAATCCAGTACCCTATAAGTAAAAAAATGCAACAGATAATTCTTTGCATTCCCTTCCGCATTCGTTTTTATCTGTATGGGATTCAGCCAAAACTGAGCCCAGAATTCCTGGGTGATTTCTTCCGTAATTTCTTCACTGCCTACACGATTATAGGCCCATCGATAAAGCAATGCCGCATAACGATTGTAAAATTCATAAAAAGCCGCCTCGTCTTTATTCGTAATCCTGTCGATAAGGATTTGATCTGGAGTTTTCATAGGGTTGTTTTCTACATATTTTGTAGATGCTGAATAAGAAGAACACCGCAAATGTATCATAAAAATATACCTCTCAATTTGACAAAAAAACACTTAACATATTAGTAATGTTTTCATAACGGATATCGCCAAGAAATCGGGAACAATGATTACGATTATCTATATAAGAACAAAACAATATGAACAAGAAGCTGAATAAAGAAGAACAAGAGAAAAAAAAGCTGATTTGGTTTTTGTGGTTGCATGATTATTTCCACAGATATTATAACGGACAGGCATCTGAAAAAGAAATCCAGAGTATTAAGAATTGGAATCCTGAAAAATCAGAAAACACTCCATTTGAAGCTTCCGAAAGCCAGATAAAAAATGGTGTTGAAAAAGTCTGGGAATCCTTATCATCACAATACGGGTTCGGCAATCCGGAACGTCGGCCGATAAAAGTTTTCAGATTGCAAAAACTAATGCCTTATGCGGCGGCTGTCATTGTTATGCTGATGACTTCTGTTGCGGCCTATCAATACAACACCTATGGGACATTCCAAAGTCTAGGGTGTTTATTCTCAAAAGAGATGGTATACCAGACAGACAAAGGAGAAGTAAAAAAGTTTACACTACCGGATGGCTCTTTTATTACGCTAAACGGAAATACCACTCTGGCTTTTGTAAAAAATGAATTTAACGACACCAAAAGAGAAATCTGGCTTGAAAACGGAGAAGCATTTTTTGAAGTAACTAAAAATCCACAGAAGCGTTTTATCGTGCATTCTCAAGATGCTGATGTCGTGGTGAAAGGAACTTCTTTTAGCGTAACAGCCTATAAAGAATTGCATAAAAGCAGCGTAGCAGTCAGAACGGGCAGGGTTGAGGTGTTAAGAGACAACCGAAAAATCTGCGTATTGGTTCCTTCACAAAAAGTAGTTATCGATAAAAAGAAAAATGCGGTCAGCTTATCGGAAATAGAAACTTCAGCAATTGCTACATGGCGACAAGGAAACCTGACACTCAATCATTCTGATGCGGATGAATTAATCCTAAGAATGGAACAGCATTTTGATATTGAAATCATAACACAGCCTGACTTGCTGAAAGACATGAGCTTTAGTGCTTCTTTTGAAAAAGAAACTTCCCTAAACAATGCGCTCGATATTATTTCAGACATCTACGGCATACACTATACCATTAAAAACAATACAGTAACCCTTTACAAATAATTACAACAACTTCAACAACAGCACTAACGAACATTATGAAAAATTGGTTCCTATTTAAAACAATACTACTTTTAATTTTTACGCAATCTCTCTATGCCCAGCAGGATATTTCATTTCCTGAAGAAACTCTGGAATCACGAATCATACGTATAGAAAAATTAGGCAACATCAGCATTGCCTTTGACCATAAACAAACCGGAACAGTAAAAGTCCCGGCCTATTCAGCAAAAAACCAAACTTGGGAAAAAGCGTTGGAAACCTCTCTTTCAGGTACTTCTTTTATACTTAAGAAAAATGGCAGCTCGTATGCTATTGTCCCAAAACCGACTACTGTGAAAAAAATCGGAGCCGTAAAAGGAAAAATAGTCGATGAATTCGGCCTTGCCTTAGCGGGAGCGAATGTGGCACTTGAAGGAGCAAAGGCAGGCGCACAAGCTGATAGTAATGGAAATTTTTCATTGTCGTTAGAAGAAGGCATCAACAATCTGGAAGTAAGCTATATTTCCTATCAGACAAAACGTATTACAGGAGTTGTAGTAAAAGCTGGTGAGGTGACAGACCTGAATGTTGTCTTGAAACCGGACGCATTAGGATTGGATGAAGTGGTAATTACGGTAGACTATAATGATGCTTCTGCCCAGGGATTGCTCATGCAGCAAAAAAGAGCCCCACAGATGAGCGACGGTATTTCTTCTGAACAGATTGCAAAAACGCCCGATAGCGATGTAGGTGCTACCCTGAAAAGAATTACCGGAATTACGACAATTGACAACAAATATGTAGTAGTGCGTTCTATGGGAGAGCGCTGGAATACTGCCGCAATGGACGGTATCAATCTGCCAAGTACAGAAGCCTATAACCAAAACTTTTCGTTTGATATTATTCCTACGGCTATGGTAGAAAGCGTAGTAGTAAGCAAGTCGGCTACACCTGATATGAATGCCAGTTTTGCGGGAGGTTATGTGGAAGTAAGGACAAAAGACATTCCGGAAAAGGATTTTTTCTCTTTCAGCTGGGGAAGTTCCTATAATACCGAATCTACTTTTAAAGATTTTTTGTCCAGGCAAAGAGGTGAATCCGATTATTTTGGCTTTGACGACGGCACAAGAGATTTTCCAAAAGGTCTTATTTCTACTACCTGGAATAATCCGGTGTTTTTTGAACAATCCAAACGTTTTACAAACGATAATTTCACCACCTATAGTTCAAAGGCCGATCCGGGTTCTAGTTTTCAGCTAGCGATGGGGCGAAGCTTTAAGATGAAGAATAATAACAAATGGGGTTTTGCAGCAGCAGCTACTTTAAGAAATGAGCAGACAAAACTGGATATTGAACATACCGGAAGGGGAAACTGGCTCGATAATACAGCTTTAGTGGGTAATTGGAAGGAAACAGGCGTAGCACCTGTAGAATTTTTCAGCTTTCGAAATAAAGGAGCATCATACACCTATACTTCCACATTGGCGGGAATGTTTAATACGGGATTACAGCTGGGTAATAATCGCCTGTCGTTTCGTAATTCCTATACGCATCTTTATGATAATACACTTACGAGGATTACAGGATGGAATGAATATACAGGAGGTAGTGGAATGGCAGCAGCAGCAGAAGGTGCTTACAACTATTTTTATCATGGAATTGTTCCGGACAATGACGACAGAAACATTCCCGGTTTAGATAGACCGTATACAGATAATGTCAATTATCCGGTGTATCAAACATTGATACAGAATAAGCTTGAAGGAAGCCACAAAATTGGAGGGTTAGAGCTTAACTGGTTTGCAGCGAGGACTAGTGTGGCTTCAGACACCAAAGACTTGACACAGAACATAACCTATTATAGTTTTATAGGAAGGGAAATCATGGAATACCACCAGATATATAATTCCGGAAATAATTTTACAAGAGCCTACATAGAGAACAGAGAAACTGACTACAATTATGGAGGATCTTTAAAGTGGAATCTGGATATTGGAGATTTTAAAAATGATATCAAGGTAGGGTATGCAGGTACTCTGAAAAGTAATACTAACCAACAGGAAAAGTTTTTCCTAAGAGTAGATGAAAATAGGGATGTACCCAATAGTGAAAGAAACTCCTTAGCCATTTTTGGCCCGCTCAGTGATTGGTTTGACGGCTCAAAATATGTACCGGGCGGTATCGGGTGGCAGACGATGCCAATCTATAAAGACTCAAAATATGAAGGTGAAGTAAAACAGCATGCACCTTATTTTATGTTTGACAATCGCTGGACAAATAAACTGAGGCTGGTATGGGGTATGAGGGCGGAGTATTTTAAATATACGCTGATTTCTCAACAGCTGGATCCTGCCGACTCAAGAAATTTATTAAAAGAGCCTATCCATGATAAGGCATGGCAGTTTATGCCCTCAGTTAACTTTACTTACAGTCCTATAAGTAGTATGAATCTAAGATTAGCCTATAACAAGACTGTAATCCGCCCTCAGTTTAATGAAAGGACTGGACTTCCGTATATCGATCCGGTAGCCAATGCGATGATCTATAATACTGAAATGACATCTTCCGTAATCAATAATTACGATTTTAAATTTGAGTGGTTTCCCAACTTAGGTGAAATATTGTCGGCGGGAGTATATTACAAAAATATTGACCAACCGATAGAGCGTGAGGGTTACATTTCTAACGAAGGAAACCTATACCTCTATAATGGGAATTCAAAAAATGCAAAACTGGTAGGATTTGAAATGGAGCTAAGAAAGAATCTAGGCTTTATCAACAATAGCACTTTCCTTAACAGCCTTTTCATAAGTGGAAATTTTACCTATAACAAAACACAAGTTACTGCTTACAAAAACAGATACGAGACAGGTGATACCTATAAGGTAGACAGACCATTGTATGGACAGACGCCTTATGCCTATAATTTGGGATTGGTTTATGAAGGAGATAGGTTAGGAGCCAGCTTTTTATACAATGCCAAAGGTGACCAATACATAACCGTAGGCTATTCTTATAATGCCGAAGAAATACAACGTCCTTATGCGGTTGCAGATGCTCAGATTGCCTATAAGTTTTTAAAAAACAAAAATCTTGAGATAAAATTTCATGTCAAAAATCTTTTTGACCGCGTGAAGGAATACTATAACAATTACAATTCCTATTCGGTTACCCGTGGGGTAGGTAGTGAATATGCAACGGAAAGAGAAAATCTGGCGCTTTTGCCAGGTGCGACCAGCAAATATGACAAAGATATTGATAAGATTATTTTTCGTGCCCGTACAGGAAGGACTTTCGGGATAAGCGTTAACCTAATTTTTTAAACGGCCTGCCTATGAAATAAACCCAAAAACAACGCGACACCATAATTTAAAAATAAAATCCAATTCCTGCCTTTACTCGGCTCAGGCAAAGAATTGCAAAAGATAACAGAAGCGGAGAAACTACAACACTTAACAATACAAAAATGAAAAATTTATTACTATTAGCAGCCTTATTGGTTACCACTGTTTTTTACGGACAACTTCCGGTATGGGTCAATTCTTTTGACTCTCCAGACGATATGGTAGGATGGACATTCCATGACCTGAATGAAAATGGGAACAAATGGGTTCAGGGTCAGAATATTTACCATAACGGAACTTCTCTTGTCTATGGTACATCAGGAGTACTGCGTTTTTCTATCAGTAATGTACCAACCGGAAATGCAACCGGTTTTGCTACAGAAAATGATTGGGTAATTTCTCCGGAAATTGATTTGACATCCGCTTCAGGAACGATTACGCTTGCAGCTTATATAGGCAGGCAAAGGACGACACATTTAACCTTAGGTAGATTTTTGTATATATATACCAGTACACCAGAAAAACAAGTGCCTGATTTGTCCGATTTTCAGGCAATGGCTTTAGATGAAGCAGGAGAGCAGATAGCTTATCCCTATTTGATAGTTGCAGGTGAAGGAGTAAATCGCCCGTTTCCAAGTGATTTGACACAATTTGTTGAAAGCCTTGTAAATATTTCTGCATTTGCCGGAAAAAAGATTTACATAGGTTTATGGTCAAACCGAATTAGTTCAGGACCGACTTCCGGTCAAAATGTACAAAATATTAATATTGATGAAATAGGTATCTACGCAACAGCATTGGGCACAAAAGATATTGAGAAAGGCTTGAATGCAACCAAAATATTGCAGAATCCTGCAATGTCAGAATTGGTGTTGGAACTTAATCCGTCACTTTCAGCTGAACAGACAACAGTTAAAGTGTATAATATGATGGGACAAGAGATTATGGCTGCGCCTTTCAATACACGTACAGATGTTTCATCCTTATCTAGCGGCACCTATCTAATTACGATTACTGACGGCACTACTGTTGAGAAGCTTAAGTTTATCAAGAAATAATTAAGTACTCAAAAAATCCCGCAACTATGTCTGGTTGCGGGAAATAAAATACAATCCATATTGATTATGAAAAAAACAATAGTATTTATAATAGGGCTACTTATTTTGACTGCTTGTGAAGCAGAACTTACCAATTCTATTGACGCAGCTCAAAAACCAGCTCGAGTAAAGATAAAAGGATATTCCAGTCCGGATGCCGTACAGCTGAGGTTCAACGGAGAACCGGTTTTGATAAACCAGCAGGGAAGTTACAGAGGAAATATAGAAACTACTCTGGAATTTGTTTTAGACAAAGGAGAAAAAGATTATCTGGGCATTTATAATAATGAAACTGGAAACGAATTGGCAAACTATGAAATTACATACTACAATAGTGACCAATACAAGGAATTGTACTTTTTTAACCTGCCTGGTATTTTTCTAAAGACCTATGCAGTAAAACCTACAGTAAATATCGGGAGGGTAGGCTTTGTGTTCCTTTTTCCAAATCTTGGAGAGTTTTCAGGCTCTGAACTGCAAACAGTAAAGGGCGTGCTAAAAAGAGAAAATGGAACAGTACTGGCAGAATTTCCAAACATAGGAAAGGAAAACTTTTCTGAACTCAAAATCTATAGTTTCTTTAGTAATACCGCTCCCGTATTTTTAGAATTGTATAAACCGGGAACAACAGAATCCTACACAGGTTCTACACCAATACGAGTACAAATTATTCAAACTGTTGGAGCCAATATGATTGTATTGCAGGAAAAATTAGAAAACGGCAATCTGGTAGTCAAAGGCGATATAGATATTGCAGATTATCTTTAATCTGCCACAAAGGCAACATAAAACAAAATAATTGTGGCAGCCAATAGCTGCTCAAAAAGTCTACACATGATAAAGATAGATGCCAAAGACCATGAGCAATTGGTAGAGGCTTATGGCAGATACAAAGAATACCATAATTTATATGGAGCCATAACTATTACTGAAGAGCAAGATCAGGAAATCAGAAATAAAGCATCAGAACTTCAGGGAACCTACGATTATTATAAAATATTGATACATGAACTGGAACGATGCATTGGTAGCTATCATATAGCCAGAAATTCTTTAAAATCAAAAATATATTCACCAGCCAGAAAAATGAGTACCATAAAGAAAAACCAGAAATAGTTTTTTCGACTTGTTGTTTGTAACCCGATATCCGTATCGGGTTTTTTACGTTGCTGTTTTATGGGAAGCAGAGAATTTTTTTTAAATAAATCATAAATCATAAATCATAAATCATAAATCATAAATCATAAATCATATTTCTTAATTTCTAACGCCCACCCAATTTCTATCCAAATCACTATAAGGATAAATATTTATCATTTTCAACATATTTACAAAACCTTTATGCCCAAACATCTCTACTGTAGCCAATTCTTCTTCAAAAATTTCTTGGCATAGAAGTAAATGATGTTTTTGTTTTCCAATTTTGAACTCTTTGTAAACGTCAAAAATGATGTATTTGTTTCCGCCATTATCGTCTTTTAACTGACATATTTCAAAAGGATTAAAATCCTTTTTTGATGCTACACCGGCAATCTGAGTAAAAGTATCACAAATACGTCTTTCAATTCGGTTGAATTCTGTCGGTGGTTCCTGTTCTGGATTGTTATAAGCCTGTTTTGTAAAAGCGATTAATTCATACGTGCCTTTTTTATTCTTAGGGCCTTTTCCGTCAGGGTTAATTAATTGCATCGTTGTAAATCCGGTACCGGATATATGATTTGGAAAATAATACATATCAACAGCTCCAACAGTCATGTCGCCAATAGTTCCGAATGGGATTATTGAAAGCCCAATATTTTCAGCCGAAACTCCTAGAATAGATTCTATTGATTTTAGCTTTTGATTATGATATTCAACGTATTGCTCATCTGTAAAGTTTTGTTCTTCTTTCATTTTTTGTTTGAATGTTTTATATGGTTTTTGAGCTGTCGGTATTTTATGATTTTCCTTCAACCAGAATTTAACCTACCACTGTGTCGTCAATAATCTCCCATTTTTTCATATCCAATATGATTTCTGTAGAACCAAATCGTAGCCTGCCAATAATTAATTCCCAGACACAATTTTCTTCCTCATTTTCGGGCAACGTGATTTTATGTATACTGACAGGCATTTTATAGTTAACCAATTTTATATCTTCTGCATGGAATTCTTCAAGTTTTGTCCTTGCAAAAGTTTTGTAATCGTCTAAATGAACAGTTAATAGTTCCAATAAAAAATCAATTTGCGTTGCTTTCAGCTTTGTGATTTTAACGGTGTTTTCATTTCCGCCGTGTATTCTTAATTCTTTATTAATGGGAGACAAAAGTTTCTTTAGTTCTTCCCTTTTTAAATCTGCCATTTTTATTGATTAATGTGTATAATAACGAATGACCGACTGATTTTTATTGATTTCTACATAGTCAGACGAAACAAGTTCAGTGCCGCAATCCAGTTCTTCAATTGAGAAATAAGTAGGCGTCGTGTTTTGCGTTTGGCTTCGGGCTTCTTCCCAACAGCCTACGAACCAATTCTCATAAATTTCATTTTTTTCTTCGTTATACTCGTCCATCATGTCTTCCCATTCATCTGTATCGTCTTCCAGATTTTCTTCCAACTCGTCCATTTCATCCATCACATCTTCTGATTTTGAATGGTATTCATTCAGGTCGTTGAACAAAAGACTGATAGGTTCCGTAATGGTCAGGCCTCTGGCATTGGAACCAAAAAACACTATTGAAAACCATTCGTGACGGTATTCGAAATTAAAGGAGGCAATATCGCTTTTTTCGTAAGTAGGCAACATCGTAATAGCTGTTCCGTTGAGTATTTGTATAAGCTCTTCAGTAATTTTAGGGCTTCTTGCTTTTAATGTTGCTTGCAACATTGTATTCAGTTCTTTGAGTTCTTTTAATTGTTCCATTTTATTTTTAATAGATAGGATATTTATTTGTAGGGACAAACCGGAATCCTTTCAAACCATATTCGGTTATTTTATTTTTCAGCGCTTCGCTTACGGTCACGCTATGCAATAGGTTGTGAATGGTAAAAATGTCTTCATTAATGCTGTCTTTTTTAACCACTAATTTCCGTACACGGCGTATTTTTTTATCACTCAGCATAAACAAGTCCGATTGTTCGTAATCAACACAATCGATTTCTTTATTGACTTTCATCAAAAAGATTTCCATCGATTCTTCCCATTTGATGTGGTGCACTGTTACGGGTACAAATTCCAAGTGCGGAATATTTAAAGACAAGAAAAAATCTTTGGCTTTGGCGGAAATACCATAATGTCCTGAAATAAAATCAGTGTCGAACTCGCCCTGATAGTAGGTTTTAGGAAAAGGTTTGCCTTCCATTGCCCGTTCTAAATTGCCATCGGCTTCCCAGCTTACATATTTATCCCCGGGATTGATGTCATGTTCTAGGATATAGTAATGCATCGTTTGCTTGTTTCTGTTTTTTTGATTCTGAGTCTTAATTCAAATTACGAATTTTATAATTCCAGTTTAAATGATTCTCCTTCTACAAATTTCCCTTTTGATTGTGTTATTTTGATTTTCTGCTCTGCTGTATAGCCTAATGTCTCACCACTTTTAAATGTAACATTGCTTTTGATGACATAAGCGCAAATTTCACTTAAAAAAGTGTGCAATTCTCTTAAGCTCATAGGGGCGTTTACAAACTCCATTTCCAGTTTGTCAAAAGCGGTCAATCCGTAAGAATAGGCACTATTGGTTTGCTCTCCTCTTCGGACACCTATGTAAATCCATAAATCGAGTGGAATCCGGTCAGATTTTAAGGCTTCAGCACTGTCAAGATATTGTGCTTTAGGAATAAGTAGAGATTGAGTGCCTTGGTATACTCCAATACAATTACTTGTTGCGAGGATAGCCGTTAGTACTTTTGTCAAAATCGCAAAGCGCTCTTTAGCGGTAGTGTTATTCGATAATATGGTTACAAGACCGTGTACATTGTGATTTTCCAGGTCTTTTACTGCAGTTGGCCAATTATAAGCATATTGTGCAGCTCCTTTAATATCGCCCATAGGGATTTGTGCAGCTATTGTTGCCAATACTACTGTTTCGCCCTGAATAGAAAAACTTGCCGACTCTGCAGATTTATCGATATCCGTTACATCAATGCCCCAATCGGATTTGAGGTATGCTATTATCTTATCGATATCAAACCTTTCATCATTGTTAAACATTGGCATTGCAAGCAATAAGTTGCTTTTAACAGTTTCTTCCTGTTTTTCTTTCTTTTTAAAAAATCCCATTTATGATATGTTTTAATAGTTTGTTTCTTTTGTATTATTCATAAATTTCAAGCGATTCTAAGCTGATTTTCTCTAAATCCACGGTGTCTGTTTTTCTTTAAAAAAGACTTGAAACTCCGGCTAACAGTTATAATTTAAAAAAGAAATATACAACCGCCACCCATTCTTTTTTGATTCCTTTGGCATAACCAATAGTGCTACGGCTGGCATTCTCAATCGTTCCGTCATCTTTGATATAGCCCAGAGTGGATCGGCTGCTGTTTTCAACGGTTCCGTCGCTCTTTACATAACCAACTGTAGATCGGCTTTTGTTTTCGATAGTACCATCACTTTTAATATAGCCAATAGTGCTTCGGCTACTGTTTTCAATGGTGCCATCGTTTTTAATATAACCAACTGTTGAATGGCTGCTGTTTTCAATAGTTCCGTCACTTTTAATGTAACCAATAGTGCTACGGCTGCCGGATTCGATAGTCTGTGCCTTGGTAATTGTAAAAATTAGTAAGGCAATGATAAGGAGTGCTGCTTTTTTCATTTCTTAAAAATAGTGTTATAATTATGAATATATTATTTTATTTTGAGTCAGTTGCTGTTTACTGTCCTAAAAAATCTTCAGAATGACCCAAATATAGAAGAAAGAAAAGTCAGTATGATATTAAATTAAGCAACGTAGCTTTTTGGGATATTAACGTTGAATAGCTGAGGTTAATCGTTTGAATAGTTTTTTTTTGCAGACAAATATTTTTTAGTCGACTAGGTTTATACAGTAAGATTTAAAATTTCCTATATTTACGCAAACTAGAATTATATGCTACGAGCCGTTGTCATTGATGATATTGAGCGTATTAGAAAAGAAAATATCGCGATTATAAAATCAAACTGTCCGAATATTTCAATAATCGGACAGGCAGAATCAGTTGAGTCGGGTGTGAAATTAATAAAGCTCACTTCTCCTGACCTTGTTTTTCTTGATGTCGAAATGTCTGACGGAACGGGCTTTGATCTGCTTCAAAAACTAAAACCGATTCAGTTTAAAGTCATTTTTATCACAGGCTATGAGGATTTTGCAATCCGGGCATTCCGATTTTCGGCCATTGACTATCTGCTGAAGCCGCTTGATGCAGTAGAATTAGTGGATGCTGTGAAAAAAGCGCAGGAATCATTCGGCAATGAAGTTTTCGATACGAAACTCAATAACCTGTTTGCTAATATCGAACGTCCGAAGAATCTCCAAAAACTGATACTTAAAACAGCTGATAAAATCTATTCAGTCAATATACAGGATATCGTAAGCTGCGAAGCCGATAAAAATTATACAACTTTTAATTTCATCAATGCGCCAAAGCTTATTGTTTCTACCAACCTCAAGGAATACGAAACAATGCTGGTGCCTTATAATTTTTTCCGAACTCACAAGTCGCATCTGGTCAATATGGCCTATTTCGACCATTTTATAAAGTCAGATGGTGGTAATACAATCGTAATGCAAAACAAGCTTACGGTGCCTTTATCAGTACGCAAAAAAGAAGAATTTCTTTTGCTGCTCGAAAATATGTAGGATACTTTAGTTTAAAAAACACTTCTTCTTTCATTACAAACGATAATCCTGTAAAACGTTACGCAGGTTCATCGGTCAAAATTTTCATTTCTTTTTGATTTAGTATTGCAATGCAGTTCTGGAATGATTTGATTTTCAGTTGCTGTACAAACTTAACTTAATTACAACCTAAATCAATTTAAATGAAAACAACAGTACGCATTTTTGGAATCTTTATCATTTTGTTTGTGT
The DNA here is from genome assembly GCF_041262125.1 of Flavobacterium sp. 28YEA47A. Taxonomy (NCBI): domain Bacteria; kingdom Pseudomonadati; phylum Bacteroidota; class Flavobacteriia; order Flavobacteriales; family Flavobacteriaceae; genus Flavobacterium; species Flavobacterium sp. 28YEA47A. The sequence continues at coordinate 42,513 of NZ_JBGCCI010000007.1, forward strand.
TACTCGCAAGTTCTGCGTCAATCTGGAGATCTCAGCGAGATAAGGATGAACTTCGTGAAAGTCAGGAATTGATTGCTCAGGCACAGCAAAGCCTTACCTTAATGAAAGAAGAAGTCAAGAACATGACGGGCGAATCGAAAGTAGAAATGGAAAATCAAATTGCTGAAGCAGAATCAGGTATTAAAAAACTTCCGTCTGAATCTACTTTTACAATTGTACAGGTATTGTTTGGGGCTTCTATGGTTTTATCAATAGTATTTGGAGTATTTCTTTTCCGTCCGAATTTGAAATCGTCAAAGACGTTGCTTGTAATGTCTATTCTGCTTTTACTAGCCACTTATTTTATTTCGCCTGACATAGAAGGAGGAAAATATTCAGGGTTTTCAAACAGAACATTGGCACTTATTACAGGAATCCCTCTTATTGTTTTAGCGCTATTTGCTTTCTGGATTGCTAAGAAAAAGAATGTAGAAAGTTTGCGTAATGGTCGCTAAACGAATCAATAACTGCTTAATATTTAATCTTATGAAACTTAAAAATGTAATGTTTGGTCTGGTGATTGCACTGGCGGTATCCTGTGGGTCAAAAGAAACTAAAGAAAACAATGCGGCTGCTACAGATAGCACTGCTACGGCCACTGAAGCGACTGAAACAAAAGCTCCTGCATCTGTAAAAGAAACCCTGACAAAAGTCTGGGTATTAAATGATATTGATTACAACGTGGGCCTTAATGCAGCTAAGGACAAAGAAGCATACAAGGCACAGCTTGAAAAAGTGTTAGCTGACATGAAAGGGAAAAGCGAATTAAACCTGAGTGCTGATGGAAAAGTTACTGTTGAAATGATGGATCATACCAATGCCATCAAAAATTACACTGGTAAATGGTCGCTTACTGATGAGGATAAAACTCTAAACGTAATGCCGGAAGGCGCACTGGATCCATTTCAATGGACAATTTGGGAAATTAGTCCGGAAAGCTTGTCGTTATTGATAAATAACACGACAATGAAATTCGTCCCTAAAAAATAAAACAACAACATCTTACTTAATTCACTGATGAGCCATAACCGAAAGGTTGTGGTTTTTTCAGATTGTTTCAATTTTTAAGACCTATACAAAACATCTAAAATGAAAAAAATCCTATTTATCATGCTTTTGGCAATGAGTGCTACAAGTCATGCACAACTTTCGGCCTTTATCAACGGGAAGGCAATCAAAGAAGGAGCAAGCGTCTCTAAAAATGATCTTGCATCGTTGCAGGTTGGTTTTAAGAACCCGAAAAAAGTCACGATTATTTCCGGAGTGAGCGTACTCTATGTTCAGCTTCTTGATGCAAATAAAAAAAACATCCAGACTTTTTATCTCCAAAAAGATGGGTATGTTGCCATCGAAGATTTTTTTAAGAGTAACACACCAACAAAAAAATTTAAAGTATTTGGTGAAGAAGGTTTTTTGGGTGATGGTAATACGCTTGATTGGACATTGTCATCAGCTGTTGGGCAAGAAACCCAGAAAACGATACAGGTAAAAGTCGGATTGTATGTTGCTGAAGAAACAGGCTACAGACAATACGGGCAACGTGTAAATTTGTTGGAGCCTATGACATTCAATGTGCCAATTTGGGATGCAAAAAATGTTACTATGCCATTCCTTGACCTTGCAATCGATAAGACCAATATAGCGGGTGATATGGATACCAAGCAAAACGGAATGCTGGGCAGAGAAGGAACTGAGATTGGGTATCAGCTTCGTGAAAAGAACAAAATATGGTATACTGCTTTTGCTCTTGATAGTGATAAATATCCAGGTCTGAATGCCAAAGAAGTGGCAGACGATTTTATCCATGCCGGGACATACTATGCTAATTATAACCAGATGAATGATAAAAGGCCATTTAAGGATTATGATATCCAGAAATATACATTGCCATGGGATCATATCAACGATTTGCTGGATTCGAAAAACAGGCTTTCTAAGCTTTCATATCGTGTAAACAAAGCAGCCAAGAATAGCAACCTGATGAATATGTTTGAAACAGTTACTATCAATGGTATGAAAGGTTATGCATTCAAAACCAATACGGATGAGCGTGAGCATATTAATGCAACCAATTGGACTCCAAAAGGCAACTTTGTTATTTACATTCTGGAACATCCAACTAATCCAAAGCTGACTCTTATCATTTCAAGCTCTGTAAAAAATAACGGAAATACTCTGGAAGAGACCGATGCGCTTCTCCAGACTTTTATCAATAGCATCAAAAAGTAATAATAATAGTAAAAGTTTGTTTAAAACCGCAGTTGCCTACTGCGGTTTTTTATTTAATAAAAATACCTGATAGTGCTTTATTCTTATTTTTGTTAAGACAACAAACAGAAGTTTTATCAATATAACTATGATCAGACATTTTTTTCTTATCCTGTTCTTTAGCTCATTTGTCGTATATGGGCAAAATTCAGTAAAGGCAAGCAAAGAAAGCCTTAAATTAAAAAAGGAAATCTTTCAGATTATAAAAGAAAACGCTTTGTATACAGACTCTTTGGATTGGAAGAAAATTAAAGACGAATATGAGACAGTTACATTAAGTGAAAATGATTCTGTCAGTCAGAGTATATTATTTAAATTTTTTACTGAAAAACTAAGACAGGCGGGAGATCACCATTCTTTTTTTGTTTCAAAGAAGACCATGTCAGCCAAAAAGCAAATTACGGATCATGAACAGCCTAAAGGTAAATACTTGGGAGACCATATCGGATTGATAAAAGTGCCTCGCTGTGTGATATTTGATGCTGAAAAAGATCTGGCATTTGCCAATACGATACGGGAAGAAATTAAAAGTGTAGATAGTACAAACGATATTACCGGATGGATAGTTGACTTGCGTCATAATTCAGGCGGCAATATGTGGCCCATGCTTGCAGGTTTGAATGCATTAATAGAGGATGGAGAAGTGGGTTACTTTGTTTATCCTGCATCAAATTATAAAATGCCTTGGTTAAGCGAAAATGGGTACCTGTTGTCTAAAAAGTCAAAAGTCAACGATTATAAAATAAAAGACAGGCAGCTAAAAATTGCCGTGCTTATAGATTCATTAACCGCAAGTAGTGGAGAAATGACTGCTATTTCATTTCTTGGAATTCCTAACGTAAAAACATTTGGACAACCATCAGCAGGATATACCACTTCAAATGGTACGTTTCCTTTATCAAACGGATCACATCTGTATTTGGCAACAAGTCATGCGGCTGACCGGACAGGAAAAGTATATAAAGAGAAAATTTTCCCAGATGTAACAGTTGAGGACAATTCAAATACAAAAGAAGATGAGGTGATTGAAGAAGCGAAGAAATGGATAAGGCAATGATTTAGTAATTGTATCAGGCTGTTTTTCTTCAGAAAAATGAAAAAATAAGTTTTACATATTAAAAAAGGGAAGGATAAAAATCCTTCCCTTTTTTAGTGATAAGAGATTTGAAATTCTAACTTCATCACATCATAAATCTTCTATTGTTAATTTTTTACTTCGGGCGATTTCCAAAAATAAGCAGGATCGTGAGTAATAGCATTATTTTTCAAATACTTATTGCTGTCTTTATCAAAACCAGTAGGAATTAGCGAAATATATTGTAAATCGGTATCTGCCTGTCTGTATCTGCTTTCTGTATTGAACTGACTTTTATTGGTGCATTGGATCCAATATAAGTTTTTAGCCATGTAATTATCCAAATACCAGATTTTGGTTACTTTCGTTTCGGTATTTAACTTTAAGGATTGGTTGCTAATTAATCGTTCTCTAACTTCTTCAATACTCAGCAGATTGTTATTTTCGTCCATAACATAAGCGCCATGAGAAGGATCCATCCAAAGCCATTTTTTTAGCGTCTCAGAATATACACTATTAATAACATGGCAGTCGGTGTCCGTATCGTCTTTTGGCATGCAGGTTACATAGCGTGATTTAAAACCCATTGCCAGATACATTTCATTTAATGTCATAGCCTTGTGTCGGCAATTGATGCCCTTGCCTGTTGCCTTATGGTAGTTGTAAAAATCAATGGCATCAAATTCACACAAAGCCCAATTCGTTCCGTCATACTTAATGCTATTGGTAACAAACAACATGATATTAATTATTTTTGAAACTTCATCACCTTTTCCGGCTATGGAGTCCAGGTTGAAATATCGTTTCACTTCTTTTAGATTATGATCGTTTGCGGTCTGGTAGTTAAACGCAGGCAAAGAAGAACCTTTGTTTTCTGATATATACTTGCCAGATTGTTGTAATAGGAATAACTTGTCGTATTGCTTTAATTGGCTAAATGCTTTTATGAATTTTTTCTCTTTTCGAATGTTGGTAAGGTCTGTATCATTTAGAGCATTCTGATAATCTTTATAGCCCCAAACTATTGCTTTTTCAAAACTAGTAATTGCTTGTTTTTTTTCATTTAGCAACGATTGTAAACAAGCTAAATTATAGTAAACATTAGCATATACATCTTTGATGATAGGCTGAAATTCCTGCTTTTCTTTTTCGGTTAATTTTAAATTGTCTAGTGTAGTAGCAACTGTACTTAATACTGTGGCTGCTTGCTGGTATTTCTTTTCGGAATAATGTGTGCTATACTCGACTTGTGCTTTTTGTAAGTCTGAAAGGAATGTGTTCCAAGTTGGTGAATTGGTTTGTGCAAATGAGCTGAATGCAAAAAATGCTGCCAAAAATAAGGTAGGCAAAAGTTTCATGGGCTGTTTCTGTTTTTTGATGATTGATTTTACAAATATGATTTTTTTTAAACTCTTTTGCAATAAGACGAGGCTCTTTTTGAAATGTAACAGAGTAGTGTGTAAAATAAAAAAGGTGTAGGTTTTTAACGTGTAAATTTTTGTAGGTGACAAAAGATTAGCGCTGCCCCAACCGGATAAGGTAGTGCTAAAACAAAACCAAAACCTTTCAGGACTTTGTAAAATGCAAAAAGCCGAAACGTAAGTTTCGGCTTTGTCTTGGTGGGCGATGAGGGATTCGAACCCCCGACCCTCTGGGTGTAAACCAGATGCTCTGAACCAACTGAGCTAATCGCCCTGATTGCGAGTGCAAATATAGACTGTTTTTTTATATCTGCAAACAATATTCGTAAAAATTATAAAATTTCTGCAACTACAAATGTGCTTCCGCCTATGTAGATAAAATCAGTTTCAGAAGCATTTTCTAAAGCGATTTTGTAAGCATCTGCAACAGAGGAATATACTTTTCCGTTAAGTCCAAAGGTTGCTGCTTTTTCTTGTAATGCTGTTGCGTCTAGTCCGCGTGGAATATTTGGTCTGCAAAAATAATATTTGGCATTTTTGGGAAAAAGAGGCAGCACATCATCCAAATCTTTGTCATTTACAACACCTAAAACGATATGCAGTGCGTCAAATTTTTGGCGAGCAACCTGTTTCATGACAATTTCCAGTCCGTGTTTGTTATGTGCCGTATCGCAGATTACCATTGGAGCTTCTTTTAATTGCTGCCAACGGCCTTGCAATCCGGTGTTTTTGATCACGTTCCAGAATCCGTCTTTTATGTTTTCTTCAGAAATTATAAAATTACTTTGTGCTTGCAATACGCGGATGCTTTGCAGCACGGTTTTTTTGTTTTGTTCCTGATAATCTCCCGTAAGGGTAGAAGGGTAGGTACTGCTTACCAAATCAGAAGCAAAATATATTTCAGATTGCATTTCTGTTGCTTTCTTCTCAAATACGGGCTTTGTTTCTGTAGTATATTCCCCAATAACCACAGGTGTTTTTGATTTGATGATTCCTGCTTTTTCAAAAGCAATCTTTTCCATCGTATTGCCTAAAAACTGCACATGGTCCATCCCAATATTGGTAATGACAGAAACCAATGGCGAAATGATGTTAGTAGAGTCTAGCCGACCTCCCATGCCCACTTCGATAATGGCAACATCTACCTTTTCCTGGCGGAAATAATCAAATGCCAGCCCAACGGTCATTTCAAAAAAACTCAACTGGTTCTGTTCAAAAAAGGATTTGTTTGAAGTAATAAAATGCACTACAAAATCTTCTGAGATCTCCTTGCCGTCAATTTTTATTCTTTCCCGAAAATCTTTTAAATGCGGAGAAGTATAGAGTCCGGTTTTGTATCCGGCTTCCTGTAAAATAGAAGCCAGGAAATGGGATGTAGATCCTTTTCCGTTAGTTCCTGCTACATGGATTGTTTTGATGTTCTTTTCCGGATTATGAAGATGGTCCGCTAATAAAATTGTATTGGTCAGGTCTTCTTTGTAAGCCGAAGCACCTTGTTTTTGGTACATTGGCAACTGGCTGAACATCCAGTCTAAAGTTTCAGAATAAGTCATCGGGAGATGAGTTTCAGTGTAATTTAGTTTAAGCCGAAGTTATAGATAATTTTACCAACCTGACGATCAGGAGCATTGTCGCTAGCCTGCCATTTGGTTCTCATGGCGGCTTGTTTTGCCTGATCTCTTAAACATTTGGCTGTGATAGTAGTTCCTTTAATTCCGGCAGTAGCACTAATGGTGTTGCCGTTTTTATCTACAGATACTTCAACGACGACAATTCCAGTTTCATTACTACAATCACTGTTAGGCGTTGGTTTTGACAAGGCTTTTCGGTTTCCTAAAGAATAGCCGCCTCCGCTTCCACCGCCAGAACCCGGTCCGCTTCCGGGACCATTACCAGGTCCGTTACCCGGGCCATTTCCGCCTCCGGTTCCACCACCTGAGCCGCCATCACCATAGTAATTGTTGGAATTTTTATCGCCATTCAGCTTTCCTTTGTTTCCGGACACTCCGTCGTCGCCATCGCCACCTTTGTTAGAACCGCCCAAAATGCTGGAAAGTGCATCATTTGTAGATTTTGATGGTTTTTTGACTTCAACCTGAGTAATAGTAGGTTTTTTGACTTCTGACTTGACAGGCTTTTTTGTTTCTGTAACAGAAACAGCATCCTCGTCGGAGTTCTGTGTCAAAATATCTTCTTGTGAACTAGCTGTTGGCTGTGGCGCTGATTTTGTTGCTTGGGTTACTTTTAAAACCTCGCTTGTATAATCAGCACCAGAACCAAACTCGCTGTCGCCAAAATTTACGGTCACACCTCCGCCTCCGCCTCCGGCAAGTTCTTGAATTCTTTCCTCGGTAGCAAATTTGATCAGAAACAAAAGCAATAGCAGCAACGCAAACAAAGCTGTTGTGATGGCTAAAGACTTTTTTTGTTCGTCAGAAAGGGTGATATTCATAATTTTTGCGAATTATACTCGATAAAGATAACGCAATTATCGAAAAAATGTTATCTAAATACTATCAATAATTAGACCAGCTGTTTCAAGGCAATTTCGAAAGCAGTCGCACTGATATTTTTCTTGTCAGCATTTAGGTCGTGAGCTTTTTGTATTGCATTTTTGATGGTTTCAGAAGTATCGTTGAAGATAGCTTCGTCTGTCATCTGTACTTTTTTCTCCATGAAATAAGCAAATACTCTTGCCATTCCGCAGTTTGAAATAAAGTCAGGAATCAGGCTTATCTTTTTGTCGGCAGCTTCCATAATAGGACCAAAGAAAATCTCCTTATCTGCAAATGGAACGTTAGCGCCACATGAAATTACTTCCAGTCCGGCAGCAGCCATATTGTCTAATTGCTCTTGAGTAACTAATCTTGAAGCAGCGCATGGAGTAAAGATTTCAGCACCTATTGTCCATATCTTTTTGTTGATTTCTTCAAAAGGAATCATGTTGTCAGCTACAAGCTGGTTGCCGTTTTTGTTAACGAATAAATTTCTGATTTCTTCAAAAGTAAAACCGTTTTCATTGATAACACCGCCATCTCTGTCAATGATACCTACGATTTTTGCTCCTGAATTAGCCAAATAATAAGCTGCAGCAGAACCTACGTTTCCAAATCCCTGAACAATAGCTTTTTTTCCTTTGATACTTCCACCGTAGATGTCATAGAAATGACGTACTGCTTCTGCCACACCAAAACCAGTAATCATGTCGGCTACTGTATATTTTTGGTTTACATCAGGAGAATAGATAGGGTTTTCAATAACTTTCACAACACCCTGACGCAATTGTCCAATTCTATTGATTTTATCAGCTTCACTTGGCTTGAAATGTCCGTTGAAAACACCTTCCTGCGGATGCCATACACCACATTCTTCTGTCATTGGAATTACCTCATGGATTTCATCAACGTTTAAATCGCCTCCGGTTCCATAATAGCTTTTCAATAAAGGAGAAACTGCCTTATACCATCTTTGTAAAACGCCTTTTTTTCTTGGATCGTTCGGGTCGAAATTGATACCGGATTTAGCTCCGCCAATTGCAGGCCCTGAAACTGAAAATTTTACCTCCATGGTTTTTGCCAAAGAGAGAACCTCATTCACATCAAGCCCTTTTCTCATTCTTGTTCCGCCACCGGCAGCACCGCCGCGAAGAGAGTTGATTACTGTCCATCCTTCCGCTTCAGTTTCGGCATCTTTCCAGTTGAATATTATTTCAGGTTCTTTATTCTCAAATTTCTTAAGTAAATCTTTCATTATATTGTATTATTTGTCTGTTGTTTTTTATTGGTTTGCAAATATAGTTTTAAAAGCATCAATGCACAAAGTTTTAGGAATTCCGTTTAAGGCAGGAATATTTTTCCGGAACTGTGATCGTGTTTGGCTCCGGTCACGCTAGCCAATACATTCACTTCATTTCGCAGTTTTAAAATGCCAAGTAAGGCAAAAATCAAGGCTTCTTTATATTCTACTGTTTTGCCGTCAGGTACTTTGAATGTTATTTCTGGTAAATGGAAAGCCATTCGTTCCAGCAAGAACTCATTATACGCTCCGCCTCCGGTTGCTAAAATAGTTCCTGTTTTTTTAGGAAGCGCCAATGAGGTCTGTATGGCGACATGCTCTACAAATGTCCGTAACTTATCTGTTATGGAAATGTCATGTTTTTCCATCATAGGCAATACGGTTGTTTTTACAAATTCATAGCCTAAGGATTTAGGATAGGCTTTAGTGTAAAAATCAATGCTGTTAAGTTCTTGTAATAAAGGTTCAGAAATACTTCCACTTCGGGCAATCATTCCTTTGTTGTCATATTCGTGACCTAACAAGCCTGCATAGAAATTCAGAACTGTATTTACCGGAGAAATATCAAAAGCGATTCTTTTGCCATCCTGTTCAAATGAAATATTGGAAAAGCCGCCAAGATTCAGGCAGAAATCATATTCCGGAAACAAAAAACGATCGCCTATAGGAACTAAAGGAGCTCCTTGTCCGCCATATTCCACATCCTGCACGCGGAAATCGCAGATTATTTTCTGATTGGTAAGTTTTGCTATTTCTGGAAGGTTTCCAATCTGTAGGGTAAATCCATTTTGAGGCTGGTGCAGAATTGTATGTCCGTGAGAACATACTCCATCCAGATTTTCCAATTGATTTGCTTTAATGAAATCAGAAATTATGTTCCCTAATAATAAGGTATACTCCTTATTTAGTTTTTCGAGTTCTTCCTGGGAAAAATCCACGGCTCTTTTTAGTCTGGAAACCCAATCTTCTGTATAGGGAACCGCTTTGGTTTCCTTGATTTGATACTGCCAGCAGTTTTCCAGCCTATGAAAAATTATATGGGCCAGGTCGATGCCATCCAAGGATGTGCCTGACATAACTCCGATAACGTTATAGTTTTCTTTAGCCATAGCGCCAAAATTAGGTAATCTTATTGAAAATTTGATATTTAATATTTACATTTGGGCGCAAAAAAACAATAAAACGGCAAATAATACCTTTACAAATTATGGATTTTAAACTAACCGAAGAACATCTGATGATTCAGCAAGCAGCTAGAGATTTTGCTCAGGCAGAGCTGCTTCCGGGTGTAATTGAAAGAGACGAACATTCAAAATTTCCAACTGAACAAGTCAAAATGATGGCTGATCTAGGTTTTCTTGGGATGATGGTTGACCCTAAATATGGAGGGGCTGGTCTTGATAGCGTTTCTTACGTTTTAGCAATGAAAGAGATTGCAAAAGTAGATGCTTCGGCAGCAGTCGTAATGTCTGTAAACAATTCACTTGTTTGTGCGGGTATTGAGAAATATTGTAACGAAGAACAAAAACAAAAATACCTTGTGCCTTTGGCTAAAGGTGAAGTTATCGGAGCTTTCTGTCTTTCTGAACCAGAAGCAGGTAGTGATGCGACTTCTCAAAAAACAACAGCAATTGATAAAGGTGACCATTATCTTTTGAATGGCACAAAAAACTGGATTACAAACGGAGCTACGGCTTCTACTTATATTGTAATTGCTCAAACCGATATTGAAAAAGGACACAAAGGAATCAATGCATTTCTTGTTGAAAAAGGATGGGCTGGTTTTGAAATTGGCCCGAAAGAGCAAAAAATGGGAATTCGTGGATCTGATACGCATTCTTTGATGTTCACAGATGTAAAAGTTCCTAAAGAAAACAGAATCGGAGAAGAAGGTTTCGGATTCAATTTTGCAATGGCGGTATTGAATGGCGGAAGAATCGGAATCGCTTCTCAGGCACTTGGAATCGCAACAGGAGCTTATGAACTGGCATTGAAATACTCTAAAGAAAGAAAAGCGTTTGGAAAAGAAATCTCCAAGCACCAGGCTATTGCTTTTAAATTGGCAGATATGGCAACTCAGATTAGCGCAGCAGAATTGCTATGCCTGAAAGCAGCTTCTGAAAAAGATGCCGGACAAGACATTTCACAATCAGGAGCGATGGCGAAATTATTTGCTTCTCAAACTGCAATGGATACTACTATTGAAGCGGTACAAATTCATGGTGGTAACGGATATGTAAGAGAATACCATGTAGAAAGAATGATGCGTGATGCAAAAATCACTCAGATATATGAAGGAACTTCAGAAATTCAAAGAATTGTAATTTCAAGAAGCATCCTGAATGCTTAAGTTTTGCCAGAGTTTGGCGTTTAAAAAATCCAGCAGTTTCTGCTGGATTTTTTTTTAACAGATTATTTTAAAATAGTATCTTTATCCTCATGAGTCAGAAACCGAAATCTTTAAAAGTAAAAGTTATTGTAGGATATTTATTGCTTTTTGTGATAGCCGCTTTGTCGGTCTGGTTTATCTATTCTGAAATCCTAAAAATTGCCACTCCTAGCAATGACGCCAATGCGGACAACCAAAAGGTAATCCGTGTCAGTAATGCTATTGCCAGTTTGTATGCTTCTGAAACTGTGGGAAGAAATTCGATATTGACAGGCTCTAAGGCTGATCTTAACGAATATACCAAGCTGCTTGACAGTATAAAATTAGAAATTGAGGCTATAAAATCGGAAGCCGATAAAACACAGCTTCCTAAGCTGGATACGATTCAGTACTTGCTTCAGAGAAAGAAAAACAGTATCAATGAAATTATAAAGTTTCGGAAAGATCTTGATACAAAGGTTACTTATAGAAAAGCCGAAAGAAAGGTGTACACTACAAAAGACTCATTGGTCAAAAAAATAAAACCGGTGCAGTTTTCAGGAAGGCAACAATACAGGTCGTTTTTAAATGAAGTGCTTACGAAAAGACAGCTGGATTCTTTGAGTAAGCTACCGCTTTCTAACGATTCGCTTATGATTGCGATTCAAAGGGGCATGCGAAAAATGGCTGCAAGAGAGCTTGAAACGCAATATGAATTGGCAGGAAAGGAGCAGAAAATGCTTGATGAAAACCGATATATTTCAGATCAACTCCGAACGGTTCTGTCTTCTTTAGAAAAACAGATGTTGGAAAATTCATATGCAAAAATCAATGAATCCAAACTCGCCATCGATAATACTATTCAGACGATTGCATGGGTTGGGGCCATAACATTCTGTCTGCTGATTATTTTTGGATATATTATCATAAGAGACATTACTATAAATCAAAATTACAGAAATCAGCTTGAGAGCCTGAATGCTGAAAAAGAAGACCTGCTTCGAAGCAAAATGATGCTTTTGGCTACTGTTACACATGATATACAGACGCCACTGGGAAGCGTTATCGGTTTTTCTGACCTGCTAAAAAACACCAATATTAATCCGAAACAAGAACAATATCTTGACAACATAAAGCATTCCTCAAATTATATATTAAAGCTAGTCAATGATTTGGTGGATTTCTCAAAATTGGAAAATAACCGCATCAATGTTGAAAAAGTCAGTTTTAATTTTAAAGATCTGATTGAAAGTACCTGTAAGCCATTAGGACCGAATGCGGAAAATAAAGGCATTGAGCTTAACTGGGATGTTGAAGAAGTACTCGATGATAATTTTGTGTCAGATCCCTATAGGCTCAAGCAAATTTTAACCAACCTGATTTCAAACGCTATAAAATTTACCCAGGAAGGTTCTGTTGAGGTTCATGCTAAAGTAGAATCAGATACTATTGTTGTTTCTGTAATCGATACGGGAATAGGGATTGCAAAAAACAAGCAGAAAGCGGTTTTTAAAGAATTTACCCAGGCACATGCCGGGATAGAAAAGAAATTTGGCGGAACAGGTCTGGGATTGACGATTGCCAAAAGAATGCTACAGCTTTTAGACGGCGATATCATATTAGATAGTGAAGAAAATCAAGGGTCAATATTTACGATTACGATTCCGGCTATAAAATCAGGAGCAGAAGCTATTGAGACTGCGGTTCCAAGTTTGGATTCAGAAGCAGAATTTTTAAAAGACAAAAGGATTCTTATTGTCGATGACGATGCGATGCAGCTTTCGTTAATGAAGGAGATTTTCTCCAATTATCCTGTAAAAATAACTACGTTGGTCGATGCTGCCAAAGTGAGGGATTTATTAGAACATGAGCAATTTGATCTTGTTTTAAGCGACATTCAAATGCCTAACATTGATGGATTTGAGTTGGTAAGGATTATCCGCAATAACAACAACCAGCAAATAGCTTCTATTCCGGTAATTGCTCTATCAGGAAAGAGAAATCTTAATCCGGAAGATTTTACAAGCAAAGGTTTTACTGCATTCCATCCAAAACCATTGCGATTGGAAGAACTTCTGTTTCTTATGAAATCCATATTCGATGGGAAGCCTGTAGATATTGGAGTTCAGGTTGCCGAAGCCAGAAAAGATGAAAAGCTATTTGATTTGACGAGCCTGAATAAGTTTACCCAAAACGATCCGGTTTCTTTAAAGCTAATTGTGGATACGTTTATTATGAGCGTTTCAGAAAATACGGAAGCGTTACGACAGGCTACTTGTGAAATGAACGTAATAAGGATGTCGGAAATAGCCCATAAGATGATTCCGATGCTCAAGCAAATGGAAGTATATACAATTTCGGACCTGTTAGAACCGATAGAAGATCAAAGTCTGGAATATAGTAAGGAAGAAATGGAAAAATATGTAGAGAGTATTTTCCAAAAGCTATCAATTTTAATTTCTGAATTGGAGAAGGAAATTAGTTAAAGAGGTTCTGAGGTGCTAAGGTTGTGTGTTTTGTATGCGAAATAGGAAGTTATAGAAAGTAGAATTTCATATCTTCTTTCATCTGGAATAATCTTAGATCTGGTGTAATTATTCTAATCTGCGGCTAAAAATCTCAATAGAAACTAAAGATCGATACTGTATAATTTCAATTTGTTATAAAGTGTCTTACGGTCAATATTTAGCAATTTGGCAGCTTTGGTTTTATTAAAGCCTGCTTTTTCTAATGCAGAACGGATTGCCGATTCTTCATTTTCTTTTGAATAATACGGAATCGCATTTTCCTGCTCTATGGCAGTACGCATTTCTTGTGGCAACACATCAATAGGAACGGTATTGGTTTTTGTAAGCAATACAGATCTTTTGATCGTATTTTTCATCTCACGAAGGTTTCCAGGCCAGTCATAATTCATAAATAATTCAATGACTTCGTCATCAAAACCTTCAATGTTTTTTTCGAGATCATCATTAGCCAAAGCCAGAAAATGATGTGCAAAAACCATAATATCCTGCTTTCTTTCGCTCAATCTAGGAGCCTGGATGCAAAATTCATTGAGCCTGTGATATAAATCCTCACGGAAATCTCCTCGCTTAACAGCTTCGGAAAGATCTTCATTAGTGGCAGCAATGACACGGATGTCAACCTTGATTTCATGATTGCTTCCTACCGGTTTTACTTTTCGTTCCTGCAATGCGCGAAGTAGTTGAATTTGTACTTCATAGGAAAGGTTTCCTACTTCGTCCAAAAACAATGTTCCACCATTCGCAGCTTCAAAATGTCCGGTTTTGTCATTGATAGCTCCGGTAAAGGAACCTTTTATATGTCCGAAAAATTCGCTTGAAGCTAGTTCTTTGGGAATAGCACCACAATCAACAGGAATAAAAGGCTTGTCTTTACGCTTGCTTTGCATGTGTATGGTATGTGCAATGTATTCTTTTCCCGTACCGCTATCGCCAATGATTAATACAGACATATTGGTAGGCGAAACAAGACCGATGTATTCATGCAGCTGATTGGATATAGAGCTGGCGCCTTTTACAAAAGCAAAATCGGAAGTTTCTTTTTTTTCTTTTTTCTCGGCAACAGGTTCCGGCTTCTCAAGTCTCTTTTTTAGAGACTGTTCGATAGTGTGAAGAATCTCGTCAGGATTGATAGGTTTACCCACATAATCATAGGCTCCCAATTTCATGGCACTGACGGCTGTTTTAATATCAGTATACCCGGTCATTAGAACAACCTGGGTCTTAAAAGAAGTTTCTTTTATATATTTTAATATCTGGATACCGTCACTGTCTGGCAGTCGGATATCTGTAAGGACAACATCAAAAATTTGATTTCGTATCGCTTCTTCAGCTTCTTTCGCATTGAAAGCATTGGTAACATCATAACCTTTTTTTTGCAAGAAGGTTTTCAGCATTACACAAAAAGACGTGTCATCATCAATCACCAAGATTTTCGAACTCATATTGGGGTACTAATGTTTTTCACAAATTTAAAATTTTAAACCAATTTTAAATGTTAATATATGTTATAATATAAAAACAATAAAGGAGATGCCCCCACATCTCCTTTATATTGCGAAGAATATAAATTCTTCCTTCAACAAACTTAACTTAAACTATGCTTCTTTTATAAGCTCACCTGTAGCCGTGAAATAAGCTGTAACGGTCTTATCATCTTTTGAAAGTACCAGCTTGAATTCTCCGTCGCTAGCAACGTGTGCTTCCTTTATTGTATATCCGCCATATTTTGAACTGATGTTTTTTAGTACATCAGCTGGAATAGCAGATGGTTCAATTGGTTTATATTGTTTTTCCTGAATTACGGAAATTTCATTTGTCATTTTATTTGATACCGCAGCGTTTACCCCAACTCCTAATATTAATCCGGCTAATACTAAAATCTTTTTCATAACAATTTTTTTTGGGGTAATAGCTGTGTTTCTTTTTCGATTAGTTAATAGAAAGAAATGTGCCATTTTGAGAAAGTTATGCCGAATGGTTGTAAGTATCTGTAAATCAGTGTTATTTTTGTTTTTTTAATTATTGTTGAATGTGGGGAATATGTGTAAAAGTGTGGAATTTGTCTAAAAAAAGTGTGGAATTCAACAATTTTAGTGACATTTTGAGAATGTAAGAAAAAGCTGATTCTCGTGATTTAGTTATAAAAAAGTAAGAAAAGTTACAGAAAAGATTATGTCTAAAGAATGAGATGTGAAAAATAACAATTTTCAAAAAAAACTTTTTATGGGTTTTGCAACTCTGCGATTTTTGCGTAAAAAATAGCTCGCAAAATCGCAGAGTCATAAGGGTTTGGATGGATGAGCAAACCCGGATAAGTTTTGAGCTGCTAATTGCAGTATTTTTTTTACTTTAGCCAAAACCAATCTGTCAACTGTAGATCTAATGATTAAGAGAATAGTTTGTCTGTTTTTTTTGATTGCATTAAGTTGTAAATCAAATATTTATGATAGCGGATCAGACAGTCTTGCCAAATCGTATAAGGTAAATCAGGAATCGGTTGCGAAGACCTTAGAATTTCTTGCTTCTGATGAATTGCAAGGCAGAAAAGCTGGGTCAGAAGGAATTGAAAAGGCGGCTCAATATCTGGAAACTGTTTTTTCGCAAAATCATATCAAGCCTTATTTTAAGACCTATAAAGACACGCTTTCTAACTATCCAAAGTTAGCGTATAATATTGTAGGGTATTTGGAAGGAAATGACCCAAAACTAAAAAATGAATTTGTAGTTGTCGGAGCACATTATGATCATATTGGCCTGGCAAAAGAAGCAATAAACGGAGATACTATTAATAATGGAGCAAATGATAATGCTTCCGGGACTACGGCAGTTACAGAAATAGCAAAATATTTTGGCAAGTTTAAGTCAAATAAAAGAAGTCTGCTTTTTGTGTTTTTTTCTGCCGAAGAAGAAGGATTGTTAGGCTCAGAACATCTTGCGAAAAAATTAAAAGCACAGAATTTTAATATCTATACGATGCTGAATTTTGAAATGATTGGTGTTCCTATGAAACGTGATTTCACAGCTTATATAACCGGATATGCAAAATCGAATATGGCTACTAAATTCAATGAATATTCAGGGAAAAATCTGGTTGGTTTTGTACAGCAGGAACTGACATATAGGTTGTTTATGGCTTCAGATAATTATCCGTTTTATAAAGAATTTAATGTGCCTGCACAGACAGTTTGTACATTTGACTTTGAAAATTTCAACTATTACCATCAGGTACAGGACGAATTTAAGCTGATGGATACGGCACATATAACATCTTTTATTCAGGATATGTTGCCAGTAGTTGAAAAAATGGCAAATTCTTCCACAAAAGAAATTGCTTTGAAGAAATAATTAAAGGCTGGCAAGGAGTTTACGCCTTATAAAGATAAATTGATTTCACCGGTTTGTTTCAGTTGCGGAATTTTATTTTACCCACAGATTAAAATAATTTGCAGATTTAAGAAATCTATACCAAATGAAAGAAAGTATGAAATGTTAACTTTCAGTGATTTCTCTTTATGAACTTTGCGGCTCAGCGTCTTTGCGTGAGAAATGGCTCGCAAAGACGCAGAGCCGCAGAATAAAAAAGTATAACTTATAATGCAAGGATAGCTTTGCGATTTAAAAATTAGAATGAAAAATATTATCATAACAGGAACAAGTAGAGGAATTGGTTACGAATTAGCTTTACTATTTGCAAATGCAGGTCATCAGGTTTTGGCTATTTCCAGAAAAACACCTCAGGCATTAATAGAAAATCCAAATATAACCTGCCTTTCTGTCGACCTATCTAAAGAAGACGATCTGGCTAAAATTGAAAACTTTCTTTCTTCTGCATGGAAACAGGTAGATGCCATTGTCCATAATGCAGGAGCCTTATTATTAAAACCGTTTTCCGAAACATCAACACAGGATTTTGAGAAAATTTATAAAGTAAATGTTTTTGGAGTTGCTTCCCTGACCCGAATTTCATTACCTTATTTGAAACCGGGAAGCCATGTGGTGACTATCAGCAGTATGGGCGGTATTCAGGGCAGTATGAAATTTGCCGGACTTTCGGCCTACAGTTCCAGTAAAGGAGCCGTAATTACGCTTTCTGAACTGCTTTCTGAGGAATATAAAGAAAGAGGAATTTCGTTTAACGTATTGGCTTTAGGATCTGTACAGACTGAAATGCTTGCCGAAGCTTTTCCGGGCTATCAAGCTCCGCTTTCAGCAAAAGAAATGGCAGATTACATCTATGATTTTACTTTAAAAGGGAATAAATTTTATAACGGAAAAGTACTACAGGTGTCTTCATCAACGCCTTAATTTGTTATAGAAAGAAAGAGCGACTTTTTTATTCTCTATAAAGGTAACCACTTCAATTTTTTTGCCCCTGTCGATAGTATTGAAAGACACATGATGTTCTTCAATTTCGTTCTGACTGTTCAGTGAACAGCTAATATGGGAACCTTCAATTTCGATTTTAAATTGAATCGGAATGTCAGTGTTGTTTTTAATCCACAGGTCTTTATATCCATAAACAACAGTAGCGTCGGCACCTAAAGGAGTAAAACGCTCTTCTTCGGAATAAATGTCGACAGAATGATTGTGTCTTTCCAATATCTGGAGATTGGCTGTCAGTGCCGTATGATAGATGATTCCAGAAAGCTGACAAAGTCCGCCGCCAACTTCTTCAGAAATTTTCTGATTTACGATGTTTCTTCCTTTTTTAAAGCCGTTTCTTTCGGAAGGATATCCCACGGTTTTCCAAAAAGAAAACAGTTCGCCCGGATAGATACAAATTTCATTAATTGTTTTGGAGGCCAGTTTCAGGTTATGGATTTTGTTCTCTAAAAAGGTTCCCTTTTTTATTTCTTGCTGAATTGTAATGGAGAAACCGGATATATTTTCATGTGGCCTTTTTTGGGCAAAGCGATTTTTAGAAATAAATTTAAGATCGGTAATCTTTCTTTTTATTACCTTGAATTTTAACTTTACGAAATTTGGGATAAGTTTTTTCACCTTTTTGCTTTTTCTAATTCGATAACGAGGTAAGAAGAATACTCTTTGAGAAAGGTTTTACAAAAAAGAGTATCGATTTTTTGCAATAAAGGTCGGATTGAAGAAGGAAATCTGTGGATGGGAAAAAAGAGTATTCCCTGATACTGTTTTATTTTCCAGTCCTGTTTTATAAGATTTTCGATATCTTTTATTAAAAGGGCATTAGCGCCATGCCAGCCTTTGTTTTTGTAATTGAAAAGCCTTCTCCTTTTTTGAGAAGGAAAATCGAAAATCAACCTGCCGTTCTCTTTTAATTTTTGATGTGATTCATTGAGGAAATCTGTTACAGCGGTTTTGTCCAAATGCATCAGAACATGGAAAGAAAAGATAATATCAAAGAAAGCATCCGGATGTGGAATTTGAGAAACACTTCCCAAATTAATGGTTTTGTCCGGGAATTTTTCCTGAGCTATTTCGATCATTTTTGGACTGATGTCTACACCATGATTTGCATAATTCATAAATCTTCCTGTTCCGCAACCTAAATCCAGAATATTAGCAGTGCTGTTATGAGGCAAACGTTTTTCAAGATAGGTCCTTTCTTGTATGTCAATATAGGTGCCGTAGGAATTTCCAAACCTGTTTTGGTCATAAGTGGATGCTAATTCATTATAATATGTTTTTATTTCTTCAATCATATTCTAAATGTATAGCTTTTCTACCAAAAATAAATAAATTTGTAATAATGAGTGAAGTCTTGTCAAAATACCTGCCTGAACATGCTGTGGAACCTTGTTTCGAGTTGATTAAGGCTAATGAAGTCCATCTTAAAATTGTCAATGAACGTGTTACACGTCATGGCGATTATAGAAAAGGTCTGGGTGGGAAACATGAAATCACTGTCAATTCCAGTTTGAATAAGTACAAGTTCCTGATGACGCTGATTCATGAAATCGCACATCTGGTAGCCTTTAAAAAATTCGGAAGGAATATTAAGCCTCATGGCAATGAATGGAAGTATACGTTCCAGCAGTTAATGGTGCCTTTTATCCGACCTGAAATTTTTCCAAGCCATATATTGCCTCTAATGGCAAGGCATTTCAGAAATCCTGCGGCAAGTAGTGATACTGATGCGACTTTGTCATTGGCTTTAAAGCAATTTGACAAAGAAAATGACAAAAGTTATATTTTTGAGATACCTTACGGGAGTTTTTTCAGGATTCATAACGGCAAAATATTTAAAAAAGGAGCTCAGAGAATTAAAAGATTTGAATGTGAGGAAGTAAGTACGGGAAGAACTTATCTGTTTAGCCCCAATGCTGAGGTTGAGCTTTTGCCGGCCCGATGTTAATGTTGATTAAATGCTTTGATTTAAATTTAGAAATAAGAATATTTACATAGAGATTGTATAAACTCTTTATCCAAGATGAATAAAAATTATTATGCCATATTAATGGCTGGAGGTGTCGGTTCACGATTTTGGCCGGTTAGTACCAGCGAATTTCCAAAACAGTTTCACGATATGCTGGGAACTGGAGAAACCTTGATCCAAAAAACATTCGGAAGATTGTCTAAATTAATACCGGAAGAAAATATTTTTATTCTGACCAATGAAAGATACAATGACCTGGTTTTAAGTCAGCTTCCACAAGTGAGACAGGAACAGGTATTGCTGGAACCGGCAATGAGAAATACGGCTCCTTGTATTTTATATGCTTCGCTGAAGATAAAAAAAATAAACCCAGACGCTGTTATGGTTGTGGCTCCAAGCGATCATTGGATTGAAGATGAAACCGCATTCATAAACAATCTGCAAACTGCTTTTGACTTCTGTGAAAAAGATAACGCCTTGATGACTTTAGGGATCCAGCCTACTTTTCCAAATACGGGTTTTGGCTATATTGAATACGATAAGTCGGATGCAAACAATATAAAAAAAGTAAACCAGTTCCGCGAGAAGCCAGATTATGAAACAGCAAAAGAATTTTTAAAAAGCGGTAATTTTCTTTGGAATGCCGGAATATTTATCTGGAGTGCAAAATCAATCATACAGGCTTTTGAGACATTTCAGCCCCAAATGTATAACTTGTTTATGTTGGGTTATGGTGCCTATAATTCAGATTTGGAAAAAGTTTTTATAGAGGAGAATTATGCCGATTCTGAAAATATTTCGATTGATTACGCTGTTATGGAAAAAGCACCGAATGTATTTGTGCTTCCTGCCACTTTTGATTGGAATGATTTGGGAACATGGGGCTCATTATACGAAAAACTTCCAAAAGATAACCAGCTGAATGCAGTTGTAAATGCATCTGTTTTTCTGGAAAATGCTTCCAATAATATCATCCGTACTGATGCAAAAAAATTAATTGTTATTGACGGATTAAACGATTATATTATTGTCGATAAAGAAGATGTACTGTTGATTTATCCTAAGGGAAAAGAACAGGAAATAAAAAGAATTAGAGAGATTATGAACAAATAAAAAAAAGAGGCTGTCCAAAAATAACAGCCTCTTTTTTTGTCCGTTTTTTTGTTCCGCTCCGTAAGAAAGGTCTCAAATATTCAATTCTCAAAGGCTTTTTATAGCGAAATGCAGTATATTTCCAAAAAAGAAACAAAATGACAGAATTTGAGATCAGTCTGAAACAATACTTCGGAATTGTTAACACAGAAGAACTACAATCCATTACATCTTTATTTGAGCCGGAGCTATTGAAAAAAGGAGATTATTTCCTTAGAACAAATAAAAAATGTGATCGGCTGAGTTTTGTGCAATCCGGGTTTTTGAGGATTTTTCTCGAAACGGAAACCAAAGAGATTACGCAATGGATTTCTACAAAAGGTTACTTCGTTACCGATTTGTCCAGTTTTATTTTTGACCAGCCGGCTCGTTGGACCATTCAGGCATTAACCGATGTAGAGATTTATACTATCAGGAAAAGCGAATACGATAAGATAAAAACTGCTATTCCGAAATGGCCTGAGTTAGAGAAACTGTTTATTGTACATTGCTTTACAACACTAGAAGACAGAATCTTTAGCCATCTTTCTATGACCGCAGAAGAACGCTATTATTTTTTCTTCGAAAACAATAAAGAATTATTCAATCAGGTTCCATTGCAGTATATTGCTTCAATGCTTGGTATGACACCTGAAACTTTTAGCCGGATAAGAAAAAAGCAACTTTCTTGAATTCTTGATTTTTATCAAGCCGACATCATTATACAAAACAGACCTTTGTGATGTTCAATTAAACACCATACAAATGAAGCGTCTATTTTTAGTATCAGCAACCCTTTTGATGAGTATAACAGTTATGGCAAAAGAAATCAAAACAGAAATCGTTATTCAGGCAACACCTGAAAAAATATGGTCAATCCTTACCAATTTTGAAGATTATCCTAATTGGAATCCTTTTGTAAGTTCTATAGAAGGTACTGTTGATATAGGTAATAAAATCAAGGTTCGTATCCATCCGCCTGGTGGAAAGGAAATGACTTTCAGACCCGTCATAATTACTAAAATAGACGAAAAAGAATTGAGCTGGCGTGGCAAATTGCTCGTTAGTGGGCTATTTGATGGAGAACATAAATTCGAACTTATAGACAATAAAAACGGAAGCGTAACATTTATCCAGAGCGAAAAGTTCAAAGGACTGTTTGTATGGATGTTTAATCTGAAGAAAACAGAAGATGGCTTTAATCAAATGAATGAGAAATTAAAAGAACTTGCCGAAAAGGAGTAATATAGATTAGGAAGTTGCGCTTTGTCATCTAATCACGCAGAATTGAGCCGCTATTTTATGATTATTTAAAAAATGTCCGATACTCCTGACATAGGGCTGTCACTGGTGCATTTTACATTTGTTCTGTAATCAAATTAATAGAGCAATGAAAAAAAATTACAGCATATTATTTTTATCCTTCATGTTCGTATCTGCAACGGCTCAAATTCAAACAAAAACTTCTAAAACTATGGACAATCAAACGATCCAACGATTTCATGTAATCGGAATTTCGACAAGAACAACCAACAAAGACGGACAAGCCGGCAAAGATATCGAAGCGCTATGGGTCAAATTTTGGAACGAAGAGATTCAAAAACAAATTCCAAACAAAGTCAGTGATGAAATTTATGCCGTTTATACAGATTATGAAACCGACTTTACCGGTTCTTATACTACAATTATAGGATTGCCGGTTAGTTCTTTAGAAAATATTCCGGAAGGATTTGTAGGCCTAACCATCGAAACGACGTCCTACAAGAAATTTATTTCAAAAGGAAAAATGCCTGAAGCAGTCATCAACACCTGGCTTGAAATATGGGCAAATAAAGAGCTTAATTTAAAACGCGCCTACAAGGCAGACTTTACCGTTCACGGAAAAAAATACTATGACGGAAATAACGCAGAAGTAGAAACTTTTATATCTGTAAAAGAATAATTTGTTTGAGTGGGCTTTTGAATTGGGAAGAGTATAAACTTCGGACAAAGGAAGTAGCAGGGGAGTTGGCTTCAGCTTTATATGTTCAATTTTTTTGTATTTTTAGCTGAATCCTAACTTCTGTGGAGTGGTAAAACTACACTTTGAACCTGTTAAGAAATAAGTACGTTGGAGAAAAAAGAACCAATACATACAACATTAGATAAATTTCAGATTGTTTCTCCATTCTCAAAGGAGTTGTTTATACAGCGGGCACAAATCACTGAATTGCCGAAAAATAAGATTATTTTTATCGAAGGCAAGAAAAATCAGTCGGAGTATTTACTGCTTTCCGGAGTAGCACACCGCTACAACATTTCGGATAAAGGAGATATTGTTACGACAGGATTCTATATGTCAGATTCCGTAATAACACCTCATTTTGCGAGAACCCATAAAGGGAAAAATATTTTCAGTTTACAGACTTTGACCGAAGCCGTCATTGCAGAAATTCCAGTTAAAGAATTGGATTACCTACGATATACCAATGAAGAGTTTCAAGCATTCGGACAACGAATCATCGAGACTGAGCTCGCCAATAATTTTTTCAATGAAGTTGTCTTTCGTTCCTATAATGCCAAAGAACGACTTCTTGCTTTGCGGAAACAATTTCCTAATCTTGAAAACCTGGTTCCCCATACTATTATTGCTTCTTATATAGGTATTACAAAAGTCTCATTTAGCAGGTTGAGAAATGAGTTGACCAGAGAATAATACACTTTTATCAAATGATAACGGTTTACTATTTTGCCGGACTCATATTTGTACCATTAATCTATTAAAAACATAAAAGATGAAATGGTACAAAGTAGCATTATTGGTTATGTTGGCAACTAATGCCTATAGTCAGAGTAAAAAACAATTAGAATTATTTGCGGTAGGAGGTTTGCAAATGAACACTTTTAGTTCCGGATTTAATACCAATGTTAGTGATAACATAAATTCTTTTGGTTTAGGAGCGGGAAGTCATTTTTATATGGGTAACTTTTTTTTAGGAACAACATTCCAATTCTTTAATGGTTCACAGAAAAACTCGGAGTATAAGCTCTCCCTTTCAGGAATGAATTCTACTTTTTCTATAGGGTATAATCTACTCCAGCATAATAAATTAAAATTGGCACCGAGTATAGGACTTGCCAACTTCGCTAATAAGGTAATCAGAGATGATATGAAAAATAACAAATCAGAGTATTTTGATAAAAATAATTTTGGATTTGTTCCTGCTCTTGATTTTTCATATATCAATTCCACAGGTGTGTTTTATGGGGCAAGAGTAGGCTCTACTATAGCAATGAATGGTGGGAATCCGTGGAAAAATGGAATTTATGAAAATGCATCCGTATTCACGGACAATACAAATTCATTTTTTATTCAGATTAAACTTGGCGGAGTTCTCGACATAAAAAAGAAAGAAATGCCAGTAGAGACCAAACATGCAAATCTTCCATCACTACAAAAAAATACGGACATGAATACTTCTATAGTCAACAATAACGGAGACAAATTATACACTAGAATTTACCCGAATCCTGATAAAGAAACCGTCTTATTATTGCATGGTGGACCAGGCTTTCCAAGCGACCTGACAGAAGTTGCAGATACTCTGAAGGAGAAGTTTCAGATCATTACTTTTCATCAGAGAGGAACAAAAAAATCGCCTTGCGCAAGCAAAGATTATTCAATGGAAGCGTATTTGAGCGATGTGGAAGCAGTTCGGAAATTTTATCAGATTGATAAGTTCCATTTGTGGGGACATTCCTGGGGTGGACTTTATGCTCAAATTTATGCTGAAAAATATGCGGATAATTTACTGAGCCTATTTTTATGCAGTCCCGGTTCAGGAACCAATATTCAGTGGAAGCAAACCGAAAAAGAAGTAATGCAGCTCAATAAATCGAAAACTACCGGCTGGCAATGGACAAAGATGGGCATGAATAGCTTCTTTGGGATGTTGGGAAGTGATAAGGCCTACAAACGTCTTTTCAAACAGGTAATGAAAAATTACAATAACGGATTTATACCGACAGGCAGTTCTGATATCAGCGAAGATTTTGATTTACTGAAAGCAGCTCCGATAAATAAAACAAGACCTGAAATTGTAAAATATCATCTGTTAATGGGATTATCGGAACCGGATTTTAGAATAACCATTCAATATGGAGATCAGGACATTTATAAAACAAGCAAAAACTTTGTGATAGATCGTTATCCAACAGCAAAGGTATTTACGGTTTTAAATTCAGGCCATATTCCCTGGTTGCATAACCCGGAGGCCTTTAAGGATATTGTTGCCAATCATTATCAGCAATAGAGGATTGTTGTAGTTGTGATAAGTGCAGTTTAATCAGTATAAATACAGACCGAAGATTCATTATCCCGGTCTGTATTTTATGTTTCAAGACTAGGCCTTTTTTTCTTTCTCTTCATCTTCCACATCAGCAAGAAGACTTTCACGTACTTTTTTGAATAGGTCAGATGAATATACGAACTCAACAATCGACTTGTTTTTCGTTTCTAGGATTTCTTCATTAGTTCCTTCCCATTCTTTTATTCCATTTTTCAGGAACACGATTTTTTCTCCAATCTGTAAAACGGAGTTCATATCGTGTGTATTGATGACGGTAGTCATATTGTATTCTTTTGTGATTTCCTGAATCAGTACGTCAATCAATATTGAAGTTTCCGGATCTAATCCAGAGTTTGGCTCATCACAAAAAAGATATTTAGGATTGTTTACGATAGCTCTTGCAATTGCAACACGCTTCTGCATTCCTCCAGAAATTTCTGAAGGATATTTATTGTTGGCATCGACAAGATTTACTCTTTCAAGAACCTCGTTTACACGATCGCGGATTTCATTTTTTTTCTTGTTGGTAAACATTTTTAAAGGGAAACCAACATTTTCTTCTACCGTCATGGAATCGAAAAGGGCGCTTCCTTGAAATACCATTCCGATTTCAGTTCTCAGCTCTCTTTTTTCATCTTTAGACAGTTCAGAATAAACTCTCCCATTGAAAGAAATAGTGCCTTCATCAGGAGTGTGGATTCCAAGTAATGTTTTAAGCAACACAGTCTTTCCGGAGCCACTTCGCCCAATAATAAGATTGGTTTTTCCAGCCTCAAAAGTGGTTGAAATCCCTTTTAATATCTGTGAATCGCCAAATGACTTTTTTATATCTTTTACTTCGATCATGAGCTTAAAAGTAATTGTGTTAGAATATAGTTCATGAGAATCACCACGACACTCGTCCATACGAAGGAAACGGTACTGGCTTTACCAACTTCCAAAGCTCCACCTTTCATATAATAACCATGAAATGAAGGGATAGTTGCCAAAATAATAGCATAAACAATTGTTTTTATAAAAGCATACACGATATGGAATGGGATAAATTCCGTCTGCAGACCCGTGATAAACTCATCACTTGAGGTCAGGTTTCCATATACGGAGGCCATATAACCGCCTAAAATTCCCAAAAACATACTCAAAGCAATAACAAAAGGATAAAGCATCAAGGCAACAATTTTTGGAAATACAAGATAGTTGAGTGAATTGACTCCCATTACTTCCAGAGCGTCGATTTGCTCTGTTACTCTCATTGTTCCGATGCTGGAAGTAATAAACGATCCAACTTTTCCGGCCATAATTATGGAAATAAAAGTAGGAGCAAACTCTAAGATAACGGATTGCCTGGTGGCAAAAGCGATCAAAGTTTTTGGAATCAGAGGGTTTGTCAGGTTCAATGCCGTCTGGATTGCAACAACACCTCCAATAAAGAATGAAATAAAAGAAACGATTCCTAAAGACCCGATAATCAAATCGTCAATTTCCTTCAGAATGAGCTGTTTCATATAGGACCATTTTGTGGGTTTGTTGAAGATTTCCTTCAACATAATAAAATAGCGTCCTATCTGGGTTAAGTATCGAATTATCATTATGAGTTTCTAAATAATGGCTAAAATACGAAATTTGTCAAGAGTAGCTGGTTTTGCTTTGCGAGTTTTTTAACTAATAAATAGTTGCAGCAAATCACAGTAATTTTTCCTTCATTTTTTTTAATCGGTAGTCTCTGATAAATTTGGCTTGCTCTTTGGTTACTAGTAGCGGCTTCTTCTCAGATTTGGCCTTTAGAAATCCTTTTATATAATCAAAAAACAAAAAGGGTTTCTTTTTTAGCATGGCCAGTTTAGCGGATGCTATTGCCGTAATAAAAAAACCATAACCCAAAGTATAGAAGGCTTCGCCTTGTTTGTAGCGTGCTGTTTTATTGTAATTGGCTCCGGTTGGCTTTAAATGTTTTACTTTTAAGGACTGGTCTGTTACAACTTTCCAACCATAAAACTGGCATAGCAATTCGTCGACAGTATCCCATCCCATGGCAGGTTTAAGGGTTCCGATTTGAAGAAAACATTCTTTGCGATAGGCTTTAAAAGCTCCCCGAATATGATCTTTGTCGGTCAGGTTTTCAAGAATCCAATCGCCATTTTTTTCGATATAGGCAAAACCGCCCGCCATTCCTATTTTAGTATCTGATTTGAAAATATTGAGAATCGTTTCAAAATAGTTTTGCGGAAGGATCAGGTCAGCATCCAGTTTTACAATGATATCATAATTAGCATCCAAGGTTTCATATCCTTTATGGAAAGCCTGAATAACTTTGCTTCCGGGAAGATGGATGGCTTCGGATGTTTTCTGTACAAGGTTTATAAACGGATATTGAGCTGCAAATTCCCTAACAATTGTTGAGGTAGTATCGGTTGAATTGTCATCTACCACAACCACTTTTGCAGGAGGAACTGTTTGTTCAACCAACGATTGCAATGTCAGAGTAATAAATGCTTCTTCGTTATGAGCCGGAATGACGATATAATAGTTCATAGTTTCAGGAATTATTTTACTTTCTCTGCGTAAACTATATAATATCGGTTAGTGAATCTTCGCAATAAAGGCCTGATACCAAACTTTTTTACCGGATTTGTCCATTTTTGGCGATCCAGTATTTTCCATCCGGTTTTTTCCAATAGCCAATCGAGCTGCCAGTCTTCAAATTCATGATAATGGCGGTCCCACATATCGGTTTTGCTTCGGTAAGCCGGAGAAAACCAAAGACGTAGCGGAATAGAAATAAATAATTTGTCTGATTTTATATTTTGCAATACGGCATACGGATTCAGCAAATGTTCAAAAATTTCAAAAGCTGTTGCAACTGTATATTGCTGTGACTGTAGCGCTGTCTGATTATTGTCAAGATCCTCTCCGGTAGTGTTTATGACCTGGAAACCGTTTTCTTTCATAATTTTAGAGAACGGATTTTCAACTCCTAAATCCAGGATTGTCTCTGAAGAATTGATATGCTTGTTTAAAAAATCAAGCGTGTGCTTGAATCTTTTTTGCGGAAAAGTTTTTTCGTACATCTTGTATCAAGTTTAAGGCTTCGAGCAATGAAGCCAGAAACCGAACTTTTGTTATAGTCGATACGTAAATGCATTAACATTCATTCCCGCACCAACGGATGCAAAGATAATAACATCTCCTTTATGAAGTTCCTGATTTTCAATTTTTCCTTTAATCAGCAAATCATATAATGTTGGGACGGTAGCCACGCTGCTGTTTCCTAATTTGTGGATGCTCATTGGCATAACACCTTTTGGCGGAACTGCTTTGAAGAGTTTGTAAAATCGGTTAATGATTGCCTCGTCCATTTTTTCGTTGGCCTGGTGGATCAGGACTTTTTTGACTTCCGAAATGTCTATCCCGCTTTTTTCAAGACAACTTTTCATCGCCATTGGAACCTGGCCTAAGGCAAATTCATAAATTTTTCGCCCAAACATTTTAATGTAACGTACATCCGGATCCAGTTCCTTATTATAGGACTTCCCAAAAAACAGATAATTTGCTTCTTCGTATGCAAATGTGGCACTTTCGTAGGATAGTAAACCTTCACTTTCTTCTGTGCCTTCAACAATAGTCGCTCCTGCACCATCAGCATAAATCATAGAATCGCGATCGTGTGGGTCTAAAACTCTTGAAAGTGTTTCAGCACCAATTACAAGGCAGCGTTTTCCCATTCCGGATTTAATAAAAGCATTGGCCTGAAGTACGCCTTCAATCCAGCCCGGACATCCGAAAAGAATATCATAGGCTACACATTTTGGGTTCTTTATCTGAAGTTTATGCTTGATTCTTGATGCCAGACTTGGCAGAATATCGGATTGGATTTTTCCATATTGTACATCACCAAAATTATGAGCTACTATAATATAGTCAATCGTTTCAGCATCAATCTTTGCGTCCGCTATCGCTCTTTGTGAAGCCAAAAAGCCAATGTCTGAGGCCAACAGATTCTTTTCTGCATAACGACGTTCTTCTATTCCGGTAATATCTTTAAATTTTTCAATAATGAGTTCTGTTGGATGCGATAAAGGCTCGCTATTATCGTCCAAAAAAATATGATTATCAAAATCGTGATTGGCGACTTTGATTTCTGGAATGTAGCTTCCAGAACCTATAATTTTTATGTTCATTACTGAAAGATTATTGTTTTTTGCTAATGTATTAAAAATTAACGCGCTTCATTGCAAAAAAGTATTATGCATGCATACAATTATGAAATAGTCAATTTTGTGTCTTAATAATTAAGAATATGATTTTATTTTAAGCAGATTTATGCAGTTTAATTTGCATCACGGTTGCAATGGAAAGGGCTTTGGTTTTGATTTTTTCTGAATTTTCGCCTGAAAAGTTTTCATCTACAGTCAGATAGAAGGTGTCAAGCCAGATTTTGAAATGCTCCGTAGTCAATTTTGATTTTTCATTAAGGTCCAAATGGAGCTTAAGCACGTTGTTTTTATAATTGCCTTTGCCAAACAAACTGAGATTCCAGAAATCTACAATAACAGGTAAATGATGTTTCATATCTATCTTGGCAACTTCGGTAAACAGATAATTAATGGCTTTATTTTGGAGCAATTTTTGATAAAAATTGCCCATCAGCAGGGTTAAATCTTCCCGGTTTTCAAGGTCTTTCATGACGTTTTTAGTGAGTTTTAAAATTAGCTTAATATTTGATTAAGAAAAAATAGCAGGAGTTTTTTTTGTATGCAAAAATCTTATATTTGTTTCAAAATCAACAATCAACATCAAAAAAATGAAAAAAAGTATTTTATTGTTAGTATTATTAATGACTTCATCATTAATTTTTGCGCAATCAGACAAAATTTTTAAACACAATGGAGAAACCGTTAATGGAAAAGTTGTGCGCTTGGACGAATATGTAATCGTATTTAAATATGATGGTGAAGATGCTGAAAACTCAATAGGAAAATATGCTATTGAAAAAATAGTTTACGGCAAAAGCGGAAGGGTTGAAGAAGTTTCCGAAAAGATTGATGTAAAATCAGAGAATGATTGGGAGAAAGTAGTTATCCTTGAAGAGAAGTCGTATATAGCCGGATTGAAAAAAGGAGGAGAGGTAAGAGGTAAGACTGCCCTTATCAATTTCCAGACAGGAAACACGGGCGATAAAAAAGCAGAGAAAAAACTAAAGATGGAAGCTGCTAAATTAGGATGTCCATTTATCCTGCTTATTTCTGATAAGACTACTGTTGGAGATAGTTCAAATGCTCTGGGTGGTACGCAAGCTATCAAAAAAGGTGTTGCTTATAAATATTAAAAAGTATTCAAAATAAAAAAAGCCGATAGTTTACTATCGGCTTTTTTGTTTTATAAGATGTCTATTAGCTTTCCATGTAGGCTTCAATTGGAGCACATGAACAAACTAAGTTTCTGTCACCATAAGCGTCGTCAACTCTGCGAACAGATGGCCAGAATTTATTTTCTGCAATATATTCCAATGGGAAAGCAGCTTCTTCTCTGGTGTATGGGAAATCCCAAGTGTCGGCTGTAAGCATTGCCAATGTATGGGGAGAATTTTTCAAGACATTGTTTTTGTCGTCAGCAGAAGCTTTTTCGATTTCTTTTCGGATGGAAATCATCGCATCACAGAAACGGTCTAATTCTTCCAGGTTTTCACTTTCTGTAGGCTCGATCATCAAAGTTCCAGCTACCGGGAAAGAAACTGTAGGAGCGTGGAAACCGTAGTCCATCAAACGCTTTGCAATATCCGTAACTTCAATTCCTTTTTCTTTAAACGGACGGCATTCGATAATCATTTCGTGAGCCGCACGTCCCATTTCTCCAGAATATAAAGTCGCATAATGACCGTTCAGTCTTTCTTTGATATAGTTGGCATTCAAGATGGCATGCTGGGTTGAACTTGTTAAACCTTCAGCGCCAAGCATAGTGATATAGCCATATGAAATCAAGCAAACCAAAGCAGAGCCCCACGGTGCAGCAGAAATTGCGGTAATTGCATGATCTCCGCCTGTAGCGATTACTGGGTTTGTAGGCAAGAATTCTACTAAGTGTGGTGCAACACAAATTGGTCCAACACCAGGTCCTCCGCCTCCGTGAGGAATAGCGAAAGTTTTATGCAGGTTCAAGTGGCAAACGTCAGCTCCAATTGTAGCCGGATTTGTTAGTCCTACCTGAGCATTCATGTTAGCGCCGTCCATATAAACCTGTCCGCCGTTTTCGTGTATGATTTTTGTTACTTCAATAATAGAGGCTTCATAAACTCCGTGAGTAGAAGGATAAGTTACCATCAAACACGCCAGGTTATCTTTGTATTGGATAGCTTTAGCTCTTAAATCTTCAACGTCAATATTTCCGTTTTCAGATGTTTTTGTAACTACAACCTGCATTCCTGCCATAGTTGCTGTTGCTGGATTTGTTCCGTGAGCAGAAGCTGGGATTAAGGCGATGTTTCTATGCGATTCACCTCTTGACTGGTGGTAAGCGCGAATAACCATCAAACCGGCATATTCTCCTTGTGCACCAGAGTTTGGCTGTAAAGTTGTTCCTGCAAAACCAGTAACAACATTTAGCTGCTGTTCTAGTTTTTTCAACATCGTTTGGTAACCTTCAGCTTGTTCGATAGGGGCAAAAGGGTGTATGTTGTTCCAGTTTGCCATGCTTAAAGGCAACATTTCAGCAGCAGCATTCAATTTCATCGTACATGAACCCAAGGAAATCATCGAGTGATTTAGGGCCAAGTCTTTTCTTTCCAGCATTTTGATGTAGCGCATCAAAGCTGTTTCTGAATGGTGCTTGTTGAATACTTCATGTGTCAAGAAAGTACTTGTTCTGTTCACGCTTCCTTGATATTGAACCTGAGCGGCCAATTCAGTTACTTTTATGGTTTCTTTTCCTGCAACTTCAGCAAAAATAGAAATCATAGTATTGATGTCGGCTAAACCGGTTGTTTCATTAAACGAAATTGAAACCGTATCCTTGTCGATATAATAGAAATTGAATTCGTTTTTCTCAGCAATCGCTTTTACTTTCTGAGCATCCGCTTTTACAACGATAGTATCAAAGAAAGAAGTATTAGCTTGCTGGATTCCTAGTTTGCCCAAAGCATCGGCAACTGTTACAGCAGAAGCATGTATTTTTCCGGCAATATAATCCAAGCCTTTTGGACCGTGATATACAGCATACATCCCAGCCATAACAGCCAAAAGAACTTGAGCTGTACAAATGTTAGATGTCGCTTTTTCACGTTTAATATGTTGTTCGCGAGTTTGGAGTGCCATACGAAGAGCACGGTTGCCATTGGTGTCAATAGTTACACCAATAATTCTTCCCGGCATACTTCTTTTATATTCTTCTTTGGTTGCAAAAAAAGCAGCGTGAGGTCCGCCATAACCCATCGGGATTCCGAAACGTTGTGTTGTACCTACTACTACATCTGCCCCCATTTCTCCCGGAGAAGTCAGTTTCACCAAACTCATGATATCAGCAGCAACGGCTACTTTTATCTCATTTGATTTTGCCTGTGCAATGAATGCAGCATAATCGTAAACCTGACCGTATTTGCCCGGATATTGAAGAATTGCTCCAAAGAAATCAGTTCCAAATGTAAATTCTTCGTGGTTTCCTACTACTAATTCTACACCGATTGGAGTTGAACGAGTCTGCAAAACCGATAATGTTTGCGGCAAAATTTCTTCAGAAACGAAGAATTTGTTTGCGTTGTTCTTTTTCTGGTCGCGGGTTCTTACGTCAAAAAGTAATGCCATAGCCTCAGCAGCGGCAGTTCCTTCATCAAGAAGAGAAGCATTTGCGATTTCCATTCCTGTCAGTTCGATAACCGTTGTCTGGAAATTCAAAAGAGCCTCTAAACGTCCTTGTGCAATTTCAGCCTGGTAAGGCGTATATGCCGTATACCATCCCGGGTTTTCAAAAATATTTCTTTGGATAACCGCAGGAACAATTGAAGGATGATAACCCAAACCAATGTATGACTTGAATACTTTGTTTTTATTTCCTAGTTTTTGAATATGATCTAAATATTCATATTCAGTCATGGCTGGTTCTAAGTTCAGGGGCGCTTTTAGACGGATGTCATCAGGAAGCGTTTCATAGATCAATTGGTCAATTGATTCAACACCAATAGTTTTCAGCATATGCTGCAAATCGTTTTCTCTCGGACCGATGTGTCTTAAAGCAAAAGCATCTGTTTTCATATAATATTGTCGTGGGTTGTTTTTTGTGGCACAAAAATACTTATTAATCTCAGAAATAAATCCTTTTTTAACATGGTTTTTTTAGGAAATTTTCAACGAAAACTCGGTGTTGTTAACAGTTTCGCTATTTTTGCAGGATGCAGGTTATCAGACGACTATTTGATTTTTATATCAACGGCAGCATACACGTCGCTGTTGCTGTTTTGTCGCTGGTTTTAATGACCAACCATATGTTCCAAAATCCTTTTGATTTGTCGATGGCAGGTTTTGCTTTTTTTGGAACAATTTTCGGGTATAATTTTATCAAATATGAAGACTTTTTTAGAAATAAAAAGCCTTTACGATTTGAACTCAAAGGCATTGCTGTTTTAAGTATGATTGCTTTTGCTGCGGCAGCCTATTTCTTTTTCCATCTGAAACTAACTACCCAAATTACGGCTTTTGTTTTCTTTGGACTGACTTTTTTGTATACGGTTCCGATACTGTCAAGCAGGAAGAATATCAGAAACTGGAGCGGTGTCAAAATTTATATCGTGGCGCTTTGCTGGGCAGGAGTTACTACCTTGCTGCCTTTAATGAATGTGGGAACCGAAGCCTTTTCGGATATGATTCTTAAATTTTGCCAGCGTTTTTTACTGGTTATCAGTCTGATCTTGATTTTTGAGATTATCGATTTAAAGACAGATAGTCCTACTTTGGGTACTGTGCCACAACGGATAGGAGTGAAGAAGACCAAAATTGTAGGTATACTTTTACTGGTACCGCTTTATTTTTTAGAATTCCTGAAAAGCACGATTGATACCAATCAGCTTTTTGTCAATGCCATATTGGTTTTGGTTACTTCACTTTTTATGGTTTTTGCTAATGAAAACAGATCGAAATATTATACTTCTTTTTGGGTTGAAAGTATTCCGGTTTTTTGGTTGGGATTGGTGTATTTGTTTTGACGTAACCCTTTCGAGGTTGAAAACCCGCCAGGGTTGGATTAAAAGTTTAAAATAACAAGTAAGATAATTACTCTGTAAATTACCCAAGTATAACAAAGAGCTGTTGGAAGTTCTAGGATTTTGATTCTTCTGAAATGTTCTATGAGCATGAGCAAAACTGTGATAGCAAACCAAGCGAGTATAATGATTTCAGGAATATCTATAAGCTGATTTAGAATTAAGATTGGTGTTAAGAGTATAGAGCCTGCTAAGGATACAGTCATCAGGTTTCCTGTGTAATTTAATAGTGTTCTACGTCCAAGTTTTAGTAAAAACATATTTTGAAAAACAATTTGCCCGAAGGCTATTATCAATTCTCTGCTGAAATTTCCAATAGGCAGATTGGGTATCAGTTTAGAATAATTGTATAGCGTTAAAGCTGTAACCAAAAGGGTAAAGATGATATAAATAATCCGGTACTTGTAATTAAAACTTGGTACGCATTGCAAAACAGTATCATTGGCTTTTTTGTTTGGGATAATTACTTTTCGATTGTATGAGATAAAAGAATAAAGCTTCTTTAGCAAATATTTCACAGGAGGAACGTTTCCGACTTTTTCCATCCACGGAAAAGAATTTCCAATAACTTTCAACAAGCTGTCAATGCCATATAAGACAGTTTTGTTTTTGTTGTCAACTAAAGCGATTTCATTTGAAGCTCTTTTGAAATCAACAAAGTTGTGTTCTTCGGTTGTCAAATTAGAGAAGGGTTTTTTGCCGTTTTTGTCAAGCATTCCTGTTTTTATAAAACCTGTTGTGTAGGCTTGACAGAGTGGGCAATCTTCGTCATAAAGTAGTGTTTGGTTTTCAAGGGTTTTCATAATCAAGTGTTTTGATTAATAATTTGAAAAAATAAAATGCCGTAACATTCGGGATGAGCGTTACAAAAAGTATCTGTAAAAAATCATTTTGCATTATATTGTGAAAGAAGGAGATAAGAAGAAATGTATTTGTAATGATTACGAGCCAATAAACTTTTATATCCCTTTTGAGTTTTTGTTGCTGCTTTGAGAAAATTTCCAATGTTATAAATAGGGCGGTTATAATTTGTATTGAACATAAAAACAATTGACCTATAAATCTCAGATAACAAGTCATATAGCATAAAATACAGATTAGTATTGCGAACTTATTTATTACTACTAGCTTCATCACTCTTTTTCTATGATTATAAAATGTAGAATAATTGTCATATAAATTGCCAGTGCCAGTGGCATAGCCCAAATCCATCCCCAATCCGTAGTATGCCATAATAAAAAAAACAGAATACAAAATAAAAAATAAGCTTGTAGGTGTCTGTTTTTGTAATGATTAACAAGAAGGCTTAATCCGATAGAAACTTGTAAAAAACCTGTGACAATTGTTGATATAAAAGCCAAAAAGAACATTCCGGGTTCAAATACTTCAAATGAGAGTATAACCAAAGGAAGACCTATGGCGAAACAATTAGTTTTTTGTAGAAAAGTCATAATTGATAATTTTTAAACTTTCAGAAAAAAATGAAACTTTTATTGAAATTTTTTTACTTCATGATTTTCATGACCAAACGGCCAATCCAGTTGTCTTTAAATTCGGTTACCTTGTCAATCATATTGTCTGCTTTTAATACGAAATCGTAGAGTTTGGAAGTCTGTTCAACAAAATGCTTTGTTTCTTTAGTCTCATTGCCTTTGATGGAAGAAACATCTTTTAAGACTCTTAATGCCGGTTTAATTTCTCTTTTGCTTCTTTCCTGTGCTATTTTAACAGCCAGTTCGTCTAAATCTTTTTCAGCTGTAAAGAACTCTTTTCTTTCGCCTGATTTGTATTCTTTATATACAATCCCCCAATCCATCAAGGCACGCAGGTTCATACTGGCATTCCCTCTGGAAATCAATAATTCTTCCATAATGTCTTCCATAGAGAGCGGTTCAGGAGAAACCATAAGCAACGCATGAATCTGTGCCATCGTTTTATTGATGCCCCATTGTGAGCCTAAAGCGCCCCATGTTTGGATGAATTTATTTTTTGCGTCTTTGAATTCCATACACCAAATGTATAAATTTATTTTTGAACTTTCAAAAATAATTGAAAATAAAAACGGTAAAAATAAAAAAGACCGTTAGTAGAAACTGACGGTCTTAATTTGTAATAAAAGTGAGGATTAATTTACTTCACGATTTAAATAAACCCAACCTGTTTTTTCTTTTCCATCTCTAAATGCGATATAATAGTAATAGGTTGCTGTAGGAAGCAGCTTGCCATCAGAACATTGACCGTGCCATTGGTTTACGTAATTGTTCATTTCGTAGACTTCTGTCCCATAACGATTAAAGATTTTGACTTTCAAGATGTCAAGTCCAGCTAAATTCCAGGTGTCGTTTTTATTATCGCCGTTTGGTGAAACTCCTTTTGGGATTACGCAATAGCTTTTTTCGACAGGGATTGATGTTGTAGTGGTACATCCTTCTTCATTGGTTACTACAACGGTATATACTCCCGATTCCAGACCGGTAATGTCCGTAGACTGTGTTGTAGCATGAAAACCATTTGGTCCTGTCCAGACATAGGTAGCGTTTGACTCATTGAAAGAATTGTCTATTGCGAAGGCAGTAAGCATATAATGGTCGTTTTCACACTTAGCTCGGGCTCCAACAGAAAAAGTGTCTGTATTTTCATCAATTTGTATATTTTTTGAGAAAGAACAATTGTTTAGGTTTACCAAAACACTGTACAATCCAGGCTCATTGATTTCAATTTCGGCAGAATTACCGCCAATTACTTGTCCATTTTCATTATGCCAAATATAACTAGCATCTAATTCCTGAAAATTGTCAGGAACTACTTTTACTATGCTTTCCTGCCCAAAACAGATTTTGGTGTCTTGCTGCGCAAAATGGAATTCTGGTTGTGGTGTTACGACAAGCTCAAATGATAGAGGTTCTGAAGGACAATTGACCAGATTGGTTGTAACGGTATAAGTTCCGGACATTCCAACTGTCGCATTTGGAAATACGGGATTGATGCCTGTAGCCGTAAATCCGTTTGGTCCTGACCAAGTATAATGGTATAGTAGGTTTGGATTTTGGATGCTGACGTTTATTGGCGAGCCTTCACAAACCGGGCCAATAGGGTTAATGATAGGAGGTAATACAACATTGTAAAAATGGATAGAAACTATGGCTTCGTCTTCTACGCCGCAAAATCCTCTTACAAAATATCTGAAATAATAAGTTGAGCCTTGCTGGGCGCCGGTAGTATTCCAAACATTTGCAGAAAGAGTGCCTGTAGATGAGATTTGTTCCCAAGTCCCATTTTGGTCTGCATTGCCTAACAGATAGTCAAATAAATTGATTGAAGAAGGAATTGAGCAAAGATTTGCATCGTTGTCATTTCCTGCATTTGGTGGGGTTCCTGCGTTGATTTCATAGTTTAAGATTTGATTCAGGCAGGAGTCCGGTTCTGCAGGATACGAAATGGCTACGTGATACATACCAGATTGTGTGTTGACATTTAGAGGCGCAAAATTTAAAGTAGAACTTGTGCCCAATGTAACATTTTCGGCTCCCTGTTTATACCATCTGTATTGCAGGTAAGAAAAATTAGGAACAGAAAGCGTACTGTTTTGTCCGTCACACAAGGTAGCGGCTATAGAAAACACGAATGGGGTGGTAACATCGTGGGTGTAGATGCTTGTGTTTTGACATTGGTCTTTTATTTCAAAAATATAAACAGCAGACTCCAGATCAGTAAATAATGGACTGCTGCCATTTGAAAAAATAAATGGCTGTCCGTTTTTTTCGATTATTCTGAAAGTGAAGTTTCCTTCGCCCACTACGTTTAACAAGACATCCGATAAGGTGCCGGAACATGAAAAATTCAATGCTCCTTTTATTTCAGGAAGTTTTCCTGTTTCAAATTCTTTTATAGTAAATATGCAAAAATTGTTGGCACCTACACTGTTATAGATGGATGAAGGAGTTATGATCCTAAATTTTCCCCCTATTGGAAAATTCAGGTTCCAAGTATTATTATTGATAACAGAGATTGAATTGTTAATGTTAGGAAGGGAATTTTCAGTATAGACAACATTTGTATTAGGATGGCCCCATTGGCCTGTTGCCGGATTGAACTTCTGTAGCCAGTATCCGAGGTTTAAAATTGAGCCGTTATTATTTGTATGGTTAAATCGGAGATTAAAAGAAGAACATCCTTCTACAATTTCAAAAGTCGTGTTACCTATATATTCCTTGATTTGTAAAGTTAAGGTATATTCTGCATTACAAGAATCTTTTATCTTGATACGATAGGTTCCAATTGGTAGCGAACTCATCATGAAGTAGGCCCCCCTGATGTTGACAGAAACATTCATCGGGCCGGTATAACTGCTAGGCACAGATACAAATTCGGCACTTAGTATCTGGACATCAGGTGCGCCTCCTATATAAACAGAACCAAATCCGGGTTCGCATCCGCCTAAATAATTGACTCTTGGCGCACCTGACCCACCAACTGGTACAGTAACCGGTTTTGTATAAGTATTTCCGCATTCGTCTACTATAGTTATAGAATATAGTCCAGGGACAAGGATATTGGAGATGATTATACCTCCATCACTTTGTATGTAGGAACTGGCATTATAGGGAGTGGGGAAAGCAAAGTTAGAAGGTGCTGTGTTTATGGTGGCAGAAACGATATCAGAGCCTAGAATTTCACCAAAAATAACACCAGATGCACCACAGGATCCTGTAACTGTAAATTTAGCATCGGTTTCATGATCAATTGTCACATTGTCTGTAGCCGTTCTTCCGCACGCATCAGTTACTTTTACTGTATAAGAACCTTCCGGAAGTATATTGGTAATATTCCCAAAAATCGGATCAGAATAATAAATAGGATGTGTGGGATTGTAAACAGAAGGATTGAATCCGGCTGGCGCAGAAAGAAACTCTACAGTTATTGGATAGGTAAAGTTTGATGTTTGAACCATAAAGGATTGTATACCGCATCTTAACGTTTGCCGTTCCAGTAATATTGAAAATATTGTATTCATAGGGGTGATATCTTGCCGGAATACTTTGCCACAACTATCTGTAACTACTAAACTATAGCTGTAAGGAGCATTGTAAAATGGGAGCTCTATGGTATTTTGGGGGCTATTTACTATGAAGGTCTTTGTAATAGGAGCGCCGCCCCCTGGAGGATAAATAGTAAATACAAAAGTTAGCGGATAGCTTACTGTTGCTCCTGCTATTGCCTCTACAGTATAAGAAGCTTCAATCGTATTACAATTAATCAATTCAGAATGAGGTATCGTACCAATGGAAATTTGTAGATTGCTAGGGATTTCTTCGAGAGTTACTAAAGTATAGGATCTGGATACTGCATTGCCACAGGAATCATAAACTTTAATCAGGTAGTTTCCTGCCACAAGATCGGTGAAAATGTTGGAAGTTTGCCGGGGTTTTATTATGGGCCCTGAAATGATTTCATATCCTATAGGATTGCCGCTGGTGACATTCACAATTATATTTCTATTGAGGCTGCAAGCAATATCACTAAAAGTCATATTAAATTCTAAAAAAGAAGCTGTACTATTAATGACATAATCTTTTTGCTTCTGATTATTTTCAGTGCCTAAAGTTTGTGTAGCAATGACCCTGTAAGTGCCTCCTGTAAGTCCCGACAAGGAATTAGTAGAGACTGTAGCATAAGGAGTCGCGACATTGGGAAGCTTGTAAATCGTATAGATGATATTAGCATTTGGATGGGTTCCGGATACTGTAAAAGATAAAGTTCCGTTCCTGTTACAAGTTTCATCGGTTCCGGTAACGGTAAGGGTGAAATCCGGCAGCTGTCCGTAAGAGCTGATTGCGTTTAAAGAAAAAATTAATGCAAATATAAAATTCAGGTAAAGTTTTTTCATAAGCAAATCGTTAAGGGAGATTTCAAATATATAAAAAACTGTAAGAAAAATTACGGATATCCATACAAGTAAAATCAAAAAAAACAAATAAA
Source organism: Flavobacterium sp. 28YEA47A (assembly GCF_041262125.1). NCBI lineage: Bacteria > Pseudomonadati > Bacteroidota > Flavobacteriia > Flavobacteriales > Flavobacteriaceae > Flavobacterium > Flavobacterium sp. 28YEA47A. The sequence goes on from NZ_JBGCCI010000007.1 coordinate 83,041, forward strand.
AAAAGGGATTACCTTATTTTGCAGGCAATCCCAAGTGTTTTTAAATCAAATAATTGTGTGTTAAAGTAGCCCGGCTCTTTTTAGCAAGGCATCTGGCTTAGGTTCGCTTCCTCTGAATCTTTTATATAAGACCATTGGATGCTCTGTACCGCCTTTTGACAGTATATTTTCTTTGAATTTTGTAGCAATTTCAGAATTGAATATTCCATGTTCTTTAAAATATTCGAAAGCATCGGCATCAAGGACCTCAGCCCATTTATAGCTATAATATCCCGATGAATAACCACCTTGGAAGATGTGTGAAAAGGAAGTACTCATAGCATTTTCCTTCACATCCGGATAAAGTTTGGTTGAGGCAAACTGAATGTTTTCAAATTCTTTTACATCTTTGATAGGTGTCGGGTCCTGTCCATGCCATCCCATATCCAGCAAACCAAAACTCAATTGTCTTAAAGTAGCCATACCTTCCTGGAAGCTGGCACTTTCTTTTATCTTTTGTATATATTCCGTAGGGATGATTTCACCGGTTTGGTAATGGTGTGCAAACAGCGCCAGGGCTTCCGGTTCATAACACCAGTTTTCAAATATCTGGCTTGGCAATTCAACAAAATCCCAATATACGCTGGTTCCCGAAAGGCTTGGATATATAGTGTCTGCCAACATTCCGTGTAAGGCATGCCCAAATTCGTGAAATAATGTGGTTACTTCATTAAAAGTAAGTAGCGAAGGTTTGGTTTCTGTCGGTTTTGTAAAGTTGCAGACAATAGAAACATGCGGTCTTTCATTACTACCTCCTAAAACATATTGGGATTTGAATGAAGTCATCCATGCGCCGTTTCTTTTTCCTTTTCTAGGGAAAAAGTCAGCATAGAAAATGGAAACAAGATTGCCTGTAATGTCTTTTACCTCATAGGTTTTTACATCGGGATGATATTTTTCAATATCATTTATTTCTATGAAAGTCAGTCCGTATAATTTTCCGGCAACGGTAAAGGCTCCTTCCAATACGTTTTCCAGTTTGAAATAGGGTTTTAGTTTTTCGTCATCCAGATTGAACAATTGCTGTTTAAGTTTTTCGGAATAGTAAGCTCCGTCCCATTTTTCAAGTTGCTCAATACCGTCCAGTTTTTTAGCAAATTCTGTTAACTGGCTGAATTCTTTTTCAGCTGCCGGACGTGCTTTTGCCAATAGGTCATTAAGAAAAGAGTTGACTTTTTCAGGACTTTCAGCCATTCTTTCTTCCAATACAAAATGGGCATGTGAGGCATAGCCTAAAAGTTTGGCTCTTTCAAATCGGAGCTTGGCAATTTGAAGTACGATTTCCTGATTGTCGTGTTCGTTTTTCTGAAAACCTTTTGCACCAAACGCAATTGCCATTTTTTTGCGGAGTTCCCTATTGTCAGCATACGTCATAAAAGGAACATAACTCGGATAGTCTAGTGAAAAAATCCAGCCTTCTTTTTCGTGGCTTTGCGCCAATTCTTTTGCAGCTTCAATGGTTCCTTCCGGTAATCCGGAAAGGTCTTTTTTATCTGTAATATGGAGTTCAAAAGCGTGTGTTTCTGACAGTACGTTTTCGCCAAACTCTAAACTGAGTTTTGAAAGTTCCTTGTCGATTTCACGCAGTTCATTTTTTTTGTCTTCTGATAAATTAGCTCCGTTTCTGGAAAAGCTTTTGTATTGTTTGTCTAGCAAAGTTGCCTGTTCAGCCGTTAGTGAGAGGCTGTCTTTTTTATCGTAAACCGCTTTTACCTTTTTAAACAAGTCAGCATTGAGGCGAATGTCGTTTCCAAATTCGGATAACAAAGGAGAAACTTCCTGTGCTATTTTTTGTATTTCGTCGTTTGTCTCGGCTGAATGCAGATTGAAGAAAATATTAGAAATTCTGTCCAAAGTAGCCCCGCTAAAAGCCATCGCTTCTATTGTATTTTCAAATGTTGGAGTTTCAGGATTATTGACTATTTCGTCTACTTCTTGTTTTGCACTGGCAATCGCTTCTTTGAATGCCGGAAGGAAATCCTCATTCTTGATTTGAGAAAAAGGTGCGGTATCGTATTTTGTTGTAAATTTTTTAGTAAGAACTGACATATCAGGGTCTTTTTAAATATTCTGTAAATAGAAAATAAGTTTCAGGCAAGGGAAAGCTATTCCGGCATGCTGTTTCCAAAAGTATAAAATTGGAAAGTAAATACCTATGGCGTTATGAAAACGTTGAGGTTTAAAATAAAAAACCAAGCCTGTATGGGCTTGGTCTCTACTATTTTTATAAGAAATTATTTTTTTAGATTTTCAGACGCCTTAAGCACAGCTTGTTTCAAACCTTCTTTATAGGCGATAATTTTATCCAAAACGGCCTTATCGCTACTTCCAATAATCTGTGCAGCTAAGATTCCTGCGTTTTTAGCGCCATTTAAAGCAACTGTTGCAACCGGAACACCACCAGGCATTTGAAGAATGGAAAGTACGCTGTCCCAACCATCAATAGAGTTGCTTGATTTTACGGGAACACCAATTACTGGAAGTGGAGACATAGAAGCTACCATTCCAGGTAGGTGTGCTGCGCCTCCAGCTCCGGCAACAATCGCAGCAATGCCACGGGTATGTGCATTTTTGCTAAAGTCGAATAGCTTTTCCGGTGTGCGGTGAGCTGAAACGATGTCTACTTCAGTTTCAATTCCAAATTCTTTAAGTATGTCGATGGCTTCCTGCATGACCGGCATGTCGGAAATTGAGCCCATTATGATTGCAATTTTCATAGGTATAAGGTATAATTAAGCGGCAGCTTATGAATTGCTGATTACTCGTATTAGTTTTTTTACTTCTTCTGCTGTTTTTCTGGCTTTGGCAATGTCTTTATTTACGATGGTAACATGGCCCATTTTTCTGAATGGTCTTGTTTCGCGCTTTCCGTAAATATGAGGTGTTACACCATCAATAGCTAATATTTCTTCGATGTTTTTGTAAACTACCTGACCTGAGTGGCCTTCTTCGCCCACAAGGTTAACCATAATGCCGGCTACTTTGCTTTCTGTATTGCCCAAAGGAAGGTCGAGAATAGCACGCAGATGGTTTTCAAACTGTGATGTATAACTGGCTTCGATACTGTAATGACCTGAATTATGCGGTCTGGGTGCTACCTCATTGACTAAAATTTCGTCATTTTCTGTCTGGAACATTTCAACAGCAAGTAATCCGACATGTTCAAAGGCTTCAGAAACTTTCAATGCTATTTCTCTTGCTTTTGCAGCTACGTTGTCATCAATACGAGCCGGACAGATAACATATTCTACCTGATTGGCTTCGGGATGAAATTCCATTTCAACCACCGGATAGGTCTTGATTTCGCCTTTAGGATTTCGCACGACGATTACAGCCAGTTCATTTTTAAAAGGAATCATTTCCTCAGCAATACATTCTACATTAGGCAGGTTTGCCAAATCAGATGTAGAGCGTACTATTTTGACACCATTCCCGTCATAACCAAATTCGGCACTTTTCCATACGAAAGGTAAAGAAAGGTTATTGTTTTCAAGACTATTTTTTAATTCTTCCAGAGTCTGGAATCTTTGAAAAGGAGCGGTCGGGATATTGTGGGTTTTATAAAAATCTTTCTGTCTTCCTTTGTTCTGGATGTTTCGAAGCGTTTTTGGTGAAGGATACACTTTTATACCTTCCTGTTCCAGTTTTTCAAGAGCTTCAAGATTCACCAGTTCTATTTCAAAAGTCAGAACATCGGTTTTTTTGCCAAATTCATACACCGTATCATAATCCATAAGGTCACCCTGGTAGAATTTGTTGCAGCCCATTCGGCTTGGAGCTTCTTCGCTTGGGTCTAAGACATAAGTCTGTATATCAAATTTTCGGGTATCGGCCAGAAGCATTTTGCCAAGCTGTCCTCCGCCTAGTATTCCGAGCTTAAAATCGGATGAGAAGTAATTCATTGTTGTGTTGTTGTTTGCTGCAAAGATAAGCATTCTTTAGAATGATGAATTATCCTGTTTTAGATTTAAATACTTTCTTGGAAGAAGAGAGTTGTTGAAGCAAAAAACACAATGTGACTGAGGGTAATTTTTTTCTGTGATTAAATAAAAGGCGGTGTTATCTGGTATTTATAAGAAAACAAGACGAGTCCTACTTTTGATTTGATGCCAAACCTTTCAAAGAGAGCTGTACGATAGGATTCGATAGATTTTACAGATAATCCCATACTGTCTGCCATCTGGTCATACGTCAGTTCTCTTTCATCACAAACCAATTTCAGAAACTCCAATTCTCTTTCAGACAATACAATTTGGTTTTTAGCATCTTTGTCGGGTGATGTTTCATAGTTTCTCATACGCTTCAGTATTTCAGAAACGTTGTTGTAGCCTATTTTTACGATATTGTCAATGGCAAATTTGAGATCATGGGCGGTACAGTTTTTATGAAGAAATCCTCTTGCTCCATGATGGTAGGCTGCATCGATAATCTGCTCGTCAAAATGTTGTGTAAGTAGCAATACCTTATATTCGCCCTCTATTTCTTCCAATGCTTTCAGCACTTCGATTCCGTTCATTCCCGGCATGGAATAATCTAAGATAAACAGATTTGGCTGATTTTCCAAAGGCAGTGATGCTAAGAAATCAACACCGTTGTCAAATTCTACAGTTACGGCAAAATTGCTTATTTTTTGCAAGAGCTCTTTTAGTCCCTGTCTTACAATTTTATGGTCGTCAATAATACCAATCGTAATTTTTTCCATGTTTAGGGGAGTTTGTTTTCTGAAAGCCTGATTTTTGTTCCTTTTTCATTTTCTGACCAGATCGTCACAGAATAATCAATAATGGCAGCCCGGTTGATTATGTTCTGCAATCCCATTGTGTCAGTACTATTTTTGATTTTTTCATAGTCAAATCCTTTTCCATTATCAGAAATGGCCATTTCAAAGCTGGGACTGGCTCTCAGCCGTATTTCAATAAGACTGGCTTTGGAATGTTTGAAGCAGTTGTTCATGATTTCCTGAAAAATTCTATAAATGACGATTTTCTCGTTTGTTGAGAATATCCGTTTGTCTTTTCCTTTGAGTTCAAAATGGATAGGGATTGAACTTTTTTGCAGGCGTATGATTTCAGATTCTATGGCTTTTACCAGGTCTTGCTGCATAAGCATCTGGTTGTTTAAGGAATGGCTGATGCTTCGTATGGATTGCGAAAGATTACCAACTGATTGTGACAATGGTTGCAAAGTCTGGTTCAGTTCTGGCGAATCGAATTTCAGGTTTTCAATCTGGAAGTTGATATAAGTAAGCTGTTGTCCGGCATCATCATGAAGATCCTGAGAAATGTTCTGTAATACTTGTTCTTGCGTTTCAAGAATTGTTTGGTTTACTGTTTTCTGAAAATCGATATCCTTTTGGTAGATGACTTCCGTGTAATTTTTGATTTTGCGGATGTATAGTTTTATTAATACCGCGCAAAATAGAATCAGCAGGCTGATAAAAAGCAACCCGATAATAATTCCGAAGGCTACATCATTTAACATTTCTCAGCTTTTTTTCACTATAAATATAAAGGTTTATGAGCGAATAATAGGTTATGTTTACAAAATAACTGATGAGATCATAGAGCTTAAAGTGGCCTAAAATCATTATCTTATGAATATTTTTATTATTAAATCCAAATAAAAGACTGAATCCTGCAAAAAATAATACGGGCGATAACATCAGTATGAAATTATTTGATAAAAAATAGTTTAAGTTTTCCTTTTTTAATTCTGAGGAGCAATTGTAGATAAACAATATTAAATATAAAAAGGCGCCTATTACAAAAGAATAAGAGTTGAATTCTTTGGTTCCGTTTAAAAGGAAAAGATTATATAGGGTAAAACTTAGGAAAAAGGCTATTGCGACTAAGAGTAAAGACTTTTTTATGGAAGAAACATGATATAGGATTAAAAACCAAAGTATGTTATTGATAACTATAAAAATAGAACTATTTAGATGAAATCGAATCTCGTTGTATTTAAGTACAGCAGAGATGGATTCATTTATTACGCTTAAAAGCAGTATGATGAATAAGATGACATGAGCCTTTTTGCCTTTATCATAGTTCAAGACTAACATTATAAAAGTAAAAAGAATATAAATTCTTATTGGAGTTAGTAGTTCAAAAAAGCTCACGTTTTTCTCATTTATTAGTTGTTATAGATATTGTTCTTGCTTTTGTGATGCTTACTTTTTTGGGAGTATTCTTGTTTTTTTTGCAGGATCATCACTAATATCATAATGAAAGTAACCTCCAGATGTATCTTTCACTTTAAAAATAATTCTTTCCTTATTCACAATTCCTTTCTTCTCTTTATATCCTACTATTGCTTCTGTTACATAAATTGTCTGGATGTTTTTATGTTCTTTTTTTATTCCTTCAAACAATGGGATTGAATATGTAGCTTCTGTTGTTGAAAAAGGAGTTTTTCTTAAACTCGCTTTATTGTTTATAGTGTCAATATCAAAAGCTATATAGGCATCATAACATTTGATTCCCTCTTTTTTAATAAAATCTTCTAAATCTTGCCATGGTAATTCATAGAGTTTGATGCCTGATGAATTCCTCAGATGTTGTCTTGCTAATTTTGTAAATATCGTATCTGGAATGGAATGAAAATCTTCAATACAACTATATAAATTATACTTGCATATTGCTTCGCCATATTCACTAAGCCAATTTGCTCGTTCTGAATAGTACATGGAGCTAAGAAATTTAATTATGGGGTCGTTTTTGCAGTCAGTTGAAACGACTGTCATAGTATTTCTTTCTTGAGTTTTTTGAACCGAGTTTTCAGAAGGTGTTTCTTTTTTTTTGCCTTCGCATCCAATCATTGCCAATGATAGGATTAAAAATAATGCTGTTTTTTTCATAATGTAAATATTGGAGGTTAATAATTAAGTTTGCTACAAAGTTTACTTTTCTATACTTCCAACTCAATAGGGTTTCCCCTATTTCTTTTAGGTTTTTCCCTATCCTTCAGCAAGCCTAGCTAAAATATCACTTTTTTCTTAATAATTTATTGTATTTAATGGAATTTCAGTGAGTTACGTAAAAACCTTGTTCAGGGTAGGGTTTTACCTATTGTCCTCTGTTTTTAAGCGGACTAGTTTTGAAAAACAAACCAGTACTAATGCAAAGTGCTTCAATTTGAGGCGCATGTGTTGAAGGACATAACTTAAAAACAGAAAAAATGAAAACAATAGCTAACCTTATAATCGTTCTTGTATGCTGGTGCAGTTATGCACAGGATACAGAAACACCTGAAGAAAAAGTGGCTAAAAAGGAACTGACCGATCTTTATGCAGACTTCTCTTATAAAAAAGGAATTCTTGATCTTGAAAGCAAAAAACTCCAAGATATGAACAATGCCAGGAAACCCTTAGCAGACATAGAGGCACAGTCAAAAAAAGAGCGGGGTATCAAAAAAGAATTAGATGGACTCTACAAACAATACAAAACTGTAAAAGCATATCATCTAAGAAAGGTAGCAGAAAATAAATTGGACAAGTGGTTTCCAAAACCTTCTAATTATATATTACTTGATGAGAATCAGACTGATGAAGCAAAATCAGCTGAGGAAAATGCGACTGCTGCAAAAGAGAATGATGAGACTGAAAAATCAGTATATATAATGTATGGCGATAAAAAAATTGCGGATGAAAGTATCTTCAAAAACAAGGAAGCAGAGACTGTTTTCAAAGAAATTTTGTCCGTTAAGAGTGAAACCTGTTTGGGCAATTTTGAAATCCCGGGCGATAACCAAAAGATACAACTCTATGATGTTGGCTATGATGCCCTTGTCAATCAATTTGTCTGTTTTAAGCAAGTAAAGTTTTCTATCAGAGATGGCAATATTTATGATATCAGGGTTACGGTAACAAATTCTGAAAAGACAAAAGAATACTACTTTGAGAACAGGGTACCTATTTCTATGCTTAATTATCCGAGAGAAGCCAAACGAAATTTTTTGTCACATCGAAGCACAATATTGATGGACAATTCCCTGACAGAAAAAGATGAAGTGAAAAACAGTTATATCCGTATTTCAGATGTGCTTACTTATTTGCCTAATCCGGGAAATAATTTTGTGCCTGACGATATAGAATATACGTTTCCAACCGGTCAAGAAGAGAAGGTTGACAATCCAAAACGTCGGCTTTATCTTTTAAACCAAGATACTAATTTGCAAAATGTGATGGAATTGAGGACTTATACTGATTTTTTAGGGTTGTTTGATGACACTCCAAATGGCATTATGCAAATTGAAGGCAAAGCTGACTTTTTTGTAGTTCCCTTCCAGGTAGGACGCTATCATCCTATGAATTTTTTCAAGAAAGTATCTCCGTATGTACATTATACCCGACTTGATGATGACCATAAAGGACTGACGCTGATTGATAATCCGTCCCAACCCGGCATGCAGATGATTCAACGTCCGCTTGAAGTTATTGAGAAGTCTTATCTGGACATGGGAGCCGTATTGGATCTTTTTAGTTTTTCCTTTATCAAAGAATCTCCGTTTAATATCAACCTGTATTATGCGCTTCGCTATCAGATTGCTACAATTGAACGAGAGAATGCGGACAATATTAATTTTAAGACTCTGGGCCATGCTGCCGGTGTACGCTTTGAGTTTAAAAGATTCAATAATTTCGGTTTTAATTTTTCTCCGGAATTTGCATATTATAATCATATGAATAAAATCGATTTTATGGAAAATCCTAAAAATATATGGGTTTTCAGAAATGAGGCGGAAATTTTTTACTATCCGGGAGCGTCAAAAAAACAGTCGATTTTTCTTCGGCTGAGAACCTTTATGGACGAGAGCGATAGCGAAGATTCTTTTTTTCAGTTACAGTTTGGCTATCGTTTTTCTATTGGATTGGGAAGTGTGAAAGGAAAAGGTTTGTAAATAGGTAGCCCTTGTTACAATGGCCCTATAAAACTGTTTTATGGGGTCATTGTTTTTTATGCCCGATTTTCTATTCGCTAAATCGCATCTCAAATAAAATATAATGCTTTATCCCAAATTCCTTGCCCCAACTTTCGATATCCTTGCCACTGCTTTCTACGGCACACCAGAATTTATTTCCTTGTTTGTCTTCATAAGGCAATATATAGGCAAAAGCATAAAAAGGCTTGCCGGATACAATTGGGAAATGAGAACCAAAATCTCTAAGACTGTAATCTTCAGACCGGGTGCTTTTGTATTCTTTTTGCACTTCGAAACGATCAAACATAAATTTTATTTTTAAAGCCTTATCTGATGATTTTCCCGCAATTACCCTAAGATTCAAACTGTCCTTTTCTATTTTTCCGATATAGCTGTTGGTTGATGAGTTAAAAACAGTGTCTGTTTTTTTGATTTTGCCATTCCAGATTTCCTTGGCAACGATATAATATTCTTTGTTTTTTAATGCAGCTCCTGTAAATTTTGTGGTATAATAGTCAATGTCTTCAAAGCGCATGATATCCGTCAGGATTTTGTTTTCGGAATAGATATCGCTTTTCATCTGTATTGCAGGAACTGCATTCTCTTGTGCTGCTACAGCAAGACACGAAAAAAAAAGATATAATCTTGCTAAACGGATGGCAGTAATCTTGAGGGCATCCTTTTTCATAATCAGGTTATTTAAAGATTAGGGTGCAAATGTAGTCTGGTACCGTATCTGTTGAGGTTAACCGCCATGAATAAGGGTTAATTAGTGTTAACGAAAACGGGAAGAGCACTTTTAAAATTTTATCTTTGACGTGTATGAAGAGAAAGATATTGTTGGCTTTTGCCCTGATGTCCTTTAGCGTTGCAGGAATTGCGGCTTTGCAGTTTTTTTACAGCTACATGACCTATGTTTCAGAGCGTAGGCAGTTCGAAAGAAATTGCAATGAAGCTCTTGACGAAGCCGTAGATAGTTCTTTTGCCAAATACCGCCGGATTGTGACAGGTACGTTCAGAGCATGGCTTTATGATCCTTCTTTTGTTGAAATCACAGCCCGTTGGAATCCGGATGTAAAGGAAACCGTGTTTACCATAAAAGAAACAAAACCTTCGCTTGTTGGGCAGAGCCAGGTTAGTATGAGCATTGGCGATTTAAAGGAAAGATTCGATAGTATTACTCCCAGAAGTAAGGGCTTGCTTGTCAATCATATGGTGAGTCAGGTCGATTCAGAATTGAAAAAAGGATATGTGTGGTTTTATACACAAAAACTAGGCGATAGCCTTACAAAAATAGCGTATGATACGCCTATTGAAAAGGCACTGTTAAAAAAAGAATACAAAGTTGCCTTAGAAAAAAGAGGCATTACGCTTCCTTTTGTTTTCAATAGCAAAAGAGACGGACAGGCTTTTCAGACTAAAAAAGTAAACATCTCCCTAAGACGACCGCATAAGAAAGAAATGCTGCAGGCTTCTGTTGTCAATGCAGATTTGTTTTTGCTCGGACAACTAAAATGGGTATTGGCTGGCTCAGTACTATTATTGCTCATTACATTATTCTGCTTCTGGTATACGCTGAGATTGCTTCTTACGCAACAAAAACTCAATGCCATAAAAGATGATTTTATCAATAATATGACGCATGAGATAAATACACCGCTAACTTCTATCTTCATTACGGCAGAGTCGTTAAAAAAGTTTAGCCACGACAAGGAAGCTCAGGAAAATTATATAGATATTATACTCCACCAAAGCGGTAAACTTATGTTGCTTACGGATGAAATACTGACTTCGGCACGATTGGAAAGTTCCGAGATAGAACTTCATGATACTATAGCTATTGATATGCTGTTAAGGGAAATTGCTGCCGAGGAAGAGAACAGAGCTCAGGTTTCTGTAGTTTCAGATAGCGATATAATAATAAGAGGAAACAAAAAGCATTTGAATAGGGCGATAGCCAATCTGGTAGATAATGCTATCAAATATGACACATGTGCCAAACCGATTGTCGAAATTAAAAGTTTTATAGAAAACGGGAAATTAATAATTACTATTGCGGATAACGGGCCTGGAATTCCTGACGAGCATAAGGATGCAGTTTTCAGTCCTTTTTACCGGATTCCTTCGGGAAATATTCACAATGTCAAAGGATATGGCTTGGGATTGAGCTATGTCAAAAAAGTAATTTCAGTCCACAAAGGCTATATCGAGTTGAAAGACAATATCCCGAACGGAAGCCTCTTCCTTATAAAACTACCTTTATCATGAATCCTACCATACTTTTAGCAGAAGACGAACTATTTCTAGGCAAGGTAGTCAAAGAAAGTCTTGAAAAGCAAGATTATGTCGTTATGTTGGCTCCAGACGGTAAAAAAGCCTGGGAACTCTATAAAACCCACACGTTTTCGTTATGTATATTAGATGTCATGATGCCTTACAAGGACGGTTTTACGCTGGCATCGCAAATCAGGAATGACAATCCTCAAATACCTTTGATGTTTCTCACGGCAAAATCGGATATCAAAGATATTACGACAGCCTATAACAGTGGAGGAAATGATTACCTCAAAAAGCCATTCAGTCTGGATGAACTTTTCCTGAGAGTAAAGGAACTGTTGAGAAGGACATCGTCGGAAAGTGAAAAAAGTGATGAAGACTGGGTTGGTAATTATCTTTTTCTGTCCCAAAGGCAGGAACTAAAAATTAATGATACGATCATAAAACTTTCCCATAAAGAAGCACAACTGCTTGCTTTGTTATTGCAACACAAAAATCAAGTATTGGACAGAAAATTTACGCTATTGCGGCTTTGGGGAGATGATAATTTTTTCAATACCCGTACAATGGATGTCTACATTACAAAACTTCGAAGAAAGCTGGGAGAAGACAAAAACATCGAAATACTAAACATCAGAGGATTCGGATACAAGCTGATTTGTTGATACAGCTGTTTTTTACATTGAAAACCATCCAAAAAGAAACTAACTTTGACAAAAGCTAAAAACCAAAATTAAAAGACATGGAGTCAAAGACATCAGTACATATACCTGCTTTAAGCCTGAACTATCTAAAAATACTCAAGGAAAATAACAACAGGGAATGGTTTAATGAAAACAAGGAACTGTATTTGAAAGAGTATAATGATATTGAAAATTTTGCTGAGTTATTATTGCAGGAACTCCGAAGCCATGATGTGATTGAAACGGTTTCTGGTAAAAAGAGCCTGCATCGAATTTATAGAGATACCCGATTTTCAAAAGATAAAACGCCTTATAAAAACAATTGGAGCGGTGGTTTTAAAAGAGCGACTGCATTGCGCAGAGGGGGCTATTATTTTCATATTGAACCAGACAATAGTTTTATAGCGGGCGGCTTTTGGGCTCCTAATACTGAAGATATCAAGCGCATTCGCGAAGACATCAGTTTTGATCCGGAACCTTTAAGAAAAATCATAAATAGCAAATCTTTTATAGCGACTTTTGGTTCCTTGCAAGGAGAACAGTTAAAAAAAGCACCAAAAGGTTTTGATACTGCCGATGAAGCAATCGATTTATTGCGTTATAAGCAATTCCTGCTCGTTAGAAAGTTTACAGATGTTGAGGTTCTCAGTCCTTCTTTTTTGAAAGAGGCTGACCAGACTTTCAGGAATATGCGTCCTTTTTTTGATTATATGAGCGAAGTACTGACTACTGATGGAAATGGAGAACGACTGCCTGGATTGTTTTAATAAGCCAGAAATTGAGAAAGTTTTGGAAAGGCATTCTAATTAGAATCAAAAAATGAAAAGTATTTGCAAAGAAATCTAATCCAGAAATAATCCAGACTTTTTATTATATGTACCTGTCTCTATATAAGTAAAACGGATATTTATAAGAAGCAATAGGGTTAAAACACTAATAAAAATTGGCTTTATGCAGAACATTTCCTCTACATAAAGCCAATAATTGCTGTTATTTGCTTTTTAAAGTGTAGCCATATCAATAACGAATCGGTAACGGACATCGCCTTTCAGCATCCTGTCATAAGCATTTTGGATATTCTTGATATCTATCATTTCTATTTCTGAAACGATACCGTGCTCAGCACAATAATCAAGCATTTCCTGAGTTTCGGCAATACCTCCAATTCCAGATCCTGCTAAACTTTTTCTACCACCTAAAAGGCTAAAGGCAGCTACAGGCGACGGCTTGGATGGAACACCAACACAGATATGAGTACCATCAGTTTTTAATAAGGAAAGGTATAGGTTTAGGTCGTGTTCCGCAGAAACCGTATCCAATATAAAATCAAAAGAATTTCTGGCAGCAGCCAGTTGAGCTTCGTCTGTAGTAACTACAAAGTTATGGGCGCCTAGTTTTCGTGCATCCTGTTCTTTGCTTGGTGAAGTACTCAAAACGGTAACTTCTGCACCAAACGATACTCCAAATTTTACCGCCATATGACCCAGACCTCCTAAGCCCAAAACGGCTAGTTTGTGTCCTTTTCCTACTTTCCAATGTCTTAAAGGAGAATAAGTAGTTATTCCGGCACATAACAATGGTGCTACAGCTGCAAGATTAAGTTTGTCTGAAACATGAAGAACAAAATCTTCATTAACTACGATAGTGTTGGAATAGCCACCGTAAGTAGGTGTTTTTCCATCCTGTTCTAAACCATTGTAGGTTTGTGAGCTTCCTTTAAGGCAATACTGTTCCAAATCTTTTTGGCAATTTTCACATTCACGGCAGGAATCGACCATACATCCGGTTCCGGCAATATCGCCTACCTTAAATTTTTTGACATGTTCGCCCACTTTCACAACACGTCCTACAATTTCGTGTCCCGGTACCATTGGGAAAATTCCAGGAAACCAATCATCTTTAATCTGGTGGAGATCAGAGTGACAAACACCGCAATATTGTATGTCGAACTGTACATCATGAGGTCCTACTTCACGTCTTTCAAAGTTCCAGGGTGTTAAGGGACTTGTATTGTTTTGGGCAGCATATCCTTTAGTTGCTATCATTGTTTTTTGTTTTAAGAGATTAAAATTCTTACCTACTAAATTAGGAAAAAAAGCAATCCGATTTGTTAAGGCATTCTTAGCTTTTAAGTAGGAATGAAAAAAAAACCGCCAATGCAATATGCATTGGCGGTTTCGGGGAATTATATTCACTTTAACCTAACTTAATTATTCTCTCATCAAGCGTTTTACTTGTGTTCCTTGAGCAGTTGTAATCTTAACAAGATAAACTCCTGAAGGGAATCTTTCCATGTTAAATTGACGGCTTGAATGAGTTGTTTTGTTTGTATCAGAAAGAATAAGCTGTCCGGTAATTGAGTAGACTTCTATTTTTTCTGCAGTTATGTCTCTAGAGAATTCAACAGTCACCATTCCATTTGTTGGGTTTGGATACAATCTCGTTTTAAGACCTCCAAATTCAGGAACAGAAAGTCCGCAGAAGTTGGTTGGATCAGTAATCGTTACAGTAGCTGTACCAGTTGCGGTATTACCGCTGTTGTCTGTTACTGTCAATGTAACGGTATTTGCTCCAACATTGCTACAGTTGAAAGTGCTAGGCGAGACAGACATGCTCGCTATGCCACAATTATCTGTACTTCCGTTGTTAACCTGTGCTGCAGTAATTGTAGCAGCTCCAGCTGTAAGCGGTACGGTAATGTTATTTGTAATAACAGTTGGCGGAGTTGTATCTGCAGCTGTAGTGATAGTAAAGCTATGCGTAGCTGTACAAGCATTTGCATCAGTAACAGTTATGATATACGTTCCTGCAGCCAATCCTGTAGCAGTAGCTCCTGTACCTCCTGAAGGTGCCCATGAGAATGTGTAACCACCAGCTCCTCCTGTTACTCCTACAGTAGCTGATCCGTTAGAGCCACCTGCGCAGCTTACGTTAGATTGCGATGGAACGATAACAATTGGAGAGGGTTGTGTTACTTGAACCGTTCTTGTAATCTGACATAAATTAGCGTCAGTTATTGTCACAGTATAGTTTCCGGCAGCCAATCCTGTAGCGGTAGCCGCAGTACCTCCTGAAGGAGCCCATGAGTATGTATAAGCACTTGTTCCTCCTGTTACTACAACAGAAGCAGAGCCGTTAGTTCCACCATTACAGCTCACATTAACTGAAGATGTAGTTGCTGATAATGCGGCAGGCTCAGTCAACGTAACTGTTCTTGTAATCTGACATAGGTTAGCATCAGTGATTGTCACGGTATAAGTTCCTGCAGTAAGGCCTGAAGCAATAGCTCCAGTTCCTCCCGATGGAGACCATGAATAAGTATAAGGACTTGTTCCTCCTGAAGCTGTAACATCAATACTGCCGTTAGCACCTCCATTACAGTTTAGATTGATCTGCGATGTGCTAGCTGATAATTCAGTAGGCTCAGTTATTGTAAAAGATCTTGTAGTCTGACACATATTTGCATCAGTCACTGTCACGGTATACGTTCCTACAGCCAATCCTGAAGCAGTAGCCGCAGTTCCTCCTGAAGGAGACCAAGAGTAGGTGTATGGTGTTGTACCGCCTGTTGGCGCTACAGTTGCAGTTCCGTTAGTGCCTCCATTACAGCTCACATCAGTTTTTCCACCACCTGTTGCGGCAGAAAGTACCGTTGGCTGGTCGATTGTAAAGCTACGTGTAGTCTGGCATGTATTGGCATCGGTCACAGTCACGGTATACGTTCCTGCAGCCAATCCTGAAGCAGTAGCCGCAGTTCCTCCTGAAGGAGACCAAGAGTAGGTGTATGGTGTTGTACCGCCTGTTGGCGCTACCGTTGCCGTTCCGTTAGTGCCTCCATTACAGCTCACATCAGTTTTTCCACCACCTGTTGCGGCAGAAAGTACCGTTGGCTGGTCGATTGTAAAGCTACGTGTAGTCTGGCATGCATTGGCATCGGTCACAGTCACGGTATACGTTCCTGCAGCCAATCCTGAAGCAGTAGCCGCAGTTCCTCCTGAAGGAGACCAAGAGTAGGTGTATGGTGTTGTACCGCCTGTTGGCGCTACAGTAGCTGTTCCGTTAGTGCCACCATTGCAGCTCACATCGGTTTTTCCTCCGCCTGTTGCGGCAGAAAGTGCTGTTGGCTGGTTGATTGTAAATACTCTTGTAGTCTGGCACGCATTAGTATCGGTAACAGTCACAGTATATGTTCCAGCAGTCAATCCTGTAGCTGAAGCAGCTGTTCCTCCTGACGGAGCCCAAGAATAGGTGTATGGAGGCGTACCGCCAGTTGGCGCTACCGTTGCCGTTCCGTTAGCTCCTCCGTTGCAGCTCACATCGGTATTTCCTCCGCCTGTTACGGCAGAAAGTGCCGTTGGCTGGGTGATAGTAAAGCCACGTGTAGCCTGGCAAGAGTTGGCATCAGTCACAGTCACGGTATACGTTCCTATACTCAGTCCTGTGGCAGTAGCCGCAGTACCTCCTGACGGAGCCCAAGAGTAGGTGTATGGTGGTGTACCACCTGTTGGCTCTATCGTTGCAGTTCCGTTAGCGCCTCCGTTACAGCTCACGTCTGTCTTTCCTCCGCCTGTTGCGGCAGAAAGTGCTGTTGGCTGGGTGATTGTAAATACTCTTGTAGTCTGACACGCATTAGCATCAGTCACGGTTACAGTATACGTTCCTATAGCCAATCCTGTAGCTGAAGCAGCTGTTCCTCCTGATGGAGCCCAAGAATAGGTGTATGGTGGTGTACCGCCTGTTGGCGCTACAGTTGCAGTTCCGTTAGCACCTCCATTACAGCTCACGTCTGTCTTTCCACCACCTGTTGCAGCAGATAAAGCTGTAGCTGGCTGGTTAACTGTAGTAGATCTTGTAATTTGGCAACCGTTAAAATCAGTTACAGTTACGGTATACGTTCCTGTAGCCAATCCTGAGGCTGTAGCATTCGTTCCGCCAGAAGGAGACCATGAATAGCTATAAGGTGTTGTTCCTCCTGTAACTGCTACAGATGCAGTTCCGTTAGCTCCACCATTACAGCTTATATCCGTTTTTGAAATTGTTCCTCCCAATGCAACTGCTGGCTGGTTGATGGTAAATGCTCTTGTAGTTTGGCAATTGTTATTGTCAGTGACTGTTACAGTATAAGTTCCTGCAGCCAGTCCTGTAGCTGAAGCAGCTGTTCCTCCTGACGGAGCCCAAGAGTAGGTGTATGGTGGTGTACCGCCTGTTGGCTCTATCGTTGCAGTTCCGTTAGTTCCACCATTACAGCTCACGTCTGTTTTTCCTCCGCCTGTCGCAGCAGATAAAACCGTTGGCTGGTTGATAGTATATGTTCTTGTTGCCTGGCAAGCATTGGCATCGGTAACAGTAACAGTATACGTTCCTGCTGTCAATCCTGTGGCAGTAGCATTCGTTCCTCCTACTGGAGCCCAAGAATAGGTATACGGTGGTGTACCGCCTGTTGGCGCTACCGTTGCAGTTCCGTTAGTACCTCCGTTACAGCTTACGTCTGTCTTACCTCCGCCAGTTGCAGCAGATAAAGCGCTAGCTGGCTGGTTTACAGTAACCGTTCTTGTAATCTGGCAAGCATTGGCATCAGTAACAGTAACCGTATAGGTTCCTGCGGCCAGTCCTGTAGCAGTAGCAGCCGATCCTCCAGATGGAGCCCAAGAATAGGTATAGCTTGGAGTTCCTCCGGTAACGGATACGGTTGCAGTACCGTTAGAGCCACCATTGCAGCTTACGTCCGTTTTAGATGCAGTACCTCCCAATGCGGTTGGCTGGTTGATAGTATATGTTCTTGTTGCCTGGCAAGCATTGGCATCGGTAACAGTAACAGTATACGTTCCTGCTGTCAATCCTGTTGCAGAGGCATTTGTTCCTCCTACTGGAGCCCAAGAATAGATATACGGTGGTGTACCGCCTGTTGGCGCTACCGTTGCCGTTCCGTTAGCACCTCCATTACAGCTCACATCGGTTTTTCCTCCGCCAGTTGCAGCAGATAAAGCGCTAGCTGGCTGGTTTACAGTAACCGTTCTTGTAATCTGGCAAGCATTGGCATCAGTAACAGTAACCGTATAGGTTCCTGCGGCCAGTCCTGTAGCAGTAGCAGCCGATCCTCCAGATGGAGCCCAAGAATAGGTATAGCTTGGAGTTCCTCCGGTAACGGATACGGTTGCAGTACCGTTAGAGCCACCATTGCAGCTTACGTCCGTTTTAGATGCAGTACCTCCCAATGCGGTTGGTTGGTTGATTGTAAATGTTCTTGTAGTTTGGCAATTGTTATTGTCAGTGACTGTTACAGTATAAGTTCCTGCAGCCAGTCCTGTAGCTGTAGTCGCAGTTCCTCCTGATGGAGCCCAAGAGTAGGTATACGGTGGTGTACCTCCTGTTGGTGCTACCGTTGCAGATCCATTAGTTCCACCATTACAGCTCACGTCTGTCTTACTTCCGCCTGTTGCGGCAGATAAGGCAGTAGCCGGTTGGTTAACTGTAGTAGTTCTTGTAATCTGACAACCATTGAAGTCAGTCACAGTTACAGTATAGGTTCCTTGAGCCAGTCCTGTAGCCATAGCATTTGTTCCTCCTGATGGAGCCCAAGAATAACTATAAGGTGTTGTTCCTCCGGTAATTGATACAGTAGCTGTTCCGTTAGAACCGCCATTACAGCTTACATCAGTTTTTGAAATTATTCCTCCCAATGCAGCCGCTGGCTGGTTAACTGTAGTAGTTCTCGTAATCTGGCAACCGTTGAAATCGGTTACAGTAACTGTATATGTTCCTGCAGCCAGTCCTGTTGCAGTAGCATTTGTTCCTCCTGATGGAGCCCATGAATAACTGTAAGGTGTTGTACCTCCGTTCGCGGATATAGTAGCTGTTCCGTTATTACCACCATTACAGCTTACATCAGTTTTTGTGATTATTCCACCCAATGCAGCTGCAGGCTGATTGATAGTATATGTTCTTGTAGCTTGGCAACCATTAAAATCAGTTACAGTAACCGTATAAGTTCCTGTAGCCAATCCTATAGCTGTAGCATTTGTTCCTCCGGATGGAGCCCAAGAATAGCTATATGGAGTTGTACCGCCTGTTGGCGCTACTGTTGCCGTTCCGTTAGATCCGCCGTTACAGCTCACGTCTGTCTTATTTCCACCTGTTGCTGCAGATAAAGCATTAGCTGGTTGGTTAACAGTAACAGTTCTTGTCATTTGGCAGGAATTGTTGTCTGTCACAGTTACAGTATAGGTTCCTTGAGCCAGTCCTGTAGCTGTAGCAGCAGATCCTCCAGATGGAGCCCATGAATACGTATAAGGAGGTGTTCCTCCTGTTGGTGCTACAGAAGCTGTACCGTTAGATCCACCATTGCAGCTTACATCAGTTTTTGAAGCAGTACCTCCCAAAACAGATGGTTGGTAAACACTAAAATTTCTTGTAGCTGTACATCCAACATTGTCGGTTACGGTTACAGTATAAGCTCCTGCAGTTAATCCTGTAGCTGTAGCATTCGATCCACCTGATGGAGCCCATGAATATGTATATGGAGGTGTTCCTCCTGTTGGAGCTACAGTAGCTGTACCGTTAGATCCACCATTACAGCTTGTATTTGTTACTGCTCCTCCAGTTGTCAATACTAGAGCCGGATTTACGTTTACTGTTATCGTTGCACATGAACCTGGTGTCACACAACCACCTTCACCACGAACATAATAAGTGGTTGTAGTGGTTGGACTCACTGTGAATGATCCTGTACTAGTAGATGTTACCAATGTACCGCCACATGATCCGGAATAAACATGCCAAGCTGTGGCACTGTTTAAGGTTCCTGTAATAGTGACAGTTCTACTGGCTCCATTACAAAGTATAGTTGTAGATGCAGTTAGTGTCGGAACGGTTGGAGCCGTACAGTTGATACATGTCACCGAAGGTGTCGGGAAATTCGAAGGTTGGATAGGAATCGCCGTGGAAGGAGAATTATCATGCATCCAGTTAGCCGGATTATTAATTGCAGCACGTAGCGCAATAGAAGTTCCCGTTAAAGTTCCGTTGTATTTTGCATTTGCAAACTCAGGTCCAGGAGCCGGGTATAATGAAATACAATTCACTCCGTTTTCCAAACCGGTAGGTAAAGCAGAGTCAGATGTTGCCCATAAAGTACTATTACTTCCGGTTGCCGGATTCCATGTTGTTACAGGATCATACTTTGATGAGTTATAATCTCCATGGATGGCTGAAATAAAAATAGGAGATGGAGGTGCAACTACTGAAGTAGATTGGTAAGCAATAATTTGGTCACCTCCAGAAAGGTTAAAACCTGTACCCAAAGCAAAAGTAATACTTCCGCCACCGGTAACTGTAATTATGTCTGGTGCTGTTTCTACAAACGAAATAATCTTACCACATGTAATTCCGGCTGGAATAACATAGGCAAGATGCGGTTCAGATAGTGTGTTCATCCATTGGGTTCCGGACCAGCCCTGTTCTGTAAAATAGAGGGTTTCGCCGGCAGGAAGGTCTTTAAGTGCAATAAAAGCAAAACCGTCCTGGCCTCCGGTATTATAGCCGATAAAGGCTATGTCACCAGCGCCCATCGTCTGTGCTTCTGATTTTGCTCCATACAGGAGCCCTATCAGGAAGATCAAACAGGCTTTAAAAAAAGTAATTGTTGTTTTCATATGATTGATTTAAGGTTTAATGACATAGATAAGCATTATGCCAGCCTCCCAAAGATTGAGGGCGCTGGTCAGACATGATATTTTGTATGAATTGCCCATTATTTTTTAGGACAGTTTCTATTTGGATTCCATCATCTGTAATTTTGAAAATATAGCTGTCAAAGCTGGTCCTGTTGGTTTCCGGATGAAAGTGCATCTTTCCTCTTGGGCCTTCAGGGGCTTCTTCCATTTTTTCTATAAGTTGTTGCAGCCCAGGAATGGTGTCAGTGTCTTTTAATAAGTTTTCCAGAATTATTCCGGATTCATAGCCCAATAAGCTGAAAATACTTGGAGCCTGATGAAATATGGCTTTATGTCTTTCTACGAAGGATATGTTTTTTTTGCTTCTCAGGTTATCTGACCAAGAAGATACAACCATGATGTCCTGAAGCGCTTCCTTGTGCTCTTCTTTTATCTTATCGCTGATAGAAAAAGAAGTGAAATAAAAAGGATAGTCTTGTGTCAGTTTGTTTTTGGTAAGATAAGAAGCATGTTCTTCTGCATAAATACCGCTATGAAAAGCAAATACGGCATCTGGTTTTAAGGGAGCCAGAGTTTCCTGCATACAGTCGGCTTCATTTTCCCTCGGATGCAATGGCGTGATATAGTGCCCGGAAAATTGACTATTGTTTTGATAAAGTGCCTTTTCGATGGCTTGATTGATGCCATAACCAGAATCATAATAAGAGGATGAGGTGGCTATGTTTTTGTAATTCTGTGATGCGAGGTAAGTTCCTAAATGATAGGAACTTTCGGCGATACCAAATGAATTGATATATACGCCTTGTTTCTTTTCTAGAGCATAAGGAAGCGTTGAGCCTATATCTGTAGCTAATAAAAAGAGATTGTTATTTGAAGCGTAGTCATAAACGCTTTCGATATTGCGATGTCCAAAAAAGCCGATAAAAATACTGATGTCTTCCTGTAAAGAAAGTTTCTGCATTTTTTCGATAATTATTTTTTCGTCAGCGCCAATGCCAATGCTTTCAATAAAAAACTTGACATTCAGATCGTTTAATTTTATGCCTCGCATAAAATCCCGATCCAATGATGGGTATTGTTTTGATTGGGGCAACAATATTCCGATTTTCATAATAAATAAAATAAAAGGGGGATGTGACTCCCCCATATTAATTAGTTTCTAGAAGGGAAAATTCCTTCAAGAGCGATGCTCGTGTATACGCCAAGGTATGGATTACGTATTGAAAAAGGAGTGCTTCCTCCTGCAAAAGCAGTAGTACCGCTGATTACAGATTTTACACCGCCTACTACATTCGTTCCTGTTGGACTTTCTCTGTAGATTTCCGGCATATTACCTGAATCTCCGAAACCATTATTGCCATTGTCAGTAGTATTACTTCCATTATTGTTATTGGTAGCAAGAACACTTGTAGCAACATGTGCCTGACCATCAACCAAAGTGTGAGCGTGCATAGGCATATTGTTTGTTGTTAAAGTCACGCTCTGAATTCCTCCAAATTCTCCCCATACAACAGGAGCTAATCCTGGGCCGTTTCCGGGATGAACGACTGATCGCCCTCTTAAGTCAGGAAGACCGAATGTTGATTGTCCGTTTCCTCCGAAGGTAGTGCCTAAAAGGGAAAATAATGCAGTGTTTTGAGCAATGGACATTATTTGTCCGTCGCAGAAAGCCCATCCTCTAGGAGGGAAGTTAAATCCAAATGTCTGAATTTGTCCAAGAAAAGGTTCGTACATAGTTTTAAAAGTTTAAGTTAATAGTTGAATTATAGAATTTATGTATTCTTATAGGAAGGTGTAATTTCTGAAGGAGGATGCCATAAAAAGGCGTTTTCGCATTGAGCGAAAGTTTTTCTGTTTGAATCGCAAGAATAACGCTGGTTTTTTTTGCTAGAAATAAGCGATCAACTTTCGGAATAGTAGTTGTATACATAGCGAAATGTTTAGCAGGTTAGTTTTTGGGCATGTCTCTAAAACATTATGTTTTTTTGACTTTTCAAAGTTGCAATATTTCAAAAACGCATACAATACCACAATTTTGGTATATTTTTTTATCACTAAATTTAGGGATGGTGTAATGGCTTTTTATGCAAAAAAAAAATAAAAACAGGGTGCTGTGTGACAGGATGCGAAGGAAGGAAATCGCATCTTGATGAAGGAAAAATAATTGTTGAGGTTTTACGAAGCGGCTAAGGTTCTAAGTAACTTAGTAGCTCAGATCCTAAACCCACTTTTGTTCTCCTTCTGTCGAATCAAGAATTTTGGAGCCTAATGTGTTTGCCATATCTCTGGCAACAGCAAGAGCTTCTTTTTTAGAGTTGGCCTTATATAATATAAGAGGCCTCCTGCCATCCCGGAAAGAATTGACAATGTAGGAATTATTTGTAAGTGTGGACCAATTGGCAGCGGGACTATTTAGTGTTTCCCGTGTTTTGTAAACGGAAAAATAATCTGTTTTTTGGAAGAATTCCCATTCGCCAAATACAATACCCAGGAAGGAATATAGTTTACGAAAGCGCTTTTGTTCTGTGTTGATTTCTATTCCGGTACTGAGAGCGCTACTAATAAGTAAGCCAAGGCCAATTATAAGCGCAATGATCCCAAACGCTTTTTGCTTTTCAGATAGCAGGATAATGCTGGAAAAAACGAAAACAATAGAAATTGTTCTAGCTAAAAAAGGTTCCTTAATATAACGTATATTAGGTATAACAAGAAATGCCTATGCCTGTTGAGAATCTGTTTCAGGATTCCTCTTGACTAGGTTCGAATTGATAATATTTTTTAGAAAATCTTTATCATTTCTAAGATCCTGTACTTCACGCTGTAAAATTTCAATAGTTTGGTTTTTAGCATCAACCACATTATTCTTGTTCGGGAGAAATTCACTGTCCGGTTCCTTTACTATCAGGTTATCCGGTTGCAGGAACTCATTTTCGTAAATAGTATCCTTAATAAAATAGTAAACAGATACATTTACCGCTTTCGAGACTTCAATTAGAAAATCCAAAGTAATCTCTTTCGATTTAAATCGATTCTGAAGATTTTGGGGAGAAATGTTTAATCTTTTTGCAATTTCATTCATTTGAATGTCAAGTGATTGCAATTTCTTTTTTAAAATTTTCCCGTCCATACAAAAATAAATTTGTTTATTATAAATTAAAATGTTTACTTTGTTTTATAAAAGTGTAGAAATACAACAAAACGTAACAAAACAAACAACGAATATAGAAAAAAATATGTCGTCATGGCACGGCATATCTAATAAATATGTCATTTTTTCACCAAAGACAATCGTAAAGTTATTGTTTTTTTACCTACCCATGAGCAAAAAGTAAAAAAATACTCCCTAAAATTTCAAATCTTTTGCAGAATTTTGAAAACGAAACTAGCTTTGTCATAATACTTCGATCTGCGGGAATCCATTAGTTATCTGATAAAAGTCGAAGTATACCTGGATAATCAGGTCAAACGTATTGCCAAACTGTAAATAATAAGGAAGAATACCGCAAAGCATAATAGTATCTTAATGATATAGTCATTATAAATTAATACTTTTATAACTACTTAAGATATGATATGATTCTGGAAACCAAGAACAAAGAAGTGAGCCTGAAACCTGATTTTTTTGACAGGGATATCAGCTGGCTTTCATTTAATGAAAGAGTTCTTCTTGAGGCAGATGCCAATGATGTGCCTCTTTTTGAAAAAATAAAGTTCCTTTCCATCTATTCTTCCAATCTCGATGAATTTTACAGGGTCAGGATACCATCTTTGATGGCCCTCAAAAAAATTTCCAAAAACAAAAAGGAAAATAGCTTTGTCTACCAGCAGATCCTGGACAAGATACAGCATATTGTTGACGACCAGCAGCGGGTTTTTGGTGCAATAATGACAAAAAAGATTCTACCGGGACTTGAAAAAGAAAAGTTTCACCTTATTTACAATGAGCCTATTCCTGAAAATATCCATGAGGAATTGACCCATTATTTTTTTACGGAAGTATTGACATTCCTACAAGTGGTAGAAATAACCAAAGAAACAGAATTCTTCCCGGAAAATAATAAACTGTACAAGCTTGTGGTGCTTGAGGAAAATGCCGATACACACAAGCTGTTTCTTCTAAATATACCGTCTGATGATTTGCCCCGTTTTTTCTCAGTAAAAAAAGGAACAAAAACACATATTGTTTTTCTGGATGATATTATCAGCTTCGGGTTGAAATTTATTTTTAAAGACCAGAAACTGCCGGCCGATTATAATTTCAAAATAACACGAGATGCCGCTATTGAACTCGATGACGAGTATGATGAGGCTATGGCCGAAAAAATGGAAAAGAAGATTGCCAAGAGAGATTATAGCTTTGCTACCCGTTTTTTATTCGATTATCGCATGCCACCGCCATTTTTGCAATCGGTGATTGATACATTTAAGCTGAAAGATGCGACCATTGTTTTGGGTGGACGCTATCATAATTTAAAAGACCTGGCTTCGCTACCGTTAAAAAAACAAAGCCTGTCTTATGCTGAAATGATTCCTATTCCTTTGGATAGTCCGGCAGATAAGAGCCTTTTTGATACCATTGCAGAAAAAGATCTTATGCTGCATGTCCCGTATCAGTCGTATGACAGCGTACTCCGCTTTTTTAACGAGGCTTCCATGCATCCCAATGCCGAAGAAATATACGTAACCCTTTATCGTGTAGCAAGCGATTCAAGAATTGCGAATGCCTTGATAAGTGCGGCTAAAAACGGAAAAAAAGTAACCGTTGTAGTAGAATTAAAAGCACGATTTGACGAGGCAAACAATATAAAATGGTCAAAACAGCTTAAAAAAGCCGGCGTCAGGATCGTTCATAGCATTCCATCTCTAAAAGTACATGCTAAAATAGCGCTCGTAAAATTTAAAAAACAGAGTAAAATTCCGTCTATAGGATTGTTGGCAACCGGAAACCTAAATGAAAATACAGCCCGTTTTTATACAGACCATATTCTTATGACTGCCAATAAAGAAATGCTGAAAGATTTAGAAAAGACATTTCTGCTTCTTACCACCATCAAGAAAAACCCAAAGAAATATAAAATGGATTTCAAGTGCCTTCTGGTAGCCAAATTCAATCTGCGGGAAAAATTCATCAAGCTGATTGATACCGAAATCCAAAACAAAATAAAAGGACTAAATGCCGGAATTATTATAAAACTGAATAATCTGGAAGAAAAAAGCCTTATCGAAAAATTATATGAAGCCTCCAATGCAGGAGTAAAAATCCAACTGATGATTCGGGGAATTTGTTGTCTTGTTCCGGGAATTCCGGGTAGGAGCGAAAATATTTCCGTTCGACGAATTGTTGACAGATATCTCGAACACGGACGCATTTTTGTATTCGAGAACAATGGCAATCCATTGTTGTTTATGGGTTCAGCCGATTGGATGAACAGGAATATTTACAATAGAATAGAAGTCTGTTTTCCGATATATGACTCAGTGCTGAAAAATGAAATGCTCAATATCCTTAAAATCCAATTAGAGGATAATACAAAGGCTTCTTTGCTAGGAACATCGCTCGAAAATATTCCGGTAAGAAATGAAGAACCACCACTGCGTTCCCAAGAGAAAATTTACGACTACCTGAAAAGAAAAGCCTAATCGAGTTCCATTGGGTTTTCAATATCAACAAACTCGTTTTCGTTTTTAGAAATCACTATAGTTGCTACGCCATTACCAATGAAGTTGGTTATAGCTCTTGCTTCACTCATAAATTTATCAACTCCTAAAAGGAAAGCCAATCCTTCAAGTGGAATTTTATGAATGGCCGTGAGTGTCGAGGCCAAAACAATAAAGCCACTTCCCGTAACTCCGGCAGCTCCTTTTGAAGTAATCATCAGCAGTCCGATAATAGTCAGTATTTCGCCAAAAGTGAGATGCACATTGTATAACTGTGCTAAAAATATGACGCACATAGAAAGATAAATAGATGTGCCGTCAAGATTGAAAGAATATCCGGTTGGCACTACCAATCCTACAACCGATTTACTACAGCCCAATCGTTCTAACTTGTCCATTAAGTTGGGCAATGCCGGTTCAGATGATGAAGTTCCCAGAACAATTAGTAGTTCGGCCTTCAGGTATTTTATAAAATCCCAGATTCTCATTTTATAATAGCGTAGGATGCCGCCCAATACAAAAAAGATAAAAATAGCCATTGTCACATATACGGTAAACATCAGTTTTCCTAAAGGAATCAAGGTGTGTAGTCCAAACTTCCCAACAGTATAAGCCATACCTCCAAAAGCACCTAATGGAGCCAGAAACATCACAAATTTTAAAGCCTTAAAAACAATTTTTGAAGCCTTGTATAAGGTGGCTACTACAGATTCGCGCCTGCTATAATAATTGAGCACTATGCCACAAACTATGGCTACTACTAAAACCTGCAAGGTGAAATTATCCATAAAAAACTGCCACCAGTCAAATTCTGTTCTTGGGTTGGAGGTGTATTTTGATGCGTCCTGGATATCAAGGCCAGACTTGTCAATTTTGCCGGGCTGGATGACATAGGCTGCAATAACGCCAATAGCCAAGGCAAATGTGGTAACGATTTCAAAGTAAATCAGTGCTTTTATCCCAATACGCCCCACTTTTCGAAGGTCGCCCATACCACTGATTCCTAAAACGATGGTTAGAAAAATAATAGGAGCAATAAAAAGCTTGACAATCTGGATGAAAGTATCGCCTATGACTTTCATTTTTGTACCGGTTTCGGGTATATAATGTCCAACCAAAACACCGGAAATGATTGCTATCAGTACCCAAAAAGTAAGATTGGTGACTATCTTGAATAAAAGACTATTATTTTTTGCAATGCTTTCCGCCATGGTTAAGGAAATTAAAGCGTGCAATTTAAAGTCTTAAAATGAATTGGCTGGCAAAACGGAAAATATTTTTTAGCTATTTCAATTTTTTCAGGATTTCCTTTGAAGCTCCTTGATAGGCCGCAGAATGATTCGGGTAATCTTGTACTAAAATAGTCTTGAGTTCCGGATATATCCAGTCGTTTATTTTTCCAAAAGCATAAAGGGCTCTCATGGCATAGGCTTTGGTTGCCACCTTTTGATCGCTGATAAGCCAGTCGAAACAGGATTCTGTCATTAGTTCCAACTGTTCGTCCGTCAGGAAAACTTCTCCTGATTTTTTCTTTTTCAAATGGTGAGTGGCCGAAAAAAGACAGATTTTAGAAACGGAACGCAACGCACCGTCATGCGAATATGATGAAAGTGTTTTGCAGAAAGTATCCAGATAGGGAATAAGCCAGTAGATATGGTTTTCAAAAACCAATTCCGAAATCCAACAGCCTTTATAGTGGTTTTTGTTTTGGATATCTAATACCACGGACATCAAAACGGGCAACAATTCCAGATTGGCAGAAACACTATCAGACATTGATTCACGACTTTGCCTGTGTGCCGTGCTATTTTCTAATTTTCGGATAAAATCAGAACTCATCATTTTATGCTTTTTTGATAAATAGCTCCACAACTACACTTATTACAACGGTCAGGATCGTAAATAGTATAAAGAAATAAATATAGGTTAGAACCGTTTTTAAAATGTTTTTTAAAGTTGATTGGGTATCAAAAAACTGATTGTAGACCCAAAATGCAAGTAGGATATCAATAAGTACAGATATTCCGGAGAGTAGCAACATGGTTTGGGTTCCGCTGTAAATATAAAGAAGCGGGAAGAAAATAAATTGGAGAATCAGCTTTTGTCCGGCAATAAAACCGTTTAGCACCAAATGTTCTACCAAATTATAGCCTGTTTTTCGAAAGGCAAGAAAAGAAGCGATTGATAGTAGAGGAATGGTAAACAAAGTTGCCAGTGCATAATGTGCAGTAATCCAGTCTCCTATAATATTGAATGTCTGTTCCGAATCTTCATTGGTTATAGTGGACGGAATCTCAATATGAAAAAAATGATATAGCAGACCATAAAGAGAACCCAGCAAAAAAACCAATGCTGTAGGTTTGAAATGGTTGACTCTTTTACCTTCGATAAATTCTCTAATGGAATGACCGGGTCTTGTAAAAAGCTCTTTGGCAGTAAAAAGAAGTCCTTTGTCAAAATGAAAAATACCATGCTGTACATCATGCCAGAGGTAATGAAAATTTATAGGATGTGTATCCGCAGATTGTCCACATTCGCTACAGAAATTTCCAGTAATTTCATGTTCGCAATTTTTGCAAATCGGATTCATAGATTGGGCTGTTTGGAGTAAAAGTATTAAAATAAAATAACTGTCAAAAGTTTATAATGAAAGGCGATGCAAAAAAATTAGTGTATTAATAAACTTTGCGCCTCTGCGCCTTTGCGAGCAATTATTTCACGCAAAGACGTAGAGGCGCAAAGCATGAATGACTAAACTTAGCGGGATATATTTTGGGAATTTCCGAAAAACTTATTTTTTAGCAGCCACTTTCCATATCGTATTGCCGCTGTCATCATTGACTAATAATGAACCATCCTTCATAACCGTTACAGCTACCGGACGTCCGTAAACTTCGGCTTTTTCTTCATTGGCAATAAATCCGGTCAGAAAATCTTCAGGTTTTCCGGAAGGCTTTCCGTTTTTAAAAGGTACAAAAAGCACTTTGTAGCCGCTTAGTTTTGAGCGATTCCACGAACCATGCTGTCCAACAAACGCCCCGTTTTTATATTTAGCCGGAAAGGCATCCTTATTGTAAAAAGCAAAACCAAGAGAAGCCGTATGGGCACCAACTGAAACATCAGGAATGATGGCTTTTGCAATTAATTCTTTTCCTTGTCCTTTCATTCTTGGATCTTCAATCTGTCCGTAATAGGAATAAGGCCATCCATAAAAACCGCCTCTTTTTACGCTTGTAATATAATCCGGAACAAGCTCGTCTCCCAGATCATCACGTTCGTTTACAGCTGTCCAAAGTTCATTGTTTACAGGATTCCAGTCCATTCCAACAGGATTTCTCAATCCGCTGGCATAG
This sequence comes from Flavobacterium sp. 28YEA47A, assembly GCF_041262125.1. NCBI lineage: Bacteria > Pseudomonadati > Bacteroidota > Flavobacteriia > Flavobacteriales > Flavobacteriaceae > Flavobacterium > Flavobacterium sp. 28YEA47A. The sequence goes on from NZ_JBGCCI010000007.1 coordinate 112,642, forward strand.
ATTTGTTCTTCCGTTCCGTCTGGATTGATTTCTAAAATATTGGCACGCCTTTTTTCTACTTCCATTCCATGCTCGGCATTATTGCTGGCAGAACCTACAGAAACGTATATTTTTGAACCGTCAGCATTGGCAAGCAGATTTCTTGTCCAGTGGTTGTTATAGCCTCCGGCTGGAAGTTCCAGTATTTTTGTTCCGTTTCCTCTTAATTTCAGGTCACCGGCGCTATAAGGAAAACGGAAAAGACCGTCGGTATTGGCGATGTAAAAATAATTTCCAAGAATGAGCATCCCAAAAGGCATATTGAGTCCGTCCTTAAAAATTTCACGGGTTTCAAAAACGCCATCATTGTCCTTGTCTCTGAAAATAGTGATCTGGTTTGCACTTTTAAAAGTGTTGCTTTCCACTACAAAAATGTCATTATTGGGCGCAATATAAGTCCAACGTGGATTTTTCAACCCGTCAGCAAATTTGCTAACCACAAATCCTTCCGGAGCTTTGGGCGTAATTCCTTCCGGCCATTCTTTCATCCGGCTTATTTTTCTTGCAGATTCTGTAGCATACGGAGCAGGAAGTTCCAAATCGCCAATCGCAGTTTTTACGACAGTAGTACTATTTTTTACAGGCTGTTTCTTTTCCTGTCCGTTGCAGGATAAGAACGAAAAAGCAAGGCAGGGAAGTAGGTGTAAAATTCGTGTTTTCATAGCTCAAAAAAATTAGTGGTTGTGTTTTCTGAATATTGAATTTACTGATTTTAAATTTTTTATCTTCGGGCTTTAAAGAATATTAAAAATTATTTAACAAAAATAAAATTGTAATAAAACTGAAATAAATTGTAAAATAGCTGGATTCTATTTTAGTATATTTGCAACTTATTATTTAATAAAATCATTGTGATACAACTTCACGACAAACATTTTGTTCCTTTCATCAGTGGAAAGGAAATCGATTCAGCTATAGCCAAAATGGCGCAGGAAGTAGCTGAAGACCTAGACGAAGAGATACCCTTATTTGTGGGCGTCTTAAATGGCGCCTTTATGGTTGTTTCAGACTTTATGAAACACTATCCGAAAGCCTGCGAAGTTAGCTTCGTGAAATTAGCCTCGTATGAAGGCACTACTACAACCCATGAGGTAAAAAAGCTTATCGGACTTAATCAAGATTTATCGGGAAGAAGCGTTGTCGTAATAGAAGATATTGTCGACACAGGTAATACTTTGGTAGAACTGAAAGCAATGTTTGAGTCGCAAAATGTAAAGCAACTTAAGTTTGCTACCTTATTTTTAAAGCCCGAAGCATACAAAAAAGACATAAAAATTGATTATATTGGTATTGAAATTCCAAACAAATTCATTGTGGGCTATGGCCTGGATTATGATGGACTTGGAAGAAATATTCCTGAAGTATACCAATTGAAAGATTAAGTCGGATTGGAAATGAAACATTTTGGATTGAAAAATCCTGGCATATAATAACTCACAACTAACAAAATGATTAATATCGTATTATTTGGGAAGCCTGGAGCGGGAAAAGGAACTCAGGCCGAATTCTTAAAAAAGAAATACAATCTGACCCATCTCTCAACAGGAGATATTTTTAGGTTCAATATTAAAAATGAAACGGAACTTGGCAAATTAGCCAAAACCTATATGGATAAAGGGGATTTAGTTCCAGATGAGGTAACTATTCAGATGCTTCAAAGTGAAGTAGATAAAAATCCGGGATCTGAAGGATTCCTTTTTGACGGATTTCCAAGAACCTTATCACAGGCAGCAGCTTTAGATAACTTCTTAGAATCTAAAAAAGAAAAAATTACAGCAACGGTTGCTCTGGAAGCAAATGATGAAATATTAGTAAAAAGACTTTTGGAAAGAGGAAAAACTTCCGGAAGGCCAGATGATCAGGATGAAGAGAAAATCAGAAACCGTTATCAGGAATACAACGAAAAAACAGCTCCATTAATGGACTATTATAAAGCACAAAATAAATTTCACGCTGTGGACGGAATCGGTACCATAGAAGAAATTACAGATCGATTAAGTACTGTAATCGATAGCCTTTAACTAAATTTATAAAACTTGGAAATAGCTATAATTTTCTTTTTAATCCTTTTGAATGGTGTTTTTTCGATGTCGGAAATTGCATTGATATCTGCGCGAAAAAACAGATTGGAAACTTCTGCAAAAAAAGGGAATACCAGTGCCAAAACTGCTTTGGATTTGGCCAATTCACCAAACAAATTTTTGTCTACCGTTCAAATCGGAATCACATTAATCGGAATCTTAACAGGTATTTATTCAGGTGATAATGTCACTGGCGATGTAAAGATTTTCTTGGATCAGTATGAATTCCTTCAGCCGTATTCAGCAAATCTTTCAGTTGGAATCGTAGTTGTTATATTGACTTTCTTCTCATTGGTGCTTGGCGAATTGCTTCCAAAAAGAATAGGGCTCAATTATCCGGAAACGATTGCAAAGACAGTCGCTTTGCCAATGAAGATAATTTCGGTAATTACCGCACCTTTTATCTGGCTTTTGACCATTTCGACAGAATCGCTTCTGAAATTGTTCAGAATCAGACCAACAGCAGATGGAAAAGTTACTGAAGAAGAAATCAAGGCAATAATTAAAGAAGGAACCGAAGTAGGAGAAGTACAGGAAATCGAACAGGATATTGTGGAACGTGTTTTCCATATTGGTGACAGAAAGGTAAACTCGCTGATGACGCACAGAAAAGCGGTTGATTATCTTTCTTTAGAAGACGATCTTCCTACGCTTAAACAAAAAGTCCTTGATGAAATCCACTCCGTATATCCGGTTTGTGAAGAAAGTTTGGACGAAGTGGTTGGTGTTGTGCTGCTAAAAGATTTGTTTGCCAAATTTGAAAGCGGAGATTTCAACCTTAGAGAAATAATGAAAGAACCGGTTTATCTGATCGAACATACTTCTGCCTATAAAGCATTGGATATTTTCAAGAAAACCAAAGTGCATTATGCTATCGTAACAGACGAGTACGGAATCACACAAGGTATGATTACCTTAAACGATATTCTGGAAGCGTTGGTAGGTGATGCATCTGATTTCTATCATGAAGAATTTCAGCTTGTAGCCAGAGAAGATGGTACCTGGTTGGTAGACGGACATTATTCGCTTCACGACTTTTTGACTTATTTTGATTTGGATGAGCTGATTAATGATTATGAAGTTACAACCGTGAGCGGCTTAATCATGACGGAGCTTTCTTATATACCAAAACAAGGCGAAAAACTAATCTGGAACTTATTTGAATTAGAAGTTATAGATATGGACGGTGTTAAAATCGATAAGGTTTTAGTACGTTCCCTAAAAGAATAAACAAAAAAGAAACAGTATAAAGTTTAAGGTTTAGAGTTGACAGTATGCTGTGGCTTTAAACCTTAAACTTTACACTTTAAATAAAGAAAATGACAGAGGGAAATTTTGTAGATTACGTTAAGATTTATGTTACTTCCGGAAAAGGAGGAAAAGGATCTACGCATTTGCATAGAGAGAAATTTATTGAAAAAGGTGGTCCTGACGGAGGTGACGGAGGACGAGGAGGACACGTATATCTGGTAGGGAATAAAGGACTTTGGACATTGTTCCATTTAAAGTTTGCAAAACACGTCAAAGCCGGACATGGAGGCGATGGAGGAAGTGCCAGAAGTACAGGTGCAGACGGAGAAGATAAATACATTGAAGTGCCGCTGGGAACTGTTGTTCGTGATAAGGAAACCAATGAAATCCTGTTCGAAATTACAGAACATGGCGAGAAAAAGATTGTAGTAAAAGGAGGAAAAGGCGGATTAGGAAACTGGCATTTTAGAAGTTCCACAAACCAAACACCAAGATATTCACAGCCTGGAATGCCGGCTAACGAATTGGACATTATTCTGGAACTTAAAGTTCTGGCCGATGTAGGTTTGGTAGGATTTCCAAATGCAGGTAAATCTACTTTACTGTCTGTACTGACATCTGCAAAACCAAAAATTGCAGACTATCCTTTTACAACACTAAAGCCGAATCTTGGAATTGTAGCCTACAGAGATTTCCAATCGTTTGTAATGGCAGATATTCCGGGAATTATTGAAGGTGCAGCCGAAGGAAAAGGACTAGGACATTACTTCTTAAGACATATCGAAAGAAATTCGGTATTGCTGTTTTTGATTCCTGCCGATGCGGACGATATTAAAAAAGAATATGAAATCCTTTTGGATGAGCTGAGACGCTACAATCCGGAAATTTTAGATAAAGAACGCTTTATTGTAATTTCGAAATCAGATATGCTTGACGAAGAACTGAAAGCAGAAATGAAAGCGCAGCTAGACAAAGAATTTAAAGGTTTGAAATACCATTTCATCTCTTCAATCGCTAACCAGGGACTTGTTGAACTAAAAGACAAGCTGTGGGAGATGCTGAATGCTGACGAGAATCAGGAATAAAAGCAATAAAAGCAATAAAAGAGTATAAATAAAAAGGCGACTTAATAGTCGCCTTTTATATTTTGTTCTGATCTATCCGCTTGAAAAATTCATCCTTAAAGGTCGCTCCAATAGGTAATTCTTTGTTGTTGATGAAAACGGAAAAATTATCGGTCGATTCGATTTGTTTTAAAGCCACTACATACGATTTGTGGGTTTGTACAAAATCATCCTGTGGCAAAGATTCCAATACATTTCGTAAAGAAGAATGCGTAATGAATTGCTGTTCCAGGGTATGGATGCAGATGTAATTTTGGAGACTTTCAATATAAAGAATGTCTTTTAAGAACAGCTTGACAAACTTATTCTTACCGTCGGTTTTTATAAAAATAAAATCGGCTGAACTGGAGGGCTGGACTTCTTGTTTTGGACCAGACTGCAATTTTGATACCGCCTGATAAAAACGTTCAAAAGCAATAGGCTTGACCAGATAATCAAGTGCGCTCAGCTCAAAACCTTCTAATGCAAAATCTGGATAGGCAGTCGTAAAAATAATCCTGATGTCTTTTGAGATAATTTTTGAAAGCTGAAGTCCTGTAAGTTGAGGCATCTGTATATCCAAAAGAACTAAATCGACAGTATGACTATTTAAAAATTCTAAAGCCTTTAGCGAATCATTAAACGTAGCTACTCTTTCCAGAAAAGAAACCTGTTCAACATATTTCTCCAAGATGCGCGTTGCTGGTGGTTCGTCATCGACAATTATGCATTTGAATTTCATAGATTGCTTTTTAGAGGAATTTTCAAATAAGTCTTAAAGGTATTATTTTCTTTTGTTTTTTCCAGTATGAAATTTTCGTGATAGGCATATTCCAGGCGTTTGGTAAGATTATCAAAACCAATTCCCGTTGACGAATAATTTTCGCCAGGCTGATTGCTGTTGAACGTTGAAATTTCCAGAAAATGACCGTTGATTTTTATGGTAATATTCACTTTTTTCTCTGGATCATTCAGTTTTCCATGCTTAAAAACATTTTCTGTAAAATGGATTAAAACCGATGGAAGAATCATAAGATTGCCAGCGTTGCCTTCAATCGAAAAATCAAGGTAAAGCTGATTTTCAAATCTTTTTTCCTGCAAATCAATGTAGTTTTTGATGAACTGTAATTCTTTGGAAAGCAGCACATATTCTTTGTCGGTTTCCGTAATCACATAACGCAAAAGATCGGATAATTTCAGCAAATCGGAAGCAGTTTCAGGATCTTTTTCAATCCATTCGCCATAAAAAGAATTGAGCGTATTAAATAAAAAATGCGGACTCACTTGCGATTTCAATAGCTGGAACTCAGCTTTTTTATTTTCTAGCAATAATTGCTGATTTTGTCTTTGGTATTGCTGAAATTGTAAGATAAGATAAAACAATGTACTTAATATTACAGCAGGCATCCCGAAAAAAAAGTTGTCCCGGATATAATAGGTTGGCTGTCTTGATGCGTCATAATAATTATGGAAGCCAGTCAATTCAAAAACAACAACTTCCTGCAAAAAATAACGTACACCGGCAAAAAGCACCAATGAAACAGGAATGGAAAGTATGTATAAAATTATTTTTCTTCGATTCAAAAACCAATGGCAGAAAGTATAAAAATTAAAAATATAAATACAAAAAAGTGCCAATGCCAGAGTTATTGAAAATAATACAGACATCAAATCAAAAGAAAAAAACGAAGAGTCCTGATTAAGGCTGGTTGTAAATTCCCAAAGCACAAAAATCAGATATACGCTGAGGAAAAATGTAATATGATAGTGGAATGGAATTTTTAGCTTCATGTCATCTGTATTGCTTCTCAAAAATACGATTATGACTTTGAATCAAATCAATATTTACACGAAACCTGAATTTCTTGTGTCAAACGGCCAGGTTCATTATATGAAATTATTCAGGTTTTGATTTTGAAGGTTTGTAAGATACTATAACGCCTTCGTCAAAATTTAAAAAAGCGCTACTGTTGGGATTTTACTTTTGGAACAAATTTAAAACGCTCAAATTATGAAAAGAATAGTCTTGTTGATGTTATTAGTTGCCTGCACAGGATTGATGGCACAAACAAAAAAGAAACAGATTTTACTGGTTGGTAGCTTTCATTTTGAAAATCCGGGATATGATGTCGCCAAAGTAAACACTTTTGATGTTATGACTCCAAAGAGCCAAAAGGAACTGGAAACAATAACCAACCGTATTAAAAAGTTTGGCCCGGATAAAATTTTTGTAGAATGGGATTATACAAAACAGAATGAATTAGACCGGTTTTATGCCCAAAATCCTGATAGCTTATTAAAAACAATGGCTGATGAAAGAGTACAATTAGCATTACGAGCTGCTAAAAAACTCAACCATAAAAAAATGTTTGCAATTGATTATTTAGATACGACTTTTCCCTATGAGATGATGCTCTTAGGAATGGAACAGGCGGGTCAGACACAATTAATAGAGCAAAACAAAAGAATGATGAAACATATAGAAACGACTACAAATAAAAAGATTGCTACCTATTCGCTGACGGATCTGATTCTGAGCATGAATACTCAGGAATATACAAATTCTGACATCCAATGGTATGTAGGTTTGGCAAACAAGGCAGGAAAGACAGATAATTTTATTGGAGCTTCTTTGGCATCGGAATGGTATAAACGTAACCTTTATATGTTTTCCTTGGTGCAAAAACTAACAGAAAGCAAAGACGATAAAGTAATGGTGCTGCTAGGAGCAGGTCACATCTCAATGTTTCGTGAGATTGTCAAATATGATCCTGAATTTGAAATCGTTGAACTTAAAGATATTTTAAAATGATACGGCTTATATTGGTAATTGCTTTTTTAACGATAGGGCAATGCCAGCAGGTTTTTGCCCAGGACGAGCAGCTTTCAAAAAAACAAATGATTTATGATATTGACTGCCTGGTTGAAAAAATAAACTATTCGCATCCTAATCCCTATTATTACAGGAGTAAGGAAGAATGGACTCATTATTTGGATTCACTAAAAAATGAATTGCCGGAAAATCTTTCGTTATTTGGTTTCTGGAGGCAGATTGATAAAATATTGGTTTTTATGAATGATGCCCATACCCGAAGTTATCCTACCCAGTTTTATAAAAAATATGTAAAAGATGGAGGCCTGTTTTTTCCTTTTTCAATAGAAAACAAAGAAGGAAGCTATACCGTCAAAAAGAATTATTCAGATCAAACGGCAATCGATTCTATAAATAAACTTGTTGCAGTAAATGGCATTCCGATTGAAAAAGTAGTGCAGACTTTAAAATTACAATCTTCAAAAGAATTGGATTTTCTGGACGAAAAATATGTCACGGCTTCTTTCCCGTATTATTTATGGCGGGTTTATGATTGGAGGGCTCCTTACACGATTGATTTTTTAGATAAGAATGGAAAAACAAGTAAGATGGAAGTACAAGGTGTTTTGAGTACTGCGCTTGCCGAAAAGAATCCAGAAACAACGGAAGAAACCTGCAAGTTTTCGATTCTTAATGATTCCACAGCCTTGCTTACGATTAAAGATTTTGACAGTGAGAAGCGAAGCTATTTCAAGAAATTTTATAAAACAAGCTTTAAGAAAATTGACAAACTTAAAATTAAAAATGTGATTATTGATGTCCGCAATCATGATGGAGGCGATGCCCGTTATGGTGAAGATTTAGGGCGTTATTTTGCTGATAAGCCTTTCCGTACTTCCTCTAAAACGTTATGGAAGGTAACGCCGGAATTCAAGAAAAACTTTTCGGCAATGTACATACCAAGAATAATGCGATGGGCGAAATTTACCTATGGAATCAATAAGCATACAAAAGCAATCTGGAACACAAAAGATAATGAGTTGGCAGTCGTGGAACATAAACTTGTAAAACCTAAAAAGTCATCGTTACAACAGAAAAGGAATATTTATGTACTGATTGATAATTATACTTTTTCTGCCGGGTCAATGTTTGCGGCTATGGTAAAAGATTATCAGCTGGGAACTTTGGTAGGACAGCCAACGGCCAATCTTTCTTCTTTTTATGCAGATCCTATGATGTGGTATGCATTGCCGTATTCCAAATTTACTTTCCAGGTGTCGACCAGTCTGGATGTGCGGCCAAGCGGCATTATCGATACAGAAAGTATTCTTCCTGATATTGAGATTGAAGATAACGAGGACGCATTACAAAAAGCAATAGAATTAATACAACAGAAAAGATAAAGCATCGTAATGATGCTTTTTTTATAAGTTAAAACAACAGATATAATTTTTGGCGCGTAAACAGAATGTAAATTATTCATTATTTTTGTATGAACAAACATTTACTTCGATTCCCCAACGCTTTTTCTGCTACCACAGAACAGGCTTTTGTTCCGTTTTTCGAAGGAGCTAATAGTAGTTAGATTTTATGAAAATCAACTGGAAAAATGATTTTACGGTTATGCTGTTGCGACTTATGGTCGTTTATGTCGCATTCATGTTCGGTAGATTTATCTTTTATTATTTTAACGACCACCTGATAGATCCCATTCACCATAAGGACCTGTTTTCTTTGCTGAGAGGAAGCCTGATGTTTGACACGGTTTCCATTCTTTATCTTAATCTGCCTTTTATTTTTTTCTCGTTGCTTCCTTTTCGGTTTCGGGAAAAAGAAAACTATCAGAAAAGACTTTTCTGGATTTATATGATTTCGAACAGCCTTGGTCTGCTGGTCAATTTTGCAGATGTGTTTTATTATCCATATAAACAGTCCCGATTGGTTTTAGGTGATTTGTTTTTGGTTAAGGAAGATAGCTTTTCACTTTTGATACTCGACTTTATAGCCGATTATTGGTATGGTTTTATCTTTTATTTCATTGTGCTTGGTATGCTTTGCGTTGGGTTCAGATGGATAGGATATGGAAAATCGGTAGTGTCAAGTAATAGAAATTATTATATCGTCAATTCGGTATATCTGGGCGTAATGGTTTTTCTGACCGTTTTTTTTGTCAGGGGAGCCAGTCTTTCAAAAGCTTCTTTTCCTATTTCGATGAGCGATGCCTTTATGTATACGGATAATGCTTCGCACACTTCCTTAATATTGAGTAATCCTTTCTGTCTTTTCCGAACGTTAGGCAAATCTAAAAAAGTTCCCAAACTCGAATATTTTGACAAAAAGACGGCAGAAACGTATATGCCAACAACACATATGCCGTCCTCTTCAGACAAATTTAAGATTGACCGCAATACAAATGTTTTTATTATAATTTTAGAGAGCTTCGGCAAAGCGCATATCAAAAGTCTTTCAGACCAGTTTAAGCCAAAACAGCAGACTAATACTCCATTTCTGGATTCACTTTTTCAGGAGGGCTATCTTTTTACAAATGCACATCAGAATGGCTACCGCTCTATGGATGCGCTGCCAGCAATCTGGGCTTCGATCCCGACTTTTAAAGAACCATTTCTGTCATTGCCTAATTCTGTTGCCAATTATCATGCTTTGCCAGCTTGCATGAATGAAATGGGCTATCATACGGCTTTTATGCACGGAGCCGTAAAAGAATCGATGGGATTTGTGTCTTTTGGTAAAAACCTTGATATTGAAGAATTCCAGTCCAGAGAAGAATACGAAAAAGTAAAAGGAGATGATGATTTTGACGGGAAATGGGGAATCTGGGATCATAAATTCTGGCCTTTTGTCCATGAAAAAGTCAACCAGATGCCAAAACCGTTTTTTACAACCGTTTTTACGCTTTCGTCCCATCATCCGTTTAGTATTCCAGTCGAGTTTAAAGGTAAATTTTCTGAAGGAACGCTCCCAATACACCGCGTTATCAAATATTCAGACTATGCACTCCAGATGTTTTTTGAAGAAATTAAAAAAGAACCCTGGTTTAAGAATACCCTTTTCGTAATAACGGCCGATCACGCTTCCGGAGCCGATTCTCCAAAGTTTTTAAAACCACCGTTTGATTATTCTATTCCGATTCTGTTTTATCATCCCGGTAAAAATTTCAAAGGAACCGATGACAAGATCATGCAGCATATCGATATCATGCCTACGCTTTTAGGAATGCTTGACTATGATAAACCTTATTTTGCTTTTGGAAAAAATCATTTCAATCCGGAAGGACGAGAAAACCATTTTGCTATTAATTTTTCGAATAGTGCCTTTAACTGTACTACTGATACGCATTACTACCAATTCAACGAAAAAGATATACTGGTTAAATCGGATTATAGAAAAGACCCGTTGTGGAAAAATAACCTGATGAAAAGCAAAACACAAGTAGATGAAAAGAATATTTTGTATTTCAAGGCATTTATCCAACAATATTATTCGCATTTAGGCGAGAGAAATTTTTTACCACAAAAGAAAACCAGGAAAGCAAAAGAAATTGCTGTTCGTGCGGAAGAAGTCAGGTAAAAAAGCCAGAAAACAAGAACTCTAAAACAAAAGTTAAAATTGCGATAACGATTTAGTTTTCTCTTTCGTTTGTAAGTCTAAAATTTTAAAATGAAGTATATTCGCATCGCAAAAATATATGTTAGTAGTCAAAAATGTAACAAAAAAACATTTTATGCGACTACTCACATACCTATTAAACTTTAAATACTATTAAATGAAAAAAATTATTTTATCCTTAATTACGGCTATACTGCTTGTTCCTACAACGGTGAAGGCTGACGAAGGGATGTGGTTCTTGATGTTCATTGAACGTTTGAATCACCGTGACATGCAGAAAATGGGATTGCAATTGACTTCTGAGGAAATCTACAGCATCAACCATTCAAGTATTAAAGATGCTATTGTTCAGTTCAATGGCGGCTGTACTGCAGAAATTATTTCTAACCAAGGTTTGGTTTTGACTAACCACCACTGTGGTTATGATGCGATTGCAGAAGTTTCTACTCCAAAAGACAACTACTTGAGAGACGGATTCTGGGCAAAAGACAAGAAAGCGGAAATCAAGCCAAACTCACTTTACGTACGTTTCTTTGTGAGAATGGATGATGTTTCTAAAAGAATCCTTTCTAAAGTTACGGATAACATGAGCGAGGCTGAGCGCGAAAAAGCAATCAACCAGGAAATTGCTAAAATCCAGAAAGAAAATGATGAAGGAGGGAAATATACTGTTTCTGTTCGTCCATTCTTCCAAGGAAATGAATACTACTATTTCGTTTACCAAGATTATAAAGACGTTCGTCTGGTTGGAACTCCACCGGAAAGTATCGGAAAATTCGGAGGTGATACAGACAACTGGGAATGGCCACGTCACACAGGAGATTTCTCTATGTTCAGAGTATATGCTGATAAAGATGGAAATCCTGCTGAATATTCTACTGAGAACGTTCCGTTGAAACCTAAGCACCACTTACCAATCAGCTTGAAAGGTGTTCAAGAAAATGATTTCGCAATGATTTTAGGTTATCCAGGTAGAACAAACCGTTGGATGCCAGCTGGTGGAATTGAGCAAAACGTAAAATTTGCTTATCCTGCATGGGTTGAAGGTTCTAAAACCGGAATGGACGCTATGAAAGTTCACATGGACAAAAGCGACCAGGTACGTTTAAACTATGCTTCTAAATATGCTTCTGTAGCGAACTATTGGAAAAACCGTCAGGGAATGATTGATGCGTTGACTAAATTCAAGACAGCAGATACAAAACAAAAAGAAGAGGCTGAGTTCAACAAATGGGCTAACAAGGCTGAGAACAAGCAAAAATATGGTGATGTTGTTGAAACAATCAATAAATATTACAAAGCAACAAACGAAAAGTCAAGACACGATAATTACCTGATTTCTATCTTGAGAAACAGCAGCCTGGCTGGTGGTCCTGCAAGTTTAGGAAATGGAATTGCAGCTTATGCTAAAGAAAATGATGCTAAGAAAGCTGAAATGCTTCCAAGACTTCAGGCAGCAATCGAAGGTGTTTATGAAGGTTTCTATCTTCCATTAGAAAGAGACGTATTGATTGCAGAACTAAATCTTTATGCTGCAAAAGCAGGTTACAAGCTAGATCCATTTATTGAAGGACTTGCTAAAGAAAACAAAAATAACTTCACGAAATTTGTAGATGAGGCTATCGCAGAAAGCGTTTTCGCTACAAAAGAAAAAGCAGAAGCATTTTTGAAAAATCCAAATCCGGATGCATTGAAAAATGATAAGCTATACTTGCTTTCATCTAGTATTTTGGCTACTTACAGAAGCAAGCCGGAAGAAATTGCTAAATTGGAAAATGATTATCAGAAGTCATTCCGTCTTCTTGTAGAAGGATTACGTGAGTCTAAGCTGAACAAAATCAAATATCCGGATGCAAACTCAACTTTACGTCTGACTTACGGTAAAGTTCGTTCTTTGCCTGCGGATAAGAGAAATGATGCGAAAATCAACAACTATACTACGCTTCAAGGAACAATCAAAAAATACAAGCCAAACGACCAAGAGTTTGACTTGCCTAAAAAATTGATTGAATTGAACGAGAAAAAAGATTTCGGACCATATGCTGACAAAAAAGGATATATGCCTGTAAACTTCTTGACAGACAACGATATTACAGGTGGTAACTCAGGTTCACCGGTATTGAATGGAAAAGGAGAGCTTATTGGTGTAGCTTTTGACGGTAACATCGAAGCTATGGCTGGTGACGTAATCTTTGATTCTAAACTACAAAGAACAATCAATGTTGATATCCGTTATGTTTTGTTTATCATTGACAAATATGCCGGAGCAAAACATATCATTGACGAAATGACAATCGCAAAATAATTTTTAGATTAGTTATTAGTTCAAATAATTTAAAAAGCCGTTTCAATTTGAAACGGCTTTTTTTGTGGAAATGAATTTGAAAGAATTACTCAGTTTGCTCCTGTTTTATATGAGTTTTGATTGACAATAAGCTAGTTCTCCAAAACAGATAAAATCCATCCCGCTATTCCAAATCATTTTGCTATTTTTGGAAGACTAAATCAAGCCTGTTGAAACGTTTTTTTTTACTTTTATTTTTGTTTCCGATAGCTGTTTTTTCACAGTCTGAATATGTGAAAGGAGAGCAGTTTTTTAATAAGGGGAATTATGAAAAGGCTAAAGAAATATTTGTGGCTCTTTATAAAAAAAGCCCAAAAGATACAGGCATTATTGAGTATTTAGGAGATATCGAAGCACATACAAAAAACTGGAATGAAGCCTTAGGGTACTATGAAAAGCTAAAAGAATTAAAACCTTCAGAAGCCAATTATTTTTATAAATACGGAGGTGCCCTTGGAATGAAAGCCAAGGAAAGCAATAAGTTTAAAGCTTTAGGGATGATTGATGATGTGGAAGATTCTTTTAAAAAAGCCATTGAACTAAATCCAAAACATATAGAATCGCGATGGGCATTGGTTGAGTTATATTTACAACTTCCCGGCATTGTTGGAGGCAGTGAAAGAAAGGCACAAAAGTATGCTGACGAACTGATGGCGCTTTCTGCTGTAGACGGTTATCTTTCAAAAGGGCATATTGCAGAATATTTCAAAAGATATAAAGAAGCAGAAAAGAATTATAAAAAGGCAGTCGAAATTGGAAGGTCAAAAATGACCTATAAGAAATTAGCCGACCTATATAAAAATAAAATGAAACAGCCCGAAAAAGCAAAAGCTGTTTTGGATGAGTATGCTGAAAAAAGCAAAATATAATTAAATCTGATCATAATCGGAATAGATGAGAACACACTTTATAGCCATTGGAGGCAGTGCTATGCACAATCTTGCCATTGCCTTGCATGAAAAAGGATACCAGGTAACCGGGAGCGACGATGCTATTTTTGAACCTTCCAAGACACGTTTGGAAAAAAGAGGATTGCTGCCTAAAGAAATGGGTTGGTTTCCTGAAAAAATTACTTCGGATATCGATTCGGTTATTCTTGGAATGCATGCCAAAGCCGATAATCCGGAACTTTTAAAAGCGCAAGAATTAGGATTGAAGATTTTTTCATATCCTGAGTTTTTATACGAACAGTCAAAAAATAAGACAAGAGTAGTAATTGGCGGTTCGCATGGAAAGACAACCATTACTTCGATGATTTTGCATGTTATGCATTACCACGGAATCAATGTGGATTATATGGTTGGAGCGCAATTGGAAGGTTTTGATACGATGGTGCATCTGACGGAAGAAAATGATTTTATCGTTCTTGAAGGAGATGAATACTTATCATCACCAATGGACAGAAGACCAAAATTCCATTTGTATCAGCCCAATATTGCCTTGATTTCCGGAATTGCCTGGGATCATATCAATGTTTTTCCAACGTATGAAAACTATGTAGAACAGTTTGAAATTTTTATACAAAAAATAACCAACGGAGGTATTCTTGTATATAATGAAGATGATGCGGAAGTAAAAAGAGTAGCGGAAGCAGCGACAAATCCTATTCGAAAAATTCCGTATTCAACACCAAATTATAGCGTAGAGAATGGAACAACATTGCTCGAAACTCCGGAAGGCGATATGCCAATTGAAGTTTTTGGAGCCCATAACCTGAATAATCTTGCCGGAGCCAAATGGATCTGCCAAAATATGGGTGTTGATGAGGCAGATTTTTATGAAGCCATTGCCAGTTTTAAAGGCGCTTCAAAACGTTTAGAAAAAATTGCAGAAAATAAGAATAATGTAGCCTACAAAGATTTTGCGCATTCACCAAGTAAGGTTGCGGCTACAACAAAAGCAGTGAAAGAACAATACCCTGACAGAAAACTGATTGCTTGTCTGGAATTGCATACGTATAGCAGCTTAAATGCTGAATTTCTGAAAGAATACGAAGGATCATTAGATGCAGCCGATGTGGCGGTTGTTTTCTATTCGCCTGATGCTGTAAAAATCAAGCAATTGGAAGAAGTAACCTATGAGCAGATAGCAAAATCGTTCAATCGTGAAGATCTGATTATTTATACCAATCCTGCGGCATTTAAAGAATATCTTTTCCACCTAAAATTTGATACGGAGAAAATCGCATTGTTGTTGATGAGTTCCGGAAATTATGGTGGACTGAATTTTGATGAGGTAAAAACGCTTCTATAAATAGACTATGATGATTAGTGGATCAGCCATTTCCCTTTCCGGAAGCTGGTCCGCTTACTTTTTAAATTGGTAATGTCCGGTTATTTTGTATTTGAAGAGGCAATCTTCCAGAACTTGTCCGGAACCAACATTATGCACAATCAGATTCCGTTTTCCGTCAGCTGTTTTTTTGTTTGTTACAATCCCTATATGCGGCATTTTTTCGCCAATCATCCAGGTTACGAGGTCGCCTGTCTTATAATCTGAAGCAATATCGGTTACTTCCAAACTTTTGCCAAATCGCGTAAAAAAGACCTGAAGATTTGGCACTCTTCTATGGTCAATATTCGGATCTGTCTTTTTGAGTCCCCATTTTTGCGGATATTTTGAGAAGTTTTTTTTCATGTCTTCATGTACTTCTTTCTGAAGGTCAATTCCCAGTTTTCTGTACGCCCTGATGACAACATCGGTACAAACGCCTTTGTCTTTTGGCACATCACCGTTAGGATAATTTATAGAAAAGTAACTTGGGTCATAACTGACTTTGTCTTTCGTCAGCGCAATTGCTGCATCTGAAAGTTTTTCCGGGAAACTCTTTTCTAAAGCAAGAGTAATATAAAGGAAACAGGTAAGAGAGAGAAAATACTTCATGGCAATTAGTTTTCAGGTATAACGTAAAATGTATGATATATCTTATAACTAGGATTTATTTATAAGTTTTTTTCTTAAACGATATATTCGTATATTTCATCATAATTTAATTTAAACGCCATGCAGGAGAATAAAAAAGCACCTTCAATTAAAAATTGGGCTGAAGATGACAAGCCTCGTGAAAAACTAAAATTGAAAGGCAAAGAAGCCTTAAGCAATGCTGAACTTGTCGCCATCCTTATACGGGCTGGAAACCACACGGAAAGCGCGGTAACATTGAGCAAACGAATCTTAGCAGATGTTAAAAGCCTGAATGCTATGGGGAAAATCTCGATCGAACAACTCGTAGCCTATCATGGTATTGGAGAAGCTAAAGCGATTACAATTATAGCTGCTATGGAATTAGGTCGCCGCCGTCGTTCTGAAGAAACTGTTCCATTAAAAAGAATGACATCCGGCAGAATAGTTTTTGAAGCGATGCAGCCTATTATCGGTGAACTTTCACACGAAGAATTTTGGATTTTGTATCTCAATAATTCCAATAGGATTATCCATAAATATCAGTTGAGCAAAGGCGGAATAACAGGAACTGTAGTAGATATGCGTCTTGTTTTTAAAGTAGCCATCGTGCATAATGCAACATCAATAATTCTCGCTCATAATCATCCTTCAGGAGTATTATATCCTAGCGAATCTGACAGGATAATAACTAAAAAATTAAAAATAGCAGGAGAAAATCTGGATATTAGAGTTTTGGATCATGTTATAATTACTGAGAATGCCTATTACAGCTTTAGAGATGAGGGCACTTTATAAGTTTAGAAAACGATCAGTATTTATAACACACTAATAGAAACGTTTTTAGCAACGGTATTTTTATTTCCTGCTAATCCGGTTATTTTATCTTCGCATCAAATTCCTGAATAATATTATAATTTTTGTCCTTAATAATTATTCTATAAACACCTTTGTCTAAAATAAAATTTGCCTTTGCTTCTTTATTTATGATTTCAATAATATCAGCAGGAACTCCATTTTGCTCATATTCATTTTTTCGATAGGCAAGAGCCAAAACAGGATATTCGGCGATTTTAGATTTTGGAATTGTATATGTTTTTCGCTGTCCGTCTAATAATAGCCAATTAGGCCTGTCATCTAAGTATTTTGTTATAGGATGAATTATCCTGCAGTCAGTCTGGTCGTTTGTTTCTCCTCCATTGAATAATTTTCCAGTGTCATTAACCATGATTACTGATTTTTTTGGATTGGCCATCAAAACATAAGGACTTGTAAATTTAACATCCCCTTTTTCAGTATAAGCGACCTGATCAATAGTAAAAGGATCAATATTTGTCTCGTCTTTTAATCGGCCGGCCATAGCTCTTCCCCAATTTTTGTTTGTTGGAGTTCCTTCTATAACGTGATCATAGCCACAATGGATTAAAAATTTTGAATTAGGATTCTTCTTAACCAATTGTGCAATATTTGCCGCTTCTTCAATTTCCCTTTCTTTTCCGTTTTTCCCTTCTGCTGCCTCATATTCAAATAAAACAAAGCCAATTTTCAATGCTTCATTTAACAAATTAGCCATTTGAGGCTCTTTTACATAAAAACCACTTTGCATAACCGGAAATTTTCGAACGTTTATTAATGAATCTGCAAGTGCTTCCAGTCCAAAAAAGCGATAGCCATTATCATATAAACCTTGTAAGAGCGATGTTGTAAAAACCCTGTGCATATTATTATGATGGGCTTCGTTAATAATGATAATCTTTTCGTCTTTTGAACGGTTTATGATATAGTTCTTTGCATGCTTTTGCTTGAAAGTATTAAAGTACAAACTATCTTCTTTGCTTATTTTTCGTATGGCACTTCCGTTTTTATCCCAAGTCTCTATAGCTTTTTGATAATATCCGCTTATGGAATAATCTGTTGCTCCCATCTGATATTTCCAAGCCAATGTATCTTTTTGGATTTTGGCGGCGATATCTTTTGAAAATAAATAAACTTCTGTATTTGTTTGGGCTGAAATTTTTAAAGTGAAAAGTAAAATGAGAATACATTTGAATAATTGTTTCATAACTGTCTGTGCCCTTTATGCGGATTAATGGAATAATATTTTATAAATATATTTTCTTTTACTGAAACATCAACTGCTCTCTGTCAAAATAATATAAGGGCATTAAGTAAATACAGGAACCAGACAACGGCATTTTATAAATTTGACTTAACAAAATATTTTAAAGTATTTGAGTATCTTGCAGGCAGTTGCAGAAACAACATTAATTATGATTCAGACCAAAAATCTCACTTTTTCTTATAATGGGAAAGTGAATTTTAATTTCCCAGATATTTCTTTAGATAGCGGTCAGGTACTTTTGATTACCGGCGGTTCCGGGAAAGGAAAAACAACATTGCTTCACCTGTTGGGAGGCCTGCTAAAAGCACAATCAGGATCCATTCGTATTGGAGATAAAAATATTGAGAGCCTATCCCATAAAAATTTGGATAAATTCAGGGGAAAAAATATAGGGCTGATCTTACAGCAGTCGCATTTTGTGGAAGCATTTTCTGTTTTTGAAAATGTTGTTCTTTCTTCCTGGCTGGCAACCGGACAAAAAGCCGAAGAGAAAGCAAAATCACTTTTGGCGGAACTCGGACTGTCAGACCAGATACATAAATTGACATCACGTTTGAGTATAGGACAGCAACAAAGGGTTTCGATTGCCAGAGCTTTGGTAAATGAGCCCCAATTGCTTTTGGCGGATGAACCTACATCAAGTCTTGATGATGAGAACGCTTACAAAGTAGCCGATCTGCTTTCGCAATTGTCTAAAGAATATGGAGCTGCACTCATTATTGTTACGCACGACCAAAGATTAAAAGATCGTTTTTCTAATCAAATTACATTAGTATGATTGTCAAATTAGCTTGGAAAAATATCTGGTTCAAACCTTTGAATACCATCTTAAGCATTGTTTTGTTAACAGCAAGCGTTGCCATAATTTCATTGTTAATCTTACTTCAGGAGCAGTTTGAAAAGCAATTTTCGAGCAATATTGACGGTGTTGATGTTGTTTTGGGAGCACAGGGAAGTCCGCTTCAATTAATTCTTTCCTCAGTTTACCAGGTTGATGCTCCAACAGGCAATATTAGCTACAGTGAAGCCAAAACATGGATGAAACATCCTTTTGTGAAAAGTGCCATACCGCTCGCGTTTGGAGACAACTACAGAGGATTTAAGATTGTAGGAACAACACCGGACTATCTGGATAAATTTGGAGCGACAGTTGCTCAAGGAAGAATATTCCAAGCCGATTTTGAAGTTATTGTAGGTGCAGAAATTGCAAAAAAGCTAAATATAAAAGTAGGAGATAAATTTTTCGGATCGCATGGCGATGCAGCCGAAGGCGAGGTTCATGAAGAATTTGCTTATAAAGTCAGCGGTATTGCAAGTCCTACCGGAAAAGTAATCGACAATCTTATCCTATGCAATATCCCAAGTGTATGGGCAATGCACGAAAATCATGAACATGCAGATGAAAATCCGGTTCATGGAGAAGAAGGACATATTCATTTTGAAGGCGATGAACATGAACATCACGATCATGAAAAAGTAATGCCGGTATCGGAAGAAGGAAAAGAAATAACCGCAGTACTGATAAAATTCAGAAATAAAATGGGCTTTGTGACCTGGCCGAGATTGATAGCGCAGAATACAAAAATGCAGGCAGCCTCTCCTGTAATTGAAGTCAACAGACTATTTTCTTTATTTGGAATCGGGTTGCAGGCATTGCAGTATCTGGCATACGGAATTATGCTTATATCGGGAATCAGCATCTTTATAGCACTTTATAATACACTGAAAGAACGAAAATACGAATTCGCACTATTGAGAGTCAGTGGGGCCAGTCGTGTGCAATTGCTTACATTGGTACTGTTTGAAAGTGTATTGCTGTGTTTCGTCGGATTCATTTTCGGCACTATTGTTGGAAGGATTGCACTGTTCTTAATTTCTTCCTCAACAGATGAAGAATATAAAATGACTTTTAATCCGTTTGCTTTTATATGGCAGAAAGAAGGAATTTTATTTATAGTAACTATCTTTGTAGGAGTATTGGCTGCGACAATTCCGGCCATAAAAGCATACCGATTGAATATTTCAAAAACTTTAGCAAATGCGTAAGACTTATTATTTCGTTATAACTCTTTTCACTTTTTTAAGTGCAATTTATATATCTGATAACCTGAAGGAAAAAAAATCAGATTCTCTTTCTTTACAACAGGCCGGTTTTTTACCAAAAATGGAAACTTTTTCTAAGCCTGAGGCAAAGTCTTTTGTTGTGACAGATACCTTAAACTGGAAACTGTTAGGAGCAATCAAATTTGTAAAGAAACAGAATAAGGATTATCCTGATGGAGTAATGTATCCAATAATAAATTCTACCTTGAAGGTGAAAAACAAAAAAAGAATTGCAATGTCAGGATTTATTGTCCCAATAGACAATACGACTTATGCACTTAGCAAAAATGTTTTTGCCGCCTGCTTTTTCTGTGGTCAGGCAGGGCCGGAAACTATTATGGGAATAAAATTCAGAGGAGGTACTCCGAAATTGAAAACTGATCAGTATGTAACTTTGGAAGGTAATTTTCGTATAAATGACAATGATGTGGAAGATTGGATCTATCATATAGAAGATGCCGTAATTGTAAAAGGAAAATAAATTGGAAAGTAAAATTTTAGACGTTTTTTTTGATTTGGACCATACTTTGTGGGACTTTGAAAAAAATTCAGCATTAGCATTCGATACCATCTTGAAAAAACACAAAGTAGATGTGGATATTCAGGACTTTATTTCGTTATATGTTCCTATAAATACCAAATATTGGAAACTATATCAAAACGATGAGGTAACACAGGAACAGTTGCGTTACGGAAGACTAAAAGATGTTTTTGATCACATGCAGGTAGAGATTGATGACGAAATGATTCATTTTTTAGCAGAAGAATATATTTGCTATCTTCCTCAGTTCAATCATCTTTATGACGGTACAATAGAACTTCTGGAATATCTGAAACCAAAATACAGACTGCATATAATTACGAACGGATTTCATCAGATACAAAACAATAAACTGGTCAATTCTAATATTGTACATTATTTTGAAACCATTACTAATTCTGAAAACGCAGGAGTAAAAAAACCAAATCCGGAAATATTTAACTATGCGTTGGATTTGGCTAAATGTTCTAAAGAAACAAGTATTATGATTGGCGATAATCTGGAAGCTGATATAGAAGGCGCCCTAAATGTAGGCCTCGACGCTATCTTTTTTAACGAACACAATTTAGAAACGCATCCTAATATTAAGCAGGTGAATCATCTGCTGGACTTAAAAAAATATCTTTAAACTTTTCCTATATGAAAAAAAATATCCTAATCTTATTCTTGTTTGCCTCACTTTCTGCTTTGGCGCAAAGATCATTGAATGATTACAAATATGCCATCGTCCCTGTAAAGTTTAATTTTACAAATGAGGAAAATGAGTACAGACTCAATACAATCACAAAATTTAATCTTACAAAGATGGGATTTGAGGCTTTCTATGATAATGAGAATCTGCCTTTAGAAATAGCCACCGAAAGATGTAGCAGAGTATTCGTTAATGTAGAAAAAGTAAGTTCATTAATGGCAACAAAACTGGTTGTTGTATTCAGAGATTGTGAAAATAAAGAAATTAATAGAAGTGATATTGGGTCCAGCAAGGCTAAAGAGTATAGACTTGCTTATCCGGAAGCGCTGAATAATGCCTTTAAGTCGCTATTTACTATTGGATATAATTATAATGGGAAAGTTTATAAGGCAGAGTCTAAAAAGGCTGAAACTCCTAAATCTTCAGTTGAGCCGGAAAATACTCCAAACATGCTTTTTGCTCAGCCAATTTCAAATGGCTATCAATTGGTTGACAGGACTCCAAAAGTTGTATTCAAAATTTTCAAAACTTCACATCCGGATTATTTTACAGTACAATCTGATACGATTAATGGAGCGTTAATCAGGAAAAATAATGAATGGATACTAGAATACTATAAAGATGATAAGCCGGTTTCAGAAAAACTTTTAATCAAGTTTTAATAACCATATTTATTTTTCCAACGATTTTTTAAAAATTCCCTTGTTGATTGTTCTCTGGAGTTATTTCCGGGAACATAAATAGGGGAATTTTTTATTTCATCAGGAAGAAATTCCTGTTCAGCAAAATTGTTTTGGTAGTCGTGGGCATATTTATAATCTTCGCCATAACCTAATTCTTTCATCAATTTTGTAGGTGCATTTCTCAAATGAATTGGAATTGGCAAGTCGCCCGTCTGTTTTACTATTTGCTGTGCTTTCCCGATCGCCATATAAGAGGCATTACTTTTAGGTGAAGTTGCAAGATAGATGGCACATTGGCTTAAGATAATCCGACTTTCCGGATAGCCTATGGTAGTCACGGCTTGAAATGTATTGTTTGCCATGATAAAAGCTGTTGGGTTTGCGTTGCCAATATCTTCACTGGAAAGTATCAGCATGCGTCTTGCGATAAATTTGACATCTTCACCACCTTCAATCATACGTGCCAGCCAATAAACGGCCCCGTTGGGATCGCTGCCGCGGATTGATTTTATAAAAGCAGAAATAATGTCATAATGCTGTTCGCCGGTTTTATCATACAATACTGTATTTTGTTGTACCAGTTTAAGTACAGAATCGTTCGTAATTATGATTTTTTCATCGTTTGATGCATTGACAACAAGATCGAAAATATTGAGCAACTTTCTACCATCTCCGCCCGAAAGTCTTAATAGAGCTTCCGTTTCTTTTAATTCGATATTCTTTTCTTTTAGGTAGACATCGGTTTTCATTGCACGTTCCAGCAGAGCTTCCAGATCTGATTTTGAAAAAGCATTCAATATATAAACCTGACAACGCGACAGTAATGCAGGTATTACTTCAAAACTAGGATTTTCTGTAGTAGCGCCTATTAATGTTACCCAGCCTTTTTCTACAGCAGCCAATAAAGAATCTTGTTGTGACTTGCTGAAACGGTGAATCTCATCAATAAACAAGATTGGGTTTTTAGCTGTAAACAAACCGCCACTCTGTTTGGCTTTTTCAATGACATCACGTACTTCTTTTACTCCAGAATTAATTGCACTCAAAATATAAAACGGACGTTTTGATTCTTGTGCAATGATTTGAGCCAAAGTGGTTTTTCCTGTTCCGGGAGGTCCCCATAAGATTAAGGAAGGAATAATACCTTTTGCAATTTGATGCGTTAATGACCCGTTAGGGCCTACCAATTGTGGCTGGCCTAAATAATCTTCAAGCTGTTGCGGGCGAATTCTTTCTGCTAATGGTGCTTCCATTTTGTAAAATTACTGAATTTGCAGAAGTTTTTTTAATGCTACACAGCATAAACTTTTGTGAAATTTCTAAAGAGTGATCTGATTTGTCGAATAGGCTAAAAAACGGATTATTTATTTTTAATGCTGACAAAATAGCACGAAAATAAAATTGGATAAGTTTTTGACAGTTTTTGGTAAAAAAAATCCTAAAAGCAATGGACGATAAAAATTTGAAATTCTCTCCCTCAGTTTTGGCCTGGCCATTGTTTGCTGTAGTTCTTTTATGGATTGTTTTTTGGGCAGAAGTTCGCTTTAAGCTCAATCTTACTGAATATGGAATTTATCCCCGTACTTTCTCCGGATTAAGAGGGATTATATTCAGTCCGTTTCTTCATGGTGATATTCAGCATCTCTATAACAATTCAATTCCGTTGTTTCTTCTGATTGCAGCATTGCGGTTCTTTTATAGAAATCAGACTTTAGCAGTGCTTGGATATGGGATTTTGTTGTCTGGTTTTCTGACTTGGGTAATTGGAAGGGAATCCTATCATATTGGCGCCAGTGGTTTGATTTATGTCTTGGTCAGTTTTATCTTTTTTAAAGGTATCCAGACCAAGTATTACAGACTGGTTGCTTTATCACTAACCGTTATCCTGATGTATGGAGGTTTGGTCTGGTATATTTTTCCAAACGTCCAAGAAGGAATTTCCTGGGAAGGCCATTTGGCCGGGCTTATATCGGGTTATGTCTTTTCCTTAGCAATAAAAACTCCAGAGTATCAAAAACCAATTATATATGATTGGGAACGACCGGATTTTAATCCTGAGGAAGATATGTTCATGAGGCATTTTGATGAAAATGGAAACTTTCAAAATTTTCCAAAGCCTGAAGACGATGCTGAAATCAGGGATGAAGAATTTTTCAGATCCAATTACAATGTCTTTTACACAATTGTTCGAGATGATTCAGAAGATAATCAGGAAGATGAAATAGATGGTGCAGAAAAGAATAGTTAACTTCTCTGTCTCACGGTCTCGTAAAGAAAAGCACCACAGGCAACCGATACATTTAAGGAAGCAATAGTACCAAACATTGGCAGTTTTGCTTTTTCATCTACAATTTTTAAAACTGAAGGATTAACACCACGATCTTCAGATCCCATAATAATGGCTATAGGCTCATTAAGCGATAAGTCATAAATGTTCTGGTCTGTCTTTTCGGTAGCAGCAATTGTTTTTATGCCGGATCCCTGAAGATGGAAAATGGCATCTTTAATATGTTCTACCTTGCAGATTGGTACATTGAAAACAGCACCTGCTGAAGTTTTTACAGTGTCACCATTAACTGGAGCAGCTCCTTGTTTTTGAATAATAATTCCGTCGACACCTGTACATTCTGCTGTTCTGATAATGGCTCCAAAATTTCGGGCATCAGATATTTGATCCAGGATAAGGAAAAGAGGAGTCTTGCCGCTATCTATGACCGTTTCGATAAGTGTTTCAAGATTATGAAAAGAAACAGGTGCAATAGTAGCAACGGCACCCTGATGGTTATTCGGTGTCAGTTTGTTCAGCTTTTCTATAGGCACATACGAAAAATTTACGCTGGCACGTTTCATGACTTTCATCAAGTCTTTCATTAATTCGCCTTGCGCGTCTTTCTGAATGAATACTTTGTCTATTTCTTTTCCAGCTTGTATAGCCTCTATAATCGCTCTGATTCCGAAAATTTGATGTCCTTTTTCCATGGTGGCAAAGATAGGATAAAGTTATAGAGAAATAAAATAAGGCCGGTGAATTCAATCTGCCGGCCTTTAAATATTTTTTAATTAGTTTGTCTGGAAGATATCCGGCCAATCAACGCCGCCTTCTCTGGTAAGGGTGACAGTGCCGCCATCGCCCCACGTGTTTCTCCACGTAAACACCATAACAGGTCCGGTGACGCTAATGATATTATAAGTAAAAGTGTCGGAATACTGGTCGGAACCGCTAAAAAGGAATTCGCGGCACACCCATGTTAAGAATGCACCGTCTGGACCAACGGCAGGATCATCATCGTAAATAGCTTCAAATAATCCGAATGAAGCATCATCAAGGCTGTACTTTCCTGGCTCAGCTTCAGTCCAGGTTACTGAGCCGCTAATAGTGCCGGCAATCCCGGTTCCGGTTCCGTTTCCTGTACCATCGCCATACTGCATAGAAGTCTGAGTATAGGTATGTGTCCCTGACAAATCATCCGTAATTGGGCATAATGGTTTTAAATTGATTACGACAGTACTTGTAGATTCTTTTGTAGAAACGCCTACCGGGAAATTTGCTGTTGCAGAGGTCAGTTTCAGAGCAATAGTTAATGGAACTGATAATTCCGGATCCAAAGAGGAAGGGATTATCAGTATAGGAAAAATTACATCAGTATCTCCGGCAAGAAGTGTAAAAGTCCCGTTATTTAAAATGGTAAAGTTTGTACCTTCAATAGCAGTTGTCTTGGACTGATCTACCTCATAGGTGACAACAATGTCCGATGGAGCTGGTGAACCATTACCTCCTACTAAACGGGCAGAAGCTTGAAATTCAAATTCATCCATTCCAATATCAAATGTCCCGTCAACGGTGCTCAACGGAAATTCGATAATTCTTGTTCCAGCCCCAAAATCTGTTACATCGTCATCTACAAGACAAGAAGAGAACAGGGCCAATATAATCGCAATAGTTGCGAATTTGAGTTTAAAATTTTTCATTTTTCATCTTTTTATTAGTTATCCCAAAAAATAGGTGATGTGAAAGCGTCATCTGTTGTCTGGTTAGGGACATTTGCAGAATTTGCCACATATTCTGAGTTAGGATACATTAATCGGATTGGGCGTTGCGGCCTGCTGGCAATTAATGATATAGGAAGACTTGATGGGAATCCGGTTCTGGTATATTCGATCCAAGATTCGACACCGTTTATACTATTCAGAGCAATCCATTTTTGTGTTATGATAGCTTCAATTTCATTTCCTGATGAAGCAGCCCATCCTACAAGGTTGGTGGCCTGTGAATAATAAGTACTGGCTTGAGCAGCTGTAAGGCCCAAAGTTTGATAAGAAGCCTGGATTCCAGATTCGTACAATGCCTGAGCGCTTCCAGCCATATAACCTCTTGCGACAGCTTCGGCCTGAAGTAAATAGCTTTCAGCAGCTGTTAGTATATAAGCATCTTGGGAAAAGTTTTTAAGAACTCCATTTCCTAATCCGGAATAAGGAACAACAATGGTTCCTTGTTCGTCAGGAGCGCCTTGGTTTATACCAGCAAAACCTCCGCCAGGAATAGGAGCATATATTTTTTCCAGTCTTGTGTCGTTTGTAGTTCTGAGATAATCAACAGTGTATTGTGTTCCTTTTAAAGACCTGTTGTCGTCTGTTGGGCTTCCGGATAATGTTGTTCCGAAAGTTTCAAAAAACGGATTCATTTTTCCAGTACTTGCTAGGTAGCCAGGATTGTTTGTCACATTTTCGGTTATGAAACCGCTGCCTTCGTTGATGATATCATCAAATTTATCTGCAATATAGGCTTGTTTTGAAGGCATTCCGGATTGGCGAATCAAGATTCTCATCTTTAAGGTATTGGCAAATTTTACCCATTCGTCCATATCTCCGTGAAGCATAATGTCATTTCTGCCCGGATTTAATGCGGAAGCGGGAGCGTTTTTGATAAGATCTATCGCGGCATCTAATTGTACAATCAGGTCGTCATATACAGCTTCTGCATTATCGTAAGCAGGAGTCAGTTCTAAATCGCGTTGTAATGCCTCTGAATAAGGAAGGTTGCCATATAAATCTACAAGATACTGATAATAGAAAGCTTTCATTATTTTGGCAATACCTTGGTAATTTTCATAATCTTCCAAAGTTGTCTTTTCAATCTGATGGAAATTGACCAATGTCAGATACAGGTCATCCCAGATGTCATTATAAAATGTACTGTTTACGGTATACTGCATTTCGTCTTGATAGGCGATAAATTCTTCGATATTGTTCGCCCAGTTATAAGCCATAAAATTACCTACCTGGTTCATCCTGACATTGAGTTTCGCTGCTCCAGAATTTTGAGCATTGGCTAGCAACAATTCCGGCTTCACATTAGTAGGGTTATTTGGGTCTTGATTGATGTCCAGATAATCACTACAGGAAATCAGCAAGAAAAAAGAGGCAACTAATAGTGAGCTTTTTTTGAATATATTTTTCATCATTTCTTGAATTAGAAGGTTAATGTAACATTGAAACCGTAGCTTCTGGTTGGAGGAACTTCATTTACTGATCCAACGCCAACAGCATTTCCTGTAGTAAATCCAAATTCAGGATCTGTATATCGGTTCGCTTTTGGTAGAATCATAAATACGTTGCGGGCGTTTGCTCCAATGGTTATGCCTTCAAAAGGAGAATGCTCTAATGCTTTTTTAGAAAAGGAGTAGCTAAGTGCAATTTCGCGACATTTGAAAGCCGTAGCATCGATTACATAATTCTCTGCTATATTGCTATAAACTGAATCCCAGAAAGGCTGGCCTCCGCTGGACGTTGTAATGCTTGTATTTGGAGTATATACGCCCGGTGCACTTTGATACGATGAGTTAGGGAATACAAATGGTAATCTTCCAGTTTGAGCACTTTGCACTGAAGATCCTGTGAAATCAAGCATTTGTCCTATTTCATTATAAAATACGTGTCCTGTTCTGTAATCAAAAACAGCAGAAAGCCTGAATCCTTTATAATTAAAGTTAGTTGAAAGGCCTACAATGTAATCAGGAGTTGTTTTTCCTAAGTTTTTCAAGGCTGAAGACTGTATAGGGTTACCTGTTGCCTGGTCGATAATTACCCTGCCCTGGTCGTCTCTTTGGTAAGCAGTTCCTTTAATGATAGGATATTCTTGCCCAACAACAGCATAAACTCCTGCAGTTGGAAAACCGCCTAAAGAAAGTTCGTTTACGCCAGGCAATAAGCTCTTAACTTCAGTTTTAGGAGCACTATAGCTGATTCTGAAATCCCAATTAAAATCTTCAGTCTGTATTGGCACAAATCCTAAGTCCAATTCAAATCCTTTGGTCTGTAATTCTCCGGCATTTAGCAAAGCTCTTGTTGCGCCTGAAGAAGAAGAAGCGGCTGAATTGATAATCTGGTCGGTAGAGCTTGAAATATAATAACTTGCATCCAATGAGATTCTTTTATTAAAGAATTCAAGATTCAGGTCGAATTCTTTTGATGTGGTAAACTCAGGCTTTAATCCTGCTAAAGCAACAATATTGTTTAAGTTAAATGATGTCAGGTCGCCATAAGGGAAACCGGCAGATCTAATATAGGTGTTTTGATTTGCATAAGCAGAAGTAGAGTTTCCTACTTTGGTATAACTTGCTGTTACTTTTGCAAAATTCAAAACATTTCCTTTTAATTTAGGAAAAGCAGATGTTGGGATAAATGAAACACCATAGCTAGGGTAGAAGAAGGAGTTGTTTTCCTTAATCAATGCTGAAGACCAGTCGTTTCTTCCGGTAATATTTAGGAATAAATAGTCTTTATAGCCTAGTTCAGCACTTCCGTATAGTCCGATGCTTCTTAATCGGGAATCGAATTCAACTCCACGAAGCTCGCCAGTTCTCAAAGAGACATTGTAAAGCCCTTCAACAACCAAATTATCACCACGAATTCCGATTTCTTTTGTTCTGATATCTCTGATATTGTTACCCAGTATGATTTTGGCGGTAATATCATCTGTGATGTTAAAATCAAAATTAAACATCAGGTCGCTGTTAATTCTTCTCTCGAAATTTGAACCATCGGAAACACCTTGATTTAAATCCTGACGACCACTGCCGTCTGTGAAAACATGACCGTTATTAGTATGCTTGAAGTCAGAACTCAGCACGCTTACGCCTCCTCTGTATAAAATATTGAACCAGTCGTTTATTTTATAGCCTAAATCAACCGATCCTTGGAATCTCTCTGAAGACGAAATGCGTCGTGAATTTTTCAGAATCCAATAAGGGTTATAGGCATAATTTGTAAAATAATCCTGTAAATCTCCCTGCGAATAAACGCTTAAAGGAACGTTGATAGGAGTCTGCAAAAGCTGGCTGTAGATGCTTCGTCCAGCTTCCGTGTCTGAAAAGAACTCGGTTTCATCGTCAGAACCTGTTAGGCTACCCGCAATGTCTGTCTTATCGGTAAAATAAGAAACATTACCGCCAACCGACCAATTTCCAGAAGTTTTGCTTGTATTCAATCGGAAGGTGTTTTTGTGGTAAACATCACCAGGAATAATTCCTTCTGTTTTTACGTCTTGTGCAGAGAAGAATAAATTACTGGTTTCATCACCTTGTGATAATGAGAAACCATTTTGTTTTGTGGTTCCTACATTAAAAAAGTCTTTGATATTGTTTTTTCTTGCTACATAACTAAATTCTCTGATAGTACCGTCAGGTAATTCAGCTCCTACCTGTACCATTGATCCATCTAATGGTGCTCCCCAGTTTGTGTTTTCAACCGGATCAAGTTCTCCTGCCCAACCTTGACCAAATTTCGTTTGCCTGTCCGGAATGAATTGGACTTTTTCAAAAGTGATGGTTGAATTGTATTGCAATGTCATCTTGCCGTTGCGTCCTTTTTTGGTAGTAATCATAATAGCCCCGTTCGAACCGGCAGAACCGTATAAGGCGGCGGCATTAGCACCTTTC
This sequence comes from Flavobacterium sp. 28YEA47A, assembly GCF_041262125.1. Taxonomy (NCBI): domain Bacteria; kingdom Pseudomonadati; phylum Bacteroidota; class Flavobacteriia; order Flavobacteriales; family Flavobacteriaceae; genus Flavobacterium; species Flavobacterium sp. 28YEA47A. The sequence continues at coordinate 142,877 of NZ_JBGCCI010000007.1, forward strand.
AGAATGGTAGTGGTTTCTATGTCGTTCGGGTTCAATTCGCTTAGAGTGTTCATGGCAGAAGGTACACCGTCAATTACAATAAGAGCTTCATTGTTTCCTGAAATAGATCTTGCGCCTCTTAATACGACTCTGGTTTGTGGATTGACCCCGCTGTTTATAGTATTGATCTGTAAACCGGATACTTTTCCAATCAAAGCTGTGGCTGCATTTACAGCTTTTGCCTGATTTAATTCGTCAGATTTTACGACCTGAGTAGAATAACTCAGTTCTTTTGGGTTTCTTTTTATTCCCAGTGCTGTCACAACAACTGTTTCAAGCTCAGTCGCATCATCTTCAAGAACAATATTGAAATTGGTAGCCGTAGCCATGACTTCTTTTGAGGTCATACCCATGAAACTGAAAACTAAAATGTCGGGAGGCGAAGCTTTAATTTGAAATTTACCATCAAAGTCGGTTTGAGTACCCGTTGTCGTCCCTTTGATGGTTACGCTTACCCCAGGAAGGGGCAGTTCGTTTTGGTCTCTCACTGTACCAGAAATTGTCCTTTCTTGTGCAAAAGAAATCTGCATTATTAACGCAAAAGCAAGCGTTAACAAGCCGTTTAACTTTGTTTTCATTAGATATAGGTTAGAATTAGTTAATCCAAATTTCTTAAATATTTCTTAACAAACCTATACTTTTTTTAATTTTGTTTTTAATATATTAATGTATCAATATAATAGTTGTTAAAATTTAGCTTTAAAGCTAATGTGGACAATTGAATTGGAAAGTTTTATTTGCTGGTCGCCAGTACTGCCGTTGGCATAAACAATATTAAAGAGTCCGTTTTTGGTAAGTAATCCAAATCCGAACCCAAGCCCCAAAAGATTTCCATCATTGTCTGTAGTCTTGTCCTGATAATACCCAAAGTCAATAATCGAATGTACGTAAATTGTCGGAGCCAAGACATATCTATATTCTGTGAGTATAGAAGAATAGAGATTGGCCTGCAGGCTGTTCTCATTAAAACCTCGTATGGAATTAATTCCGCCAAAACGGAAAAGCTCATTGGTGATATAGCTGTCACTCTGCAGCAAGAAGTTCTGACTCCGCAGTGCTATAATGTTCTTGTCGTTTAGATAGAGATTGTGCCGGAGATCTATGTTTGTGAAAAATTGGCTGTTTTTTGAATTTTCAGAATTTCTGCTTCCAACACCGGCCTTGATGCTAATTAGTGTTTTGTCTGGAAACAAAAAATCGTCCCTTTTGAATTTTGTGTACTCAAAATTGGAAGTGATGAAAGAGTTGTCGAAATCTCGCAAGATTGAACTGTTGAGGTTTTGAATGTCGTTCGATTCAGTAGATTGGTATCCTATATATAGTCTTGTATTATAATTAAAATAATAGCCTAGGTCAATGGCGGTCTGTGTATTTTGGAAAGTACTGTCCTGCTTGAAGATATTTAACTGGGCTTTGATTCCTAAAGGACTTTTGAATATATAAGGTAATTCGATGTTGACATTAAAGGTCTTTTGGTCATTACCGTCACTTTTCCAATACAGATTAAAACGTTCGCCCACGTTTAGTGAATTGACTAGCAATAGATCGAGATAACCGTTAATTTTCATGTCACCCTTATCATTATTTCCAAAACCTATGAATCCGTCAAAACGATTTGGTTTGGATTTTTCCACATAAACATACACTTTGGTAGTGTCATTCATGAAAAGGATTTCAGGATATTTGGTTTGGGTTACAAATTGAAATTGGTTGAAATCTTCATGAATGTTTTTAAGGCTTTGCTGGTTGAATACCTTATTGCGATAGCGGCGCCTGATTTCCTTTTTGTGTCCTTCAGGAAATTTTTCATAACCGTTAATGACGATATCGTTTACCTGTCGTAGCTTTTCGGTTTCAAATTTTAACTCGGCTAACAGAATATTTTTCCGTTTTTTTAGATTTATGAGTTGAAGTTTGGCTAAAGAATAACCTTTGCGCTCTAAGCTGCCTAAAGTGGTGTTTAGAAAATTTTCGGTTTCACTAAAAGGAATCTTTAGGGTGTCTTCGTTGTTTTGGATGATTCCCAATTGTTTCAATTCAGAATTCTTTCCTATATAAATATGTGTAAAATTGGTTTTGGAACCCAAATGAAATTTGAATAAAAAAGTACTGTCATTCTGTTTTTTGTTTTCCTGTATTTCATTTTCGAGGAAGCCATAGCGTTTTAATTTTTCCGAAAGACTGTTGGCCTCGTCAACAATGCTTTTGGCATTGCTGTGTTTTTTAGAATAACCAATCGAATCGATTGTTTTCAAATCACTTTGGGAATCGGATGTGATTTTTAAATAAAGTTTTTGGCTTAAGCAATTTAAGCTGAATGAAATACAGAATAAAAGAAAAAGAAATCTTTTCAAAATATCATAATTGTTAAAACGCTGTCCGGAATCTCAGGTTTTATTCCGAATTTCTTTCGATTTATAAGAATTAGGAATAAACTATTTGGGTTGTTGGTAAATCACAGTAAAAGTAACGCAAAAATGCAACGAATAATATATAAAAAATAAATCTAGGTTAATCTGTTTGAAAATTAATGGATTAAGGTTTGTTTAAAAAAAAATAATTATTACATTTGCAACCCCGTAAAAAGCGGGAAATTAAATCATAATATATATTAGTATTAATTATGCCAACAATTCAACAATTAGTAAGAACTGGAAGAACCCAGATAACTAAGAAGAGTAAATCGGTTGCTTTAGATTCTTGTCCTCAAAGAAGAGGGGTTTGTACGCGTGTTTACACTACTACACCAAAAAAACCAAACTCTGCAATGCGTAAAGTAGCGCGTGTACGTTTGACAAATGGTAATGAAGTGAATGCTTACATCCCAGGAGAAGGACACAATCTACAAGAGCACTCGATAGTATTAGTTAGGGGTGGAAGGGTAAAAGATTTACCAGGAGTTAGATACCACATCGTTCGTGGAGCGCTTGATACATCAGGTGTTGCAGGAAGAACGCAAAGAAGATCTAAGTATGGTGCAAAACGCCCAAAAGAAGCAAAAAAGTAATTTAAACTTTTAAAGTAAAGACATGAGAAAAAGACAGGCCAAAAAAAGACCTCTTTTACCAGATCCAAAATTTAACGATCAGTTAGTGACGCGTTTTGTGAACAACTTAATGTGGGATGGTAAAAAATCAACTGCTTTCAAAGTATTCTATGATGCATTAGAAATCGTAGAAAACAAGAAACAAGATGCAGAAAAATCTTCATTGGAAATCTGGAAAGATGCTTTGACTAACGTTATGCCTCACGTAGAAGTACGTAGTCGTAGAGTTGGTGGTGCTACATTCCAAATCCCAATGCAAATCAGACCGGATCGTAAAATCTCTATGGCAATGAAGTGGATGATACTTTATGCGCGTAGAAGAAATGAGAAATCTATGGCTCAAAAACTAGCTTCTGAAGTTTTAGCTGCTGCTAAAGAAGAAGGTGCTGCTGTTAAAAAGAGAATGGATACTCACAAGATGGCTGAAGCAAACAAAGCATTCTCTCACTTTAGATTTTAATCCTTAAGAAATGGCTAGAGATTTAAAATATACAAGAAATATCGGAATTGCTGCTCACATTGATGCTGGTAAAACAACAACAACTGAGCGTATCCTTTTTTATACTGGAAAATCACACAAAATTGGTGAGGTGCACGATGGTGCTGCAACAATGGACTGGATGGCGCAGGAGCAGGAGCGTGGTATCACGATTACTTCAGCTGCTACGACTTGTGAGTGGAACTTCCCAACAAACCAAGGGAAACCAACTCCAGATTCAAAGCCTTACCATTTCAACATCATTGATACTCCTGGACACGTTGACTTTACCGTAGAGGTAAACCGTTCTTTGAGGGTATTGGATGGATTGGTTTTCTTATTTAGTGCTGTTGATGGTGTTGAGCCTCAATCAGAAACTAACTGGAGACTTGCTGATCAATACAGAGTTCCACGTATGGGATTCGTAAATAAAATGGACCGTCAAGGTTCTAACTTCCTTGGTGTATGCCAACAAGTTAGAGATATGTTGAAATCCAATGCAGTAGCTATTACATTGCCTATCGGTGATGAGGCTGACTTCAAAGGAGTAGTTGACTTGGTAAAGAATCAGGCTATTGTATGGCATGATGAGACTCAGGGAGCTACTTTCGATATTATCGATATTCCTGCTGACATGGTTGCAGAAGTTAAAGAATACAGATCAATCCTTATCGAGGCTGTAGCTGAATACGATGAAAATCTATTGGATAAGTATATGGAAGATGAGAACTCTATTACAGAGGACGAAATCAACAATGCTTTGAGAGCTGCTACAATTGATATGGCTATCATTCCTATGATTGCTGGATCTTCTTTCAAAAACAAAGGAGTTCAGTTCATGTTGGATGCTGTATGTAAATATTTGCCTTCTCCATTAGATAAAGAAGGTATCGAAGGAATTCACCCTGATGATGCTGATTTATTAGAAGAAGATCAAACTAAAATCTTACGTAGACCAGACGTTAAAGAGCCGTTCGCTGCTTTGGCATTTAAAATCGCTACTGACCCATTCGTAGGTCGTTTGGCTTTCTTCCGTGCTTATTCAGGACGTCTTGATGCTGGTTCTTATGTTTTGAACACTCGTTCAGGAAACAAAGAAAGAATTTCTCGTATCTACCAAATGCACGCTAACAAGCAAAACCCAATCGAATTCATCGAAGCGGGAGATATTGGAGCTGCTGTTGGATTTAAAGATATCAAGACAGGAGATACATTGTGTGATGAAAAGAACCCAATTATCCTTGAATCTATGAAATTCCCTGATCCGGTAATCGGTATCGCTATTGAGCCTAAAACTAAGGCTGACGTAGATAAAATGGGTATGGCTTTGGCTAAATTGGCTGAAGAAGATCCAACGTTTACAGTTAGAACAGATGAGGCTTCAGGTCAGACGATTATCTCTGGTATGGGTGAGCTTCACTTGGATATCTTGGTAGACAGGATGAAACGTGAGTTTAAAGTAGAGGTTAACCAAGGTGAGCCTCAGGTAGAATATAAAGAAGCGTTCACAAGATCTGCTCAACATAGAGAAACATACAAGAAACAATCTGGAGGTCGTGGTAAATTCGGTGATATCGTATTTAGAATCGAGCCTGCTGATGAAGTGGACGGTAAAGTTCCGGTTGGATTACAGTTTGTTAACGAAGTAAAAGGTGGTAACGTTCCTAAGGAATATATCCCAGCTGTTGAAAAAGGTTTCAGAGAAGCAATGAAGCAAGGTCCTTTAGCAGGATATGCGGTTGATAGCTTGAAAGTAACTTTATTAGACGGATCTTTCCACCCTGTGGATTCTGATGCTCTTTCTTTCGAATTAGCTGCGAAAATGGGTTACAAAGAGTCTGGAAAAGCTGCTGGTGCTGTTATCCTTGAGCCAATCATGAAAATCGAAGTTATCACTCCAGAAGAAAACATGGGTGATATCGTAGGTGACTTGAACCGTCGTAGAGGTCAGGTTAATGACATGGGTGACAGAAATGGAGCTAAGACGATCAAGGCTGATGTGCCTTTATCAGAAATGTTCGGTTATGTTACAACATTGAGAACATTGTCATCAGGTAGAGCTACTTCAACAATGGAGTTCTCTCACTATGCTGAAACGCCTTCTAACATTTCAGAAGCGGTAATCAAAAAAGCAAAAGGTAACGCTTAATTCTAAAGAAAAATGAGTCAAAAAATCAGAATAAAACTAAAGTCTTACGATCACAATTTGGTGGACAAATCTGCTGAGAAGATTGTAAAAACTGTAAAAAGTACAGGTGCGGTTGTAACAGGACCAATTCCGTTACCAACTCACAAAAAGATTTTTACTGTGTTGCGTTCTCCGCACGTTAACAAAAAATCTAGAGAGCAATTTGAAGTAATGTCATACAAAAGATTGTTAGACATTTATTCTTCTTCATCAAAAACAATCGACGCTCTAATGAAATTGGAGCTTCCAAGTGGAGTTGAAGTAGAGATCAAAGTATAAGTATCTCATTAAGAAAACAACACATTATTTAGGCGAAAAAATATTTTTAGGATAAATCGCAAAATAGTTTTACTTTTGCGCCTCCAAAAATAGGATTCGTTTGAATAATGTGTTCTATTGTTAGTATTTTAATAATTAATAATTAATATTTATGTCTGGGTTAATTGGTAGAAAAATCGGCATGACCAGTATTTTCGATGAAAACGGGAAAAATATTCCTTGTACAGTAATCGAAGCTGGACCATGTGTTGTTACCCAAGTCAGAACCAATGAGGTTGACGGGTATGAAGCGTTGCAACTTGGTTTCGATGACAAAAATGAGAAACATTCCACAAAAGCTGATCTAGGTCACTTTAAAAAAGCTGGAACTGTAGCTAAGAAAAAAGTCGTTGAATTCAAGTACTTCGAAGAAGAACACAAATTAGGTGATGTACTCACTGTAGACCTTTTTGTAGAAGGCGAATTTGTAGATGTACAAGGTGTATCAAAAGGTAAAGGTTTCCAAGGTGTTGTTAAGCGTCACGGTTTTGGTGGTGTTGGACAGGCTACACATGGTCAGCACAACCGTTTGAGAGCACCAGGATCAGTAGGAGCTTCTTCTTATCCTTCTAGAGTATTCAAAGGAATGCGTATGGCGGGTAGAATGGGAACTGATAATGTAACGGTTCAAAACTTAAGAGTTTTGAAAGTAGTTGCTGAAAAGAACCTACTTTTAGTAAAAGGATGTGTTCCAGGACACAATAACTCTTATGTAATCATTCAGAAGTAATGGAAGTAAAAGTTTTAAATATCAACGGAAAAGAAACTGGCAGAACGATTACTCTTTCTGATTCAGTATTCGCAATTGAGCCAAATAATCACGCGGTATACCTTGATGTTAAGCAATATCTTGCTAACCAAAGACAAGGAACTCACAAAGCTAAAGAAAGAGCTGAAGTTACTGGAAGTACACGTAAGATTAAAAAGCAAAAAGGAACCGGTACAGCTCGTGCTGGTAGCGTTAAGAACCCTTTGTTTAAAGGTGGAGGTACAGTTTTCGGGCCTAGACCAAGAAGTTATTCATTCAAATTGAATAAAAACTTGAAGCGTTTGGCAAGAAAATCTGCTTTCTCAATCAAAGCAAAAGAGTCAAATATTATCGTAATTGAAGACTTCAATTTTGAAGTGCCAAACACTAAAAATTTCATTAACGTTTTGAAAGCTTTAGGGTTAGAAAGTAAAAAATCTTTATTTGTGTTGGGAGAGTCGAATAAAAATGTATATTTGTCCTCACGCAATTTAAAGGCGTCTAGCGTTGTAACTAATTCAGAATTAAGCACTTACGCTATTTTGAATGCAAACAATTTAGTGCTTTTAGAAGGGTCTTTGGAAGGAATTGAAGAAAATTTAAGCAAATAATAGGCCATGAGTATCATAATTAAACCTATAATTACTGAGAAAATTACCAAAGATGGTGAGGTTTTCAATCGCTTTGGATTCATCGTTGACAAAAGAGCAAACAAAATTCAGATTAAGAATGCTATCGAGGCGGCTTATGGAATTACTGTTGTTGAAGTAAACACGATGAACTACAGAGCTGATAGATCTACTAAATATACTAAAAGTGGTATCATCAACGGAAAGACAAATGCTTACAAAAAAGCAATTGTTCAAGTACAAGAAGGAGAAACGATAGATTTTTATAATAATATCTAATAAATAAGGCAGAAACATGTCAGTTAGAAAATTAAAACCTATTACCCCGGGTCAGCGTTTTAGAGTTGTTAATGGTTTTGACGCCATTACAACTGATAAGCCGGAGCGCTCTTTGTTAGCACCGATAAAAAACTCAGGAGGTAGAAATAGTCAAGGAAAGATGACCATGCGTTATACGGGTGGTGGTCACAAGCAACGTTATCGTGTTGTTGATTTCAAAAGAACAAAAGACGGAATTCCGGCTACTGTGAAATCAATCGAATACGATCCAAATCGTACTGCTTTTATCGCTTTGTTAGCTTATGCTGATGGAGCAAAAACTTATATTATCGCTCAAAACGGATTGCAAGTAGGTCAGAAAGTAGTTTCTGGTGCTGATGCATCTCCAGAAATCGGTAATACATTGCCTTTGAGCAAAATTCCTTTGGGAACTGTTATTTCTTGCATTGAGTTGCGTCCTGGACAAGGAGCTGTTATTGCTCGTTCAGCAGGAACTTTCGCTCAGCTAATGGCAAGAGATGGAAAATATGCAACAATTAAAATGCCATCAGGAGAAACAAGATTAATCTTGTTGACTTGTTCGGCTACAATTGGAGCAGTATCTAATTCTGATCATCAATTAGTAGTATCTGGAAAAGCAGGTAGATCTAGATGGTTAGGTAGAAGACCTAGAACAAGACCAGTTGCGATGAACCCTGTTGATCACCCAATGGGTGGTGGTGAAGGACGTTCTTCAGGAGGACACCCACGTTCAAGAAAAGGGTTACCTGCTAAAGGTTACAGAACGCGTTCTAAGCAAAATCCGAGTAACAAGTATATCGTAGAACGTAGAAAGAAATAATAAGATATGGCACGTTCATTAAAAAAAGGACCTTTTGTTCACTATAAGTTAGATAAGAAAGTTCAAGAAAACATTGAAAAAGGTAATAAAGGAGTTGTAAAGACTTGGTCTAGAGCTTCTATGATTACTCCAGATTTTGTTGGACAAACTATCGCAGTTCACAACGGTCGTCAGTTTGTACCTGTTTACGTAACAGAAAACATGGTAGGTCATAAATTAGGAGAATTTTCACCAACAAGATCTTTTAGAGGTCACGCTGGAGCAAAAAATAAAGGTAAAAAATAAGAAGAGCAATGGGAGTTCGTAAAAGAGAAAGAGCTGAAGGCATCAAAGAGGCTAATAAGCAAGTTGCCTTCGCAAAATTGAATAACTGCCCTACTTCACCTAGAAAAATGCGCTTAGTAGCAGATCTAGTAAGAGGTCAGAAAGTGGAAAGAGCTTTGAATATTTTAAGATTCAGCTCTAAAGAAGCTTCAAGAAAGTTAGAAAAACTTTTGTTGTCTGCAATCAATAATTGGGAGCAGAAAAACAGCGAAGGTAACGTAGCTGAAGCAGGCTTAATTGTTAAAGAGATCAGAGTAGATGGTGGTATGATGTTGAAAAGACTTCGTCCAGCTCCACAAGGTCGTGCACACAGAATTAGAAAACGTTCTAACCACGTAACTATCGTGTTGGGACAATTAGATAACACACAAAGCAATTAATAAGATGGGACAAAAGACAAATCCAATTGGAAACAGACTTGGGATCATCAGAGGATGGGATTCAAACTGGTATGGTGGAAATGATTACGGTGATAAACTTGCCGAAGATCACAAAATCAGAAAGTATATCCACGCTCGTTTATCAAAAGCTAGTGTATCAAAAGTAATCATCGAGAGAACTTTGAAGCTTGTAACCGTTACTATCACTACTGCTAGACCAGGTATCATTATCGGGAAAGGTGGCCAAGAGGTAGACAAGTTGAAAGAAGAGCTTAAGAAAATTACTGACAAAGAGGTTCAAATCAACATCTTTGAAATTAAAAGACCAGAGCTTGATGCTTACTTAGTGGCTACAAGTATCGCTCGTCAAATCGAAAGTCGTATTTCATACAGAAGAGCTATTAAAATGGCTATTGCGGCTGCAATGCGTATGAACGCTGAAGGTGTGAAAGTTATGATTTCGGGTCGTTTGAATGGTGCTGAAATGGCACGTTCAGAAATGTTCAAAGAAGGTAGAATTCCTCTATCAACTTTCAGAGCTGACATTGATTATGCACTTGCTGAAGCTCATACTACTTATGGTAGAATGGGAATTAAAGTGTGGATCATGAAAGGTGAGGTTTACGGCAAGAGAGATTTGTCTCCACTAGTTGGAATGGACAAAAAACAAGCCGGAAGCGGTAAAGGTGGAGATGCCCCTCGTGGTAAATCTGACAGACCAAACAAATCAAACCCACGTAAAAGAAAGTAAATTTTTAAATTAAAGAAAAATGTTACAGCCTAAAAGAACAAAATACCGCAAGGTACAGAAGGGTAGAATGAAAGGTAACTCTCAAAGAGGGCACGAACTTTCTAACGGAATGTTTGGTATTAAATCTGTTCATGAAACTGGAATGTTCCTTACTTCTCGTCAAATCGAAGCTGCGCGTATCGCTGCAACTCGTTACATGAAAAGAGAAGGACAATTATGGATTAAAATATTTCCAGATAAACCAATCACAAAGAAGCCACTAGAAGTGCGTATGGGTAAAGGTAAAGGTGCAGTTGAATATTGGGCTGCCGTTGTTAAACCCGGAAGAATTATGTTTGAGGTAGGTGGTGTGCCTTTGTCAGTTGCAAAAGAAGCTTTGCGTCTTGCAGCACAAAAACTTCCTGTTAAAACTAAGTTTGTCGTAGCTAGAGATTTCGAAGCATAATCAATTTTTATTATGAAACAATCAGAAATTAAAGATCTGTCTGTAGCTGAGTTGCAAGAGAAACTTAGTCAACTAAGAAAGACATATGCCGACCTAAAAAATGCTCACGCAATTTCTCCAATTGAAAATCCACTTCAAATCAGAGGTTTGAGAAGATCAGTTGCAAGAATCGCTACAGAGTTAAGCAAAAGAGAGTTACAGTAATTGTATTCTGCTAAAAGATGGAAAAAAGAAATTTAAGAAAAGAGAGAATAGGTGTTGTTACTAGCAACAAAATGGAGAAATCTATTGTTGTTTCTGAAACAAAAAAAGTAAAACACCCGTTATACGGTAAGTTCGTGTTGAAAACTAAGAAATATGTAGCACACGACGAAACAAACGACTGTAACATTGGAGATACTGTAAGAATTAGCGAAACGCGTCCTTTAAGTAAATCAAAATGTTGGAGACTAGTTGAAATCATTGAAAGAGCTAAATAATTATGGTACAACAAGAATCAAGACTAAAAGTAGCAGATAACACAGGAGCTAAAGAAGTTTTAACTATCCGTGTTTTAGGAGGTACCAAAAGAAGGTATGCCTCTGTTGGTGACAAGATTGTAGTATCTATCAAAGATGCAACTCCAAACGGAAACGTGAAAAAAGGAGCTGTTTCAACTGCAGTTGTTGTACGTACCAAAAAAGAAGTGAGAAGAGCTGATGGTTCTTATATCCGTTTCGATGACAATGCATGTGTTCTTTTGAACGCTGCAGGAGAAATGAGAGGAACTCGTGTTTTTGGTCCAGTAGCAAGAGAACTTCGTGAAAAACAATTCATGAAGATTGTATCATTAGCACCAGAAGTGCTTTAATTATTTACAAGATGATAAAGCTAAAAATCAAATCAGGAGATACAGTAAGAGTTATCGCTGGCGACCATAAAGGTGCTGAAGGTAAAGTTCTACGTGTAGATCGTGAAAAAAATAAAGCGATTGTTGAAGGTGTAAACATGGTTTCAAAACACACGAAGCCAAGTGCGAAAAACCCTCAAGGTGGTATCGTTAAGAAAGAAGCTCCTATTCATATCTCAAACATTTCTCTTATAGATCCTAAGACTAAAAAGGCTACAAGAACAGGTGTGAAAGTAGAAGGAGATAAGAAAGTAAGATTTTCAAAAAAATCTAATCAAGTATTATAGTGATGGCTTATATACCTAGACTTAAACAAGAATATAAGGACAGAGTTATCTCTGCTCTTAAGGAAGAATTTGGTTACAAAAATGTAATGCAAGTTCCTAAATTGGAAAAAATCGTTTTGAGCCGCGGAGTTGGAGCTGCTGTATCTGATAAAAAACTTATCGATTATGCAGTAGATGAGTTGACAAAAATTACTGGTCAAAAAGCAGTGTCAACTATTTCTAAAAAAGACGTAGCGTCATTCAAATTGAGAAAAGGAATGCCGATTGGTGCAAAAGTTACTTTGCGTGGCGAAAGAATGTATGAATTCTTAGACAGATTGATTACATCTTCATTGCCTCGAGTAAGAGACTTCAGTGGAATCAAAGCTACTGGTTTTGATGGAAGAGGAAATTACAACCTAGGAGTTTTGGAGCAAATCATTTTCCCGGAAATTGATATCGATAAAGTGAACAAAATCTCTGGTATGGACATTACCTTTGTAACATCTGCAAAAACAGATAAAGAAGCGAAGTCATTATTAGCAGAATTAGGATTACCTTTTAAAAAGAATTAAGTTATGGCTAAAGAATCAATGAAAGCCCGTGAGGTAAAAAGAGAAAAAACGGTAGCGAAGTATGCTGAAAAAAGAAAGGCTTTATTAGAAGCTGGAGATTATGAAGGCCTACAAAAATTACCGAAAAATGCTTCTCCTGTTCGTTTGCACAACCGTTGCAAATTGACTGGAAGACCTAGAGGGTATATGCGTCAATTCGGTATTTCACGTGTAACTTTCCGTGAAATGGCTAACCAAGGATTGATACCAGGAGTTAAAAAAGCCAGCTGGTAAAATCAAAAATTTTGTTTTCTCGATAGATAGTTGTAAGTTTGCCGGATTTTTGCCGCGAACCGGCAACTATCTATTGATTAATTAGTAAGTTTTAATGGTTTCAGGTTCTACCGGAAAGACCGGGATGAATACCAAAACCGCAATTTTAATTAATATGTATACAGATCCTATTGCGGATTATTTGACAAGAGTTAGAAACGCTGTGGCTGCAAACCACAAAGTCGTTGAAATTCCTGCTTCTAATCTTAAAAAAGAAATCACAAAGATTTTATTTGATCAGGGATATATCTTGAGCTACAAGTTTGAGGACAACTCTGTACAGGGTACAATCAAAATCGCTTTGAAGTACGATAAAGAGACCAAAGAGCCAGTTATCAAAGATATCCAAAGAATTAGTAAACCAGGTTTGCGTAAATATGCAGGTGCTGCTAAACTTCCAAGAATCCTTAACGGATTAGGTATTGCTATTGTTTCTACATCAAGAGGTTTGATGACAGGAAAACAAGCTAAGCAATTAAACATTGGTGGAGAAGTAATCTGCTACGTATACTAATTTTAAAACGACTTATACGATGTCAAGAATAGGAAAAAATCCAATCGCAATCCCAGCTGGAGTAACTGTAGAAGTTGCAGAAGGAGTGGTTACGGTAAAAGGAAAATTAGGTCAGCTTACTCAGGAATATTCTAATGTTACTGTAAAAGTTGAAGATGGTCAAGTTCAGGTTGAGAGATCATCTGATCTGAAAGAAGAGAGAGCAAAACACGGATTATACAGATCATTAATCAGCAATATGATTGTTGGTGTATCTGAAGGATTCACAAAAGAATTAGAATTGGTTGGAGTAGGTTACAGAGCTTCTAATCAAGGACAAAAACTTGATTTGGCTCTTGGATTTTCACACAATATCATTTTAGATATCGCTCCAGAAGTAAAATTGGAGACAGTTTCTGAAAAAGGTAAGAACCCAATCGTAAAATTAACATCTTTCGATAAACAACTTGTAGGACAGGTAGCTGCGAAAATCAGAAGTTTCCGTAAGCCAGAACCTTACAAAGGAAAAGGAGTTAAGTTTGTTGGTGAAGTATTAAGAAGAAAAGCAGGTAAATCAGCTTAAAAATAAAAGATTATGTCATTAACAAAATCTGAAAGAAGACAGAGAATTAAATTCAGAATCAGAAAAATCGTAAGCGGTACTGCTGCTAAACCAAGACTTTCTGTATTCAGAAGTAATAAAGAAATCTATGCACAGCTCATAGACGATGTAAATGGTGTTACTTTATTGGCTGCTTCCTCTAGAGAGAAAGAAGTAGATACTAAAGGTACAAACGTAGAAGTTGCAGCAGCAGTTGGAAAACTGGTAGCAGAGAAAGCGTTGAAAGCCGGAATTGAAACCGTTACCTTTGATAGAGGCGGATATCTATATCACGGTCGTATTAAATCATTAGCAGAAGGCGCTAGAGCGGCTGGACTTAAATTCTAAGAAATTATGTATCATAAATACAAAAACGTAGAGTTAGTAAAACCAAGTGGACTTGAATTAAAGGATCGTTTGGTGAGTGTGAACCGTGTAACTAAAGTTACAAAAGGTGGTAGAGCTTTTGGTTTTTCTGCAATTGTAGTTGTAGGTGACGAGAACGGTGTAGTTGGACATGGACTTGGAAAATCTAAAGATGTTTCTGAAGCTATTGCTAAAGCAGTAGAAGATGCAAAGAAAAATCTTGTGAAAATTCCATTGAGCAGCAAAACTGTTCCTCATGAGCAAAAAGGTAAATTTGGTGGAGCGCGTGTATTCTTAATGCCTGCATCTCACGGTACAGGAGTTATCGCTGGTGGAGCTGTTCGTTCGGTTCTTGAATCAGTTGGTATTCACGACGTATTATCAAAATCTCAAGGTTCTTCAAACCCTCATAACGTGGTAAAAGCAACTTTTGATGCTTTATTGCAAATGAGAAGCGCTTACACTGTTGCAAAACAAAGAGGTGTTTCTTTGGAGAAAGTTTTTAAAGGTTAATTCAAGGAAAAATGGCAAAATTATTAGTAAAACAAGTTAGAAGCAAAATCAACTGTCCTCTATCTCAAAAAAGAGGTCTTGAAGCTTTAGGTCTTCGTAAAATAGGACAAGTTGTGGAGCATGAGTCAAATCCTGCTATCCTTGGGATGATAAACAAAGTAAAACACTTAGTTTCTGTTGAAGAAGCTAAATAACAAATTATAGTTATGAATTTAAGTAACTTACAGCCAGCTGAAGGCTCAACACACAATCAAAATAAAAGATTAGGTAGAGGAGAAGGTTCTGGAAAAGGTGGTACTTCTGCAAGAGGTCACAAAGGAGCTAAGTCTCGTTCTGGTTACTCTAAAAAGATTGGTTTTGAAGGAGGTCAGATGCCACTTCAAAGACGTGTGCCTAAATTTGGTTTCAAAAACATCAATCGTAAAGAGTACGAAGGTGTAAACCTTGATACACTTCAAGCTTTAGTTGATAATGGCATTGTTACAGATAATACTGTTGATATGACAGTTTTCGTAGCTAACCGTTTGGCAACTAAAAACGAAATCGTAAAGATTTTGGGTAGAGGTGAATTAAAAGCTAAATTAAAGGTAACCGCACATAAATTTACTGCTACTGCAAAAGCTGCTATCGAAGCTGCTGGTGGAGAAGCTGTAACTTTGTAATCCTTAATAATCAAGATGAAGAAGTTTATAGAATCGTTAAGCAATGTTTGGAAGATTGAAGAGCTAAAAAACAGAATTTTAGTTACTCTTGGATTGTTATTGGTGTATCGTTTTGGAGCACAAGTAACGCTTCCAGGGATTGATGCGACTAAGTTACATGGACTTACTGATCAAACAAAAGAAGGAATCGGATGGTTAATCGATGTATTTACAGGTGGTGCGTTTTCGCAGGCATCTGTATTTGCATTAGGTATCATGCCGTACATCTCCGCATCTATTGTAGTTCAGTTGATGGGTATTGCTGTGCCTTACCTTCAAAAGCTGCAAAAAGATGGTGAAAGTGGAAGAAAGAAAATGAACCAGATCACGCGTTGGTTGACTATCGTTATCACGTTAGTTCAGGCGCCAGGTTATATTTTCAACCTTTACAGAACTTTGCCAGGAGAAGCTTTCCTTTCTAATGTGAACCCAGGATTGATTTCGCCTTTCGCGTTCCAATTCTTATCTGTAGTAATACTTGTTTCAGGTACTATCTTCGCGATGTGGCTTGGAGAAAAGATTACTGATAAAGGAATTGGTAATGGTATATCGCTATTGATTATGGTGGGTATTATTGCGAGAATGCCACAAGCATTCATCCAAGAATTCTCTACCAGAGTAACAAACAATAACGGTGGTCCAATGCTTTTGGTTTTCGAAGTAATAATTTGGTTGCTCGTCATCGTAGCTTGTGTTCTATTAGTTATGGCGGTTCGAAAAATCCCAGTTCAGTATGCACGCCGTACGGTTTCAGGTGAATTCGAACAAGCAGGAAACAGACAATGGATTCCTTTAAAGCTTAACGCTTCTGGAGTTATGCCAATCATCTTTGCTCAGGCAATTATGTTTATTCCTGCTGCTTTGGCTGGTTTATCTAGCTCAGAAACAGCTACTTCGGTTAGTACAGCTTTCCAGAATATCTTCGGATGGCAGTATAACTTGGTTTTCGCCTTGTTAATCATAGTTTTTACTTACTTTTACACCGCAATTACAGTACCTACAAATAAAATGGCAGATGATTTGAAAAGAAGCGGCGGTTTCATTCCGGGAATTAAACCTGGTGCTGAAACTTCAGATTTCTTGGATAAGATTATGTCGTATATTACATTCCCAGGTTCATTATTCCTTGCTTTGATAGCCGTGTTCCCGGCAATCGTTGTAACTATTTTGAATGTTCAACCATCTTGGGCTTTGTTTTACGGAGGTACATCGTTATTGATTATGGTTGGAGTTGCAAGTGATACTATCCAGCAAATTAATTCTTATTTGTTGAACAAGCATTACGATGGTTTGATGAAAAGTGGTAAAAATAGAAAAGCAGTAGCTTAATTTTTATGGCAAAACAATCAGCAATAGAACAAGACGGATCCATCATTGAGGCATTATCAAATGCGATGTTCCGTGTAGAGTTAGAAAATGGACATATTGTAATAGCTCACATCTCTGGGAAAATGCGTATGCATTATATCAAATTATTGCCTGGCGATAAAGTGAAGCTGGAAATGAGCCCTTACGATTTGTCAAAAGCAAGAATTACTTATAGATACTAAAGGCTATTAAAATGAAAGTAAGAGCATCAGTTAAAAAAAGAAGTGCCGAGTGCATCATCGTACGAAGAAAAGGAAGATTGTACGTTATTAATAAAAAGAATCCTAGATTTAAACAAAGACAAGGATAGTTATGGCAAGAATAGCAGGGGTAGATATACCTAAAAATAAAAGAGGAGTTATCGCTTTAACTTATATCTTCGGAATAGGAAAAAGCAGAGCTATTGAGATTTTAGAAAAAGCTCAAGTAAGCCAAGATACTAAAGTTCAAGATTGGAATGATGATGAAATCGGAGCTATCCGTGAGGCTGTTTCATACTTCAAAATCGAAGGTGAATTGCGTTCAGAAATTTCATTGAATATCAAGCGTTTGATGGATATCGGATGTTATAGAGGAATTCGTCACAGATCTGGTCTTCCATTAAGAGGACAAAGAACTAAAAACAACTCTAGAACTAGAAAAGGTAAAAGAAAAACTGTTGCTAACAAGAAAAAGGCAACTAAATAATAAGTAGTATGGCTAAGGCAAGTACAAAAAAACGTAAAGTTATCGTTGAATCAACAGGCGAAGCTCATATTAATGCAACTTTTAACAACATCATCATCTCTTTGACTAACAAAAAAGGTGAAGTTATTTCTTGGTCTTCTGCTGGTAAGATGGGATTCAGAGGTTCTAAAAAGAACACTCCATATGCCGCTCAAATGGCAGCTGAAGATTGCAGCAAAGTAGCGTTAGAAGCTGGACTTAAAAAAGTAAAAGTATATGTAAAAGGACCAGGAAACGGACGTGAGTCTGCTATCCGTTCTATACATAACGGCGGAATTGAAGTAACAGAAATTATTGACGTTACTCCAATGCCACACAACGGATGTCGTCCTCCAAAAAGACGTAGAGTTTAATTAATATTTAAGTATAACTAGGTAGAATCTAAGATTATCGGAGGATATGACCTGAATTCATAATCTCTACCTTAATTAATTTTTTAAAATGGCAAGATATACTGGTCCAAAAACTAAAATTGCTCGTAAATTCGGCGAGGCAATCTTCGGAGATGACAAAGCCTTCGAAAAAAGAAATTATCCACCGGGACAACACGGATTGGCTAAAAAAAGAGGTAAGAAATCTGAATATGCTATCCAGTTAATGGAAAAGCAAAAAGCTAAGTATTCTTATGGAATCTTGGAAAAACAATTCAGAAACTTATTCGAAAAAGCTTCTGCTACTAAAGGAGTAACAGGTGAAGTTCTTTTACAACTTTGTGAGGCAAGATTAGACAACGTAGTTTTCAGAATGGGTATTGCTCCTTCTAGAAGAGCTGCTCGTCAAATCGTTTCTCACAGACACATCACTGTTAACGGTGAACTTGTAAACATTCCTTCATATCACTTAAAACCTGGAGATAAAGTTGCTGTTCGTGAGAAATCTAAATCTGTAGAAGCTATCGAGCGTTCATTATCTAATTCAAGTCACGTTTACGAATGGATCACTTGGAACAATGACCTTAAAGAAGGTACTTTCGTTTCAGTTCCAGCGAGACTTCAAATCCCAGAAAATATTAAAGAGCAACTAATCGTAGAGTTGTATAACAAATAATAAGACACTAGTCGAACATATGGCAATATTTAATTTTCAGAAGCCCGATAAAGTTATCATGATCGATTCTACCGATTTCGAAGGTAAGTTTGAATTCAGACCTTTGGAGCCTGGTTACGGATTGACTGTTGGTAATGCACTTAGACGAGTCTTGCTTTCCGCTTTAGAAGGATATGCAATAACATCTGTTCGTATCGAAGGTGTAGATCACGAGTTTTCTACAATTTCAGGAGTAGTTGAAGACGTTACAGAAATCATCCTAAATCTTAAACAAGTACGTTTCAAGCGTCAGATTGAAGATATAGACAATGAATCTGTTTCTATCTCAATTTCTGGCAAAGACCAGATTACTGCTGGAGATTTTCAAAAATTTATTTCTGGCTTCCAAGTATTGAACCCAGAACTAGTTATCTGCAACTTAGATAGCAAAGTTAACTTGAATATGGAGTTAACTATTGAAAAAGGTAGAGGATACGTTCCTGCAGAAGAGAATAAAAAACAAAACGCTGCAATTGGTACTATTTTCACAGATTCTATCTTTACACCAGTAAAGAATGTGAAATATGCTATCGAAAACTTCCGTGTTGAGCAAAAAACAGATTACGAAAAATTAGTTTTCGAAATCAAAACTGATGGATCTATCAATCCTAAAGATGCTCTTACTGAAGCTGCTAAAGTTTTGATTCACCATTTCATGCTGTTCTCTGATGAAAGAATAACACTTGAAGCTGATGAAATCGCTCAGACAGAATCTTATGATGAAGAATCATTACATATGAGACAATTGCTTAAAACTAAGCTTGTTGATATGGATTTGTCTGTTAGAGCTTTAAATTGCTTGAAAGCGGCTGAAGTTGATACACTCGGAGATCTAGTATCTTTCAATAAGAATGACTTAATGAAGTTCCGTAATTTCGGTAAAAAATCATTAACTGAGCTTGATGAGCTTGTTGCAGTGAAAAATTTACATTTCGGAATGGACTTAACAAAGTATAAATTAGATAAAGAATAATCTAATCCCGATTCGTTCGAGATTAAATTTCAATAGCAATGAGACACGGAAAAAAAATCAATCACTTAAGCAGACAGTCAGCGCACAGAAAAGCTATGTTGTCTAATATGGCTTGTTCTCTAATCGAACACAAACGTATTAACACTACTGTTGCTAAAGCTAAAGCGCTTAAACAATATGTTGAGCCTTTGATTACTAAATCAAAAGAAGACACTACGCACAACAGACGTATTGTTTTTTCTTACCTTAGAAATAAGTATGCTGTAACTGATCTTTTTAGAGATGTTGCTGCAAAAGTTGGTGATCGTCCAGGTGGATACACTCGTATCATCAAACTTGGAAATCGTCTAGGAGATAATGCTGATATGGCAATGATCGAATTAGTTGATTTCAACGAACTATACAACGGAGGTAAAAAAGAAGTTAAAAAAGCAAAAAGCCGTCGTGGTGGTAAAACTGCTAAGAAAGCAGAAGAAACTACTGTTGAAGAGGCTCCAAAAGCTGAAACTCCAGCTGCACCAGCTGCTGAAACTTCTACTGACGCTGCAGAATAATGAAGAAATTCATTTCATAAATAAAAAAAGGATAAGCTTTAATAGTTTATCCTTTTTTTTTGCCTTTTTCAAAACGATCCTTGGAGAAATAAATTTTTAGAAACTCCAAAATTGAATTAAATTTGCAACCGCATTCCGCAACTACACAACACAACAATAAAAATGAAATACACAACACGACAAAAAGCAATCCTCCTTCTCAGTGATGGAACCATCTTTTACGGAAAATCTATAGGCATAGAAGGAACTACTTTTGGCGAAGTCTGCTTCAATACCGGAATGACAGGCTATCAGGAAATTTTCACAGATCCTTCTTACTTCGGACAGATTATGGTGGCGACTAACGCCCATATCGGAAATTATGGAGTGAACGAGGAAGATGTGGAATCAGACCAGATTATGATTTCAGGATTGGTTTGCAAAAACTTTTCTTTTAATTATTCGCGCGCCAATTCTTCAGGAAGCCTTGAAGATTATTTCAAAAAGCAAAATTTGATTTGTATCTCTGATGTTGATACAAGAGCTTTGGTAAGCTATATACGCGATAATGGAGCTATGAATGCTGTGATTTCTACTGATGGGAAATCAATCGATGAATTAAAGGAACTGTTGGCAAAAGTGCCAAATATGGAAGGTTTGGAATTGGCTTCTAAAGTATCTACAAAAGCTCCTTACTTTGTAGGTGAAGAAACGGCTACCTACAAAATCGCGGCATTGGATTTAGGAATCAAAAAGAATATATTGCGAAATCTTGCTAAAAGAGATTGCTATATAAAAGTATTTCCTTTTGACACGACCTATGATGAAATGAGAGCTTTTAATCCTGATGGTTTTTTCCTTTCAAATGGTCCCGGTGACCCAGATCCGCTTTTTGGAGCGATAGAAATTGCCAAGAAAATTTTATCTAATGACGATCCTGTTTTTGGTATCTGCCTTGGGCATCAGGTTTTGGCTCTTGCAAACGGAATTCCTACCTATAAGATGTTTAACGGCCACAGAGGGATAAATCACCCGGTAATGAATGTCGTTACAGGAAAAGGGGAGATAACTTCGCAAAACCACGGATTTGCAGTAAATCGTGAAGCGTTGGAAAAACACGCTGATTTAGAAATAACACATCTTCATATTAATGACGGAACCGTTGCAGGTATGCGAATGAAAAACAAAAATTGTTTTTCAGTGCAGTATCACCCAGAAGCAAGTCCAGGACCGCATGATTCGTCTTATTTGTTCGATCAGTTTATTGAAAATATAAAAAACTACGTAACGAAATAAAAATAAATTACAATAAGAATAAAAAAGAGCCACTGTAAAGTGGCTCTTTTATTTGAAGTCTGCTTGCAGATTATTGTTTTATTACCTTAATGGTTTTTGTTTGTCCCTCAGCAGTTACTTTTACTAAATAAGATCCTGATGGCAAACCAGACATGTCAATAGCACCATTAGTGTCATTGATTGTTTTAGAAACTACATTTTGACCTAATAGGTTAAAAATTTGTACATCTGAAATAGTTTGATCATAAGTCAGGTTCAGAATACCGCTAACTGGATTCGGATAGGCTTTGAAGTTAGCATTATTAAATGTAGGTACGCTTAATGTAGGGCTCCAAGCTGAGATTGAGAATATTTCTTCATCATCATTTCCATATTCCCATACTCTGATGTAAACTGTTTCTCCAGGTGTTCTTTCGGTCAGATTAATTCTTGAATAATTTGCACTGCCTCCATCGTCATTACATTCGATTAATTCTAAGGCATTGCAAGTGCCTGAATAAACTGCTAAGCCAGAATCAAAACCTGTAACGCTAGAACCGATAGGATTGCCTGTTTGGATGGTTAATTTACCATCAGCAGGAATAACCACTTTATACCAAACATCACCGCCATTATAACTAGCGCAACCTGGTGCAGGAATGCTGCTTGTAGCAGCAGAATCTGTTGCATCCGCTACTGTTGAATTAACTGCCCCACCTGCATAGTTTGTAGCAGCAGTCAGTGTTATGGCATTGGCGCAGTCATCATTTGCAGGTGTAGCCATGGTTCTTACACAAATATCAAAAGTAGTTGATGCGATTACATCTCCAAGGTAGCTGAATACTCTTACGTAATAAGTCGTGCCAATAGTCAGTCCGCTAACGACACTTATATCATCATCGCTTGTAGAAATGCTTATCAACTGACCGCCACATGCTCCTTCGAATACTTCATGAACAAGATCTGATGGATCACCTTCAACATTCAGAAGGCTTATTTTGTGTGAAGTTGCTGTAGCTACAAAAGTGTACCAGACATCATCATCTGCGGTTCCAACACTGCTAACAGCTTCCCCTGAATCTGTAGCACCAGCGATTGTACCGGCTGTTTTTTCAGTACAAGTTGCATCAGTATTTACAGTAAGTACAATTGCGCCTGTACAATCATCATTTGCAGGAGCTGCAGGTCGGGTACCAATACAGATATCAAAAGTTGTTGATTCTGGAGGGTTAGAATAATAGCTGTATACCCTAACATAATAAGTATTGCCTATAGTTAAATCTGCAGCAAAACTTGAATCATCATCGCTGGAGTATAATAAGGCTAAGGTGCCGCAAGTACCATCAAATACTTCATGTACTAAATCAGTTTCGTCTCCTTCTACATTTAGAAGGTCTATCTTATGCATTGTTGCAGTAGCAACAAAACTATACCATACATCATCGTCAGCTTCGCCGGTATCTGTGTCAATTCCTGAATCGGTAGCACTTACCAATGTTCCTGGAGCTGTTGATGTACAGTTAAAGTCAGAGTTTACGGTTAGGGCAACAGATCCGGTACATTCATCGTTTGCCGGAGCCGGAGGAAATGCTCCTACGCAAATATCAAACGTTGTTGATTCTGCGGCTGAGCTACCATAAGTGAAAACCCTAACATAATAAGTAGTGCCAACAGTTAATCCTGTAACTGTGCTAACGTCATCGTCGCTGGAGTTTACGATAGTCAGTGCTCCGCAAGAACCATCCAATACTTCATGTACTAAATCTGTCAGGTCGCCCTCAACATTCGTAAGTGTTATTTTGTGCGTAGGAGCTGTAGCAACAAAACTATACCATACATCATCGTCAGCTGTTCCTGTATCGGCCGTGATACCTGAATTTGTTGCGCTAACTAATGTTCCTGCAGTTGTTGTTGTACAGTTAAGATTAGCGTTTACTGTTAAAGCAACAGCTCCGGTACATTCATCATTTGCTGGTGCTGTTGGAGGAACGCTGATACAAAGATCAAAAGTTGTTGATTCAGGTGCGGAAGAACCATAACTGAATACTCTCAAATAATAAGTTTCTCCAACTGTCAGTCCAGAAACAAGGCTTGACTCCGGATCGCTTATGTGTATGCTTATAAGTTGCCCTCCACAGCTTCCGCTGAATACTTCATGTACAAGGTCTGTTATATCGCCATTTATATTTAGAAGTTTGATTCTGTGTGAAGTAGATGTGGCTACAAAACGATACCAAACGTCATCATCAGCATTACCTGTACCTGGTGCGCTTTCATTTGAATTAGTAGCACTTACTAATGTGCCAGCCGTTTTTAATGTGCAAGAATCGTTTGTGTTTACCTGAACTGTCACGGCATTTGTACAATCGTCATTTGCCGGAGCAGCTGGTGGAATACTTACGCAAACATTAAATGTTGTTGATGTTGATGGGCTGCTGCCATAACTGAATACTCTTATGTAATATGTAGATCCAATATTCAGTCCGGTAACAAGGCTTGAATCAGGATCGCTGGAGTTTAATACGGTTAATGAACCGCAAGCACCGTCCAGTACCTCATGAACCAAATCAGTCATATCGCCACTCGTGTCAACCAGTTTTATTCTGTGTGTAGTAGCAGTAGCAACAAAGCTGTACCATACGTCATCATCTGCAGTTCCGGTATTGGTTGCAAGGCCAGAATCTGTAGCGCCAACTATGGTTCCTGGTGTTACTGAAGTGCAAGAACTGTTTGTGTTAACAGTTAAAGAAACTGCATCTCCACATTCATCATTAGTTAATGACGGCATTGTGGTTACGCAGATATCAAAAGTAGTTGCTGCTGGGCTGCTAGAATAACTGTAAACTCTTACGTAGTAAGTTGTACCAATAGTTAGTCCGTTAACAAGACTCGAATCAGGATCACTGGAGATTAATGTGTTTAATGTACCGCATGTACCTCCCATTACTTCATGTACCAAATCAGTCTCGTTCCCTTCTTTATTGTAAATGTTGATTTTATGTGATGTTGCTGTAGCTACAAAACGATACCATACATCATCATTGGCTGTTCCTATTTCAGTGCTGACTTCAGAATCTGTTGCGCCATACAAACTGCCTGTAACGGAAGAAGTACAAGTAAGACCGGAATTTGCTGTTAGAAGCGTTGCATTGGCACATTCATCGTTGGTCAAGACTGGGAAAGTCCCAACACAAATATTAAATGTCGTCGTTACAGGGTTGGCATAATAACTATAGACCCTTACATAATAAGTTGTGCCTACGGTTAGGCCAGATACGATGCTTGAATTAGGGTCGCTGGAACTTAAGATGTTTAACGTTCCGCAGCTTCCGCTCAAGACTTCATGAACCAAGTCGGTATCATTACCCACCACGTTCAGAAGACTGATTCTGTGTGCTGTTGCTGTTGCGGTAAAAGAATACCATACATCATCATTGGCATTGCCGATATCCGCTTCAATTCCGGAATCAGTAGCGCCTACTAATGTTCCTGCTGTCTGTGATGTGCAGGATAAGTTAGTGTTAACGGTTAGTGAAATGGCATTGGCACAGTCGTCGTTGATAGGAGCTTGTGCATATGCCTGACAATAAAAGGCAAATAATGCCAAAAAAAATAAATTTTTTTTCATGCAGTTAGTTGTTTGATTAATAGTGATTAATAGCTTCTAAATATCTTGATATTTAGGGTAAAAGGCAATAGATGATTAGAATTTTGCGGTTATGGATTAGAATTTGCAATTCGATAGAAAAATATTTTCTTTTATCCTTAAAAACCTGCTGTATAGTCTTGCTTTTTTAGATAAATAGCAATAAAAATAAATAATCATTGATTGTAGAAAACTTGATATCATAAATTGATTTCCTGATGAGCCAGTGTGTTTTTATCTTTGAAGCGAATATTTTTCACATCTCCTTATCATTTGATATGAATTTCTTAAATCTGTGTAATTATCCTAAATCTGTGGCAAAAATAAAAACTCACAATTGAGGGTAACTGGTCAAAATCAATACCTCTGTGTTAAGTATAAACTTCCAGATAGTATTTAATAATAATGCTAAAACGTTTGCGTTTATAAGTTTTTAAAAAATAAAAGATTTCGGATTTTAAAATCCTTAAATTTGTTTTCCATTCAGAAAAACAACCAAATAATAACAAATAAACAATTAATAATGAGCAGAATTATTAAAATACACGCGAGGCAAATCCTAGATTCCAGAGGAAATCCAACTATTGAAGTTGATGTAGTAACAGAACATGGAGTTCTTGGAAGAGCTGCTGTGCCATCAGGAGCTTCAACTGGAGAACATGAAGCTGTAGAGCTACGTGACGGAGGAAAAGCATTCATGGGTAAAGGCGTAATGAAGGCTGTGGAAAATGTAAACATAAAAATTGCTGAAGAATTATTAGGGAATTCTGTTTTTGAACAAAACCTGATCGATCAAAGAATGATTGAATTGGATGGTACTCCTAATAAGTCAAATCTTGGAGCAAATGCTATTCTTGGAGTTTCTTTAGCTGTTGCAAAAGCAGCTGCTAATGAATTGGGAATGCCATTATATCGTTATGTTGGAGGTGTTTCTGGTAATACATTGCCGGTTCCGATGATGAATATCATTAATGGTGGCTCGCATTCTGATGCTCCTATAGCTTTCCAGGAATTTATGATCATGCCGGTAAAAGCAAAAACATTTACTCAGGCAATGCAGATGGGAACTGAAGTTTTCCATAACCTGAAAAAAGTATTGCATGACAGAGGATTGAGTACTGCAGTAGGTGATGAAGGAGGATTTGCTCCAAATCTGGCAGGAGGAACAGAAGATGCTCTTGATTCAATCAAAAAAGCAGTCGAAAACGCAGGCTATGTTTTTGGAGAAGACATTAAGATTGCATTAGACTGTGCGGCTTCGGAATTTTATGTAAACGGAAATTACGATTATAAGAAATTTGAAGGCGAAACCGGAAAAGTTCGTTCTTCAAAAGAACAAGCGGAATATTTGGCTGAATTGGCTTCAAAATATCCAATCATTTCTATTGAAGACGGTATGCAGGAAAATGATTGGGATGGATGGAAATATCTTACTGAACTAATTGGAGACAAAGTGCAGTTGGTAGGAGATGATTTGTTCGTGACCAATGTAGAACGTCTTAAAAAGGGTATCGATAAAGGAATCGCAAATTCAATCTTGGTAAAAGTAAATCAAATCGGTACACTGACAGAAACAATTGCGGCAGTAAATATGGCACACAATGCAGGGTATACTTCTGTAATGTCACACCGTTCAGGAGAAACAGAAGACAATACGATTGCAGATTTAGCAGTAGCTTTAAACTGCGGACAGATTAAAACAGGGTCGGCATCGCGTTCTGATCGTATGGCAAAATACAATCAACTGCTTCGTATAGAAGAAGAATTAGGAAGTACGGCCTATTTTCCTGGAGAAAAAGCATTTAAGATTAAATAATTTAGTTGTCTTTAGATAATTAGTAACCCTTTTGGATCGTAAATTCCAAAAGGGTTTTTTTGTAAATCAAATTCTAAATTAAAACCGTCAAATTCTAAGTTTTGCTTATATTCGGGAAATAGAATGTTATTTTTGTTAATTAGCGTGTCAGAAAACAGATAGGCTAAAGTATTAAGAGATAAAACGTTTTTTAGAATGAGTATGAAATCCCTTGTGATTTGCTTTTTTATGCTGTTTTGCGTCCTTTCCTATTCGCAGGAAACGACCATTGACAGCCTGAAAAAAGTTTTAAATCATTCAAAAAACGATATTGATAAAGCCGAATTGCTAAATGCAATAGCATCGGAATACATGTCCAGTGATCCAAAACAAATGGGTGATTATGCAAACAAGGCACTGGAACTCTCCAAAAAAATAAAGCATCGCATCGAAGAAGGGAATTCGTACCTCAATTTAGGAAACGTAAATGTCATTCTTGGAAACTACCCGTTGGCTTTGGATAATTTTTCCAATGCACAGGAAATCTTTGAAGCCGATCTTATAACAGACCTTAAAAATAGTTCTGAAATTAAAAAAGGCCTGGCGCGTGCTTATGGCAGCATTGGGATTGTTTTTTCAGAACAAAGCAACTATGCAAAAGCACTGCAATATCATCTGAAAGCTGTTAAGATTTATGAAGAGATGAAAGATGAAGCCAGGACAGCGCGTATCTACAATAATATCGGGATTGTATATCAAGCCATAAAAGAAGATTTTAAAGCGTTGGACTATTTTACCAAAGCTCAAAAACTCCAGGAAAAGACAGGTGATATGACGGTAGGAATCACTACTACCAATATAGGGAATATTTATTTGAGGCAGAAAAATTATCCTAAAGCTTTGGAATACTACACGAAGTCCAAAAACACATTTGCTAAAAGTAGCGATGCCAGAGGCCTTGGCGAGCTGTATAATAATTTAGGATCTTATTATTGGCAGACAGGCAATTCGTCTCAAGCACTAGAAAGCTGGAAAAAAGCCATTGCTCAGTTCAATTCTATAGATGATAAATTCGGAATATCTGACACCTATTCTCACCTGGGTAATTTTTACTTCAACCATAAAAAATACAATGAAGCATTGGGTAATGCTACCAACGCTTTGAAACTTGCAAAAGAACTGGATGTATTGGAACAAGTCATGAATTCTGAAAAACTCATCAGCTCGATTTATGAAAAACAAAACAAGTTGGACTTGGCCTTACAGCACTATAGGTATTATAATGTTGCAAGAGACAGTCTGATTAGCCACGAAAATATCAGAAAAAGTGTGCAGGCTGAAATGAATTTTGATTTCGAAAAGAAGCAAACGATACAGCAGGAAGCTCATGAAAAAAGAGAGCTGCTTTACAAAGAACAAAATAAGCGATACCAGTTGCAGACTATTTTCGGAGCTTTATTCGGAATCCTAATTTTCGGGATAATCTTCCTTATTTACAACAGGATGCAGCTTAAAAAAACATTGACCTTGCAAAAGGAACTGGCAGAATATGAGCAAAAAGCACTGCATCTTCAAATGAATCCCCATTTTGTATTCAACTGTCTGGGCTCGATTTCGAGCTTTATTGTGCAAAATGGCACAGATTCGGCGATAAAATACTTGTCTAAATTTTCAAAATTAATGAGGCTTACGCTGGAATATTCTAAAGAATCGCTTATCCCGATTGATAAGGAAATTGAAAGCCTGCAAAATTATTTGGAGCTGGAGCAACTTCGTTCCGATAAAATGTTTAATTTCAGCATCACCAAAAGTGACCAGATAGAAGACGATATGGCTTTGCCGCCACTTTTATTACAGCCTTTTGTAGAAAATGCGATTATCCACGGTCTAATTCCTAAAAAAGAAGTCGGAAAAATTGATATCGATTTCTCCTTAAAAGAAGAGAGCCTGATATGTATGATTGTCGATAACGGAATTGGTTTTGAAAAATCGCAAGAACTAAAAGCAGCTTCGGTTTCAATTCATAAATCGATGGCTTTGGATATAACACGCAAACGACTTGAGATGATGGGGGCAGTTACCTCAAAAACATCCAAAGTAGAAATTAAGGAACTAAAAGACGAAAATGGAAAGCCTATAGGGACGGAAGTAATTCTATACCTGCCAATACAATATATTAAATAAATTATGATTACAGCAGTATTGATTGATGATGACAGTAATTTGAGGAATGGAATGAAAAGTCTGTTGAGTCGCTATGCGCCCGAAATTAAGATTTTGGGAGAAGCTGACAGTGTGAAAACAGGCATCAAGGCTATGGATACTCTTAAGCCTCAGGTTGTTTTTTTAGACATACAACTTACTGACGGTACAGGTTTTGATATTCTTGAAAATCTGGCCCAAAAAAACGGCAAATCATCATCGCATATTGTTTTTATAACGGCTCATGAAGAATATGCAATCAAGGCATTCCGATTCAGTGCTTTGGATTTTCTTTTAAAACCTGTAGATCCGGAAGAATTGGAAAAGGTTATCGAAAAAATCAAGAGCGCTTTAGAAAAAAATGATAATTATGCCCATATCGACCTGCTTTTGGAAAATATAAGGAAGAAAGTCGATAATTTTAAAAGAATAGCACTTTCCACATCTGATGGAATCCATCTGCTGGAAGTCAGCGATATTATCCGATGTGAATCAGAAGACAATTATACCAAGTTTTATATTAAGAATGGCAAACCAATCTTAATCTCAAAAACACTAAAAGAATATGAAGAATTATTGGCAGAGCACGGATTTGAAAGAATCCATCAATCCCATCTGATCAATCTTTCCTGCCTCAAATCCTACATCAAAAAAGACGGAGGTTATGTTATTATGGCCGATAATAGCAAGCTTCCGATATCACAAAGAAAAAAAGAAAGACTGCATGAATTGCTGAAAATGATATAGCGAATTCTAGTCCAAAATGCTAAAATTCTAAATATTTTCTTTTTTTTGACTACTACTTTGTTATATTTGGAGGTTACTATGTAAAAAATGAAGGTTATATGAAAAGAGTATTACTTTATGGGCTGTTGCTTTTATGCGGATTCGGCTATGCGCAGAACGTAGATATCTTTGACCCATTTTTTAAGAATAAATTACTGGCAGCCAATACTTTTAATGGAATAGCAAAAGACAGCAACGGAGCTTTTTTCAGAATAGATGCCAATATGGACGGTGAAATTCAAGTCAGTGAAGCTATCCGTGTAGTAGAATTGGATATTTCCTCTTCGGAAATTTCTTCACTTCAGGGAATTCATGAATTCCCAAACCTGAAAGTTCTCAAATGTTATAAAAATTCAATACACACCCTTGACCTTTCAGGTAATTCTAATCTTGAATCTATAGAATGTTCTGAAAACCTAATTTCCTCGCTGAATCTGAATGGGCTGACGCATTTATCCTATCTGGATTGCAGATTTATGGCAGGTCAATTAACTTCTTTAAATTTAAACGGATTAACTGCATTGAGAGTACTCAAATGTGGTCGAAATAATATAGGAACATTAGACGTGTCTCCACTCATAAACCTTATTGAGTTGGATTGCAGTATTTCAAATATTTCCAGTCTGAATCTTAACGGATTAGTGAATTTAAAATCATTAGACTGTAGTGTAAACCAACTTTCTTCTTTGAATATATCTTCACTTGGAAACTTAGAAAAGATTGACTACTCTTATAATAGTGGCCTCGCATCACTGAATATTTCTTCCCTGACATCGCTTAGGGAATTGTCATGCAATGCGGCTGGGATAACCTCTTTAAATCTTTCAGCATTTCCACAATTGACTTATTTGAGCTGTCATAGCAATATGTTGTCAGGCTTAGATTTTTCAGGAAACAGCAATCTTGAATTAATAGAATGTAGTGCAAACCAGCTGACAACTTTGAATGTTTCCAACCTTTTATCACTGAATACCTTGATGTGCAGTTATAACCAGCTTACAGCTTTAAGTTTGTCCGGGTTAGAAAATTTGATACAAGTAGATTGTAGTAACAATAATATTGTTGTCGTTGAAACGGCAGGACTTAGCAGTTTGATAGCTGTTGCGTGTGATAACAATGCAATCACGAAATTAGACTTCAGCCATTCGCCTTATATATCGGTTATTTCTTGTGCAAATAACCTGCAACTTGCTTCTGTAAATTTGAAAAATGGTTTGTCGTTTGCGCAAATTCAGGATACTTTTAATTTCAATAATACGCCAAACTTAGAATACGTTTGTGCAGACGAAGATGAAGTAGCATTATTGCAAAGCTTTTTCTCAGGACAAGGCATGAATGTTTCCGTTACTCCATATTGTACTTTTACGCCAGGAGGTGATTACAACACCATAACCGGAGTGTTGAGGCTGGATGAAAACGGTGATGGTTGTGATTCTAACGATAGGACGCAGCCTTTTATCAAGGTAAAAATAAATGATGGGACAGAAGAATCCTCGGTGTTTTCGGATTATGAAGCAAATTATGCTTTTTATACACAAGCAGGTTCATATACACTAACGCCGGCTACAGAAAATAGCTCGTTCTTTTCTTTTAGCCCTGTTGGAACAGTGGTTAATTTTCCAAATGCAGACAATAATGTCCACACGCAGAATTTTTGTATTACGCCAAACGGAGTTCATTCGGATGTAGAAATAGCTATCTCGCCTGTAGTTCCGGCCCGACCTGGTTTCAATGCCGTATATAAAGTAGTTTATAAAAATAATGGGAATCAGACTGTTTCACAAAACTCGGGAGTAACGCTTCTCTATAATCAGAACCTGATGAATTTTATATCGTCTGATCACATAACAAGTTCGCATAGTCCGGGCAGAATAAGTTGGGATTATACTGATTTACATCCTTTTGAATCCCGCAGTTTTACAGTAACCATGAATATTAACAGGCCAACAGACGGAAACCCTGTAAATATTAATGATGTATTGAGTTTTAGTGCTTCGGTTACTACGCCGGGCGATGAGAATATAAGCGACAATTCATTCGTACTTCGCCAAAAAGTCGTAGGATCTTATGATCCTAACGACATTAGTTGTTTAGAAGGAGATGTCGTTCCGCCTTCAGAAATTGGAGAATACCTTCATTATCTCATTCGCTTTGAAAATACAGGAAATGCCCCGGCTCAAAACATAGTAATTCGTAATGAAATTGACGAAGAAGAATATGATGTATCATCTTTGCAGATATTAGATAGTTCGCATAAGCTAAAAGCCAGAGTTAGAGGGAATTTATCAGAATTTATTTTCCAAAATGTTTATTTGGATTCTGGAGGACACGGAAATATTTTATTGAAACTGAAATCTACAGAAAGCCTTATTGCTGAAAGTACGGTATCTAGTAGAGTAGGCATCTACTTTGACTACAATACTCCGGTATTAACCAATAGGGTGACGACAGTATTCAAAATGTTATCAGTAAAAGAGAATGAAAAGGATCAATCAATCAAAATTTATCCGAATCCGGTAAACAAAATGCTTAACATTAAAGCTGATGGCATAATTCGCACAGTACACCTATACGATGCGCAAGGTAGAATACTCATGACGCAGCTTCTTGGAGAAAGTCAGGTGAGCTTTGATCTTTCAAGTTATGCAGCCGGTGTTTATTTCGTGAAGATTGTTACGGACGAAGGAGCCAAGACTGAAAAAATTGTCAATAGAAAAAACTAAGAAACCGATTCGTAAATAGAAAATAAAATCACTAAAAATATTTAAGAGTTACTTCTGTAATAACTAATTTTTACAGCCTGCTGATTTATCAGCAGGCTTTTTTTTAAAATAGAATTTGTTTGTGTCTGATTTGCAAAATTTAAAGAAATATTAACGAAATCGTTACCGTATTACTTTTTAGTTATTATCGAATTCCCTATTTTTGTTAAATTATATTTTTCAATTTTAAATAATTTCCAATAATATTATGTCAAAAACAGCAATATTAGAAATTGATGGCAACAGACACGAATTTCCAGTACTAGTTGGAACGGAAAACGAAGTTGCAATCGATATCGACAAACTACGCAGTGCAACCGGCGCGATAACTCTTGATCCGGGTTATAAAAATTCAGGATCTTGTAAAAGCGAAATCACTTTCCTTGATGGAGAAGAAGGGATTTTGCGTTACAGAGGATATTCAATTGAAGAATTAGCTGAAAAAGCTGATTTCCTTGAAGTTTCTTACCTTTTGATCTTTGGAGAATTGCCAACTGCAAAGCAATTGGAGCAATTTGAAACAGACATTAGAAAATATACTTTGGTAAACGAAGAAATGAAAAATATCATTGACGGTTTTCCAAAAAATGCCCACCCAATGGGTGTATTGTCTTGCCTGACAAGCGCACTTACAGCATTTAATCCAAAATCAGTAAATGTTGATAGTGAAAAAGATATGTATGAGGCAGTTTGCAAAACAATGGGTAAATTCCTTGTTATTGCTACCTGGACATACAGAAAAAGCATGGGCTTCCCATTAAACTATTATGATAACACTAAAGGATATGTTGAGAATTTCATGCGCTTGATGTTTGAATTGCCAACAGGACCTTATACTCCAGATCCAATTATTGTTGCTGCTTTAGATAAGTTATTTATCCTTCATGCTGATCACGAACAAAACTGCTCTACTTCAACTGTAAGAATGGTAGGTTCTTCGCATGCAGGTTTATTTGCTTCTATTTCTGCTGGAGTTTCTGCTCTTTGGGGCCCGCTTCATGGAGGTGCTAACCAGGCTGTTTTGGAAATGCTTGAAGAAATCCAAAAGAACGGTGGCGATGCTGACAAATATTTGGCAAAAGCAAAAGATAAAAATGATCCTTTCCGTTTGATGGGCTTTGGACACAGAGTTTATAAAAACTTTGACCCAAGAGCAAAAATCATCAAAAAAGCAGCAGATGAA
Source organism: Flavobacterium sp. 28YEA47A (assembly GCF_041262125.1). Classification (NCBI taxonomy): domain Bacteria; kingdom Pseudomonadati; phylum Bacteroidota; class Flavobacteriia; order Flavobacteriales; family Flavobacteriaceae; genus Flavobacterium; species Flavobacterium sp. 28YEA47A. Next base: position 176,394 of record NZ_JBGCCI010000007.1, read on the forward strand.
GTATTGGCGACTTTAGGAGTTAATGACCCAATCCTGAATATTGCTAAAAAATTAGAAGAAGCTGCGTTGGAAGATGATTACTTCAAATCAAGAAACCTATATCCTAACGTAGATTTCTATTCTGGAATCATCTACCGTGCATTAGGAATCCCAACAGATATGTTTACGGTTCTTTTTGCAATTGGTCGTCTTCCGGGATGGATTGCTCAATGGAAAGAAATGCGTGTGAACAAAGAACCAATCGGTCGTCCAAGACAAGTATATGTAGGATCACCATTAAGAGATTTTGTTCCTTTCGAAAAGAGATAATTTTCAAAAAATAATTTTCAAAAAAAGCTTCACTGTTTAGTGGAGCTTTTTTTTGTTCTGAAATTTTCCCAGCTGATTACCGCATAAGCAATCAGAATTCCTTGCAAAGGCATCATATAACGGGAGGCATTCACCGGCCCGGTTATCAAAATAGCATAGGAAATAAAAATCAGCAGATAAGAGCCTGAAAAATCAATTCGCTTTCTTCTCTCCCAGAGATACCTGAAAATAAATCCCCATTTAAATAGGGTAGCAATAAATATAGGAATCAATATCAGGACAATCCAGAAGTATTTATAACCAAAAAAGTTAGAAATGGTTTTCTGTAAGCCCGCCGTGCTTAACATATTCAGGAAACCCTGATTCGGATCGTATTTTTCAACCAGCGTCATTAAATCAAACCGTCCGGGATCAATTGAACCACGTACAGAACCATAAAAATGGAAGATAGAATAAGAGATAAGATTTTCTTGAATAACCTTTTTTCCTTCTGTAGCCAGGAATTCACTCTGTTTTTCAAATGTAGGCAGTTTCTCGACTTCAAGATAAATAGCATCCCTCCATTGATTGGCCGCCTCTGTTCCTTCTTTTTGAGCTTTGAAAAGATAAAGGTTATAGTCAATCAGATTGATATTCTGCATGGATGAAAAATGGAAATAACCGGTTCTTTCTTTGTTAAAGCCCATATAGCCTATAGTAAACAGCAATGGCAGGAAAACAGAATAACGAAATGTTTTTGTTTTCACGAAATAGAAAAGAAAGAATAAAAGGCTGACAATAGAAAAAAGATAAAAAGCAGGTTTTAAAAATACCAGCGCAATGAGTAGCAGCTGTATCTTCAGTATCTTTTTCGAATCAAAACTTCCAATCAGTTGCAAAGCAATCAAAAGAGATAAGGTCATAACGAGAGCTTCGGTCATGATCAGATGTGTATAGATAAAAACAGAGGGAGTCAGCAAGAGTAATACGGTCACTAATCGAAATGATTTCCCTCCTAATCTTTTAAATAGCTTTAAGATAAGATAGATATTGAAAAAGCCTAATAAAGTTTGAAACAGAACAATTGTCAAGTCGTTCGAGAAACCAGGGAAAAGAATCAATAAAGGATATAAGAACGGTCTTTTAGTCAACAATGTTGCTTTGCCAAAATCTGTCGTGGTAGAAAAATAATCTCCGTTTTTCAAAAGCTCAGCAGTTGCAAAATAATCATCCGAATCAGACAATCGAAAGTCACCTTGGATAATTCTAAGTGCTAAAAAAAGCAGCATAAGAAAACTGAGAAATAAAAAATTTTTTCGGAATCCAGAATCGTTAAGGTTGTTGAAAAAAGTTGTCAATTGTGCTTTTTTAAGAGTTTCTAGGCAAACAAACTTACTTAAAATATTGGAAACTAAATTTAGGAAATGTAGATTTGTCAACCATAGCATTAAGATGAAAACTAAAAAGGCAATTATTATCGGAGGCGGTCCGGCTGGCTTGACTGCTGCGTATGAATTTATTCAAAATACCGATATCCAGCCTATTGTTTTAGAACAGAGCGAGTTTTGGGGCGGAATTTCCAGAACTGTAAATTATAAAGGGAATCGTATCGATATTGGCGGACACCGTTTCTTCTCAAAATCGGATGTCATTATGGACTGGTGGTGTAAAATCCTGCCGATTTTGTCGGAAGAGAAAACAATTAAAATCTCCTACCAGAACAAATCGAAGGAATTGAATACTATTGAATTTCCGTCAGATGCTAAAAATCATGACAATGTTATGCTTGTCCGTAGCAGGAAATCGAGAATATATTATCAGAAACAATTTTTTGATTATCCGATTTCGCTGACACCGGAAACGGTCTTGAAACTTGGGTTATTCAATACGTTTCTGATAGGAATGAGCTATCTTAAAAGTGTGGCTTTTCCAATTAAGAATGAAAAGAACCTGGAAGATTTTTTTATTAATCGATTTGGGAAAAAGCTGTACAAGACATTCTTTAAAGACTATACGGAAAAAGTCTGGGGCATAAAATGTACTGAAATAAGTTCGGAATGGGGAGCCCAAAGAATCAAGGGATTGTCAATCAGAAAATCGATTGCCCATTTCCTGAAAAAAAAGTTTTCCAAAAAAACGGATAAGAATATCAGCCAAAAAGATACAGAAACATCGCTGATTGAATATTTCCTCTATCCAAAATTTGGTCCAGGCCAGATGTGGGAAGAAGTAGCCCGAAAAATTACTGAGAATAAAGGTGAGCTTCACCAAAATCTAAAAGTGATAAAAATTCAGGCAGAAAAAGATACAATCACGGCAGTGACTGTACAAAACCAATTGACAAAAGAGAAAATTGTCTTTGAAGGCGATTACTTTATTTCAACAATGCCGGTTCAGGAACTTATAGCCTCTTTAGAAGCAGAAGTGCCAGAAAAAGTCAAAGAAATTGCAGAAGGATTGATTTATCGCGACTTTATAACAGTTGGTCTGCTCCTTAAAAAAATGACAAAAGAAGAAATCACAGATAACTGGATTTATATTCAGGAACCTTATGTCAAAGTAGGAAGATTGCAGATTTTTAATAACTGGAGCCCATTTATGGTGGAAGACCCAAGTACGACATGGGTAGGTTTGGAATATTTTTGTTACGAAGGCGATGCGCTTTGGAATAAATCTGAAGCCGAAATGAAACAGTTGGCAATACAGGAAATGGTTGAAATTGGAATGATTAATAGTGAAGATGTCCTTGACAGCGTTGTAATCAAAATGCCGAAAACATATCCGGCCTATTTTGGAACGTATGAAAAATTCAATGAGATTATTGATTATACCTCAGAATTTAAAAATCTGTACCTGATTGGAAGAAACGGAATGCATAAATACAATAATCAAGACCATTCCATGCTTACGGCCATACAGGCAGTGCAGAATATAAAAAACGGTATTTCGGGCAAAGAAAATATCTGGGCTATCAATACCGAACAGGAATATCACGAAGAAAAATAAACTTAACAAATAATAAAAAAGCCTTTTTTATCTTTGTCAAAAGCCAAAAGCTATGTTACAATTAAATGTAAAAAACGAAACATCAAGATTAAGAGCGGTAGTACTGGGTTCTGCTGTAAATAACGGCCCAACGCCAACCGCTGATGAAGCCTATGATCCAAAATCATTAGAACATATTCTTGCAGGGACTTATCCGGTAGAAAAAGACATGATCGAAGAAATGGAAGCATTTAATAAGGTCTTTCAGAAATATGATGTAAAAGTATACCGTCCGGAAATGATTGAAAACTACAATCAGATCTTTACAAGAGATATTGGGTTTGTTATCGACGATGTTTTTGTAAAAGCCAATATTCTTCCCGACAGAGAAAGAGAATTAGATGCAATTCAATATGTAATAGACCAAATCGACCCGAAAAAGGTTGTTCGTCCACCAGATGAGGTGCATATTGAAGGTGGCGATGTAATGCTTTGGAATGATTATATTTTTATCGGGACTTACAAAGGAACAGATTATAAAGACTATATTACTGCCCGAACCAATATGGAAGGCGTTAATTATATCAAAGAATTGTTTCCGCATAAAAAAGTAAAGGAGTTTGACCTTGTCAAGTCAAAACTGGTAGCCAGAGACAATGCATTACACTTGGATTGCTGTTTCCAGCCAGTAGGAAAAGACAAAGGGATTATTTACAAGAGCGGTTTCCGTCAGGAATCCGACTATATCTTTTTAGTAAATCTTTTTGGTAAAGAAAATCTTTTCCATATTGACCGGGACGAGATGTATTATATGAATTCAAATGTATTTTCTATTGCAGAAAACGTAGTTGTTTCAGAGCGAAATTTTACCAGGCTAAACAATTGGCTTAGAAGTCAGGGTTTTACTGTCGAAGAAATCCCGTATGCTGAAATAGCAAAACAGGAAGGATTGTTGCGGTGCTCAACCTTACCGCTGATTAGAGATTAATCTGTTTTAAGCAAAATGCTTCTTTTTGAAACCAGTTTAGCCTAAAACACTATACCAAAATATATGAGACAAACAACAAATTCCATTTTGATGATTCGTCCGGTGGCTTTCCGGATGAATGAACAGACAGCGGTAAACAATTATTACCAGAAAGTACTGGACGGACTGCTTCCGGAAACTGTGAATGCTAAAGCACAGCAGGAATTTGATGCTTTTGTAGAAAAATTGAGAGCAGCAGGAATTAATGTGGTGGTGGTTGAAGACACAAAAAGTCCTGATACGCCGGACTCTATTTTTCCAAACAACTGGATCTCATTCCATGAAAATGGAGATGTAGCACTTTATCCGATGTTTGCTGAAAACCGCCGTGAAGAGCGCCGTGAAGACATTTTAGATTTATTAGAGGACCAGGGTTTCAGAATAGATAATATTGTAGACTATACTTCTGCAGAAGAAGATAAAATCTTTTTGGAAGGAACCGGAAGCCTGTTGCTGGATCGCGCCAATGGAAAGGCATATTGTGCACTATCACCAAGGGCAGATGAAGAACTTCTTATTGAGTTTTGTGAAGATTTTGATTATGCACCGGTTATTTTTGAAGCCTTTCAGACCGTTAATGGAGAACGAAAGTTAATCTATCACACTAATGTCATGATGTGTCTGGGAGAAACTTTTGCAGTTATCTGTGCCGACAGTATCGATGATAAGAAAGAAAGAAAAATGGTGTTGGATAACCTGAAAGCCGATGGAAAAGAAATAATCCTGATTACAGAAGATCAGGTTAATAATTTTGCCGGAAACATGCTGGAAGTAAGAGGTGAAAATGACAAACGTTATTTGATAATGAGTGCCGCAGCATACAAAAGCCTAAAGCCTGTACAGATTGAAAAATTGGAATATCATTGTGAGATTATCAGTTCCAGCCTTGATACTATTGAGGCTTGTGGAGGCGGAAGTGCAAGATGTATGATGGCTGAGATTTTTTTGCCAAAAGAGTAACAAGAAGTAAGATATAAAAAAAGCCCTGAATTTTCAGGGCTTTTTTATTATTAGGAGGAGATTGTTTTTAGAATGTTGACAACAGAGCTGCTAATGTATTGTACACCAATAGCAATAACAATAAAACCAATAATCCTTGAAATAGCTACAATTCCGGAAGCTCCAAGAATTCGGGATAAATAGTGGGCGCTTCGCATTACTAAAAAGATGACGATGGCAACTGCCGCTATCGATATACAAACAATGATTTGTTCATTCAAATGTTGGTAATCTTGATAAAGCGCAATCAAAAGAGAAATAGATCCTGGCCCGGCCAACATTGGAATTGCAAGCGGCGTTAAGGCAATATCATTCCTTTTTTGGGCATCGTTTTCAACTTTTTTGTTGACTCCCCGTGTTTTGTTAAACCTCCCGGAAAGTAAGGCGAAACCAGAATTTAAAATGATTAATCCCCCTGCGATTCGTAAAGCGTCAATGCTGATTCCGAAGAAATTCAAAACATACTGACCGATAAAAAAGGAGATGATGAGGATTATAAAAACATTTATAGCTGTCCAAAGTGAAATTCTCGAGCGTTCTTCTTTAGTGTCTTGCTGTGTGAGCCCGACAAAAATAGGTACTGCGCCTAGCGGGTTGATAACCGAAAATAACGCTGCAAATACATAAATGAAAATTTCCATAGTTTTTGTTGTAAAATTAGAATTGGAAATGCTGGATGTAGTAAAGTTATAAATAAATTATTATTATCAAACACTAGGTTATATTTTGTCGGATATTTCAAACAATATATATTTGTATTTCACCATAATTTTTGAAAATGAGGTTTTTAAAAAACATTTTTACAATAATAACGCTTTTGATATGTGTTTCTGGGGCATATTCACAAGTTTTGGAAGGTCATGTATATGATATGCAAAATAATGCCCTACAAGCAGCAACAGTCTATCTGGACGGTTCGACAGTAGCAACAACGACAGATGCGGAGGGTTATTTTAAAATTAATGCTAATACCAATAGCAGGGCTACATTAGTAGTTAGTTATATGGGATATAAAACAATACGATTAGAAGACCCTTTTCAGCATAAAAAAATCAAAGTCTTGATGGAGGAAGATGCTATTTCAATGCAGGAAGTAGTGCTTGTAAAAGGACCTTTTACACGAAAAGAAATGATGAAGGCATTCAAAGAGCAGTTTTTAGGAAGTACAGATGCAGGAAGTTCCTGTAAGATCCTAAATGAAAATGATATCAACCTCTACTACGACATTAATACAAATACATTAAATGCTACATCACATAAGCCAATCAAGATAAAAAACTCTTATCTGGGCTATGAAGTCTTTTTTGAACTGGCAGATTTTAATGTTGTATATAGAAGAAGAAGTCTTTCCAGTTTCTCCATTGATAAAAGTTATTTCTCAGGCACGACATTTTACAAAGAATTATCCCAATCTAAAAAAATAGATAAAAGAAGATTGAATTCATATCTGGGTTCGACCTCACATTTTGTCAATACAATTGCTAATGAAAGTTGGGAGAAAGAAAGGCTGGCCCTTTTTGTAGACGGGTTTAAAGTAGATCCAAAAAAATATTTTGAGGTAAGTGATACCTTGGGAGTTAAAAAAATTACAGTTCTTAAGGAGCCGATGAAGCAGGTTCCGATTTACAAAAAGGAAAGCCCGGAAATAAGTAGGAAAGGGCAAACCATAATCATTGGTTCACCAGCTGAAATTACGGGCTATAATGAGGCTGAAGTACCGTTTAATGTTTTGTTTAACGATAAACATCAATCCCTAGCTGACTTTACCGAAAAAGTCATTTTTGTAGACGAAAATGGAAATTATAGTCCAATCTATGGAGTAATGGTTGGAGGTTATATGAGTTCTTTAAAAGTGGGAGATATGCTTCCTATTGATTATTATCAATCTGTCAAAGGAAAATATTGATGTTATTGTTTTGATAAAAATCGTTTCTTTGCCCAAAAATTCAAGTAAATTTATAGTCTATAGACACATTCATGAAAAATAAGAAAACATTAGTATTGGGCGCTTCTTCTAATCCGGCACGTTATTCCTATATGGCAATCAGAAATCTAACAGAAAAAGGTCATTCCGTTGTTGCGATAGGACTTAAGGAAGAAGAGGTATTAGGAGTGAAAATCCAGACCAAGCAGATTCCTTTTACCAACATTAATACAGTAACGTTATATCTGAATCCACAAAGACAGAAAGACTATTATAATTATGTAGTTTCCTTGTCTCCAAAAAGGGTGATTTTTAATCCGGGAACAGAAAATCCAGAATTTTACCAGCTACTTAAGCTAAATAATATAAAAGTAGAAGTAGCTTGTACGTTGGTACTGCTTTCAACAAATCAGTTTTAACAATAAAAAGAAAGGCCTGGAAATCCCAGGCCTTTCTTTTTTAAGATTCTTTCTTTATCAAGTTTTGCGCCTTCGCGCCTTTGCGTGAAAATAATTGCTCGCAAACGCGCAGAGCCGCAAAGTATCGATTGTTTATTTAGAATCGGGTTTGCGTAGTTGCTTTTTTACTAATCAGCAATAATCCTAAAAAGGTCAATCCGCCGTTCAGGATAATTAATTCCTCTGCGAACTGATAATTGCCAAACAATTCCGTAGAGTAGGAGCTGATTAAAAACGTAATGCTTGGTGCCAGTATGCATATAATCGGAACATATCGGTCGTTAACGGTTTTGGTTTTCATAAATAACCCAAAAGAATACAATCCCAACAATGGGCCATAAGTATAGGCAGCGACTTTGAAAATCAATCCAACGACGGCATCGCTGTTCAAAAGATAAATCACAATAATCACCAAAAACATCAACAATGAAAATCCGATATGGACAAGATGGCGGGTGCGGACCATATTCGGGTTCGCAGCGTTTTCGGCCTTATCCATTCCTAAAAAGTCAACACAGAATGAAGTTGTAAGCGCTGTCAATGCAGAATCGGTGGTTGCAAACGTTGCTGCGGTCAAACCTAATAAAAATACGATTGCAGGAACCAATGTCAGGTAATTGAAAGCAATTTCAGGGAAAAGCAGGTCGGTTCTTGGTTTTCCTGATACCGCATCCAAAGGAACGCTGATCCCGTTTTTCTCCGCATACATATACAGCAATGCACCCACACTCAGGAAAAAGATATTGATAACTACAAAAATCCCTGTAAAAGTAAACATGTTCTTTTGGGCTTCGCCTATGTTTTTACAGCTCAGGTTTTTCTGCATCAGGTCCTGGTCAAGTCCAACCATAGCCAGAGTTACAAATATACCTCCCAAAATCTGCTTCCAGAAATAATTGCTTTTCAGCCAGTCTTCAAAGAAAAATATTTTTGAATAATTGCTGTTTTTTACGGCTTCAAAAGCCTCAGGGAGATTGTAATCCAGGCTGCTGCAAATAAAATAAATAGTGAAAATAACCGAGGAAACCAGAAATAAGGTCTGTAGCGTATCCGTAATGATAATCGTTTTAAGTCCGCCACGATAAGTATAGGCGAAAATCAGTCCTAGGGAAATCAATACCGTAACCCAGAAAGGAACACTAAAAGCGTCAAAAACATAACGTTGCAATACGATAACAACAAGGTATAGCCTTGCTGCGGAACCAATAGTACGGCTTATTAAAAATATCGTGGCTGCCGTTTTATAGGATACATGCCCTAAGCGTTGTTCAATATAACCATAAATTGAAGTCAGGTTCATTCTGTAATACAACGGGAGCAGTACTTTGGCAATGAGTATAAAACCAATCGCATTTCCCAAAACAAACTGAAAGTATTTAAACTGTATATCAGGAGAACCAACTTGTCCCGGAACAGAAATAAAAGTTACGCCAGACAGCGCCGTTCCAATCATCCCGAAAGCCACCAGATACCATTTGGAGTTTTTATTCGCCTTAAAAAAGGCATCATTTCCTGAATCTTTTTTGCTGACCCTATTGGAAATCAATATCAATATGCCAAAATAAATAATGATTATAAGGAGGATGGTAAGTGGTTGCATCTGTGTTTGAGTTTATTGCAAAGCAAATAAAATTTACCCAAAAATAGCAATTAATCGCAGTTTTATTCTAAATTTGGAATAAATCAAAAAGAAAATTAGATGAGAAAAATCGTTATTGCAATTGCCCTGTTTTTAGTTTCATCTGCAGGATTTGCACAAGAAGATGCCGTTTCTGATGTCAAGATCGATATGAATTTCAATAAATCGCTTTTTCCGATGGCTGAAGGAAATATGTACATGTCAACTGAACCGGTTGCTTTTATTATGGCAAACATGATGGCGCAGACATATGAAGAAGCAAAAGTTGAAATGCAGGCTATTTCAGAAGACAAAGATCTTACCAATGTGAAAAAAGGGGAACTGAAAGAAAAAGGAAAAGATATTCTTTATCAGACTGCCTTAGTCAAGAACGATGATGGACAAGATCTCGTTATGGAAATTTATGTCGTAAAAGTCGATAAGCAGAATACGATAATGGTTTCTGGCGGGTATGATTTGAAAGCCAAAGAAACATTCAAAGATGAAATAAAAAAAGCTGCCCTATCCGCAAAAGCTATAAAATAGCTAATACAAAACAAACAAAAGCTTCCAGTTCCTTCTGGAAGTTTTTTTGTTTAAAACAGTTTTTGTAGCTGTTAAAAATCAAGTCTCCGTTTAGTATATTTGCACTCTATGGAATTTTCTTCGAAACTTTTAGAAAAGGCAGTTTATGAAATGTCTCAATTGCCGGGAATTGGCAAACGCACAGCATTGCGATTGGTATTGCATTTGCTGAAACAGCCAAAAGAACAGACAGGTTTGCTGTCTCAGGCACTTTTGACGATGCGTGAAGAAATTAAATTTTGCCAAAGCTGCCATAATATTTCGGATGTTGCAGTTTGTGAAATCTGCTCAAATTCCAATCGGGATCATCAATTAATTTGCGTTGTAGAAGATATCCGTGATGTAATGGCTATCGAAAATACAGGGCAATTTAGAGGAATCTATCATGTTTTGGGAGGAAAAATATCTCCTATCGACGGCATTGGCCCAAGCCAGCTGAATATTCCAACATTAGTCGAAAAAGTCAAGACAGGAAATATCCGGGAGCTGATTTTTGCACTAAGCTCAACCATGGAAGGAGACACTACCAACTTCTATATTTATAAACAGATTAAAGACTGCGATGTAATAACTTCTACAATTGCACGAGGAATTTCTGTAGGCGATGAGCTTGAATATGCTGATGAAGTCACGCTTGGAAGAAGCATCCTGCACCGCGTACCCTTTGAAAATTCGTTTAAAAATACATAGAATTGTCTACCATATTCTAAATGAAAAACTATATTTGTTTACTAAAAAATTGATAATGAAGAAATCACTCCCGTTTCTTTCCATAGTGATAGCTATTATTTTTGCCTCATGTGTCCCTAACAAGGATTTGATATACCTTCAGAACAAAAATAATTCTGAAACCACTTCATCTGTAAATCCTGTTGTAGCAAAGCCTTATCGTGTGCAAACAAATGATATCATGAGCATTAAGATCAAAGCATTGGATGCCGCTCTGGTAGAAATGTTTAATGCGACAGACGGGAATGTGAACAACCTGAATGAACAAAATCTATACTTCAACGGATATTCTGTTGATGACCACGGAAACATCAGGATTCCGGTTCTTGGCGAAGTCAAGGTTGTTGGCCTGACATTAGAAGAAATCAGGATCAAGATTGAAAAACAGCTATTAGACGAATATTTCCATAAAGAGGCCAATATTTTTGTAAATGTAAAACTGACCGGTCTTCGTTATACCGTAAACGGAGAAATCGCATCACCGGGAACAAAGGTGTTATTTCAGGAAAGAGTCAACGTAATGGAAGCCATTGCAAATTCAGGTGACATAACCATGGTTGGAAACCGTAAAGAAGTAACCATTATTCGCCAATATCCCCAGGGAACCGAAATGCATACGTTAGACCTTACGGATGCTAATGTTATGAATTCCCCTTATTACTATATCCAGCCAAATGATTATATTTATGTTAAGCCTTTAAAACAAAAATCATGGGGAACCGGAACAACGGGAATTCAATCGTTGGCAACCGTCCTTACCCTGATTTCTCTGGTTACCACAGCAATAGTGCTCATTAACAGATAATCTATACCATGCTTGATCCGAAGGACTTTTCATTTTTTGAAAATCAGAACAATTTCGATTTCAAAGGTTTCTTGATAAAAATATTGAGTTACTGGAAATGGTTTTTGGTGAGCCTTATTATATGTTTTGCCATAGCCTATCAGGTAAACATCCGTAAAGAGAAAATTTACGGAATGGAGAGTCTTATCGCTATCCGCGAAGAGAGCAATCCTTTTTTTACTTCAAATACCAGTCTCGTTTTTAACTGGGGAGGTACGTCTGATAAAGTTCAGACCATCATAACTACACTAAAATCACGCTCTCACAATGAAATTGTGGTTGCCAAGCTCGAATATTACATTAAATATTTTACGCAAGGAAAATACAATCTGATTGATGCGTATGGCGAAGCTCCGTTTAAAGTTGTAATCGATAAATCCAAAGGACAGCTGTCTGGAATTCCGATAAAAATAAAATTCCTGAACGCTTCTGAATATGAACTTTCGGTTGCTTTTGAAAACGAAAGCGTTGGGCTTGTCAATTATTATAATGAAAGTAAAAGCCAGATTGCTGTTGCAACAGGCGAACATAGTAAAAAGTTTAAGGTAGGAGAACAGGTGAAGTTGCCCTATCTGAACTGGAAGTTGGAACTGAAGTCTGATGCCAGCTCGTATGCCGGCAAGGAATACTTTGTGAGATTTGACAGTTTTAATAGTGTAGTCAACCAGTATCAGGGTATTAATGTAGATAGCGACAGTAAAGGAAGTTCTATATTAAAGCTTTCCATGCAGGGAACCAATAAGGCCCGTATGGTCGATTATCTGAATACTACGGTTGAGGTGTTGCGAAAAAATCAGTTGGACAGCAAGAACCAATTTGCTATTAATACGATTGCCTTTATTGACAGTACGCTCATCCAGATGGAAGAACAGCTAAAAGGAACGGAAGGCCAACTGAAAGATTTCCGCAGAGGCAAAAATGTTTTTGAACTGGAAGACGGAGGCGAAAAGATTTCAGAGAAGTTAGCAGGACTTGATGTTGAAAAAGACGCAATCAACCGTAAAATAGCCTATTACAATACGTTGCGTTCTTATCTGAATAACAGTGTCGATTATTCAAAATTGCCGGCGCCTGCTGTTGCAGGAATAGATGATCCTAACATTGTAGGGAACGTTTCCCGATTAATAGCGCTCTCAATCCAACGTTCTGAAAAAGCATATGCCGTAAAGAATGAGCGGTTTTTCAGAGATTTTGATAACGAAATGGAATCGGTTAAAAAGGTTCTTTTAGAAAATATTGCATCAGCAAAAGCGGTTATCCAGAGTGATCTGGCATTGGTCAATGCTAAATTGGGCCAGGCAGAAAGCACTATCAAGAGATTACCGGATGACAAACAGGATTTGTTGAAGATTACCAGAAAATATGATTTGGCAGAAAATATATTCAACACGTTTCTTGCCAAAAGAAATGAAGCCAACATTGTCAAGGCGGCCAATCTTTCTGATATTCATTTTATTGATTCGGCAAAAGATACAGGCGGCGGATTATTAGGCCCGAAAACAAGCGTAAATTATGTACTTGCCTTATTCTTGGGATTGATGATTCCATTGGTTATTGTGTTTGTTATCACGTTTATGGATAACAGCATCAATACGGTCGAAGACATTGGCAAGCTAACCAAAATACCATTGCTGGGTGTCATAGGTAAAAAGAAAACGCCTACCAATCTCGCTGTTCTTGAAAAACCAAAATCGGCATTGGCAGAATCTTTCCGCGCTATTAGATCATCACTTCAGTTCTTGTATAAAAAACAAAAGCTTTCCGGAGCAAAAACGCTGATGCTGACATCCTCTATTAGTGGTGAAGGAAAGACTTTCTGTTCTATAAACATTGCTACTGTTTTTGCATTAAGCGAAAAGAAAACCGTAATCGTAGGATTGGATTTAAGAAAACCTAAAATTTTTGGAGACTTCGATCTTGACAATACTTTTGGAGTAGTGAATTATTTGATAGGACAGAAAACGGCTGATGAAATTATCCAAAAAACAAAAATACAGCATCTGGATGTCATCACTTCGGGACCTATTCCTCCTAATCCGGCGGAGCTTATTCTTGGCGAAAGTATGAAAGACCTTTTGGATGACTTAAAACGAAAATACGATTATATCATTTTAGATACACCACCGGTAGGATTGGTTTCTGATGCTTTGGAATTGGCACAATTTTGCGATGCCACACTTTATGTGGTTCGTCAGAATGTTACCAAAAAAGGAATGTTGGCTCTGGTAAATGACAAGCATAAGAGAGGCGAGCTCACAAATATAAGTATTGTATTTAATGGCTATGAAAGCAAAGCCAGATATGGCTATGGTTACGGCTATGGTTATGGCGACTACAGTAATGGCTATCACGATGAAGACGAATCAGAAAATCGTTTTAAAAGACTTTTAAACAAATGGCTGAAAAAATAGCAAGACAAACAGGAAACAGCCTCAATGATCAGCAATGGCTTTATGAAATATCTCCTAAAAGAAAGCTGGTAGCCTTTAATTTTGGAGAAATCTGGAGATATCGCGATTTGCTGATGTTATTTGTCAAAAGAGATATAGTAACATATTATAAACAGACAGTCTTAGGCCCGTTATGGTTTTTGATCCAGCCTTTACTGACTTCCATTATACAGTTTGTAATTTTTAATAAGATAGCGCAGATCGAATCAGATGGGATAAATTATTTCCTGTTTGCATTGGCAGGAAATACACTTTGGTTTTATTTTTCTGATTGCTTTAAATCGACTTCAGATACTTTCAAAACCAATCAGAATATTTTCGGGAAGGTTTATTTTCCAAGGGTTATCATGCCTATATCCATAACCATATCCAACCTTTTAAAGTTTGGTATACAGTTTCTGTTTTTTATCTGTATGATGACTTATTTTATCATGCAAGGCAAAGCAGTCATGCCGAATTGGGAAATTGTATTTACACCGATTCTTTTAATTCTGATGGCCCTGATCTCACTTGGATTTGGAATGATTATTTCTTCATTAACCACAAAATACAGGGACTTGACTTTTTTGATCGGTTTTGGCGTACAGCTTTATATGTATCTTACTCCGGTGGTTTATCCTACTTCGCTGGTCGTAAAAAAATTAAAGCCTTATGGTTATGAAAACCTGGTGTATCTAAACCCGCTTACCAGCCTTTTTGAGTTTTTCAAATACTCTTATCTGGGCAAAGGCGAGTTTACAACATTTGGCCTTGTTTATTCTGTAGTATTTTCAATCGTTATCTTTTTATTGGGGCTTATCGTTTTTAATAGGACTGAAAAGAATTTTATTGATACAGTTTAATAAGCTAAAAGATGCTCTTAAAATCTTTGCGGCTCTGCGCCTTTGCGAGCCATTATTTCACGCAAAGACGCAGAGCCGCGAGCATAAACCAAACATATTTGGCGTAAAACTTCTGATAATCATAAAGAACATAAATAAAAAAGCGGGGACAATGTCCCCGCTTTTTAGTTGAACTCAAACCAACTCTTAATTCGCTTTTGGCGTTAGGTTAAATCTCAAATAAAATTCATGCGTTCCGCTAGTTGCGCTTGCAATTTCATCCCGTAAAGAATGTTCGTAAGCATATCCGAAATCAAACCAATCGTTAACTTTTATAGTTGCCAATCCGTTGATTGCTTTGTCTGTTCTGTAAGCCACACCAAGTCCGAATTGCTGTTTGTAGCTCACAAGGCCTGTGATGTCCATAGAAACCGGAGCACCATTAACATAGCGAAGCAGGGTAGAAGGCTTTAGCATAAAGTCTTCATTCAGGTTGATGTCATAACCGCCGCTTAGATAAATATGAGGCCTGTCTGAAGCCACTGTTGCCACTCCGTCTTCATTTTTAGCACGCTGAGTGCTAAGCATTTTTGGAGTAGAAAGCGAAACATAAAATTTCTTGTGCTTTAAATAAGCTCCAATACCAAAGTTAGGGTTGAATCGGTTGATGTTTACCAAAGACGGGTCAGATTCTACATTGTAAGTTTGTAATCCGTTCACGTTTACATCGTAAAAATTTCCGCCCGCCTTAACTCCCAGGTACAGGTCAAGAGTTTCGTTTATAGGAACCAGATAAGAGAAATCTGCAAAAACCGAAGTCTGTTTTTCAACGAATGTCTTGTCGTTTATAATAGAAAGTCCGATTCCCAATTTTTTCCCTGTTGGCGTTCCGAATGACACAGCTTGGGTTTCCGGAGCATCTTTTATTCCTGCCCATTGTGTCTTGAAGCTGCTTGAGATTAAGGTTTCACCA
Source organism: Flavobacterium sp. 28YEA47A (assembly GCF_041262125.1). Taxonomy (NCBI): domain Bacteria; kingdom Pseudomonadati; phylum Bacteroidota; class Flavobacteriia; order Flavobacteriales; family Flavobacteriaceae; genus Flavobacterium; species Flavobacterium sp. 28YEA47A. The sequence continues at coordinate 192,095 of NZ_JBGCCI010000007.1, forward strand.
TCAGCCCCTGCATAAGCAGGGTTGATGATGTTCATGTTATTTCTGTAAAATGTAAAGCTGGTTTCCTGTTGCCCGTATGCATAAGCGGCAAAGAAAAATAACAGTACAGTGCTTAATTTATTGAATGTTTTCATAATGATTGTCATTTTTATTTGTTGCTGATTATCGGGTTAGGTAAATCCATCCTTCATAAACAGGAGTTCCGTTTCCTAAATCAATTTGGTAATAGTATGAGGATTCAGGCAGTGGGTTGCTAGAACCTTTATAATGACCATTCCAATCATTTTTGTATCCTTTGGCACTGAATACTTCAGATCCCCATCGGTTAAACACTTTTACTACAGAATTTGGATAGTTGGTGATGTTGATAATCTGCCATGTATCGTTAATTCCATCGTTGTTTGGCGTAAACGCTTGAGAAATGTTGATTTCTGTCAAGTCGCAAACGTCTCCGATTCCGTCTTTGTCAATATCTTCCTGACCTGGGTTGTATGTGTAAGGACAGTTGTCTATTTCGTTTGGAACACCGTCGTTATCATAATCATCGTCACAAGCATCACCTATTCCGTCATTATCAGTATCAACCTGATCCGGGTTGTAAGTGAACGGACAGTTGTCGATTGTGTCTTCTACACCATCATTATCATCATCTGGATCACAATTGTCAGGAATTCCATCACCGTCATTATCTCCAAAGGTGTTGATAACTGTTACTATAGCTTCAGCTGATGAAACATTTCCGTGAATATCCGTAACCGTCATAGTCACGAAATTAGTTCCCGTTTCACCACAGTTGAATGCCGTCTGGCTTAATACAATAGAAGCAATACCACAGTTGTCTGAAGAACCATTGTTGATCTCTGAAATTGTGATATAGGCCATTCCGTCAGCATCAAGAGAAACAGTCACATCGCGTGTGATAGCAAATGGAGCCATCGCATCCTGAACCGTTACTATTGCTGTTTGAGTAGCAACATTTCCGTTAACATCGGTTACACTTAAGATTACTGTATTGTTACCAACATTTGAACAAGAGAAGTTGGTCTTGTCAAGCGTGTAACTTGCGATACCGCAATTGTCTGTAGAACCGTTGTTAATCTGTGCAGGCGTGATTGTAACCTGTCCGTTGATATCCAATTGAACCGTAATATTCTGTGTGATTACTGTTGGAGCAATTGTGTCAGCCACAGTTACGATAGCAGTATTAGAAGCAGTGTTTCCATTCACGTCAGTCACTGTTAAGGTTACCGTATTAGCACCCACATTAGCACAGTTGAACTCAGTTATATCAAGAGCGTATGTTGCAATACCACAGCTGTCTGCCGAACCATTGTCAATCTGAGCTGCTGTGATTATAGCCTGTCCGTTAGCGTCAAGCTGAACCGTAATGTTCTGCGTGATTACTGTTGGAGCAATAGTGTCTTCTACAGTTACTACAGCTGTTGCTGATGAAGTATTTCCGCTAGCGTCAGTCGCTGTAAGCGTAACCGTATTGGCACCTACATTAGTACAGTTGAATTCTGTGATGTCTAATGTATAAGTTGCAATAGTGCAATTGTCTGTCGAACCATTGTTGATCTGTGCAGGCGTAATTGTTGCCTGTCCGTTAGCGCCTAACTGTACTGTGATATTCTGCGTAAGAACAGTAGGAACTATTACATCTTCTACAGTTACAATAGCTGTATTCGAAGCCGAATTTCCATTTACGTCAGTTACTGTCAATGTTACTGTGTTAGCACCTGTATTTGTACAATTGAAATTTGTAATGTCAAGCGCATACGTTGCAATTCCGCAGTTGTCAGTAGAGGCATTATTGATTTGTGCAGGTGTGATTGTAGCCTGTCCGTTAGCATCTAACTGAACTGTTATATTCTGCGTGTTTACAATTGGATTAACAGTATCAACTACAGTTACTATAGCTGTATTTGAAGCTGAATTTCCATAATTGTCAGTTACAGTCAAAGTTACCGTGTTAGCACCAACGTTTGTGCAATTGAAGTTTGTAATGTCAAGCGCATACGTTGCAATTCCACAATTATCTGTCGAGCCGTTGTTGATTTGTACAGGTGTGATTGTAGCCTGTCCGTTAGCATCCAATTGAACTGTAATATTTTGTGTTCTTACAGTTGGAGCCATCATATCTGCAACCGTTATTATAGCAGTTGTTGAAGCGTAATTTCCGTTAACATCAACACCAAATAACGTAATCGTATTAGTAGTTCCTATGTCTGAACAGTTAAAGAAAGTACGGGAAATACCCATTGTTTCGATAGCACAGTTGTCGAAAGAACCATTGTCCACATCAGCTGTTGTCAACGTATATTCACCATTGATGTTTAGGTGAACGGTTACGTTTTGAGCAATCATTGTTGGAAGAATGTTATCTTCAACGGTTACTACAGCCGTATTTGAAGCCGAATTTCCGTTTACATCAGTTACAGTCAATGTTACTGTATTTGCCCCAACATTTTCGCATGTGAAAGCTGTTGTGTCAAGAACATAAGTAGCAATTGTACAGTTGTCAAAAGAACCATTGTTGATTTGAGCCGGTGTGATTGTCGCCTGTCCGTTTGCATTTAACTGAACTGTGATATTCTGTGTTAATACAGTCGGATTGATATTGTCTTCTACCGTTACAACAGCTGTATTTGAAGCTGAATTTCCATGAATATCGGTTACAGTCAATACTACTGTGTTCGGGCCAACATTAGTACAGCTAAAGTTTGTAATGTCTAAAGTATAGGTAGCAATCGTACAATTGTCTGTAGATGCATTGTTGATCTGAGCAGGCGTAATCGTAGCCTGTCCGTTTGCATCCAATTCAACCGTGATGTTTTGCGTAAGAACAATAGGCGCCAAGACATCTTCAACAGTTACAACTGCCGTGTTAGAAGCCGAGTTTCCGTTTACATCGGTTACAGTAAGCGTTACCGTGTTAGCACCTACGTTTGTACAGTCGAAAGCTGTTATATCAAGAACATAAGTTGCAATCGTACAGTTGTCAGTCGAAGCGTTGTTAATTTGAGCAGGTGTAATCGTTGCCTGTCCGTTAGCATCTAACTGAACCGTGATATTCTGTGTAATAACAGTCGGAGCAATAACATCCTCTACGGTTACGATAGCCGTATTTGAAGCCGAATTTCCGTTTACGTCAGTTACAGTAAGCGTTACCGTGTTAGCACCTACGTTTGTACAGTCGAAAGCTGTTATGTCAAGAACATACGTAGCAATTGCACAGTTGTCAGTCGAAGCATTGTTGATTTGAGCCGGTGTAATTGTCGCCTGTCCGTTAGCATCAAGCTGTACAGTAATATTCTGTGTAAGTACAGTTGGAGCGATAACATCTTCTACCGTAACTATAGCCGTATTTGAAGCTGAATTTCCATTTACGTCAGTTACTGTCAATGTTACCGTATTTGCACCTACATCTGTACAGTCGAAAGCAGTTATGTCAAGAACATAAGTAGCAATGGCACAGTTGTCAGTCGAAGCATTGTTAATCTGAGCAGGCGTTATTGTCGCCTGTCCGTTAGCATCAAGCTGTACAGTAATATTCTGTGTAAGAACAGTCGGAGCGATAACATCTTGTACCGTTACAATAGCGGTATTCGAAGCCGAATTTCCGTTTACGTCAGTTACGGTCAATGTTACCGTATTTGCACCAACGTTTGTACAATCGAAAGCTGTTATGTCAAGCGCATAAGTAGCAATCGCACAGTTGTCAGTCGAAGCATTGTTAATTTGTGCAGGCGTTATTGTAGCCTGTCCGTTAGTATCCAATTGTACAGTAATATTCTGCGTAAGCACGATTGGAGCAATCATATCTTGAACAGTTACGATAGCCGTATTTGAAGCCGAGTTTCCGCTAGCATCAGTTCCTGTTAAAGTCACCGTATTGGCACCAACATTAGTACAGTTAAAGGAAGTGATATCAAGTGCATAAGCAGTAATGGCACAATTGTCAAAAGAACCATTGTTTACCTGTGCAGGAGTTATTGATACTTGTCCGTTAGCATCTAGTTGTACTGTTATGTTTTGAGTAATGATAGTCGGATTTGTAGTATCCTGAACTGTTACAACAGCAGTTGCTGTTCCTGTATTTCCATGAATATCGGTTACAGAAAGTGTTACCGTATTTGCTCCGGTTTCTGAACAATTAAAAGTAGTCTTGCTTAAAGCATAAGAAGCAATACCGCAATTGTCTGTTGAACCATTATTGATTTGCGCAGGAGTAATTGTAGCCTGTCCGCTTGCGTTTAGCTGTACGGTAATGTTCTGCGTAATTACATTTGGAGCCATAACATCGGCTACCGTAACTACTGCTGTTGCAGCACCTAAGTTGCCTGTTGGGTCATTTCCGAAAAGTGTAATCGTAAAACTTTGTCCTACATCAGCGCAGGTAAACAAAGCTCTGGTGATTCCAAGGTTAGAAATACCGCAATTGTCATAAGAACCATTGTTAACTTCTGAAGGGACCAGATTATAAATTCCGGCTGCATTCACGTTAACAGTAATGTTTCTGGTAATGATAGTTGGGTTTGTAGTATCCTGAACCGTTACCACTGCCGTTGAAGAAGAAGTATTTCCACTAGCATCTACAGCTGTTAATGTTACCGTATTTGGCCCTAGATTTGAACAGTTGAATGTACTCGGACTTACTGTCAAAGAAGTGATTCCTACGTTATCAAAAGAACCATTGTTTACTTGTGCAGGAGTTATAGATACCTGCCCGTTAGCACCAATAGACACGGTTGCATTTTGAGTGATTACGGTTGGAGCAATATTATCAATAACGGTAACTGTTGAAGTTGTTGTGCCAACATTTCCTTTAACGTCGGTTACAGTCAAGGTTACAGTGTTAGCGCCAAGGTTTGTGCCATTGAAAGTTAATGGAGAAGCCGTAATGCTTCCTATACCGCAATTATCTGTCGAACCGTTGTTGATTGCAGCAGCAGTTGTAGAAGCCTGACCGTTTGTACCTAAGTATAAAGTAAGGTTTTGTGCAACAGCAGTTGGATTTACAGTATCGTCAAAAGTAACAGTGAATGTTCTTGTTGATGTTGTACCGTCGCCGTCTGTAGCTCTCAAAGTTACAGTTGAAGTTCCAAATTGTCCTGTAACAGGTGTGAAACTTACTGTTCTTGTTGCTCCGGTACCTGTAACTGAAATGTTTGCCAAAGGAAGCAGAGCCGTGTTTGTTGAACCTGTTGCCTGAAGCGAAATGTTCGCCACCGGAGATTCACTATCTGCTACAGTAACATTCACAGAACCTGAAGTATTGTAGCAATAGCCTTGGTTGGCTACAGTTGAAATGGTAGGTGGCGTACTTACGATTGATGTCAAACAATTACCGTTAAAACGTACTCTGTGTTCGTTTACAGAACCACCTGTTGCAGCTGTAAAGCCCCAATAAGCATATTGATTTCCTAAAATCGCATTTGGAATATCGATTACAGTATTAAAAATTACAGAACCTTCATAAGTTACCTTAAGTGTTTTTGAAGAAGCAATCCATTCAAAAACAGCGTCGTGCCAATTACCATCTTCTATTTGTCCTGCATTATAATAAGGAGCAAATTCTGAATGTGCAGCAGTACTTAATGCCAGTCCATTTTTTATGATAGCGATGTGGTCATTAGAAATAGGGTCTGCACCAGGATTGTAATAAGTATCAAATTCTACAGCAAGAGAAGGCGAGATTCCTTGGTAGCCAAGACCGCCTCCTGCAACTCCTTGGTTGGAAGATAAAGGTTGCAATACGAAAGCCAATCCATCTGCACCTGCGTCAGATGCACCAAAATAAAGTTGAGTACTGATTTTGAAGTTTTCATTCAAGTCAAGTCTGGCTTTGCCCCAAACTGTACCATACAGGTTACCTAGATTTTCTGTAAGACGTACTTCATTTCCGGTCAATAATGCATTTCCGTTTGTAATAACGTCAGATGCGTTAAAGGTGTTACAAGGAGTGATATAAATCGAAAAGCTTGTCGTTGCCGTACAACCATTGTTATTTGCCGTAACAGTATAGCTCGCAGTAGACTGTGAGCCTGTTGGAGTTCCGGTAATGGTTCCGTTTAATGGGTTAAATACCAATCCAGTAGGCAAAGTTGGAGTAATGCTCCAGTTAGTGCTTGCCCCGCCAGTATTACTCACAATAATTGGAGTGATCGTCTGGCTTTGGTATAAATTATACGTTGCCGATGTATACGCTATTACAGGAAACTGATTAACAGTTACCGTAAAAGTGGTTGTAGCAGTCGCTCCTAATTGATCCGTAACGGTCAATGTTATCGTAGCCGTTCCATGCTGATTGGCGGCTGGCGTTACAGTAACTGTTTTATTTGCACCTGCACCAGATACCACTATGTTTGCGTTTGGAACCAGAGTTGTATTTGAAGAACTTCTTGTTACAGTTAAGCTTGCTGCCGGAGTTTCCACATCAGCAACTGTAAAGGTAAGAGCTGAGGTTGCTGCATTGGCGCAAACTGACTGATTAGCAATAGTCGAAATAGTAGGGTTATTATTAGCTACAGTAGTGAATGTAACTTGAGGCCCATAGCCAGTTCCCACAGAGTTAGTAGCATAAGCCCTAACATAATAAGTGGTTCCTGAGTTCAATCCTGCCATAACACTTGTAAACGTACCCAAACCAGAGCCGTCTGTAGTTTTGCTGTTTGCAATAGTTGGATTTGCAGTAGTACTCCAGCAAATACCTCGTTCAGTAACAGCTTGTCCGCCGTCCGAGCCTACAGTTCCTCCTGATGATGCAGAGTTTGCCGTAATGGCGCTTGCGGCTGTTGTAGCAGTGACATTTGGTACAGTATACGCCAGTGTGGTAAATGAAGTATGATAAATTGTCGAATAGGCAGGAACTGCATCGCGTGTTACAAAATACAATTCATAAGTTGTATTTGGTGTCAGTCCTGTGATAGGGAAAGGTACTTCAACATTGGCAGCCATAGCAGATGAGCCATGTGCCACAGGAGTCACAGATCCATAGGTAGTACCCGCCTGAATTTGAGCTTCAGTTGGTGCTGCTGAACCTTGCGGAACAACAACATAATAGCCATTTACAGGATTTTGTGAAGTTGAGTTAAAAACAGCAGATGTGTAAGTGATATTATTTACTGCACCGCTTGCCTGGGCTACATCTTCAATAATATCGTCAATATCTGCAAGAGTACCTGCGGCATAATACCAGGTGAAATCATCACTGGCATTTACAGCTAAATCATTGAAACGTACATAAAAACCATAAGAACCATCAGTGTATCCTGAATTTACTACAGAAGTCGCCGGGTTTTGGTTGATGACATTAGTCCAGGTACAACAAGCGTTTACGATTGTATTTCCTCTTGGAGAATTAGAATAAAAAAGAATTGCCTCCTCAGTATTGTATATTTTTAATGCGGCAGAAGGCTGTGAAGCTACCGTGTTTAATACAAAGGCTCCGTTTACAAGGTTTCCTTTCTGTTTGACGTTGCTGTCTGTTAAACCGACAAAGTCATCCCGGGTTCCAACCCAGATCCTGACATTGCTTATAGGGGCAGCACTGACGTTCTTTACTTTTACCTTTACTTCGATATAACCCGCACTTTGCAAAAGAGTAAAGGTGTTTTCAACTTCAAGAAGTGAACCTCCAACATTTATGTTTCCTTTAGAAACCACCTTCCCATATCCGTCTGGAGCGGTTGTAAATGTGAATCCAGAATAATCGATTGTCTGGTTGGTCAATGATGGATTTTGAGCTATAGTTCCGTTATTGTTCCATTCATTGGTTCCATCTCCTCCCACAGCATAAGCATTATCAAGAGCATAATTGTTAAAGGTTAATTTTCTCCATTGTGCAGCAACAGCATGGTAATAAAAAGGCTGCTGCATATTTCCTGAGTTATTAATGGAATTTTCAGATCCACTCCCAACACGCATTTTATTGTTGTTGATGACTCTTGTCTGAGCTTCTGCTAAAGAAGGCATCAGGAGCATAAGAACAGGAACAATCAATACAATAGCCAGGGATAATTTTCGAAAGTATTTTTTACTATTTCCCATGATTAAACTTTATTGATTGCTACAGATGAGACAGTCCATTCGGAGCCTTGCTTACTAAGTTCCAAATCTGCGCGGACCGTTTTTGGGCTTTGATTCTGGTCATAGTTATAAACAAATGACACACGAGCCGTCTTTTCATTTATTTCAAATGTCCAGAACAACAGGTAAGCCTGTAGATGTTGCGATTTGACTTCCTGTTTAGATAAAAAGACTACTGGTTTTCCATTTTTTGAAACCTTGATGTCTTTGTCAAAAGAAACGCCATGTTGCATAACATATAGCGGTTGGATAGATTTTCCAGGCAGATAACCCTGGAGTTCTTTAAGATCGATGCATTTTTGTAGCACCTTAATTTGGTCATCGGGGGATTGTGCATAGGCATGGCTAAAGCACAAGATGACCATTAAGAGAATTAGTGATAATTTTCTCATATCTAAATTAATTGGTTAACGATTATTGAAATTTGGGACAGAAACAAAAGGTCATTGTTTATGACATTTTGTTTATTGAAATCATAAAACTTTTTAAGAGAGCAGTAATCTGATTACTGTAAATAGAATCAGGCCCGCAAAAAAGTACAGCATGACACGAAGTCGATAGGGGATTTTTTTAGCATAGATAGTCATTGAATTAAAGAATTAATTTTTTAGTTTTTGCTCTCCACAAGTCATTCTTCCATGGGTAATGGAAGTAACCCGATTAAGTAGAGGCACAATTAATAATTAGATTTGGGGCGTGGTATTTGTTAATGTTGTTACAAATTAAGCCCATAAGTAGGCTGAAAAAGGAGAAAGTAGTATAGATAAAATATAGACAAGCGCGTTTTTAAGTGTCTATATTGCAGGTGTTAAATATCTAAAAATCAATAAGTTAAATATAAATCTATATTTTGTCTATGAATCGCTAAATCCGACAAGGCAGTTTTTACGTATTTAAAAAGCTGAAAACAGCTTTTTAAAAGTCATTTTTTTCATTTTTATGCACTTCATCGGATAAAAATGTCATTTGGTCGTTTATTTTCTTTTTGAGAATAAAAATGGGAAGAATTGATGATGTATAATGGGCAAAAAAAAGACCCGCTGCAAGCGGGTCTTTTTTAAGATGTCAAACTAGATTTCCGAAATTATTTTTTGGAACTCATTATCATCTTGGATATTTATTTTTTTCTTGATGCGGTACTTTTTTGTAATCACGCTTTCATGTGAAATCTGAAGTAGGGTTGCTATTTCTTTATTGGAAAGATTTAGCTTTAATAACGAACAGAAATTGATATCGTTTTTGGTCAATACTGGAAACTGTTCCTGCAGCTTGTCGTTGAAGTCCGGATGTATTTGTCCAAATTTAATCGAAAACTCTTTCCAATAGTCCTTTTGTTTGATGAGCTGTTGCAATGAAGACTTAACAGAATTTGATTTTGGATCAGTGTTGGAAGATTCACTTTCGATAATTGAAGAAATTTGATCTTGCAAGTTGGCTAATTGCAAAGTTATGGAAGTTAATTCCTGTTCTCTTAGTTGTATAATTTGCTGTTGATCTTCAGTGATTCTTTTCTTATAGGCATTTCTTTCCAGAAGATTTATTTTTTCAACTTCGGCTTCTTTTAGTTTGGCTTTTTCTAGTTTATGCTTAAGCCAATAAGTTCTTGAAACGGCAAATCCCAGAATACAAATTACTACTATTCCTGAACCAATAAGAATATAATTGCGTCTTTGAGCATTTACTTTTTGGCTCAACAACTCATTTTTTTGTTTTAGAGATTTGTTCTTTTCGTGCTGGATTTCCGTCTGGAATTTTGCCTGAAGTTCTTCTGTGGTAGTTTCCTTATGAGCATCGGCTAAAGAATCTTTAATGATAATAGCTTTTTCAAGGGCTTCAATTCCTTTATCCTTGATATTGGTATTCTTAAAAGTAATGGCAGAAACCTCATAAAAAAACATCTGATCTTCGGCATTGAAGGTTTTTCGATTTGGAGAATTTTCAACGAGTTTGATGATGCCCAATGCTTTTTCAAAATCTCCAATCTGATTTAGTAACTGGATATATTCGGCTCCAATAAGCATGAATCGAAAAGAATTCGTGTTTTTGATTCCGTCAAATGCTTTTTTGTAGTAAGCACTTGAGAGATCGTATTTTTTTTCATGGAGTGCTATTTTCCCCAGTTTACTATAGGCAAGGCTTATGAATTCTGCATTATGGAAATCTTCAAGCCCTCTTGCTGCTTCTAAAAGCACTTTTTTTGCCTTGGAATTGTTTTTAACATATGTCAGGCAGTCGCCATAATTGATAAGCGTCAAATAATAATTTTTTAAATCGTTGACTTCTTTCATGGCTTGCAGGCACTCTTCATATAAATCAATAGCAAATCTGAAATTTTCTAATTTGAAATAGATATTGGCAAGTTTCTGCTTCTGTACAACCAGATTTTTTTTATCATTTTTATCCTTCGACCTGCTTAAGATTTCAATGCCTTTCAATAGATATTTGGTAGCCGTTTTATTATCAATCATATAGGCATAGTTAGAAGCCATTTCACCATATATGATAGCCTTTCCTTTTTCATAATCTATAGATTCATATAGCTTCAAGGCATCCTCCTGATAATCTAATGAAGTTTTATAATCACCAGAGTTTCTGTATGCAATAGAGAGGTTGACAAGGCTACCGGCTTTGTTTTTTGGATATTTAGCTGATTTCAGAACGGCTTTGTTAAAAAACATCTTAGCCGAATCGTGTTTGGAGGTCAGGCTGTAATAAATACCATAATTATTGTAATTTTTTGCAATAACCGTGTCATGAAGCAAGTGATTGTTTTTTAGCATTATATCAAGATAAACTCTAGCACTATCCGGCTTTGAAAAAATATACTGAGTAATGCGTTCCTGAGCCTTAACAGCGTCAAAAGGTTTGTTTTGCGCAAAAATTCCCATGGGGATGAGAAGAAAAATTACTTTTTTTATCATAGAAGTGGTAGTAATAAAAAAATGTTCTTGTGTAAATTAAAATAGGGCTGGTAAAATTAGAATTAATTCTAATACCATTAAAATATGCCCAATAAATTGTTTATAAATTTGAATTAAATTGTAAAAGCATAACAAAAAGAGTTTTATGTTGCTATTGTTTTTTGCAATGAGAATTTTATTTTTATAATTTAGAAAATGGATACCACAATAATGAGTTATAATGTTAAAAGCCTTACTTTTGCCAAAATTTGTATCGTAGTGAATAATTTTACGATTCAGTAGTAAATTAGTTCAAAAAATAAAATGAAAATAACAAAGATTTGCTGTATCGGTGCAGGATATGTCGGAGGCCCGACAATGGCTGTCATCGCACAAAAATGTCCAGATATAAAAGTAACGGTTGTCGATCTGAATGAGGCAAGAATTGCAGCATGGAATGATGAAGATACTAACAATATTCCAATTTATGAACCCGGATTGTCTGACGTCGTTGCCGAAGCACGAGGAAGAAATCTGTTTTTTTCTACCGAAGTTGAAAAAGCGATTGATGAAGCAGAAATGATTTTTATCTCGGTTAATACACCTACAAAAACATATGGTTCCGGAAAAGGAATGGCGGCTGACTTGAAATATATCGAGTTATGTGCCAGACAAATTGCCCGGGTTTCCAAATCCAATAAGATTGTTGTTGAAAAATCAACGCTTCCGGTACGAACAGCCGAAGCAATCAAAAATATTTTAGACAATACAGGAAATGGTGTACGTTTCCAGATTCTATCCAATCCGGAATTTTTAGCTGAAGGTACTGCTGTGCAGGATTTGCTGAATCCGGACAGAATACTGATTGGTGGTGATACTACAGAAGAAGGACAGCATGCTATAAATGCTCTTGTAGATGTCTATGCCAACTGGGTAGACAGAGCACGCATATTGACTACAAACCTTTGGTCTTCAGAATTGTCAAAACTCACCGCTAATGCATTTTTGGCACAAAGAGTTTCTTCAATAAATGCACTTTCAGAACTTTGTGAAAAAACCGGAGCCGATGTAAATGAAGTAGCCAAGGCTATAGGGATGGACAGTCGTATCGGACCAAAATTTCTAAAAGCATCGGTTGGTTTTGGAGGATCGTGTTTTCAAAAAGATATATTAAACCTGGTTTATATTGCCAAGGCCTACGGACTTAACGAGGTGGCTGATTATTGGGAACAGGTAATTATCATGAATGACCATCAGAAAAGAAGATTCTCGCATAAGATTGTTACGACGCTTTATAATACTGTTTCAGGAAAGAAAATAGCATTTCTGGGTTGGGCTTTCAAAAAAGATACCAATGATACGCGTGAATCTGCAGCTATTTACGTAGCTGATGATTTGATTAACGAACAGGCAGAGTTGCATGTTTTTGATCCTAAGGTAGGGGAAGGTCAGATTCTTTCAGACTTGAATTATTTGGATTCGCGAACTCCGGAAGAAAACAGAAAACAAATGAACGTTGCTGAAAATCCCTATGAAGCCTGTAAAGGGGCGCATGCAATTGCAGTTTTAACAGAATGGGATGAGTTTAGAGACTATGACTGGAAAAAAATCTATGACAATATGATGAAACCAGCTTTTGTATTTGACGGAAGAAATATTCTGGATGCCAAAAAACTGACAGAAATTGGATTTGTATACAAAGGGATCGGATCATAATATTAAAAAGATGAAACAAATATTAATCACAGGAGGTGCAGGCTTTATTGGATCACATGTTGTCAGGAGATTTGTAAAAAAATATTCGGACTATCATATTTTTAATTTAGATGCATTGACCTATGCGGGAAATCTTGAAAATATTGCCGACATAGAGAAGGAACCTAATTATACTTTTATAAAAGGGGACATTGTTGATGCTGATTTTATAAACGATTTATTTGCAAAACACCAGTTTGAAGGTGTATTGCACCTGGCAGCAGAATCTCATGTAGATCGTTCTATAACAGATCCATTGGCATTCGTAAAGACAAATGTCATCGGAACCATGAATCTGTTGAATGCTTTTAAAGAGAAATGGAAGGGAAATTTTGAAGGAAAACGCTTTTATCATATCAGTACCGATGAGGTTTATGGAAGCCTCGGAGCAGAAGGACTTTTTACTGAAACTACACCTTATGACCCGAATTCACCTTATTCGGCATCAAAAGCAAGTTCGGATCATTTTGTCCGTGCTTATGGCGAAACCTATGGATTGCCTTATGTCCTGACGAACTGTTCAAATAATTATGGGCCAAATCATTTTCCGGAAAAACTAATTCCGCTTTTCATAAATAATATCATCAACAATAAGGCCTTGCCGGTTTATGGTGATGGAAACTATACCCGTGATTGGCTTTTTGTAGAAGACCATGCCGTGGCAATTGATTTGGTTTTCCATGAAGGGAATAATCATGAAACCTATAATATTGGCGGATTTAATGAATGGAAGAATATTGATTTAGTGCGATTGCTTTGCAAAATTATGGACAGCAAGCTGGGAAGAGAAGAAGGAACGTCTGAAAAACTGATTACCTATGTAAAAGACCGTCCTGGCCATGACTTGCGATATGCTATTGATGCTTCAAAAATTAATAAAGAACTGGGTTGGAAACCTTCTGTTACTTTTGAACAAGGACTGGAAAGGACAATCGATTGGTATTTGTCCAATGAAGATTGGCTCAAAAACGTAACCAGTGGCGAATACAGTAAATATTACGAAAAGCAATACAGCTAGTTGATTTATTTACGATCCGTTCCAAAACCAACCTGACAAAATAAAATTGAAATGAAAATTGAAAATACGCCGATAGAAGATTTGCTCGTCATTACTCCAAAAGTATTTGAAGATGAAAGAGGATATTTTTTTGAATCTTACAATGAAACATTGTTTAGGGACAACGGCATTGATATAAAATTTATACAAGACAACCAGTCATTTTCAAAATATGGAGTTATACGTGGACTTCATCTGCAAGTTCCCCCTTTTGCACAGACAAAGTTAGTTCGCGTACTGCAAGGTGAAATCCTTGATGTTGCTGTAGATATCCGCAAGGATTCTAAAACCTATGGACAACATTTTAGCATTTTGCTATCTGCAGAAAATAAAAAACAATTGTTGATCCCTCAGGGATTTGCACATGGTTTTTCAGTTTTGAGCCCAACAGCTATGGTTTCGTATAAAGTAGACCAGCTGTATGATAAAAATAGCGAAAGGGGAATCCGTTTTGATGACCCAACGCTAAATATCGACTGGAAAATTAATCGTGAAGAAAGTATCGTTTCTGCGAAAGATCAAATTCTGGGAGAACTAAAAGATTTAGTGTAGTCATAATCTATGAAAAAAATACTGATAACTGGTGCCAACGGACAATTAGGGAGTGAAATAAGGGTTCTGTCTCCGCTTTTTCCTGCCTTTGATTTTGTTTTTGCAGACCGATCTGAATTCTCACTTGAAAACGAGTCTGAAACGCTATCATTCTTAAAAGAAACTAAAGCGGATTATCTGGTTAATTGCGCAGCCTATACCGCTGTTGACAAAGCAGAAACAGAAATCGAATTGGCAGATCTGGTCAATCATAAAGCAGTAGCAATATTGGCAAAATGGAGTTTTGAAAACAACTGTAAACTTATTCATATATCTACAGATTATGTTTTTGAAGGTACTTCTGAAATTCCGTTAAAAGAAAACGACCAGACTAATCCCCAAAACGAATATGGCAGAACAAAACTGCTAGGTGAAATAGCTTGTCAGGAAAACAATCCCGACAGTATTATCATCAGAACTGCATGGGTATATTCCGAATTTGGTGCTAATTTTGTCAAGACAATGTTGCGATTGATGGGTGAAAGAGAGTCGATAAATGTTGTGAATGACCAGATTGGGAGCCCAACCTATGCAAAAGATTTGGCAGAAGCCATCTTTAAAATCATTGAAACAGAAAACTGGCATCCGGGAATCTATAATTTTTCAAATGAAGGAAAAATAAGCTGGTTTGAATTTGCCCTGGCTATCAAGGAAATTTCAGGAAGTAACTGTGATGTGAAAGGGATTCCTTCTGAAGCATATCCTACTCCTGCCAAAAGGCCGGCGTATTCCTTATTAGATAAAACAAAAATTAAAGAAGTTTATAATATCAAGATTTCAGATTATAAATCTAGTCTGGAAAAATGTTTAAACAATCTAAGCAAAAAAATATGAAAGGTATAATATTAGCCGGAGGTTCGGGAACAAGGTTATACCCGTTAACCCGATCGATATCGAAGCAATTAATGGCTATCTATGACAAGCCAATGATTTATTATCCGTTATCGGTTTTGATGCTCGCAGGAATTGATGAGGTTTTGGTAATATCTACACCACATGATTTGCCTAACTTCAGAAACCTTTTAGGAAATGGAGACGATTTCGGAATCAAAATCCAATATGCAGAACAGCCAAGTCCTGACGGATTAGCACAGGCGTTTATAATTGGAGAAGAATTTATCGGCTCTGACGATGTATGTCTTATTTTAGGAGATAATATCTTTTACGGACACGGACTTACAGATTTGCTTAAGACAGCAGTAAATAATGTTGTGGTTGATAGAAAAGCGACCGTTTTTGGATACTATGTTCAGGACCCGGAACGTTATGGCGTTGCTGAATTTGATAAAACAGGAAGCGTAATTTCGATTGAAGAAAAACCAAAAGAACCAAAAAGTAATTATGCTGTTGTAGGACTTTATTTTTATCCTAACTCGGTTGTTGAAATAGCAAAAAGCATAAAACCAAGCGATAGAGGAGAACTGGAGATTACTACAGTTAACCAGGAATACCTGCATTCGAAAAATTTAAAAGTAGAATTGATGGGACGTGGTTATGCATGGTTGGATACAGGAACTCACGAATCATTATTAGAAGCCTCCAACTTTATCCAGACTATTGAAAAAAGACAAGGACTTAAAGTGGCTTGTTTAGAAGAAATCGCTTTTGAAATGGGTTATATTTCAAAAGAGAAACTGATTGAATTGGCAACACCACTGCAAAAAAATGAATACGGGCAGTATTTGTTGCGATTGGCGAATAGAAAATAAGTACTTTAGTGTTGCATATAATCTAAGCGCGGTAGAAAAAAATGTCAAAGATACTTATTACAGGAGGAGCAGGATTTATAGGATCCAATTTGTGCGAACATTTCCTAGAAAAAGGAAACCAGATTGTTTGTCTGGATAATTTTGCCACAGGCCATAGGCATAATATAGAGCCGTTTTTCACTAATCCAAATTTTACGCTGATAGAAGGCGATATTCGAAACCTTGAAACCTGTAAAAAAGCGGTACAAGGAGTCGATTATGTATTACATCAAGCAGCTTTAGGATCGGTTCCCCGCTCCATAAACGACCCAATAACAAGTAATGAAGTCAATGTTTCAGGCTTTTTGAATATGCTTGTCGCTTCTCGTGATGCTACTGTAAAACGTTTTATATATGCTGCCAGTTCATCCACTTATGGTGATTCTGAAGCCTTGCCAAAAGTAGAAGATAAAATAGGAAAACCGTTATCTCCGTATGCCATCACTAAATATGTCAACGAGTTATATGCTGATGTTTTTAGCAGGACTTATGGATTAGAAACTATAGGCTTACGATATTTTAATGTTTTTGGCAGACGCCAGGATCCAAATGGAGCCTATGCAGCTGTCATACCGTTGTTCGTAAAGCAGTTTATGAATTATGAAAACCCGGTAATAAATGGGTCAGGAGATTTTTCACGAGATTTTACGTATATTGACAATGTAATTCAGATGAATGAAAAGGCAATCCTAACGGAAAATCCGGAAGCACTAAACACCGTTTACAATACGGCTGTTGGTGACCGAACGACACTGAATGAATTAGTAAATTATTTGAAACAATTTTTGACCGTATTAGATCCGAAGATTGATGCTGTAGAGATAAAACACGGGCCTAACAGAAAAGGTGATATACCACATTCGTTGGCAAGTATTGACAAAGCCCGAAAATTATTAGGATATGAACCAACGCATAAGATAAAAGAAGGATTAAAAGAAGCAGTAAGTTGGTATTGGGAAAATCTGAAATGATATTCGCAGATATTTTAAAATAATGATGACAGAATAACTAAATAAACTTCAATGAGTTTAAAAAAAATTGCTGTAATAGGTTTGGGTTATGTAGGATTGCCGTTAGCAAGGCTGTTTTCTACAAAATATCCGGTAGTTGGATTTGATATTAACCAAAACAGGATAAAGGAACTGCGTTCAGGTACAGATAGCACTCTTGAAGTCTCTGATGCTGAACTGAAAGAAGTCCTGGTAGTTAATCTTGATGGGCAGGAGAATGGATTATTTTGTTCATCGAACTTAGAGGATATAGCCAACTGCAATTATTATATAATTACCGTTCCTACTCCTGTAGACAAAAACAACCGACCTGATCTGACTCCGCTTTATAAAGCAAGTGAAACAGTGGGAAAAGTACTGAAAAAAGGAGATATTGTTATTTATGAATCTACAGTTTATCCGGGAGTTACAGAAGAAGAATGTGTACCTGTCTTAGAAAAAATATCAGGTCTAAAATTTAATATAGATTTTTATGCCGGCTATTCCCCTGAAAGAATTAATCCAGGCGATAAGGAACATACTGTAGAGAAAATATTAAAAGTAACGGCAGGATCAACACCTGAAATTGGGCAAAAAGTAAATGAATTATATAAATCGGTAATTACAGCCGGAACACATTTGGCGCCTACAATTAAAGTAGCGGAAGCGGCAAAAGTAATAGAGAATTCACAAAGAGATATTAATATTGCTTTTGTAAACGAACTGGCAAAAATTTTCAACCTGTTAGGCATTGATACACATGATGTGCTTAAAGCAGCAGGTACAAAATGGAACTTCTTGGCATTTAAGCCAGGATTGGTAGGAGGTCACTGCATAGGTGTCGATCCGTATTATCTGGCTCAAAAAGCACAGGAAGCGGGCTACCATCCTGAAATTATCCTGGCAGGCAGAAGACTTAATGACAGTATGGGAGAATATGTAGCCTCGCAGATTGTAAAACTGATGATCAAAAAAGAAATCACGGTCAACGGTGCAGAACTGCTAATGTTGGGAATCACTTTTAAAGAGAATTGCCCAGATGTACGCAATACAAAGATTATTGACGTCATTAAGGCTTTAGAAGAATATTCTATAAAAATTACGATATACGACCCGTGGGCAAATCCGGAAGAAGTTAAATACGAATACGATCTGGTTACTACAAAATCATTACCAAATAAGCAGTTCGATACAGTAGTTTTGGGAGTGGCACATAAAGAATTTTTAAGTCTGGATATGGCATCCCTCTCTAAAGATAATGGCTTGATATATGATGTAAAAGGAGTTTTGGATTACGCAGATGGAAGATTATAAATAAAAGAATAAGAGAAGAAGCAAAAAGTCAAAATAGATATGTTGAAAAATAAAACGCTTTTAATAACGGGAGGAACAGGTTCATTTGGAAATGCAGTATTACATCGTTTTCTGCATACCGACCATTTTAAAGAAATCAGGATTTTTTCCAGAGATGAGAAAAAACAAGACGATATGAGGAACCAGCTTAAAAACGATAAGCTGAAATTTTATATCGGAGATGTCCGTGATTATAGCAGTATTGAAAAAGCCATGCATGGTGTAGACTATGTTTTTCATGCCGCAGCTTTAAAACAGGTTCCGTCTTGTGAATTTTTCCCGATAGAAGCTACCAAAACTAATGTTTTTGGAACGCAAAATACAATTGATGCTGCCGTGGCAAACGGAGTAAAAAAGATAATTTGTTTGAGTACTGATAAAGCTGCTTATCCTATAAATGCTATGGGAATTTCAAAAGCATTGATGGAAAAAGTAGCAATTGCAGCATCCAGAAACATACATGAAAACAAAACAGTTGTCTGTTTGACAAGATATGGAAACGTGATGGCGTCGAGAGGATCAGTAATTCCTTTGTTCCTGAATCAAATCAAATCAGGAAAACAAATTACAATAACAGATCCAAAAATGACACGTTTTTTAATGTCACTTGACGAAGCTGTAGAATTAGTCCTTTTTGCTTTTGAGCATGGAAACCAAGGTGATCTTTTTGTAAATAAGGCTCCTGCCGGAACCATTAATGACCTGGCTTTAGCTTTAAAAGAACTATGCCAGTCAGATAATGAAATCAAAGTCATAGGAACACGTCACGGTGAGAAATTATACGAAACGTTGTGTACTCGTGAAGAAATGGCAAAAGCGGAAGATATGGGAGAGTTTTATAGAATTCCGGCAGACAACAGAGATTTGAATTATGCTCAATACTTTTCGGAAGGCGAAAAAGACATTTCAATTATCGAAGATTACCATTCTCACAATACGGAACAGCTTGGTGTAGAAGGCATGAAAAAATTACTAGTCAAATTGCCTTTAGTAAGAAAGGAAGTTTTTGGTGAAGACGTAGCCCAATTGCCAAGTTAAGATGAAGAAACAGCCTCAAATAATTCAAGGCAATATTCATGAAGATGAAAGAGGAAAACTGTTTTATGCCAATGAATTTGACCTTTCAGATATCAGGCGCTATTATATCATAGAACATCCCGATACTGAAGTAATCAGAGCTTGGCAGGCGCATCAAAAAGAGCAGAAATGGTTTCAGGTCATTTCAGGGAGCTTTTTAGTAGCAGTTGTTCAGCCAGATGATTGGGAAAATCCTTCGGAGAAATTAGAAGTCAGAAAATTTGTTCTTACTGCTGATGAAAATCAGATTTTACATATTCCGGGTAATTTTGCAAATGGTTTTAAAGCCCTGGAAAAAAAATCAAGAATGATTGTTTTCTCTGATTTTTCATTAGAAGAATCGTCAAAAGATAATTTTAGGTTTGACAGCAAACTCTGGTTTGACTGGAATTAAAAAAACATATAAATAAAGATGCTAAGAATAGGAATTACTGGCCAGGCCGGATTTGTAGGAAAACATTTGTATAATACAATCGGACTTTTTCAAGACAAATTTCAAAGAATTGAATTCGAAAAAGATTTCTTTGAAGATGAAGCAAAACTATATGATTTTGTTTCACAATGTGATGTGATTGTACATTTGGCTGCGATGAACAGGCATAATGATCCTCAGGTAATTTATGATACCAATTTAGGATTGGTTCAAAAGTTAATCAATGCTTTAAACAAAACAAACAGTAAAGCCCATGTCATTTTTTCTTCTTCAACTCAAGAAGAAAGAGACAATCTGTATGGGAAATCCAAAAAAGAAGGCAGGGAATTAATGGCTCAATGGGCTAAAACTTCCGGCGGGAAATTCACAGGCATGATTATTCCTAATGTTTTTGGACCTTTTGGTCATCCCAACTATAATTCTGTAGTCGCTACTTTTTCCCATAAAATAGCTCGAAATGAAACACCAACTATTGAAGTTGATGGAGATTTGAAGCTGATTTATGTAGGTGAGTTAGTTGATGAAATTTTAAAAGTTATTAAAAAAAGCGAAAGTAATGAATCGCTAATAGTACCTCATACAGCTGAATCCAAAGTATCTAATTTATTGGCTTTGCTGGAAAGGTATAAATCAGAATATCAGGACAAGGGCATTATCCCTCAATTAGAAAGTAAATTTGAAACCAACCTTTTCAATACGTTTCGCTGCTATATTGATATTCCAAATTATTTCCCGGTCAAATTTACGCAGCATACAGACCCTAGAGGTGCTTTTGTTGAAGTAATACGCCTGAATGTTGGCGGCCAGGTTTCGTTTTCTACGACTGTTCCGGGCATAACAAGAGGAAACCATTTCCATACCCGAAAAATTGAACGTTTTGCAGTAATTAAAGGTAAGGCGCTAATCCAGCTAAGGCAAATTGGTACAGATGAAGTACTCGATTTTTATTTAGATGGAAATGAACCCGCTTATGTAGACATGCCAATCTGGTATACGCATAATATTAAGAACGTAGGCGAGGAGGAATTATATACTATTTTTTGGATTAATGAATTTTATGATCCAAATGACCCGGATACTTATTTTGAAAATGTATGAGACAAAATAGATTAATATCGAATGTAAAAAGAGTAGTAATTCCTGTTTATAATGTTTTTAGAAAAAAAATAAACGGAGTCAATAATAGCTTTACTAAAAAATCTTTTCCAAAAAACTTAAAAGTTGAAATAAGAGGAAATAATAATCAAATAAAATTCGAGTCAAATAGTTTTTTAGGAGATATTACGATTTTTGTTTATGGAAACGATAATAAGATTACGATAGCAGATAACTGTGTTATTAAATCTGGATTTTTTTGGATAGAAGATAATAACTGTGAGATATTTATAGATAGCAAAACAACAATAGAATCTGTTGATTTTGGAGTTTCAGAAAATAACAGCAAAGTTTATATAGGAAAAGATTGTATGCTTTCTTCGGGAATTAAATTTAAAACTGGAGATTCCCACAGCATAATTGATGCCGAGAAAAATATAAGAATAAACCCGGCTGGAAATATTTATATAGGGAACCATGTCTGGATAGGGCAAGATGTTATTGTGCTTAAAAATACAACAATTGGGGATAATTGCGTAATAGGAATTCGCTCATTAGTAGGCAAAACTTTTGATGAAAATTTATTGATAGCAGGAACGCCGGCAAAAATACTAAAGGAAAAAATTAACTGGACCAGAGAAAGATTATAATGAAATCAAGACTAAAAGTAATGACAGTGGTTGGGACAAGGCCGGAAATTATCCGTCTTTCTCGTGTTATGGCCGCTTTAGATAAATCAGAAGCAATTGAGCATATTATTGTTCATACAGGACAAAATTACGATTATGAATTAAATCAAATCTTCTTTGATGATCTGGGCATTCGCAAACCTGATTTTTTCTTAAATGCAGCTGGAGCAACGGCTACTGAAACAGTTGGCCAGATTTTGATAAAGATAGACCCGTTGCTGGAAAGCGAAAATCCCGATGCGTTTTTGGTATTAGGAGATACGAACAGCTGTCTTTGTGCTATTCCGGCTAAGAAAAGACAAATTCCTATCTTTCATATGGAAGCAGGAAATCGCTGCTTTGACCAGAGAGTTCCTGAAGAAACCAATCGGAAAATAGTAGACCATATTTCAGATATCAATCTGACATATAGTGACATTGCGAGAGAATATCTTTTAAGAGAAGGATTACCTGCCGACAGGATTATAAAAACAGGATCTCCAATGTTTGAAGTATTAAACCATTACCTTCCGTCAATCAAATCTTCTGATGTTTTGGAAAGATTAGGATTACAGGAAGGGAAGTTTTTTGTGGTGTCCTCTCACAGAGAAGAAAATATCAATAGTGAAAAGAACTTTAATGGCTTAATGGAGAGTTTGAACCTCATTGCAGAAAAATACGACTATCCGATTATCGTAAGTACACATCCACGTACACGAAATATGATCGAGAAAAAAAATATACAAATGCATCCTAATGTTCAGTTCCTAAAACCATTAGGATTCAACGATTATAATGCGTTACAAATGAAATCCTTTGCAGTGCTTTCTGATAGCGGTACGATTTCTGAAGAATCATCCGTTTTGAATTTCAGAGCATTAAATATCCGTGAAGCTCATGAAAGACCAGAGGCGATGGAAGAAGCATCGGTAATGATGGTAGGACTAAGTCCTGAAAGAATAATGCAGGGATTAGTACAGCTTCAGTATCAAAAAACAGGCGATGAACGCAATTTCAGACCTGTTGCGGACTATTCGATGCCAAATGTGTCAGAGAAAATGGTTCGTATTATACTGAGCTATACTGATTATGTGAATCGTACTGTTTGGAAAAAAAACTAAGAAAAGCATGAAAGTCCTGATGATTAATACCGTTTCCGGTTACGGAAGTACTGGCTCTATCTGTGAAGATATAGCAAGTGTCCTGGAACATCAAGGGCATGAATGTTTTATTGCTTATGGACAGCTGACAACAGATTATGCCCGAAGTTATAAAATTGGGACAGTTATCGAAAATCACCTGCATAATGTGGGTTCAAGACTTTTGGGAAAGCAAGGCTATTTTACAAAAAATGGCACTCAAAAGTTGGTTTCCTATATTCAGGAAATAAAACCGGATGTTATTCACCTCCATAACCTACATGGTAATTATCTGAATCTTCAGATTTTGTTTGAATATCTGATTGACTCTAGGATTCCGTTAGCATGGACGCTTCATGATTGTTGGGCTTTTACCGGAAAATGTGCACACTATACAGATGTTCAATGCTATAAATGGCAGACTCATTGTTACGCGTGTCCGCAGGTAAAAAAATACCCGCCAAGCTTGTTTTTTGACAGGTCGAGCGAAATGTATGATGACAAAAAGAAATGGTTTACGAACGTATCACAAATGACTGTTATCCCGGTTTCAAACTGGCTGGCAGGCGAGGTAAAAAAATCTTTTTTGAATAAGCATACTATCAGCCCGATATACAACTGGATTGACCATGCTACTTTTAAAGATTTTGGTGAACAGAATTTTTCAACCACATACGGTGTAGATTCGGGAAAGTTTACAATTTTATTGGTTAGTGCCAGTTGGCATTCAGAGGATCCTAAATTTCAGGATGCCTTAAAATTGTCAAAACTTATCTCTGAAGATATGCAAATCGTGATGATTGGTAATTTGAAAGATAAGAAGCTGTTGCCGCATAATATAAAACATATCCCTTATGTACATGGAAAAGAAGAGTTGGCCAAAGCCTATTCTTTTTCAGATGTATATGTCCATCTTTCAACCGAAGATACATTCGGAAAAGTAATAGCAGAAGCCTTAAGTTGTGGAACTCCGGCAATAGTTTATGATTCAACCGCCTGTCCGGAAGTACTAGGAGAAGATTGTGGCTATGTAGTAGAAAAAAGAAATGTTGAGCAGCTGTCTGAAGCCATTAATAAAATTAAAGAAAAAGGCAAGGCGTATTTTTCTGATAGCTGTAGAAAAAGAGTAATTGAAAATTTTGATTATTATACCAATATTAATCAGACAATTGGTATATATAAAGATATTTTAGGCTATGATAGTTAATCTGATCGTTATAGCGCTTATTCTATTCATAGGATTTCATTATTCCAGAAAAAGGAATAAGGATAGTGACTATAATAGAAAACGATATATAAAAACGATATGTTTTATTTTAATCCTTCAATCTGGATTGCGAAATGTAGCAGTCGGGACAGATACTTATACCTATTTTTTGTCTTTTGAGGATACGAAAAATATGTCTTGGGACAAAGTTTGGCAAATCGTTATAGATTATTATAAATACAATCAAGGAAAAGATCCAGGGTATACGGTTTTCGAGAAATTAGTCTCTTTGTTTACAGGAGAATATCAGCTTTTTCTTTTCGCGATAGCTATATTGTTTTTTACTGCTTTAGGACGGTTTATTTATAAAAATACCGATGGGCTCCGAGATGCCATGGTAGCCTTTGTGATTTATTCGGTATTGTTTTATAGCTTTTTTTCAATAACAGGACATCGGCAAACTATAGCAACGGCAGGAACGCTTTTTGCTTTTGAGTTTTTAAAGAAAAGAAAACTATTCTATTTTCTTCTGATTATTTTGATTGCATCAACAATACATAAAACATCTCTTGTATTTATACCTCTTTATTTTATAACTTATCTTAAGAAACCCAATTATTATTTTTGGATAGTTATAGTATTGTTTCCTGTTCTACTGTTAATTAGTAACGCTGTTGCCTTATATATATTTAGCCTCACTAATTCTTATGAAGAATACCAACATATGGATGAATTGAGACCTGTGACTTTTGTTTGTTTAATGCTATTGATATCTGTAACAGCTTTGATTAGATATAAAAAAATCATCAAACTCAATCCTACGGCTACGTTTTATTATTTTGCTTTGATGATTGGGATAGTGTTTCTTTCGCTCGTTTTTGCCATACACGGTTACATGCGTATAGTACAATATTTCTCCATATTTATCATGTTACTTATCCCGCTGATTTTAAGATCTTTTAATTCTGCCGGAAGAAAGATAGAATTTTTAGTATATTCTTGTGCGATTATGATATTGTTATTCTTTTTCTTGAAATCAAATATCGATATGGAGTATAGGTTTTTTTGGGAAGAAATGCGACTTGAGGAAGTGTATTTATAGTTTATGGAGAAAGAAATTAAATATATCGCATTATATGATGTTCCAGGAAGAAATCTTAGAGTATCTTCTCCTGCTGCAATAAATAAGATAGACTATATAGGAGACTCAATTGTAAAAGCGGGATTTAAACTCCATTTGATTTCTCCCTCCTGGTTATATGATGAAGTAAAAAGCAAGTTTTTTGTTAAGCGAAGTACGTCTGATTTAGGGAATAACAAAAAGATAACATTTTCTTCGGGTCTTTCGCTTTCAGGAAAACGGACACGGTTTTTGAAGATATTTTATTCTTTATTATGGCTGTTTTTTTTCCTTTTAAAGAATGCTAAAAAAAAGGAGAAAATAATTGTATATCACTCGCCTTGGCTATGTTTACCGGTTTTGTGGGCAAAGAAAATAAAAAAGTTCAATCTGATTCTTGAAGTTGAGGAAATTTATTCTGATGTTTCCTCATTACATCCATATTTTGATAAACTCGAAATAAAGATGTTTAAGGCAGCAGATTCTTTTTTATTTTCAACAGATCTGTTAGTTGATAAAATAGGTAACTCAAAACCTAATTATGTTATATATGGAGGGTATTCTGTTAGTGAAATATTGGCAGAGCCAGAAAATACTGGTAAAATTCATCTGCTCTATGCAGGAATAATTGATCAAATCAAAGCCGGAGCTTTTAATGCTATAGAAAGTGCAGCATTTTTAAACGAAAATTATGTCTTACATGTTATTGGGTTTGGAGAAGTTGATATTTTGAAAAAAAGAATCGAAGAAATAAATGCCACATCCAAATGTAAAATAGTATTTGACGGTTCATTATCAGGAAACGATTATATTCAATACTGTCAGAAATGCCATATTGGACTAAGTACCCAAAAAATGGAAGGGAAATATTTAGAAACTTCATTTCCAAGTAAAATCCTGTCATATATGGGTATGGGATTGCGGGTTGTTTCTGGACAAATTGATTGTGTAGAAAAGTCAAAAATACATAATGAGATTTTCTTTTATAAAGAAGATTTTCCGGAAGAAATAGCACAAGCAATACAAAAAATTGATGTTAATTTGCCATATAATGGCAGAGAAGCCATCACAATGTTAGACAAAGAATTTATAGAAGAATTAAAGACAAACATTTTAAGATAATGCAGAAAAAACCATATTTAATTGATATACCTGTTTTGATTCTTTTTTTCGCACGTCCAAGACCTTTGGAAAAAGTTTTTGAACAGATAAAAATTGCCAGGCCATCAAAATTATACTTATATCAGGATGGGCCAAGAGCAAATAGGGAAGATGATGTTGAAAATATCAGACAATGTCGTGAAATAGTCGCAGATATAGACTGGGATTGTGAAGTAAAATACATGTATCAGGAAAAAAATTTCGGATGCGATCCTTCAGAATTTATTTCTCAGAAATGGCTTTTTACAAATGAAGAGCATGGTATTGTTCTCGAAGACGACGATGTGCCTTCTCAAAGCTTTTTCAGGTACTGTAAAGAACTTTTGGAATATTACAAAGATGATGAACGTATCAACATGATTTGTGGAATGAATCAGATGGAAGTGTATGAAAATACGCCCTATAGTTATACGTTTTCAAAATCAGGTTCTATTACAGGATGGGCTTCATGGCGAAGAGTTTTTGAAAAATGGGAAGAACATTATGACTTTTTAAAAGATGAATATGCTTTAGAAAATGTCAGAGGTGTATTGGGAAGAAAAGGATATAAACACTTTCTGCAAAATGCAACAAGTCATAAAAATAGTGGCAGAGCACATTATGAATCTATTTTTGGAGCGGCAGCGATTTTAAATAGCAGGTTAAATATAGTTCCTAAATATAATCTTATTTCAAATATTGGAATTGATTCCAATGCTACTCATGGAGCAACATCTATGGATATTTTGCCAAAGGGAATAAAGAAAATATTTTATATGAAACCTCACGAAATTGAATTTCCATTAAAACATCCTAAATATGTTATTGAAGATGTAAACTATACAAAGGGGATTGATAGAGTTATGGCAAATGGATATCCACTGGTTAAAATATACCGTTTTTTTGAATCCATAACCTATAGGTTGTTAGCAGGAGATCATAAAAGTGTTGTGCGAGGATTTAAGAGAAGGGTCAAAAAATAATTAAAGAGCGTATAGATAACTATACCAGCGAAATTTTTAATATAGCTAAAGTTTTTTCTACTTTATCAGTGATTTTAGCACATTACCTAAAAAGTAGAATTAACCAAGATGTATAATGCATTGGTAGGACTTAGATAAATCTTAATTTAAATGAATAGTTCCCGACAAATTAAATTAGGAGCTTTAATGTCTTATGGCGCTATAGCCTTCAATATTATTGTAGGTTTTTTATATACACCATGGATGATTAAGCAAATAGGCAAGTCAGATTATGGGTTGTATATATTAGTTACTGCTTTCATTTCTTATTTTGTCATGGACTTTGGCTTAGGGCAAACCATTGCTCGTTTTTTATCCAAATACAAGGCAAATAATGAACCTGAAAAAGTAAATCAAATGCTGGGACTTACCTCAAAGTTTTATCTTTTGATCAATGGCTTGATTCTAATCACGTTAATTGTTGTTTATTTTTTTATAGAGAACATATTTGTAGAGCTAAGTCCGGTGGAAATTGAAAAATTTAAAATAGTCTACCTGATTGCTGGTGGTTTCAGCTTGATTTCCTTTCCCTTTTTGCCCTTAGATGGTGTTTTGATTGCCTATGAAAGATTCGTTCTTCTGAAGCTGTGCGATATCATCAGTAAGGTTGGGATTGTAATTTTAATGATTATTGCCTTGTTATTAGGGTATAAATTATATGCTTTAGTAGCCATAAATGCAGTTATAGGAATAGTAATTATCTGCATAAAGTTTATATATCTTTCAAAACGGACAGATATAAAAATAGATTTTAAATTTAAAAGCAAAGAATTATTAAGAGAACTGATTAAGTTTTCTTTTTGGGTGTCTGTTATCGGGATAGCTCAAAGACTTCTTATAAATATAGCACCATTTATTCTTGGAATAGTTTCCGGAACTGAACAAATAGCTATTTTTTCAATAGGAATAATCATTGAAGGGTATACATGGACACTTGCTCATGCACTAAATGGGCTCTTTTTACAGAGAGTAGCTCAACTTGATATGCAAAAAAACAACCTTCATGAAGTCACTAATTTGATGATTCGTGTCGGTAGGATTCAGCTTATGCTAATGGGACTCTTATTTATCGGACTTATAGTATTTGGACATGAATTTATAATACTTTGGATGGGAGCAGGTTTTAGCGAATCCTATAATGTGGTTTTATTCTTGATCTTGCCGGGATTAATAACTTTAAGTCAGGAAATAGCCTATACTTACTTATTTGTTATAAACGAATTAAAATATAGAGCGATTATATTTGTTGGAGCTTCTATTTTAAGTGTAATCATTTCTTTTCTTTTGGCTCCTCATTTTGGCGCTTTAGGTTGTGCAATAGGTATATTTTCTGCAACGATGATGTGCCACGTAATAGGTATGAATTTTATTTACTGGAAGAAAATAAAATTGGAAATACCTCGATTTTTTAAAGAATGTTATAGCAGTCTGATTATTCCTTTTGTATTGACGCTCTTATTTGGGTTCTTATTAAATTACTTGCAACCGGATAAAAATTTGCTTTACTTTTTATCAAAAGCGGTTCTATTATCTCTTTTTTATATAATTTCGGTATGGCTTATTGGGCTACATGCGGATGAAAAAGAATTATTTAAATCAATGCTGCTAAAATTAGCAAACAAGCTAAAAAGGAAATAATAGAAGTTAATAAGCATGCTGAAAGACATTCTGGATTGTAATTGAAGAAAAAATAACAGGTAAATGAAGCCCAAAATTCTGGTAATAAGTCGCGATTCTTGGAACGATACTAATAATAGCGGTAATACACTATCCAATCTTTTTCAAAATTGGGATACGGAAAATATTGCCAATATATATTGTAGAGATGAAATTCCAAACAACAAAATTTGTTCAAACTATTTCAAAATCTCAGAAAGCCTTCTCCTGAAAAAACTCTTGAGAAAAACCGCTGTGGCAGGCGTGAAGGTTCAAAAGCAAGAAACCGCTTCAAAAGCATCTGAAATCAAAGACGAGCAGAAAGAAAAGAAAATCTATGATTTTTTTAGAAAAAACAGACTTCACATATTTCTATGGGGCAGAGAACTGCTTTGGAAAATAGTAAATTGGAAGAGTAAAGAATTAAAAGATTTTATTAAAGATTTTAATCCTGATGTCATCTATTCGCCTTCGTATGATTCTTTTTATATGCACGATATTTTAAAATTTGTCCAAAAAGAATCAGGTGTAAGAGTTGTATTTTTCCATTGCGATGATTTGGTTACTTACAGGCAACATTCTTGGTCACCTCTGTATTGGATAAACAGGTTTATCCTTAGGAAACATATGGACAAAAGCATACGGTTGGCAGCTAAAAACTATTGTATCATTGATGAACAATCCAGAGTTTATAAAAAAATCTATAATCTGGACTTTGATATTTTATATAAAACGGGTGATTTTACAAATCTCCCACAAACACATACTCCAAATACTCCTTTAAAACTAATCTACACTGGCAATATAATTTATGGTAGAATTCATAGCCTGTTTTCTATTGCAGATGCTTTGAAAACAATCAACTCCGAAGGAATCAAAGCAAAACTCTATTTGTATACTGCAAATGAAATTACTTCGGATGTAAGGCATAGATTAGAAAGCTCCGGGTCTGTTGAAATAATGGGCAAAGTTCCTTATTCTCAAATTCCGGGAATTTTAAATGATGGAGATATTCTCGTACATGTAGAATCTTTTGAAAAACAGCAGATGTTAGCGACATCTCTGTCGTTCTCTACCAAAATCGTAGATTATTTGGAGGCTGGAAGACCTATCTTTGCAATGGGCTGGAAAGAAGCCGCTTCAATTAAATACCTTCATGATAATGGCATTGGTGTCACCGCAAACAATAATCAGGAAGTTTTAGATAAGCTAAAAGATTTAATTGACCATACAGAAAGTTTAAATGATAAGGGCTTAAAGGCATGGAGTTTTGGGAAGGAAAAGCATAATAAAGATGAGGTGCTTAAGAAGTTTGAAAGCGATATAGAAAAAGTAATGGCAAAGAGTGAAATTGTATGAGAAAAATTATTCGTACTTCAACAGTCGCAATGTCTCTGGATCTGTTACTGAAAGGGCAATTGGCTTATCTACAAAAA
The DNA here is from genome assembly GCF_041262125.1 of Flavobacterium sp. 28YEA47A. NCBI lineage: Bacteria > Pseudomonadati > Bacteroidota > Flavobacteriia > Flavobacteriales > Flavobacteriaceae > Flavobacterium > Flavobacterium sp. 28YEA47A. The sequence goes on from NZ_JBGCCI010000007.1 coordinate 222,572, forward strand.
GAATATGAAGTTATTGCCGTGTCCGGAAATGATAATCATTTAAAAAATGTTTCAGAAAGAGAGGGAGTCAAAACTGTTAGCGTCGAAATGCAAAGAAATATTAGCATTGTCAGAGATTTGATTTCGCTATGGAAATTATATGTTCTATTTAAAAAAGAAAAGCCATTAATAGTGCATTCCATTACTCCAAAAGCAGGACTTCTTTCTATGATTGCGTCTTATTTTGCAGGTGTGCCAATTCGCATACACACTTTTACAGGATTAATTTTTCCTTCAAAAAAGGGCGTAATGCAACAGATACTCATAACCATGGATCGATTGCTTTGCAGATTTGCTACGAACATTTATCCTGAGGGGAATGGTGTAAAAGCAGATCTTATTAGCTACAAAATAACAAATAAGCCATTGAAAATTATAGGAAATGGTAATGTAAATGGGATTGATATAGATTACTTTGACCCGCAAAAAATAGCTGATGAGGATAAAAAACAGTTGAAAAACAGTCTAGGGATCAATGCTCAAGATTTTGTATATATCTTTGTAGGAAGGTTAGTAAAGGACAAAGGAATTAATGAATTAATCAAAGCTTTTAAAGAGCTAAATGCATCTGAACAGAATATAAAGTTAATTTTAGTTGGGAATTTTGAAGATAAATTAGACCCTTTGTTTTTGGAGACTATTTCAGAGATTCAGCAAAATAAAAATGTTATTTCCGTTGGTTTTCAAGAGGATGTTCGCAAATTTTTTTCAATCGCAGATGTTCACGTTTTTCCCAGTTATAGAGAAGGATTTCCAAATGTGGTTATTCAAGCAGGTGCAATGGGGATACCTTCAATAGTAACGGATATTAATGGTAGTAATGAGATTATCATTGAAAATGAAAACGGAATAATTATTCCTGTCAAAAGTTCTGAAGCAATTAAAACAGCTATGGAAAATATCTTTTTAAATCATACTTTAAGAACTCAATTGTCTAAAAAATGCAGGCAATTGATTATTGAAAGATATGACAAGAACTTTGTTTGGGAATCACTTTTGTCTGAATATAAATTTCTTGAACAAAATGTATAAACGGCTTTTCAAAAGAGTAATCGATTTTAGTTTGTCCCTGATGGGATTTATATGTTTATCGCCCATATTTCTGGTGATAACAATCTTTTTGTTTTTTGCCAATCAGGGGAAACCGTTTTTTGTACAGAAACGGCCGGGAAAAAATGGTGAGATTTTCAAAATAGTCAAGTTTAAGACTATGAACGATAGAAAAGACAAGCAAGGCAAGCTGCTTCCTGATGCTGATCGCTTGACTAAAATTGGTGCCTTTGTCCGTAAGACTTCACTTGATGAAATTCCACAGCTTATAAACGTTATAAAAGGAGATATGAGCCTAATAGGTCCTAGGCCGTTATTGGTGCACTATCTACATTTGTATTCGGATTTTCAGAACAGAAGACACGAAGTGAAACCGGGAATTACCGGTTGGGCTCAAGTAAATGGCAGAAACGCGATTAGCTGGGATAAAAAATTTGAACTGGATGTTTGGTATGTTGATAATATCTCTTTTAAATTAGACATGAAAATACTTTTTATGACAGTAAAAAAAGTGATAATAAGCGAAGGTATAAATGCAGCTGATGTTGCCACAATAGAACCTTTTAATGGAGAATAGTATTGTATTATATGGAGCAAGTGGGCACTGCAAAGTAATAATGGATTCCGTTTTTTTGCAGGGCGATGCTATAGAAGCTATTTTAGATGATAGCCCAAAGAAAAAGCATCTTTATGAAATCCCAATTATTAAAGCGGAAGATTTTAAAGTTAGTAGCAACACTCTTTTGACCATTTCTATTGGCGATAATAAGGTTCGCAAAATGATATCTGAAAAAATCAGTGCTAAATTTCATACAGTAATACATCCAAAAGCCATACTTTCTAAATATTCTTCTCTTGGAGAAGGAACAGTAGTAATGGCTGGAGCAATTGTAAATCCTGACACTGTTATTGGGAAACATTGTATTATTAATACAGGTGCAGTAATAGACCACGATTGCAATATAGACAACTATGCCCATATTTCACCAAATGCCTCGTTGGCAGGAGATGTCAAAGTAGGTGAGGGTACACATGTTGGTATTGGTGCCTCTGTAATACAGGGTGTTACGATTGGGAAATGGGCAATTATCGGGGCAGGATCAGTAGTGCTGAAAGATGTTGAAGATTATGCTGTTGTTGTTGGAAACCCAGGCAGAATTATAAAATATACAGAAAAATAGATACTATAAAATGAGCAATCAAAAAATATGGCTTTCTTCCCCACATATGGGAGGTACCGAGCAAAATTATGTCAATGAAGCTTTTGAATCAAACTGGGTGGCACCACTTGGACCTAATGTAACCGGATTTGAGCAAGATTTAGAAAAATTTATCGGACAGGATTCTCATGTCGGAGCTTTGAGTTCCGGAACTGCTGCCTTGCATTTAGGATTGATAATCTTAGGCGTTAAAGCAGGTGATGAGGTTATTTGTCAGAGTATGACTTTTTCAGCTTCTGCTAATCCGATCATGTACCAGGGTGCAACTCCAATTTTTATCGATAGCGAAAAAGAAACCTGGAATCTTTGCCCAATTGCTTTAGAAGAAGCTATAACTGACAGGATTACCAAAGGAAAAAAGCCTAAGGCTATCATTGCAGTACATCTTTATGGAATGCCTTATAAGGTAGACGAAATCCATGCAATTGCTAAAAAATACGAAATTCCGGTTTTGGAAGACAGTGCTGAGGCATTGGGCAGCCATTACAAAAAGCAAAAATGTGGTACTTTTGGAGAAATTGGTGTTCTTTCATTTAACGGAAATAAAATCATTACTACTTCTGGTGGTGGTGCTATAGTCACAAAAGACAAAGAATCTAAAGATAAGGTTATATTTCTCTCTACTCAAGCCAGAGACAACGCTCCACATTACCAACACAGTGAAGTAGGCTATAATTACAGAATGAGCAATATTTGCGCCGGAATTGGACGAGGCCAGATGGAAGTTCTTGAAGATCATGTGGGGCTAAGGAGACAAATGCACGAATTCTATAAGGATTATTTCAAAGATGTTGAAGGAGTAACAGTGCTTTGTGAGCCTGATAACAATTATTTTTCAAATCATTGGCTTTCTGCTATTGTACTAGATCCTTCAAAAACAGGAGGGAAAACTCGTGAAGATTTAAGATTAGCTTTAGAGCAGGCAAATATAGAAAGTCGTCCGCTATGGAAACCGATGCATTTGCAGCCTGTTTTTGAAAACTATCCGTATTATGGTAAAAATGTTTCGGAAAAGCTTTTTGATGATGGACTTTGCATGCCATCTGGTTCAAATTTAACGGAAGATGATAAAAACAGAATCAGAACCGTTTTAAATCAGTTTTTTAATTAAAAAGTATAAATAGAAAATTATCAGTATTTTAAAAAACAATTGTTATATAGTTACACTAACATCTATAGAAGGGCAATTGTTTAACAAAAAGAGTTAATAAACCCTTAAAATTTTAGTATTTGCTTAACATAGTTGTTTTTTATATAACTTTGCCAAATAAATAGACCAGACTATTAAGACCCCCCTCAAGTTTTAACCAATAAAAATTGAAAAGAATTGGATAAGAAATCCTTTAGAACTGATTTGTTAACAGCAATGTCAGGACTAAAATTGAATTTTAGTTTTAAAAATTTGGGATATCTTCCCAGGTGGGTAGTTTTGCTGTTAGATTTGGGGATTGTATTTGCTGCGGGGCTAATAACCTATCTTCTGTTAAAAGGAATTAAGTTAACTTATATTCCTGATGGCTACCTCTTTTATGGTGTCATGTTGTATTTTTCTGTAAACATTTTCTTCTTTTGGGTCTTTCGTACCTATTCAGGAATTATACGGCACTCATCTTATATCGATGCAGTTAAGATTTTCTTTGCGCAGTTTTGTGCCTTAATCACACTTGTATTTGTCAATTTTGTATTCCTGCTGGATCATGACTACAAGATATTTTTGAATACGGGAATTTTTATTAACGGAGTGCTTTCTTTCTGTTTTCTGTTTTTTTACAGGATAGTTGTAAAGCAGACTTTTGAAAAATATCTTAGCATTTCAAGAAAGGAAGGCCAGATGCGTGCTTTGATTTACGGTTTTGATAATAATGCAATAGCTGTAGCGAATGCTTTGAGGTCAGAAAATCCAAGCCGATTTAAATTGCTCGGATTTATTGATAAGTTCAATCAAAATAGTTCAAAAAGAATCCTAGATTTGCCAATCTTACAGCTTAAGAGGCGTGTGCCGGTTGTAATGCGTTCTGTAGGAGCCGAAGCACTTATTATTGCCGACAAATCGTTGACAAAAGAAGAAAGACTGGCGATAGTTGACGAATGTTTAGAGTACAACTATAAAGTATATACCATATCTCTGATTACCGACTGGGAAAATCAAGAGGAAATTTCCAAGAATATCAAGAGTTTTGAAATCCAGGATTTACTGGAAAGAAAGCCTATTGTTCTCGATACACATTCTATTTCTTCACAATTGTGTGACAAGACGATTATGGTGACCGGTGCAGCCGGCTCAATAGGAAGCGAAATAGTAAGACAGATAATTGGGTTTGATCCAAAAACCATTGTGATTCTCGATCAGGCGGAAACTCCTTTGCACAATCTTTCACTCGAAATAGCCAATTGCAATCCTAATATCAGAATACATAATGTTCTGGCAGATGTCAGAAACAAACAAATACTAAAACAAGTATTCAAACTCTACCAGCCGCAAGTTGTATACCATGCTGCTGCATACAAACATGTGCCGTTAATGGAAGAAAATCCGTCCCAGGCTATATTTACAAATATTTTGGGAACAAAAATTCTGGCTGATTTGGCTCATAAACATAAAGTAGAACGATTTGTTATGGTTTCTACAGATAAAGCAGTAAACCCAAGTAGCGTGATGGGAGCCAGTAAAAGGATAGCAGAAAAATATGTACAGTCTCTGAATTATAAATATAAGAATGATGCCGAAAATAATGGCACAAAATTTATAACGACCCGATTTGGAAACGTTCTGGGTTCTAATGGTTCTGTCGTGCCGCTTTTTAAAAAGCAAATCGAAGAAGGAGGCCCGGTTACAATCACACATCCTGACATTATCCGCTATTTTATGACAATTCCTGAAGCATGCCAGCTGGTTCTTGAAGCAGGAGCAATGGGTAACGGAGGTGAGATTTATATCTTTGATATGGGTGATCCGGTTAAGATTATCGATTTAGCAAGAAAGATGATTAAGCTGGCAGGATTTGCTCCAGACAAGCAGATAAAAATAAAAATAGTAGGCCTTCGTCCTGGAGAAAAACTTTATGAAGAATTGCTAAACGATACTGCCAAGACATTGCCAACGCATCACGAAAAGATAATGATTGCAGAAGAAATATTTGATGATTATGAAGCGGTTACAATGGCTATTCATGACCTTATCGAGATTTCAGAAATTACTTCAAATGAGGAAATCGTGACAAAAATGAAGCTGATTGTTCCGGAATTTAAAAGTATGAACTCTATCTTTGAAACCTTAGATAACAATCATGTAAGTCAAATTTAGTTTTCTTTAGCCTGTTAATTGTTAAATAGTATCTTTGTATTAAAAACCATATGAAAAAGTTGAATTATTTTAGGCCTGTAATTATACTCTTTTTATCCCTTTTCATATTCTCATGCGCTTCGAGAAAGAATGTAGCTTATTATCAAAATATTGACCAGCTTGCTAATCTGGAAAGCTCATCTTCATACGAAACTATACTGCAGCCAGATGACCTATTAATGATAGTTGTTATGGCTGAAAATCCTGAGGTGGCGGCACCTTTTAATTTACCATCCGTTATTATGCAATCAACTACTGAGGTTGAAAATCAGCAGATGCGGATGAATAGTTATTTGATAGATTCGAAAGGATTTATCCAATTCCCAATATTAGGGTCTATCCAAATTGGTGGTCTTACCAGAACCCAGGCGATAGCTAAAATAACCAAAGAGCTTGAAAAATACATCAAAAAACCTTCCATAAACCTTAGAATATTAAATTATAAGGTTACAGTTCAGGGTGAAGTTATGCAACCCGGAATTCACAATATTACCAGTGAACGAATTACACTAGCCGAAGCATTGAGTATGTCAGGAGACCTAACGGTTTATGGTAAAAGAGATAATATTCTAATCATCCGGGAAGTGGATGGAAAAAAACAATCCACCAGAGTAGATATCACAAAAGCAGATTTTTTGAATTCTCCTTTTTATTACCTGAAGCAGAATGACGTAGTATATGTAGAACCAAATAAGACTAAAGTAAATTCTTCTGCGGTTGGCCCGAATACTGCGATTGTTCTTTCCTCTATTTCCATAATTGTAACGATAATAGCCTTAACAATACGATAGTAAATGATGAGTAACAAGCAAGAAATATCACAGGAAAACCACGAGTCAGATTTTAATATAAGAGAACAGGTAGAAAAATATCTTGTTCATTGGAAATGGTTTGCGCTTTCAGTTATTGTAGTATTATGCCTGGCTTTTTTATATTTAAGATATACCACACCATTATACAAAGCCACTGCTACTATTTTGGTAAAAGATGACAAGAAAGGTGGTTTGGCTTCTGAGCTTTCAGTTTTATCTGATCTTGGAGTAGGAACTTCCAAAAGTAATGTTGATAACGAAGTTGAAATTCTAAAATCACGAACACTGACGGAAAAAACCGTAAACAAGCTGCACCTGAATATTCATTATTTGAGCCACGGCCGTGTTAAATCATCTGAATTGTACAAGGCATCACCTATAACTGTTGTCTATTCTCCCACAAATGAACAGTACAAAAGAGAAATACACACATTTACAATAGAATCAGTAGGTGCTAATAAATTTAAGCTTTTTAAAACGGAAGACAAAGAGCTGGGAACTTTTAATTATGGTACTCTGATTAAAATTCCGGAAGGCACTCTTTCGGTTACAAAAGTAGATATTGCAGATAAAAGTTCGTTTTCAATAGATTGTATTATTTATCCTGTTGAAATCATGACGACGTATTACAGAGGAGCTTTAGGAATAGTTTCTGTTGGAAAAAATACAAGTGTAATCGAGCTGTCTGTGGTAGATCAAAACTCCCAAAGAGCAGCCGATTTTTTAGATACTTTGGTAGAAATCTATAATGATGATGCTATTGAAGATAAAAATTTAGTTGCAGAAAAGACCTCACAATTTATTTCTACACGTCTCGGACTGATAACAGAAGAGCTTACAGAAGTAGAAAAAGATGTAGAAGGCTTTAAAAAGCAAAATAATCTTACGGATATTCCTACGGAAGCTACGATGTTTCTTGAAAGCGCTTCCGAATATGAAAAGAAACAGATAGAAACAGAAATCCAATTGAACGTAGTGGCGTCAATGCGTCAATTTTTAAATTCAAGCGGGCCTGGAGATCTTATTCCTAGTAATCTCCTTTCGACACAGTCTGAAGCATCAGATCTGATAATGGAATACAATAGGCTTGTAATTGAATACAATAGAATTGCTGCCGGGGCGACAGCAGAAAACCCAGTAGTGGTTAATACTGCCAAGAAAATTCAGGCAATGAAATCAAATATTAGCCAAAGCCTGGCCAGAATGCAGTCCTCTTTAACCATTACTAAAAAGAATTTGGATCAGCAAGGATCGATTTTAGGAAGCAAAAAAGCAAAAGTGCCTCGCTTAGAAAGAGAATTCAAGATTATTGACAGACAGCAAAAAGTAAAAGAAGCCTTATATCTTTACCTTCTTCAGAAAAGAGAAGAAACAGCCTTGACTTTGGCCGCAACCGAGCAAAGTGCAAAAGTTATAGATTCTAGTTATTTTTCTGGAATTCCGGTTTCTCCTAAAAGAAGTATGATTTATCTTATTGCTTTGGTAATAGGATTGGCTATTCCTGCAGCAATTATCTATTTGCAAGAACTACTGAACACTAAGATCAAAAGCAGACTGGATATTGAAAAGCGTTTAACAATCCCTTTCTTGGGAGATGTTCCGAAATCAGATTCTCATGAAGAAATGATCAATACTAACAGCCGTTCCAGTTCTGCAGAAGCGATACGAATTGTCAGAACCAATCTGGAATTTATGCTGACCGGAACAAGTGCCGAAAGAGGAAAAACAATTTTTGTTACTTCTACAATTCCGGGTGAAGGAAAAACTTTTATTTCCGTGAACTTGGCAGGAACAATTGCTTTGTCCGGGAAAAAAGTATTGCTGGTAGGAATGGACATCAGGAATCCAAAATTGGCAGAATATATTCCAATCAGACCGGAAGGCGTTACCAACTATCTTTCAAAACAAGACAAAGACTTGGCGAGCTATATCACTAAGTTGGATAACTTTGAGAATTTTCATGTATTGTCATCGGGAGTTATTCCACCAAACCCGGTGGAGCTTTTGATGAATGATAAGATAAACAAGATGTTTTCTGAACTTAAAGAAACCTATGATTACATCATTGTCGATACAGCTCCGGTAAGTGTGGTTACTGATACCTTGCTCATTGCTAAAAATGCAGATGCATTTATTTATGTAGTAAGAGCAAATTACCTTGACAAGCGACTGCTTCATGTACCTGAGATGTTCTATAACCAACAAAAACTGCCTAATATGTCTCTTGTGTTGAATGCAACAGAAGTAATTAACAAAGGTTACGGCTATGGCTATGGTTACGGCTATGGTGCCGACACAGAAGTAAAACCGTGGTATAAAACCATATTCAAGAAATAAAAAGAAAGCCCTTTTTTAAAGGGCTTTTTTATTAAAGTTAATTGATATTGGATTAGTGTGCTTAATAAAAAGCACATAGTGTTTAAAAACTTTGCGGCTCTGCGCCTTTACGAGTAACTATTTCACGAAAAGACATAGAGCCGCAAAGTATAAAGTAACTTAATGAATATATTTTGGTGTAAAAACTATACCCGGAAAAAATCGTTGCGTCTGATTGCTTCCTTCAAAGCAACAGTATCAGAAAATGCCAACTTTTTGTCAAAGCTCTTTAAGTGATTTTCATGGTGCAGATCTGAACCGGTAAAATCAATCATTCCGGTATCAAGAAGTTTCTGGGCTACTTTGGCCACACCAGAACCATAATATCCTACAGTCGATAACAGATTCAATTGAAACAAACATCCTGCTTTTTTCAACTTTTTGTATTCTTCAAAATTTGAATGATAAAAAATGTAGCGTTCAGGATGCGCCAGTACAGGCTGGTATCCGGCAATTCTAATGTCAAAAATGATATCGTACAGTTGCATTGGCGGATTGATATAGGACATTTCTACCAACAGATAATTGTCTTTTAGCGTAAGCAATTTTTCTGATTGCATCAATTTAGAAAAAGAATCATCCATCATATATTCAGCTGCGGCTTTAAACGGCAAGCTGAAATTTTCTTTGACAAGTTTTTCTGAGGTTGCAGCATGAAGCGTTTCAATATCAGCTCTCGAATTGTCCCAGATGTTTTTGATGACGTGTGGAGTAGTCACAAACTGTTCGAACCCTATTTTTTGGAGTGATTGGATAAGGGAAAGCGTAGTTTCGAAATTTTTAGAACCATCGTCAATTCCCGGTAGTAAATGGGAATGGATATCGGTATAATTCTCGATTAAATCCCTAAGAATCGGTTTTTTTTTGGAAAAGAAAAGCAAAGTCGTGTGTTTAAAAATTCAGCAACAAATTTATAACATATATTTAATAATTATTCATTTATAAAACAAAATATAACAGCAAAAAGTTATTATATCAGGTGCTTTTGCAAGTTTCGCACTCTGAAAATTAAATTTCTTATTGCTATATTTGGCAAGCATAACAATATCGCAATATTTTAAGCCTCTACCACAAAATGGACAAAGAAATAATACTGAAAGTTGAAGGAATCTCAAAACAATACCGTTTAGGTAAAGTTGGTACGGGAACACTCAGCCATGATCTTAACCGTTGGTGGGCAAACGTACGCGGGAAAGAAGATCCGTATCTTAAGGTAGGAGATACTAATGACCGTACTTCAAAAGGCACATCAGATTATGTATGGGCTTTACAGGACATAAATTTTGACGTGGAGAAAGGTGAGGTTTTAGGCATTATAGGCAAAAACGGAGCCGGAAAATCAACCCTGCTCAAAATCCTTTCAAGAGTTACTGCTCCTACAACAGGAAACATAAAAACAAAAGGACGCATTGCTTCTTTGCTTGAAGTTGGAACTGGATTTCATAGCGAAATGACCGGGCGTGAAAATATTTACCTGAATGGCGCCATTCTCGGAATGACCAAAAAAGAAATAAGATCTAAAATTGACGAAATTATTGAATTTAGCGGATGCCAACGTTATATCGACACTCCGGTAAAGAGATATAGCTCAGGAATGACCGTACGTTTGGCGTTTGCCGTTGCAGCATTTTTAGAACCGGAAATTTTGGTTGTAGACGAGGTACTTGCAGTGGGCGATGCTGAATTCCAGAAAAAGGCGATTGGCAAAATGCAGGACATCTCTAAAGGAGAAGGAAGAACGGTGTTGTTTGTCAGTCATAATATGGCGGCTGTCAAAAGTTTATGTACCAGGGCAGTTCTGATAGACAACGGAAGATTTGTTTTTTCAGGTACTCCGGAAAGAACCATTGACGAATACTTAAAAGCTGAAAAAAGTTCTAATGTTTTAGAGAAAATTTGGCCTGTAGAAAAAGCTCCGGGCGATAGCGTTTGCAAACTTATCAGTGTCACAGCCAAAACAGATGAAAAGTCGATATTTATCAATAAAGACCTAGAAATTGAGTTTATAATCGAGAATCTTGGCGAAACACCAAAAAACCTGAATATAAGCATGGTCGTATATTCAAGCTCTGAAGTTCCTGTTTTTAATGTAGTTTCGGATTCCTATAATTGTGAAAAAGGCAGGTATTCTATCAGCACCGTAATTCCTAAGAATTTGATGAATACGGATACTTATTCTATCAGGGTTTTGCTTGTTGAAGATTCTTCCAAGCCTTTATGCAATGAATACAATGTTCTCAATATTTCTTTCCTTGAAGAAAAAAGAGACGTTTCCTGGTATGGAAAATGGATTGGAGCAGTAAGGCCACAAAATCTGATTGATTGGGACTTCAAAAAAGTATAAGATGAACATTCTCAAAAAAATTAAAAAAAAAATAATAGCTCCCAAGGGCAATTTTTCCTGTTCGGTTTGTGGTAAGGATCATGTCAGAATGAATCCTTTGCCGGAAAAATACTTAAGGACATTTGCCAAAGAAGGATTTATCCATTCCATTTTTTTATTTGAAACCTTAAACCTTTTTGAATATTCCTGTGCCAATTGTGCTGCTTCAGATCGTTCAAGACTGTATGCTTTATACCTGAATAATTTCTTTTCAAAGTCAAAAGATGTAAAAGTTTTAGATATTGCTCCAACAGAACATTTAAAAGACTATCTGAATAGGCAAGTACCGTCGCAGAATTACAGATCGGCAGATTTATTTATGAAAGATGTTGATGACAATGTAGACATTCAAGCCATGGATATTTATCCAGATAATTCGTGGGATTTAATTATATGCTCTCATGTTCTGGAACACGTTCCTGATGATGTCAAAGCGTTAGGCGAAATCTATAGGGTACTAAAAAAAGGAGGAACAGCTATACTGATGGCTCCGATAAACTTAGGACTGGAAAAAAGCTTTGAAGCCGAAAAAGGCAGGCAATATACAATTTCAGAACGCTGGAAATATTTCGGACAAGACGACCACGAACGACTGTATAGCAAAAATGATTTCACCCAAAGGATTAAATCGGTTGGATTCAATCTGGAAGAACTGGATAAAAGTTACTTTGGTGAATCGGTATTTAAAAAATATGGCATCAGCTCAGGAAGCGTACTGTATATAGGGAAAAAATAGGATTTCAGTTTAGATTGCCTAAAAATCACTAGATTTAAAATATGAAAGTTAGCGTTTGCATGATAACATACAATCACGAAAACTATATTCGTGAAGCCATTGAAGGTGTTTTGATGCAAAATATGGACTATGATATGGAGCTGGTAATTTCGAATGATTGCTCTACTGATACTACTGATACGATAATAAAAGAAATCATTCAATCGCATCCCAAAGGTTCACGGATTAAGTATTTTTCTCATAAGCAGAATTTAGGAATGATGCCTAATTTTATATTTGCACTCCAACAATGTGTAGGTGAATATATAGCCCTGTGTGAAGGCGATGATTATTGGACAGACGAAAACAAGCTCCAGCAACAGATTACCTTTTTAGATACTAATAACGATTACGCTGGCTGTTTTCATAATGTTTTGGTCGTGAATGAAATGATTTCTGATTTTAAGCCAAAACCGTGGCGTACATACGAGAAGCGGGATTTTACACAATTGGATACTTTTTCAAAAGTGGCACTTTTCCATACCTGTTCTTTTGTTTTCAGACAACGTTTTTTAGAATTTCCAGTCTGGTTTGAAAAGGTGAAAAGTGGCGATATGGCGTTATTTTCCCTTATCGCTGCCAAAGGAAAGCTGAGGCTTATTGACGGAATAATGGCGGTGTACAGAAAAAATGAAAAAGGTGTTACATCCGGCCAGAAAATTATAGACTATCACAAAAATCGTATCCGATTAATGCGGTTTTTTAAAGGACATTTTGATCTTTATCAGGCCCAATTAGATAGCATTATAGCGTATCATCGCAGCGAAATTATAAAGACATACCAGAAAAAAATACTGAGTATTTTTAAAATAAAATAACCATTGAAAAGTAACAGTTTAAATATTGCCATTGTAGCGCCGTCTCAGAATGCTTATTCTGAAACGTTTATCCAGGCTCATAAAAATGAGCTTAATGGAAACATTAAGTATTATTATGGCTCGGTTTCCAATGTCAAATTAGAAGGCGAGGGTGAGTTGTTAAGCGGTACAAAAAAGCTGCTCGGCAAAGCAATGGATGTTGTTTCTTCTAAAAAACTGCATTCGCAAAAAAAGGCTTTGCTCGATTCGTGGAAGAAAAATAAGATTGACGTATTGTTTTTTGAATACGGAACAACGGCGGCACAATTTATTGATGTCATAAAAGAATCCGGATTGCCCTTGATAATCCATTTTCATGGTTATGATGCTTCTGCTCACGCCACTATAAAAGAATTTGAAAAACAATATGCAGCCATGTTCAACTATGCAACCTATGTAATAGTGGTGTCTGAAGTGATGCATAAAAAACTTTTAGAACTAGGCTGTCCTAAAGAAAAAATTGTAAAAAACATATACGGCCCAAACGAAATATTCTTTGATTTGGAGCCTGTTTTCTCAAAACCGCAATTCTTGTCTATTGGCAGATTTACCGGAAAAAAGGCACCTTATTATACTTTGCTTGCCTTTACCGAAACGCTGAAAGAATTTCCTGAAGCGACATTGGTATTATGCGGAGATGGTAATCTATTAGAAACCTGTGAAAACATCTCCCGTTATTGTCAAATAGAAAAGTCCGTAAAGTTTACAGGAGCAGTAACTCCGGAAGAGGTTAAAAATTATCTGAAAGAATCTCTGGCTTTTGTGCAGCATTCCATTACGGCCAAAAATGGCGATATGGAGGGAACTCCGCTGGCTGTTTTAGAATCAAGCGCAGCCGGTTTACCGGTTATTGCATCAAGACATGCCGGAATTCCCGAAGTCATTATTGATGGCGAAACAGGACTTCTGTTTGACGAACATGATGTCAAAATGATGGCAGAACATATGAAATCGGTTTTGAAAGATAAGCAGCTTGCAAAAGAATTAGGAGCAAAAGGCCGTTTGAACATACGCGCTAATTTTTCAATGAAAAGACATATTGATGTCCTTAACGATTTGATTTTAAAAGTATCTAATTCGTGAAGCCGCAAGTCTCTATCCTAATTCCGCTTTATAATAGGGAACATCTGATTATAGAAACCCTAGAAAGTATCAGGTCGCAAAGCTTTTTAAATTGGGAATGCATTTTGGTTGACGACCATTCAACCGACAATTCTGTTGAAGTTGTGTCAGCATTTATCAGTCAGGATTCAAGATTTAAACTCTACAAAAGACCTGCTGAAAGACTAAAAGGAGCCAATGCCTGTCGCAATTATGGATTTGAAATGTCACAAGGCGAATTTATAAACTGGTTTGACAGTGACGATATCATGGATCCCGAATTTATCAGCAAAAAAGTTGCTATTCTAAGCAATAATAGCAAACCCGATGGCGTCATTTCTAAAACAATGATGTTTGAAAATAACATAGAAAATATCACGGGACGCGAAAACAGAACATTTCTGACCGAAAATACACTCAAAGATTTTTTAAAACTGAAGATTTCCTGGTATTTGCCGGATATTATGTGGAATAGTGCCTTTTTAAAAGAAAAGCAGCTTTTTGATGAAGAACTTCTTGCCGGGCAGGACAGTGATTTTTATGCGCGAATGCTTATCGAACAACCCAACCTTGAAGTTGTAAACGAGTATCTGACCTATTATAGGAAACATCCGCAGAATATTACATCACATATCGACAACAGGAAAAATACAAGACTAAAAATCTCACATTTGCATAGCGTTATCCGACTGATAGCATTATTGGAGAAAAAAGACAGGCTTTCTAACGACCTGAAATTGCATTTTTTCAAGGCAATGATGAAGTATTTGCCATTTGTAATTTCAAGCAAACAAGATCTAAAAGCCTTATTCACGCTGCTTAGGAAACTATCTTTTTTTAATTTGGAAATTTTTATTCGTTGGATTAAAGTATTTTTAGCTTACTTTTCGCTGAAAATTATCGGAAAAGGCGAGAAGCTTTTAAAATAGCAAACAATGATAACCATACTCTATCCGTATCGAAACCGTGAAATAAAGCGCATACAGCGTTCTATGGATTCGTTGGCGCAACAAAAAGTACAAAACTTTAAAGTCGTGTTTGTAGATTATGGTTCTGAAGATGCCATTGCTGCAGAAGCAAAAGCTCTGGTCGGGAAATATGATTTTACGTCCTATACTTACCTGTATTCAAAAAACCAACCCTGGAATAAATGCAAAGCCTTAAACTATGCCATAAAAAAGCTAGACGATGGTTATTGTTTTGTTGCTGATGTTGATATGATTTTCCATCCTGAGTTTACCTCAGTATTAGAACAATGTTCAAACCCAGATACGGTCACTTATTTTCAGGTAGGATTTCTTTCAGAAAATGATACTAAGAAAGACGGGTCTTTTGAATCCTATCCGATTAATTTTAAAACCAATGAAGAAGCCACTGGAATGACGTTGTTTCCGGTTTCGTATCTGAAAAAGATAAATGGATTTGACGAGTTCTTTCATTTTTGGGGAGCCGAAGACACAGACGTTCATAATCGCATGAAAAATGCGGGATGCAAAGTGAACTATTACGATGAAAAACTGTTGATGCTGCATCAATGGCATCCAAATTACCGCCAACGGGAAACCAAAACACTGAATAAAGAATTACAAATGTCTGGTATTGTAGAAATCAATCACCAGCACTTGCTGCACAACCAAAAATCAGGTATTACACAAGTTAATGAAAAAGGTTGGGGACATATAATGGACAAAACAGAATGGGAAGAATTACAAGATTTTCCCGCCACACTATTGTCTAATGAAAAAAAGCTAATCAATTATTTTTTATACCAACAGCTACCTAATTCTAAAGATCAGATTCTGGCTGTAGAAATAAAAGAAAACCCTATCCAAAAGGAATTAAAATACCTGCTTAAGAAAAAATTAGGCAAAAAAGTTCCGCAATTTTACAGCCTGAAAAAAATCAATGATAAAATCCTGCGACACATTGTTTCATTTTATCATACAAAACCCTATAGCTATCAGGTTAGCGAAGATTTAAAAAGTATTATTTTTAAAATAAAACTATAATGTATTATTTTAGGGTCAACTCTTTTATTACAGATTGGTTGAAATTTTTCTTAGAAAACACCTAATACTTTTGTTAACAATCTTTATTCGCTTTAGATTGTTTTTGTGTCCAATAAGCAAATTATTTTAGATAAAAAGAAAGAATATATTATTTTAATTAGATATATGTTTTATTAAAAAAAGAAGGCAATTTGCCTTCTTTTTTTAATACATTTTAGTCTATAAATGATTAATTTCTAAAAACTTTTAACATAACCATTTTGTCAAAATAAAAAATATCATCCAGAATATCTTTTGGAAGATTCATGGAGTTTATGAAATCGTCTTCATTATATGACAAATCATTTTTAAATAGAAAATATCCATTCTTGAAGCATTGAGGCTTGTCAATAAATACTTCTACAGGTTCTTTCTTATTGAAGCCGTTTCTACTCATTTCAATCATGAAATATTTGTATTTATCTTCAGTTATGCAATTAAGATTTTTTGCTTTTATGATTATTGATCCCATAGATGTCAACCAATAACTTTTTAACCTACCAATATCTCCAAGAGTAATACCTCTTAAAGAGTTTTTAATTTCATTAGCGGGCATTAAAAATTCACTTGCAAAGGAATTAGCTTCCTTTTCCTTAATTTTCTCATCTCTAAATTCTGAAACTGGAAAATTACTCTCATTATGAAGAAGAATATGGCCTAGTTCATGTGCAATAGTGAACCTCTTTCTGTCATTAGAAAAACTTTTATTAATTACTATAACTGCATAGCCCTGCTCAGTAAAAAAAGATATGCCATCAAACTTATCATAAGCATCCATTTCATAAATAATAATGCCACTATTTTCAAGAATTGAACAAATATTCTTAACGGGTTCATCTTTTTGTAGCTTTAATATTTTCCTATTATAGTTAGCCACATATTCTGGGGAATAACCATCTTCGACATTAAGAGGAACTAGCTTGAATTCTGGCCAATTTAATGATTGTGCCATTTCGTCAATTATATAACCTAAGATTTTACATTTATTTTCAAATTTTAGAATATCAGATTTTGTAATATTTGCTTTCTTGCGATAATTACCATTTTCAATAGAAGTATTGATTTTTCTATCAAAGAACTCAACTGGAAAGTTGAGGAATTCAATAATCTTACTCTGAATTTCTTCCGACAAAACGCTCAATCCTTTTTCAAATTTAGAAAGATTTGATTGAGACAGACCTTTAATTGAACTCGATAAGTCAGTCTGACTATATCCTCGAATTTCTCTTGCAAAAGTTAATTGTCTATGATTCATTTTTTTATTTATTAATTAGAATTACCCAAGGGAAGGGTTATTAATTTGCTTTTTTTATATTATTTTCTCTAATAGTTGGAGAAACTCCAACTGGTGCATCATTCACTTTAGTTATACTTAATCCTGAATCCATGTCATCAAGACCTATTGAAAATACAATATTACCCTCGTCAACATAAATTAATTGAGGATTAACATATTCCCCATACCTGTTCTTTTTGTAACCAAAATATAATATTGGTTCATCATTATAGTCGCTACTCGCAAACAAATCTAAAACTTGATTTTGATTGAGTATTGATTGAACATTAATAGTTTTAATATTCATAGGCATACCTTTATTATTAAATTTCTTAAATAAAATAAGATACCCATTACTTCTCAAAATAAGTCTTTTGTATTTTCCATAAAATGCTTTGTTTCCAAAGTTTTCTTTTAGATACTCAGCAAAAAAACTTTGCATAATTGAAGCCTCGAGTGCTCTCGACCTAAATTCAATTTTAAAGCTTAACATTTGTTGTTGTGTACTATATAATGCTGATTTATAAGTTTTAAACAATAATATTATCTCTTTCTCCAACTCCATTTTTGAAGTTTCATAATTAGCAAGTGTTCTTTTTCCTTGCATTCTTCGCGAAGAATTATTATCTTCGCAGTCTAATTTCATTAATTCCATACTGATTTAAATATTTAATTCCCTTGGATAACCCCAAATCTCTGTTGGCGCAGAGATTTTTTGTTTATACAAAGGTACGAAAAAAAATCGACATTATATAATTTTTTATAAAAATTGTATATAAATAAATTAAAAAATTGTATTTTTTTATCTCAACTAATCAGAGAATGATTGTTTTGTCGAGAAGTTTACTTAAATAATTGCTTAAGTTTCCATATTTCGGAAACATGACAATTTTTAAATAATTCAAGAAAATTAATTAATCTTCCTGCAGTTTTTTATGAACAGAGTTAGAGTTATGGAGTTTGGAATAGGAATTACTAAAGAATGTTTTTAAAACTTATAACTATACCCTAATCGAATAACCTGCGTTTCGTAATAATCATTGGCGGTATAACCAAACCCGGCTCCGTCTATTTTTCTTTTAATAACCATAGTGTTCAACAAATCGGTCGCATTCAGGAAAATTTCTCCTTTGCCTTTCTGAACGGATTTTTTCAATCCGGCGTCTATTGAAAATCGGGATAGGATTTTTCCTTGTGGTATAATATCAGGTGCTAAATAAACGGCTGTCATTTGCGCATCCCAACCTTTGGCAAATCGGAATGTATTGTTCAGTTTCAAATTACCTGAAATTGCAGTTTGTTTCTCAGCCGAAAAAGTATTAGGTCGAGGATACAGATTCTGTACCGTAAAGGCATCTATCTGGTTTCTGTAAATATTTCCGTTAACATTAAACGAATACACATCAGAAACTTTTTGATTTAAGATGGCTTCAATGCCGGTATTGTAGCTTCTGCCTGCATTTTGAAATATAGCATAGATTAGCGTATTTCCCGGAACAATGCTTGATATTCTTGTAATGGTTCCGTTTGCAAAACGATGGTACAATGCTGAATAGAAATAACCGTTGCTCCAACTGTTTTTATAGCCAAGTTCTACTGAATTGGTATATTGCGGGCGTAAGGCAGGATTCCCAACCTTGATAATCTCAGCATCATCATATTTTGGAAAAATACGGATGTCTACTTCATTCGGCCTGTCTACTCTACGATTATAGAAAACAGAAAGTTTGTTGTTGTCATTGAGTTTATAGGCCAATCTCATATTTGGAAACGGTTGCGTATAATTGTAGCCGTCACTTTTGTATGTACTATGATCCGGATTGACATCATATTTGATCCTCACATATTCCATACGCAGACCCAATTCAGCTTCCCATTTTTCATTTTCAAAAACATAATTCCCATACACAGCCGGTATTAGTTCCTTATAATTTGCCCAACCTCCGGCATCCATATCCAACACAGAATTAACTCCGGGTTTGAACTGCATATTAGTTGGAATGCTTCTGTTACGAAGTTTGACACCGGTCTCAATGCGTCCATATTTCAAAGGTTTGATATAATCTATATTGAAGTCATATACCTGTTCGTCAGATAATAATTTAAATGCATCTGTTCCTGTAGATGTCGGCAGATAATTGTCATAAAAATATTGCTCGTCTTCTCTGTGAAAGGTATAATTAAAACCAACATTCAATAAATGGCCTGCTTCCTTAAATTTGTGTTGGTACGCTGCTGTAGCCATTGCGGTGGTTTTCAATTCATCTTCCAAAAACTGCCAAAGACGCAAACGTTGTGACATATTTCCGTTGAAAAACGGCTGATCGCCACGATCAATGATTTTTTCGTTGCCGTACATTCCGGAAACAGTCAGGGTATTCTGCCCATCAATTGCCCAATCTATTCCTGCTTTTGTAGTAAAAAAGTTGGTGTCCCTGTTTCGTTTTAGCTGTGAATTGATAACAGTTCCATCGTCATAAGTTCGTGTTACAAACTCATTCTTGTTTAGTGTTTCGGTATAAAGATTGTCTGCCTGTATAAAGATGTTTATGTTTTCCTTTCTGTAATTAAGCGATAAGGAAGGATTGGCTTTTGGCGTAAAAACATATTGCGGCCTGATAGTCGGCAGATTTTCTTTTCGAACCCAAAGCGAACCCGTACCGGATGTGAAACCTACTTTACCATTAAAACCTTCCTGTTTGTTCTTTTTCATGACAATATTGATAATACCTGCATTACCGTTTGCGTCATACTTAGATGATGGATTGTTGACAATCTCTATTTTATCAATGGCAGAAGAAGGAATGTTGTCAAGTCCGGTTTGGCTGCCAAAACCGGTCAGCGCAGTCTGTTTGCCGTCAATCAGAACAGTAACCTTGTCATTTCCTCGTAACTGGACTTTACCGTCCTGTACGGTAACGCCAGGCAAATTCTGCATACTCTGTAAAACAGAACCACCGCTCTGGCTGATATTATCGGCAACGGAGTAGGTTTTTTTATCCAGTTTATTGCTTATGTCACTTCTTTCTCCAGTAATAACTACACTTTCCAAAGTCATTGCTATTTCATCCAACTCTATGGCGGGAATATCTAAAAAAGCAGAAAGGCTGCCAACGAATAAGGGCTGTTCTTTGTTCTCAAATCCAATAAATGAAATTTCGAGGTGATAGTTTCCAGGCTTAATATTGGCAATAGAAAATCTTCCTTCGTCATTGGTTACCGTACCAGCTACAAATGCATTGTCTTTTTCGCTTTTTACTACAACATTTGCATAAGCGATAGCCGATTTATCAGCTTTGTTTTTTATAATACCCGAAATGGTAACAGATGTTGTTTGTGCAAACGAAACAACACCCAACAATAAGAAGATAAAACTGATTGAAATTTTTTTATTAAAACGCATAACCTGAAATTTTTCATTTACAGGTACAAAATTTCAAACTGATTTAGAATAAATTTAGAATACTTAAATAGTTTAACTATTTAAAAATGTTCAGTTCCTCATTATAAACAGGACTCTCTATACCCAAAAAGTTCAGAACGCTATGGAACACATGGTTTTGTGATAGTGTTTTGTTAGGTTTGAGCTGCTTTGAGCCGTCAGACACCCATACGATGAAAGGAATCTCATATTGTTCTTTAGGAGCAATACCTTTAGGTAACCCGTGCATATATAAGTTCTTTTCTCCCAAAGATTCTCCATGGTCAGAAACAAAGAGCATTGTGCTCTGGTAATCCTTTAGCTCTTTCAGATCCTCAATTACGCTATGCAGAATATAGTCCGTATAAACGATAGTATTGTCATAAGCATTAATTAATTCCTGTTGGGAACAATTTCCTAATTCAACGCTATTGCATACGGGTTTAAAAGTCTCAAATCGAGGTGGATATTTTTTGCTGTAAGTAGGGCCGTGACTTGTACTGGTATGCAGTACTACCAGTATTTTGTCTTTTTTGCTGGCTTCTATCTGGTCTTTCAGTCCGGAGAGAAGAATCTCGTCATAGCCGCATCCTTCGCCCTGGCAATCCGCCTTCAGGTCATCTCTTTTCTGGTAATTTTTTATATGCACCGGAGGTTCTCCCCAGTTGGAAGTTCTCCAAATAACTTCCACATTGTTTCTGTATAAGTAATTAGGTAGAATTTCATATAAATCGCCGGTATCAGCATGTTCGAGTATGCATTTTACGCCTGCGGTAGTATAAGTAGCACAGGAAGAAGCATCAAAATGGAAGACGTTTGGCGTTTTAGAAAGTAACGGATTCGTATCTCTTCCGTAGCCATACAAAGAAAAGTTCTGACTTCTTGCAGATTCTCCTATAACAAGAACTACGACTGATTTTCGATTGTCTTTTATGGTAGCATCCGGCAATAGGATTTCTTTTCTGTTTTTTTGGTACTGATGAATATAGAACAGCGACGTGTTTACAGAATAAGACCAAGGCATTGCAAGTCCGCCTAATCGTTTCGAATTCTTGTCAATCCACAACCAGTTACTGGCGTTGGCAAATGCCATGGCTACAATAAACAGCAGGGCAAGCGAGGAAGTAATCAAAAATTTCTTTGGCGGTACACTTATTATCTTTGTCCTAATGATATAAATGCTTGGGAGAATACCAAACAGGATTACGTATAGTACTAGTTTAAAAGAAAAAAAGCTGCTGGATTCTTCATAATTGGTGTTGAACACATTGCCAATCATACTTTCGTCTATTATCACACTGTAAGTATTGACAAAATAGACTGCAATTGAATTAATGATAAAAAATAAAACCAATAAAAATTTACCGACTCTACGCAAGAGATAGAGTATAAGATAAAAGGCAAACGCATTGGCAACAACCATTAGAATTACCAGACTTATAATCAGTATGATTCCGTTAACTGTTTTATAGTCAACGTTGTTGAAGACATAGGCAAAGAACGGAAAATGAAAGAACAGGAAATTTAGTAAACTCACCAACAAGGCGAAATGGGCTATCTTCAGGTCACTTTTTATTTTTAACATAGACAGTAATAATTTTATACAATGTGACGGCTAAACTAACAAAAGCAAGATAAAATATCGTCAAATTTTCATTAATTATTCTGCATACGAGCGAAATACTGCAAGCAAGGAACAGCAACATAAAGATAGGGCAGTACTTTTTATTGCCTATCCAGGCCCAGATTTTATATTTTCGGCTTATAAAAATACCAGCAAGACCAAACATGAATCCCAGAATACAGCCTATAATAACATCAAGCGGATAATGTGCTCCAACGCCCACTCTCGAAAAAGCAAATAGTAATCCCGTAATGATTATCGCGAAACACCATAAAATTTTATTTATTAATTTTTTAGGCATAAAAGCAAATAGCAGGACGGTAAATATAGTAAAGATTGTTATCGAATGCCCGGAAGGAAGACTGTTACATCCGGATAGTCTTTTCCCCACAATGATAAAGCTCTCGTTGTCAAACGCCACAGGAGGTCTTGGGATAGCGAATATTTTTTTCAGGAAACCACAAAACACGAGAGAAACCAACGAACCTGACAGCAGAGCTTCCCAGACTTTTGGAGCATAAACTATGAAAATACTCAAAAACGACAAAAAGACCAGTGCATCTCCTAATTGGGTAAGGTTATATTGTAGGTTTGGATATTGCCCAAGATGGTGGTTGATAAAAAAGAAACTGTTCTTTTGGAACTGTATGTAGCCTTCAACGCATAAGGAATTCTGACTATACAGAAGCAAGGCAATTGCAGCTAATAGGAACAGTGGCAATAAAAATAGAGTTGCCTTAAGTCTTGAAAAATTATTGATAACATTAATGTCCATGAAAGTTACGCGTTAAAAAGCGAGTAAAGAACATTACCAATTTAGAAGAAATTTAGAATTTTTATACAGATACGATATTTTTATAAGAAATAACTAAAGATATTTCGAACAGCCATCTAAAATAGTATTTTAAAAATATGTTCGCCATTTTTAAAACTATAGGTTGTCTGCCAGCCGTGAAACTTGCATATTTCCTGAACGATAGACAAGCCCAATCCGCTACCGTTAGTATCGGAAGCGATTCTTGAAAATCTTTTGTACATTAAATCGCAATTGAGTACCTGTTCTCCTGAATTTCGAATTTCAAAACCTGATTTTGACAATCCGATTTTTATTGTACCTCCATGTATAGTATAACGAATCGCATTAATGATAAGATTGTTGATTAAGACTTCGGATAATGCGCTATTGCCTTTTACTTCAATGTCCGGCTGGATATCAGAACTGACAGCTAGGTTTTTCTCTTTAAAATGTTCTAGCAGGCCTTCCATGCTTTGAGCTATCAAAGTATCGAAATGGATAAGCTCTGAACTATCAAACTGGCTGTTTTCGATTTTGGCTAACAATAGCAGATTTTTATTTGTACGCGAACTCCTTAACAGTGCTTTGTTCATTTCTTCCGCAATGTGGTACTGTTTTTCGGTCAGATCGTCACTTTGCAGCAAAATATCCACCTTATTTTTTAGGACTGCCAACGGTGTCTGTAATTCATGGGAAGCATTCTCCGTAAATTCCTTTTGATTTCTATATGTGGCAATACTATGTTGGAGTAATTTATCAAGAGTTGCATTCAATTCAGCGAATTCAATGGTATCGGTTTCCTGAAAGTCTATCGGCTTCTGGCTGTTTAATTGGAACGACTTTAATTTCTGTAAAGTATCCTGAAATGGCTGCCATATTTTTTTCGAAAGCCTTCTGTTTAAAACCCAAAATCCAATAACTAAAACAAGAAAGAACAATATTGTGGCAAGAGCAATATAAGCAACGGTTTCTTCTGTTTCTTCAACGTTGGTTTCGACAACCAATGCATAGTTCTGGTTGTTGATTTGAATATTGGTTTTTAAACCGCGAAAACGATCTACGACTTCTTTTTTAGAATATACATTTAGCCGCCTGATAGTGTATAGGCTATCTTTCGATAAAGTTTGTCCAACATACTCTATTCTGCTAACCGGCTGTATCTCATTCCAGAATTTAATATTTTCAGCTAATTTTTCGTTACTGATATTTTGTTCATTAAATTC
This sequence comes from Flavobacterium sp. 28YEA47A, assembly GCF_041262125.1. NCBI lineage: Bacteria > Pseudomonadati > Bacteroidota > Flavobacteriia > Flavobacteriales > Flavobacteriaceae > Flavobacterium > Flavobacterium sp. 28YEA47A. The sequence continues at coordinate 246,916 of NZ_JBGCCI010000007.1, forward strand.
ATTCTCTATTCTTTGGGCAATAAGATGATTGTTTTCGTCTAATTCTTTCAGCCAAATCCAGTCCACCAAAAGAAAATAAGACGGAATGCTCAATGTAAATATGATAGATGCAAAGATGGTAAGCTGTCTGAGTGATTTTTGTAATAAATTTTTCATCCTTCCCATTTATAGCCTGTACCGTAAACAGTTTTTATATATTGTTCACAGCCGGCATCATATAGTTTTTTTTTCAGGTTCTTAACGTGGGCATATACAAAATCGTGATTGTCAAGCATATCAGCGAAATCCCCTGAAAGATGCTCTGCCAAAATACTTTTGGAAAGCACACGATTTTTGTTTCCAATAAAGTAAATAAGTAAGTCAAATTCTTTTTTTGTAAGCGCAATAGGCTCACAGTTTACAGAAACGGTTTTTGCTAAAAGGTCGATTTCCAGTTCGTCCTGCTTTATAATATTGGAATTATTAAATTGCCTCCTACGCATAAGAGAATAAATACGGGCTGTAAGCTCAGATAAGTGAAAAGGTTTCGTAAGGTAATCATCGGCTCCAATCTGCAATCCTTTTATCTTATCGTCTAAAGAGTTTTTGGCTGAAATAATAATAACACCGTCCTGCTTGTTCTCTTTTTTTAATTCTTCTAAAATTTTCAACCCATTGCCATCTGGTAATGTGATATCCAATAAAATACAGTCATAATTGAACATCTCTGTTTTGTTCATTGCTTCTGTAAAGGTAGGAGCAACTTCACATAGATAGTTTTCTTCAGAAAGATATTCTACAATGCTGTTTGCAAGCTCATTTTCGTCTTCTATTATCAGAATTTTCATTTTTTCGGTGCTTTCATTCTACAAATCTAAAAATACAATTTTGAAGAAATTTAGAATACCTGCAAGTTTACCTTTGTGTTCTCTTGCAATTATCCCTGATTTCGATTTGACATTATCAAATGTAAAAAAATATAGGGAGCCAAACCGCAATTACTTTTCGCAAATCAGATAAAATTTTCTACTTTCGCTTTGAACTAATGGGAACAGATTGAAAATATAGTGCAGCAGGCACCGTTGTATATAGTTCCTGTCTTCTCTGTAAATTTGTATTCAAAATACACTTTTCCTAAAAACTTTTAAAACAACTTAACCGGTTTATGTCCCAAAACGGAAATATCAGACTTTTTTGGTGGAGCGAAATTCAGCTTGCTGGTAAGAAAAAGGAAAACTATGGCGATTTAGTAGGCCATTATCTTGTGGAAAAGATTTCCGGAAAGAAAGCAATTTGGACACATCCTAAAAAACGTTCTTTTTTGGATAGTTTTAAAACTGTGTATTTCACAGCGGGAAGTATTCTGACACAAGTGAGTGGAAAATGTGTGGTTTGGGGAAGCGGTATCATTTCAAAAGAATATAAAATAAAAAAAGCCGTATTTTTAGCTGTTCGTGGGCCACAAACACGAAAGCATCTCATAGCACAGGGATATGATGTTCCTGAAATTTATGGAGATCCGGCACTTTTAATGCCAAGATTTTATAATCCGGAAAGAGAAATACGATATGATTTAGGAATAATTCCTCATTATGCCGATTACCAAATCGTTACTGAACTATATAAAGGCCATAAAAATGTTCTGATTATCGACCTGATGACCAATGATATTGAAAGCGTGACCGACCAGATTTTGCAATGCAGGAAAATAGTTTCTTCATCTCTGCACGGAGTCATAATCGCACATGCTTATCAGATCCCGGCTGTTTGGATAAAGTTTTCAGAAAATGTTTTTGGCGATGGAATCAAATACCAGGATTATTTTGAATCAGTAGGTCTTGAAAACTATACGCCACAATTCCAGACACAAGCCCTGGATAATAGTCAAATCGAATTACTTTTTAGCCAAGCAAATTCACTTCCGAAAGCCGCAAAAATAGAAGAATTGCAGAATAACCTAATGGACGTATGTCCTTTTAAAAAATAAATATGGCTAAAGTAATTTTGATATCGCAACTCCCGCTACCATATCCAAAAATAGGAAGCTGGACTACTTTATATCAGAATTACCTGAATAGCAACCATGCGATTGATTATATCATTTGCGAACAACCTGATGCATCATTTCAAAATGTGGAATACAGCATTGTAAGCCAAACGCTTACACTCAAGCTCAAGAAAAAATACCAAAAGAATAATTACATCGGTTATATCGAAGCCCTTGAAAAGATATTGGCATCAGGAGAAAAGTATATCATCCAGATTGTCGATAATTTCGGAATCATCAAGCCATTACAGGAATTTTTAGAATCCAAAGGGAAAAGAAACCAATGTTATATTCAATTTTTCTATCATGGTTTTGCTCCTTTTTATGGCAATTTCGAAAGCAGAGGTTTTTATGAATTTATAGACGAGATGGTACTCTTGACCTATGACAGCTATAAAGCCCATAAAGAGTACTACACCATACTACCTTGCCGTTTTTCTGTATTGCATAACGGAATCGATAACAGCAAATTTTATAAAGTCGATGCGTCACAAAAACAAAAGTTACACGAAAAACTAGGACTGACATCAAAGACTGTTTTTATCTGGTGTTCGCAAGACCGACCTAAAAAAGGATTGGATCTGATTTTGGACGTATGGAATCGTATTTATGAAAAACATACAGACTGCACGCTTTTGGTAATAGGTGCTAAACGCGATAAAGCTATTGAAGGAGTTTCTTTTTTAGGAAGAATCCCGAATGAAGAACTACCGCAATATTACCAGGCTTCTGATGTTTATCTTTTTCCAACCTTATGGCATGAAGGCTTCGGACTAAGTCTGATCGAAGCACTCCATTGTGGTTGTTACTGTATTGCCTCTGCTTTGGGCGGTGTGCCTGAAGTTTTGCAGCATGGTGATTTAGGAAGACTGGTTGAAAATCCGCATTTTATTACAGAATGGATGGATGCGGTAGAAGAATTTTTGTCGGGAAGTCGAAACTATCCTTCACTTCCGGAAGCATTGTATTCAAGAACAGCATGGAATAAAGGCATGGATGAGAGAATTGCAGAAGCTAAAAAAAGTTTGGAACGATGAAAACGATAGCCATAATTCCAGCCAGAGGCGGATCAAAAAGATTGCCGGGAAAGAACTTGATGTTGCTTGGCGGACTTTCATTAATAGCACACAGTATTTTATATGCAAAAGCAAATTCAAATGTTATTGATGCTGTTTTTGTAAGCACAGATGATTCAGAAATCAAAAAAATAGCTTTGGAATATGGTGCTGAGGTAATTGAAAGACCAGCGCATTTGGCGGGCGACCACGAACCTACGGTAACAGCCTTGAAGCACGTTCTGCAATCTTTGGAAACAAAACCTGAAACAGTAATTTTGTTACAGCCTACGAATCCATTACGCCCTGAAAAATTACTACAGCAAGCTTTTGAACTATATGAAAAGGAGAACTGCGAAAGTCTTTTTACGGTAACACGCAGCCATCATAAATTAGGAAAAATAGAGAACAATAGATTTGTGCCGTTTAATTATAAACCGGGACAACGAAGCCAGGATTTAGAACCTTTGTATTTTGAAAATGGGCTGTTGTATATCTGCAAATCTGATTTGATTTTAGAAGAAACAATTATCAGCGAAAATGCCTATCCGTTATTGGTAGAACATGCCTTTGTCGAGGTTGACATCGATACGGCTGAAGATTTTGATTACGCCGAATACCTATACCAAAAAAATAAATAAAACAGAATACTATATAATGAAGCCCTACATAGAAATCGCAGGAAGAAAAATAGGAATGGACTATCCGCCATTGATCATTGCAGAAATAGGCATCAATCACGAAGGTTCGCTTGCTGTTGCCAAAGAAATGGTTGATGCAGCGCATAGGACAGGAGCCGAAGTCGTAAAACACCAGACCCATATTGTTGAGGACGAAATGAGCGGTGCGGCAAAAAAGGTAGTTCCGGGAAACGCAACGGTTTCTATTTACGAAATCATGGAGCGCTGTGCACTAAATGAAAACGAAGAACTCGAATTAAAAGAATATGTAGAGAGCAAAGGCATGATTTTTATCTCAACGCCTTTTTCTCGTGCAGCAGCAGAACGTTTAAAGAAATTTGATATTCCTGCCTATAAGATAGGTTCAGGAGAATGTAACAATTATCCATTATTGGAACATATTGCCGGTTTTGGAAAGCCGGTCATATTGAGTACCGGAATGAATACGATTGAAAGCGTCAGGAAAGCAGTTGCTATTTTTGACAAACATAATATTCCCGTAGCACTTTTGCATACGACTAATCTATATCCAACACCAATACATCTGGTGCGTTTTGGTGCGATGACGGAGTTGCATGAGGCTTTCCCGGATAAGGTTTTCGGACTGAGCGATCATACGCTTAATAATAACGCTTGTTTGGGTGCTGTGGCTTTGGGCGCTTCTATTTTAGAACGACATTTTACAGATCACATGAATCGTACAGGACCGGATATTGTTTGCAGTATGGATGAAACAGCCTGCAAAGAATTGATTACAGGCAGTCATGAAATCTGGCAAATGCGAGGTGGAAGTAAAGAACCGGCAAAAGAAGAACAAGTCACGATTGATTTTGCTTTTGCGACAGTCTGTTCTATCAAACCAATTGCAGAAGGAGAAATTTTTACCAAAGAAAATATCTGGGTAAAACGTCCGGGAACCGGAAAAATTCTTGCAGAACACTTTAATGATATTTTGGGTAAAAAGGCAACAAGAGCCATTGGGAATGATGAACAGCTAGTTTGGAATGATATTCAGTAGGCCGTGAAAAAAATACTTTTTCTTACAGGAACCCGGGCAGATTTCGGGAAGATAAAATCGTTAATCCAGATATTGGAAAAAGACCAGGAATTTGTGCCCTATATTGCCGTTACAGGAATGCATCTGCAACAGGAATATGGCTATACGCTTATTGAAATTGAGCGCTGTGGTTTTAAAAATATCCATACGTTTTCGAACCATACAGACGAAACAACAATGGACTTGACGCTGGCTAAAACAATTGAAGGTTTGTCTGCTTATGTCAAAGAATGCCAACCAGACCTGATTATCGTTCATGGTGATAGAGTAGAGACATTGGCCGGAGCTATTGTAGGTTCGCTTAATAATATTCTGGTAGCACATATTGAAGGCGGAGAGATTTCAGGAACTGTTGATGAATTGATTCGCCATAGTGTGAGCAAACTCTGTCACATTCATTTTGTGTCTAACGAACAGGCCGCCAAAAGACTGATTCAGATGGGAGAGTTGTCTTCTTCGATCTTTACTATTGGTTCTCCTGATGTAGATATTATGTTTTCTGAAAATCTTCCTGATCTGGAAACCGCAAAAAAATATTACGATATTAAATTTGATGATTTTGCTATTGCCATGTTCCATCCCGTAACAACGGAAGCAAAATACATGATGGAATATGCTGCTAATTTTACGCAAGCCTTGCTCAATGACAACCATAATTACGTGGTTATTTATCCAAATAATGATTTGGGAAGCAAAGCAATATTAGATTCGTACCAACAATTAAAAGACAATCCGAGGTTCAGGATATTCCCTTCTCTTCGTTTTGAATATTTCCTGACCTTGTTGAAAAATGCCCAATTCATAATTGGTAACAGCAGTGCAGGAATCCGGGAAGCTCCATATTACGGCATTCCAATTATCAATATTGGAACACGTCAGCAAAATAGAGCCGTACATTCGGAAATCATCAATGTAGATTATAGCGTTGAAGCTATAAGTAATGCGCTTACAATAATCGAGAGCCATACGGTCAATCCGGAAAAAGAAGATTTTGGCGCCGGAAACAGTGCCGAATTATTCCTCAATTCATTAAAAAATCAAGATATTTGGCAACTGAATCATCAGAAGCAATTTAGGGATATTGATGCACCATAAAAAAATATTTATACTACTGCCAGACGGCATAGGCCTGCGCAATTTTGCGTATTCTCATTTCCATGAATTGGGGCAAAAGGAAGGATTTGAACCGATTTTCTGGAACAATACGCCTTTTGATTTAAAAGCATCCGGTTATGAAGAAGTAAAAATTAGCAGGGCAAAAACGCATCCGCTGACTGATATCTATAAAAATGCCAGAAAGCATATTGAACTGAACCTAAACATACAAAAGAGCGGTGATGCGGTTTATGACGCCTACCGCTTTCCTTTTTCGTATAAAACACTGAAAGGTTCGCTAAAGAGCATGGCTACCCGCGGAATTATTGCGACCAGTTCATCAAAAAAAGGATTGGAAACAGTTCGAAAAAAAATACAACAACTAGAACGCAAGACAAGTTTTTACCAAGAATCTTTAGCCACATTACAAAAAGAAAAACCGGCCATGGTTTTTTGCACCAACCAACGTCCGGTACTGGCTATTGCGCCACTTCTGGCAGCACGCGATTTAGGAATCCCGACAGCTTCTTTTATTTTTTCATGGGACAATCTCCCAAAAGCAACTATGGTCGTTGAAACCGACTACTATTTTGTTTGGAGCGACCACATGAAAAAGGAACTGCTTTATTATTATGACTATATACGTCCGGAACAGGTTTTTGTAACGGGCACACCACAATTTGAATCCCATGCCAACAAAGCGACTATTCAGACAAGACAGGCTTTTTTTGAAACAAATGGCTTGGATAGTACAAAAAAATACATCTGTTATTCAGGAGACGACATTACAACTTCACCTGATGACCAACAATATCTCGCAGATACGGCAAAAGCAGTCCATGCGTTAAATGCCAAAGGACATAATTTAGGAATCTTGTTCCGTCGTTGTCCTGTCGACTTCTCTTCACGTTATGATACGGTATTGGAATCCAATAAAGATTTGATTGTCAATCTGCCGCCATTATGGAAAAAGATTGGAGAAGGCTGGAATACTATCCTGCCTACCCGTGAAGATGTGATCTTGCAACAGAATACGATTTTCCATACAGAAATGGTGGTCAATCTGGGTTCGTCTATGGTTTTTGATTATGTATGCTATGATAAGCCTTGCTGTTTTGTCAACTATGATACAGATCGTACAGCAGGAAGCAACTCATCAGTCAAAAAGATTTATAATTATGTTCATTTTCGTTCCATGCCGTCTAAAAATGCTGTCATCTGGCTAAATTCTCCTGAGGAAATAGCAGACTGCATTGAAGCAGGGTTGCAACATCCAGAATCGAATGTAGCTGCGGCAAAAGAATGGTTTCAAGTTATCAACGAACAGCCCATTGAGAATGCTTCTGCACGGATTTGGGAAGCCATACGCAACATAATCCGCTAGAATATGTTCTTTAACTCCCTGTCGTTTGCGGTTTTTCTTCCTGTTGTTTTTTGTCTTTATTGGTTTGTGTTCAAGACATCCAAGAAAGCACAAAATGCATTGCTGATTATAGCAAGCTACTATTTTTATTCGTGTTGGGACTGGAGGTTTTTGTTTCTGTTGGTTTTCTCAACTGGGCTGGATTATTTTACAGCATTAAAAATTGAAAACAGCCAATCGAAAGCGAGTAGAAAGACATGGTTTTGGATTAGCGTAGGTGTAAATCTTGGATTTCTTGGCGTATTCAAATACTATGATTTTTTTGCAGTTTCCTTTTCCAAACTGTTAGAAGGATTTGGTTTGCAGGCCAATCCGCTATTGTTGAATTTGGTACTGCCGGTAGGAATTTCATTTTATACCTTCCACGGACTTTCTTATATCATCGATATTTACAAAGAACGCATCCGTGCCGAACGGAATTTCATAGATTATGCGCTTTTTGTGAGCTATTTTCCACTATTGGTAGCCGGACCAATAGAAAGAGCGACACATCTTTTGCCACAGGTAAAAGTCAAGCGAAATTTTGACTATCAGCAAGCAAAGGAAGGTTTGCATCAGATTTTATGGGGATTGGTTAAAAAAATAGTAATTGCGGACAGTTGCGCCCAATATGCCAACGCTATTTTTGATAATTACGAAAACATGAACAGCCTGTCGCTTATGCTGGGAGCGGTTTATTTTGCTTTCCAGATTTATGGAGACTTTTCAGGTTATTCAGATATTGCCCTTGGAACCTCTAAATTGTTTGGGATCAACTTGCTCAAAAATTTTGACTATCCCTATTTCTCCCGGGATATTGCAGAATTCTGGCGGCGTTGGCATATTTCGCTTTCGTCCTGGTTCCGGGATTATCTTTATATTCCGCTTGGAGGCAGTAAAGGCGGAACGTGGATGAAAATCAGGAATACATTTATTATTTTTTTGGTAAGTGGCTTTTGGCATGGCGCCAACTGGACTTATCTGGTTTGGGGATTCTTAAATGCATTATATTTTTTGCCATTGCTTTTGAGCCAGAAAAACAGGATACATACCGGAAATATCGAAAATGTAAATGCAGTTCAGGCACTCAAACTGATTCCTCAAATAGGACTGACGTTTCTATTGACGTGTTTTGCCTGGATATTTTTTAGGGCACCAACAATTACCGATGCATTTGGTTATATACAGAGAATGTTTACTGATTTGAAATTCAAAAGCCAGTATTTTAGCATTGAACGTTATAATTATGAACTTCTATTCATGATTGTAGTGTTTGTTGGTTTTGAATGGTTCAATCGCTATAAAGTTGAACCCGTTTCAGGGCGATTCAGCTATCTGAAAATTGCTTTAGCCATTGCTGTTCTACTGTTGTTTGGAGTGTATAGCGAGTACAAAAGTTTTATTTATTTCCAGTTCTGATGAAAAGATTCCTGCTTTATCTGCTTAAGGTTTTTATCGGTTTTATAGCCGTACTATACCTGTTGGATTATGCTTTCACGGCTGGTTATGTAAGCAGTAAACCCAGAAACAAGATAGCATTGGCTTATGCAGGCAAACCTGAAAATTATGATGTGATTTTCTTAGGTTCATCAAGAGCCAACAATCATTTTGTCCCGCAGTTGTTTATTGATAAAGGCTATTCGGCTTATAATTTTGGAATGAGTGGCTCCCGATTGGAAGAAAGTGCTTTGCTTTTAGAACTGCTGTTGGCAAAAGGAACAAAAATTAAAAGTCTTGTCGTTGAGGTAGACTTAAACATCAATTCCAATGGATTTTCGGAAGGTACCCGAGCTTATTTTTATCCCTATTTAAAAAAATCGGATCAGATTAACGATTATTATAAAAACATAAAAGGTTTTGACCAACTGTACTATCTGCCGTTTTACCGATATCTGAAATATGATGCGAAAATAGGAGCCAGAGAATTATTTTTTACAGTAGCGCAAAGACCGTCGAAATCCTTACAGCGTCATGGATTTTATCCATTAAAAGGAAAAGGAAAAAACATGAAGTATGACCTTTCTAAATACAGTCCGAAACGAAATACGGCTTATGAAAAGATTAAAGCAATCTGCAAGGCGAATGGAATACGCCTGATTGCCGTAACAACACCCATGTGCGAGAACGTAAAAAATGCAGCATATTTTGAAGATGTTGTCAAATTATATCCAGAAGTTCATAATTTTGAAACTGTAGTAACCCAAGATGATTATTTTTCTTCCTGCGGACATATGAACGAAAAAGGAGCTACTATCTTTACACAGTTTCTTTTTGATAAATTTTTTCAATAATGCATATTGCTTTTCTAACACCAGAATATCCTCATGAAAAGGTACGACATGCTGCCGGAATCGGAACCAGCATCAAGAACCTTGTTCTGGCTTTACATAAGGAAGGAATCAAGGTTTCGGTTTTTGTGTATTCTCAAAAAACGGATGAAATTCTGGAAGAAAACGGCATAAAGATTCATCTGATACAACATAAAAAATATAAGACTTTTGGTTGGTATTTTTACCGGAAACACCTTCAGAACTATCTTAATCGGTACATTTCACAAGATGGGATTGATTTGGTAGAAGCTCCGGATTGGACAGGAATTACTGCCTTTATGAATCTGAATGCGCCTTTGGTTATCCGTTTTCATGGCAGCGATGCTTATTTCTGCCATTTGGAAAACCGAAAGCAGAAACGTAAGAACTTTTGGTTTGAAAAGCTCGGATTGGCAAAGGCAAAGGCCTATATCGCACCGACACAATTTGCTGGTGATTTGACAAAAGAAATTTTTAAAATCAAGAACAAACCAATTCAGACACTGCATTATGGAATCCTGCTTTCTGATTTTTCAAATGAAACTCCACAGGATTTTGAACCCGGACTGATTTTATATATCGGGACTATTATCAGAAAAAAAGGCGTGTTGGAACTGCCTGCTATTTTGGAAAAAGCCGTTGCAAAAAATCCTGAAATCAGATTATTACTAATCGGTTCTGATTCTTATGATTTGCTGACGCAATCGCCTTCAACCTGGCAGTTGTTGCATTCCATGTTAGACGAATCATTGAAAGATAAGGTCAGCTATCTGGGAAGAGTGCCTTATAGTGAGATTCGGGAACATATCAAAAAGGCCAATGTATGTGTATTTCCAACCTTTGCCGAAACTCTTGGCATGGTAACAATTGAGTGTATGGCGATGCAAAAGGCTGTTGTGAACAGCAATATTGGTTGGGCAAAAGAATTAATCATTGATGGAGAAAGCGGCTTTTTAGTATATCCAAAAGATCATAGTTTGTATGCTGAAAAAATAAACGAACTCATTACCGACAAAAATCAGGTATTGCAGTTGGGTAAAAATGCAAGGACACGTGTTGAGAATATTTTTGATATACGTAAAACAGTCCTGCAAAATATAGAATTTTACAAGCAGCAGTTATGATTATCCTCTACCATCAAAATAATACGGTGACACAGGTCTGGAACGATTCTTTAGGAGAAGATGTTCCGGTGCGTTTGGCTTCGATTGCAGATACTCTGTTTCAAGCAGCCCATGCGTTTCCTGAATCACTGCTATTTTGGTGTCATGAATCCCAAAGAAATCATTTCAATAAGGAAAGCATTTCAGAGATTTTCCATCATAAAAAAATAATGGCTTTTTATAATCCGGCTGAAGAGAATTATTTTCCGGACAGTATCGGATATGTGGATGAAAGCCTGTTTGCCAATCCTAACAAGAATACCAAATACGCGACTTGGTTTGCCAGTGCTGCCATAGGCGGAATATCATGCGAGGTATTGTTGCGCTTAGAAAAGGAAATCGTACGCGATACGGATTTCGATTATTTCCTGCATTCTTTAGCAAAGCTGTGGATGCCACATGGACTTTTATGTTACTCCGAACCTCGATTGCTTTTGCATTCTGATACGAACTATAAAACTCCAAAAGCGAGTACAAAAACTGTTTTTAGGTTTGTACGCCAGCATTACAAGTTTCGATGGGTATTCCTTTTATTGCTTAATTGTATTCTGCATCAAAAACAGTGGGCTTTATTGGCTTTTTTTCAAAGCTTATTTTATAGTAGAAGAAAAACAGATGGTAAGGCGTTGGATACTCTTATTGTTCAATCTTCCAGACAAATTATAAATAAAGCAACGGCTGATGTTGTTATCCCGACTATCGGCAGGGAACAATATCTATATACGTTTCTATCCGATTTGGCTGCTCAGACACAGTTGCCCCGAAAAGTTATTATTGTAGAGCAGAACCCTACCGAGGGAAGCCAAAGCCATTTGGATTTTCTGAAAAATACTTCCTGGCCATTTGCTATTTCGCATACATTCACGCATCAGGCAGGAGCCTGCAATGCTAGAAATATTGCCTTGTTTCAAATAGAAAGCGAATGGGTTTTTTTTGCAGATGATGACATCCGTGTCGGAGAAGATTTCCTGGAAACTGCTTTTAGTCAGATTGCTAAATACGGAAATGAAGTGAATACGTTAAGCTGCCTGCAAATCAACGAAAAGACCGTATTCGATGCTGTTTTTCAATGGAAAACATTTGGATCAGGTTGTAGTATTGTAAAAGCAGACGCTTTAAAAGGACTTCAATTTGACCTGCGTTTTGAGTTTGGTTTTGGAGAAGATGCCGATTTTGGAATGCAACTTCGCAATAGAGGATATGATGTGCTTTATCTTCCATTTCCTCAAATACTACACTTAAAAGCTCCAATAGGCGGTTTTAGATCGAAACCTGAGTTGGCCTGGAAAGACGAAAAAATACAGCCAAAACCATCACCTACAGTAATGTTATATAGACTACTACATGAATCCAAAACGCAACTGGAAGGTTATAAAACGGTTTCTTTTTTTAAGTTTTATAAGCACCAATCCATCCGGAATCCGTTTCGTTATTATAAAAACTTCAAGGCAAAGTGGGCGATCAGCCTTTTATGGGCTAATAAAATTAAAAACAGCTAAGCTGCATAGCACTGGATTTTTTCAACTACCTATCTGATTTATTCTGACAATCGGCTCTTTAATATATCTCTAAAAGATAAAAAGAGATGATTTAGAGCAGGATAGTGTTTTTGGTATATAAAAAAATAATATCTTTGTTACTAAGATATTTAGTTAATAAAATAAAAACATGAACGATTTACTCCAACAATTGAGACTGGCAAGCCGCCAATATTCAGATGCTTCCATTTTTATGCATGAGGCAATTGCCCGCAAAGCAGGTTTGGCGGGTTCTGATCATAAATACTTGGGGCTTATTTTACTACATAAGGAATTGACAGCAGGAGAACTTTCTAAATTGACAGGATTGACGTCTGGCGCCGTTACCGGATTAATTGACCGACTGGAGAAAAAAAAGCTTCTCAAAAGAAAATTTACCAAGGATGACCGAAGAAAAGTAATCATCGTGCCTAATGAAGAAAATGCCATGAAATTATTACAGCCGCTTTTTGTGGAACTGCAACAAAAAACAACAGCATTGATTGCTTCTTTTTCATCATCGGAAATGGAAGCTATAAAGCGCTATTTTTCGGAAGCAACTGTCATAATGAAAGAAGTAACCGATTCGATGAACCTTAAATCAGATGATTAAAATGGAAAATATTACAACAAGCTATCTGTCAAGAGCAGAGCTATCGCTCTGTATTACGACCCTTGTTTATTTTATGATGAACGGAGCCCAAATTTTTGAAACATTGCTTTTTGTTCCTAAATGGACAATTTCGCCACCGGATAATTTTAAACTTTTATTAGACGGGCAGGGTAGCAGCCTGAAAATTTTCTGGATAATGTTCCATTCCCTACATGAAATTACTTTTTTACTGGCGTTGTACTTTTGTTGGAAAATAGATCCTGTACGGAATTGGCTTTTAGTCTTGCTCGCCATCCACATTGCAGTAAGGATTTGGACACTTTCTTATTTTGCGCCTGCTATTATCGACTTTCAAAAAATGGCAATTGCACCCAATGAAGCAAAAGATTTGTTCAGCAGGGTTAAGCTTTGGCAAACGCTAAATTATATACGGGTTTTTATTTTTGTAGCCGTTTCGTTGGGAATGATACCGTTATGTATCCGATTGTTTAATATGAGACATTAAAAGTAGTGCCTTCTCTGTTATGAAACAATAACAATCGATGTATACAAACTGTACACTTCCCAGCCTAAAGATTGGTATAGTTGTTTACCTTCTTCAGTAGCTACCAATAAGTTTTTGGTACTATTTTTAGAGATAGCTATTTTTTCAAGTTCTCTTATGATTATAGTAGCAAGACCTTTTCTTCTGTGATTGCTGTCAGTTATGATTCGGTCGTATACCACTATGTCATCAACAAGTACAACCCGACCAATAGCTGCTTCTTCGTTATTTTGAGTCAGGATTCTGACTACAAAAGTTGAATTATAGTTATCAAATTCCAAATGGTATTCGGTATCGAGATGACGATTTGGAAAAACCATTGGCTCAGAACACGCCATCATATAACCCTGTGGTTGGAGCGTCCACTTTTCAGAAACATGACTTCTTATTTCTTCAGGAGAGGCACAGGCTTTTAAAAAAATCCAGGGTTCATTGATTGTATTAGAAAGTTGGATAAAATCCTCGTTTAGTTCTGGAAACACATATCTTTCTTTTTGTTTTGTATCTCCAACTTCAACTTTAAAACCGGATTTGAATGCAATTGGCAACGGCAATTCTCTTGATAGCGACCAGGCGGTAAGCCATTTTTTAAGGATATCTGGAGAGATTTTTTTCATAGGTTTTTCCTTTGCTGATGATTGGCTGATGAATGTTTTTAGCAATTGTTACAATTCTTTTTAATAATGTTGTGGTTGAAATTTTTAATATTCGCGCAGTACTCCTTATTCCCAAACCTTCTTTGGTAAAAATAATGATGTTTTTATTCGTGCTTGTTTTACAAGCATTGTAATAGTATTCTTTTTGTTGTCCTTTTCTGCAAATAGTGCATTTATAGCGTTGACTTCCATTGATTTGAAAGCCATTTTTAATACATTTTCCATTACAAAAATTACATTCGATTTTTACCACCTATTTTGATACATTAAGTTATTATAAAAGCATTTTAAGGCATTTTAAAACCCTAAAAATAGAAAAGACGACCAGTTGATCGTCTCTTCTTTAATCAAAATTTTTAATTTAATACTGTTTTTCAGATGGTTATGTTGCTGTTTTGTAAGAACACCTAATCTGATACATTCCCGATTTTATTTCAACAATTCAACTTTTGCTTCTTTCAAGGCTTCAATAAATACATCAAGATATAAATCAATTTTTATTTTATCTTCAAAAAATTCAATTTTCATTTTGTCAATACCCTCATCTTTTTGAACCATTGCAATTTCTTCATCATCAATCCGTATATATGCAACGAGTTCTTCGTAATCTATCGGACTTCCTATTATTATTTGAAATCTTTTTTCCATAGCTTTCTCTATTTAGTTATTTCTCTAAAACCATTAAATAATCCTCCTCGTGATACCCCAAAACCCATTCCTGTTGTTTTGTCAAAAATATTGAATCCCCCACTAGCCGCTTGTTGAATAGTTTTATTTTTAGAAAATAAAATATCTTTGACTATATTTAATGCGTCTTGATTGGCTGTTTTGTGAGAAAATTTTATGCCAGCAAAAGCTGACCCCTCTCTTCCTGCGTGTTTTTGTAAAGCTATTCCTACGGTAGTAAGTCCTTGGTCTCCCCAAGGCCTTGTAGCACTTTCTAAAAAATTATCAATTGATTTAATACCCCCGTTGGAAGAACCACCTTTAAAAAATTTACCTAAAATTTTAAACAATTTATTAGGAGTCTCTATCAAAGCGGCATCTCCCAATAAACTTCCAATTGCATGAGCTCTATTGTTATATCTTCTTAAATCCATTAGTTCGCCATCTAAATAAAACACAGTACGGCCTTCTTCATTTGTGTCCATAGTTAGACGTCGATTTGTAATATCCCAAGCACTTTTTTCTCCTACCATTGCTGCCGTATTTTCAGCTTGCTGATAATAAGCTGCCCAATCTTCTTTCGTCCTACAGCTTGGGCAATCATTATCACCCATAGCTGCTTCAAAAGTAGATTCATCTCCGCCTTGAGTCCTATACCCGTTCTCATCCCAATCGTAATAAATCTTTGCAGTTTGTGAAGCTTCTGCCTTCATACCGTCAGGGTCAATAAAATAAACGGGATTATTAAGAGCGTATGCATAAGGAGAAAACCTCCTGGATTTCTCCGCCAACGGGTCAATATTCATCCACCTTCCCAAAGCAGGGTCATAATTCCTAGCCCCATAGTCGTGCCAGCCAAGACCCATCTCGTCTTGGAATTCTTTTCCGTTGTACTTATAATTATACGGTAACACTGGTACCAGAGGCTCCGGAGTCACCGGATCTTTTATAGCCAATGCGCCCCTATATTCCCTGTGAACCAGAAGGTCTGAGTTGTAGTTGGTATGCTTTAGCCCGAAAGGATAATAATGGTCCTCTTCCAGTATCTTAAGAACGTTTGGATTTTCCGGGTCTTTGGCATAAGAAAGCCTGATGTTGCCCAGATGGTCGGTATAATTATAAACATAGCTGTAGGCTATGGTTCCGCTGATATCCGTAGCCCTGACATAACCCTCGGAAGTAGGGAAGAACTGTAGGTTCCCGTCCCTGTACTGGAACCCGTCCAGATAGTCGATTAGACCTGATTCCTGCTGCTGACAGCCTTCCTGACTTTTTTCCCTCCGGAAGTATAAAGGTAACTAATTTTCTGGTTTCGGAGCCAAAAAGTATCTTCGTGGGAAGGTTCAGGTGGCTGTAGCGTATGTCGGATATGCCCTTGTTTTGGTTTAAAACCATTTTCTTCGATTTAAACCATTATATCATAAAAAAACAACCCGAAGGTTGTTTTAGTTTTTCTGCGATAATAATATAAGTTGTTGGTAATCTGTTGGTATATGTTAAAGTAGTTGTTCGCTAACACATCTGATATGTTACCTATTTAGATGCTTAATTTCTTAAATAATTTAAACCTTTTATATTATCAGACGAATATACCCTGAAATCATCATCTCTTTTCCATACAAGAATATCGTCGATAATTAGTGAGGTAGAGTTTAAATTTGAAGTTACATCAGTAAAAACTTCTTCCAATTTTAATTTAAATGTTGACCCAACTTTTATTTTTCTTATATTCTTAAAAATAGTATCCGTTTTTGCTGTTAAAATTAATGCTTTCTTTATAATATTTTTTTTATTGCAGCTTTTTACAGTAATTACGTAAGATGAAATTGTAGAGTCAATATTTACAACTTTATACCTTTGATATTCTTGTGAATGAACAAATGTAGAAAATAGTAGTAATATTAATAAATATAGAATTTTCATGTTATTTCTTGATTTTTAAATTTTTAGCCGTATAAAGTAGTTTTTCTGTTTTTCTATCGCCTCTAGTTAATATAACATTTGCATCTGCTGTTTTTGCTGCCACATTTGAAGCTTCAACTTTTGCTCCATATGATAAATCTCTTCGGTTTTTGTCCATTTCGTTCGCCTTGTTATGTGCACTAGTATAAGCTGCTTTGTCTTGCTTATAATCACCAGCTCCTGGAGAATCTTTTGCACCAATTGCTGCTTCCAAAACTTCATGTAATACAGTTACTCCTCTTTTCTCACCAGAGAAATTTTCAATTGCCTCTAGCTGATTTGGGTTAATTAACTGGAACGCGTTGGTTTTTCCGTTTTCTACCGTACTTCCCATAAACATTCCTCCTATTAATAATGCATTTTCATAGGTATTTGATTTTGTAGTTTCAATATTAACTGTCATTTCATCACTATTTATTGCATCTTGCAATGTCGTATCTGCTTCAGTTAATGGACCAATATTAGTTTGGGCAGCACTGAGTTTTCCTTGACTATCCATATTCAAAGTTAAATTATCAACAGAAGATTGAAGCATGCTTTTTGCTTTTTCAGCTAAGGAGCCCCTAATAATAACATCATCAACACCCATTCCGTCAGGGTCAATAAATCTCATAGGATTGTTCATTGCATAATTATATGGCGACCATCGTCTATATTGCTCCGCCAGCGGGTCTATATTCATCCATCTTCCAATCGCAGGGTCATAATTTCTTGCTCCATAGTCGTAAAAGTTAAGCCCCAGCTCGTCCTGGAACTCCTTCCCGTTGTACTTATAATTATACGGTAACACTGGTACCAGAGGCTCCGGAGTCACCGGGTCTTTTATAGCCAATGCGCCCCTATATTCCCTGTGAACCAGAAGGTCTGAGTTGTAGTTGGTATGCTTTAGCCCGAAAGGATAATAATGGTCCTCTTCCAGTATCTTAAGAACGTTTGGATTTTCCGGATCTTTGGCATAAGAAAGCCTGATGTTGCCCAGATGGTCGGTATAATTATAAACATAGCTGTAGGCTGTGGTTCCGCTGATATCCGTAGCCCTGACATAACCCTCGGAAGTAGGGAAGAACTGTAGGTTTCCGTCTCTGTACTGGAACCCGTCCAGATAGTCGATTAGACCTGATTCGAGCAGATTCCTGCTGCTGACAGCCTTCCTGACTTTTTTCCCGCCAGCGGTATAAAGATACTCAATTTTTCGTATTTCCGAACCGAAAAATACCCTTGAGGGGAGGTTCAGGTGGTTGTAGCGTATGTCGGTGATGGCCTTGTTTTGGTTTAAAACCATTTTCTTCGATTTAAGACATTATAAAATAAAAAAACAACCCGAAGGTTGTTTGATTTTTTTTTGATTGTAAAATTATAAATTATTGATTTTCAAATTAAATTAACTATAAAACAAGAGTATCAACACATCTGATACATTACACCCTAAAAATAGATGAGACGACCAATTGGTCGTCTCATTTTTTAATGAAAATTTTTAAAGTAATATTGTTTTCAGGTAGTTATAATGATGTTTTATAAAAACATCTAATCTGATACACTACCAGGATGGCTGTCTCTCTATTCTCCATACATATTATTCTTTTCCCCAGCTAGGATAATTTTAAATTCATTACTTATAGAATCAGAGATTTTTATAAATTTTCCTTCAATTGGAATATTAGTTCCAATTGAATTAAAGCGATAATAAAAGGTTTTGTATTTAACTCTATAAATAGTAGTTTTTATAGTATCTTCCATGTTAGGTTTGGGAAGAATACCATTGCTTATAACTTTGTACCTTTTTATAATATACTCACAATCATTAATTTTCTCAATTTTGTTTAGATAGATTATTCCATATTTTGTGCTCTTTTCTAATTGAAAATTACCTTTTCTCTCCATTATGAATTGTCCGTATTCTGTGTCATTCTCAAAAATGCCCTCCTTAAAATCTTTGCAATCTTGAGAATATAAAGCAACTTTAAAAAAAGTTAAAAACACTATCAATATTATTCTTTTCATATAATTTTAATTATTTCATTTATAACGATTACAATTCCTAAAAGAGTAGCTATAAAACCCCCAGTGTAAATTTTAATAATATTTCCAAAATTATTATTAGTTCTAGTTGTTTTGTTGGCTAAAATAATTACAGAAATCCCAAAAATAAGAATGAGTATGCCGAAAATGAGATTGATTATATTCATGAGCTTATGTCTATTGGGCTTGATTTGGAGTTAGAGTTGTAGTTGTGGTTGGAGTGATTATGATTGGTGAAATATATTCGTCATATAGTTTATCTAGGGCCTGTATTTGGGCATCAATGATATATTCTTGAACTTCGTTATTGGTGCTGCTTTTTGCTGCTGTCCCGAGACCTCCAGTAACAACTTCTTTAACAGCTGTTTCTGTAACTTTTGTGTAATTACCTTCTGCAATATCTATGGTGGCATTAATAGTTTTTCCAACTCCTGAAATTCCTTGACCTATCGCTATCACTTCTGGTTGACCCGTTACAATTCCAGCTGTAGTAATTACATCACCTCCAGTTTCCATTCCAGATGCACCATCTCTTACGATCTTTTTTGTTGTTGTTTTTGTTTCTTGAACAATCTTTTTTACTGATTGTCCCATTACGCCATAGTCTACTACTTTATTGATATTAAGACCAGCTACATTAGTGTTGCTTTTTTCTCTTCCTGAAATTCCAGCATTTACTCTATTGATAATTGCCGTATTTAAATTTTTTCTTGGAGCTTCTAATTTAGTTTTCAAAATAGCTCCTTCTCTTAATAAATAATTAAAAACATCATTAGGTAATAATTCCAACCCTTCAAGCTCTCGACCCATTCCCATTTTGTTTTCTTGAAATGTATAAGTTGAATTGTAAGGATAACTTTCTGCCAATGGGTCAATATTCATAAATCTTCCCAAAGCAGGATCATAATTTCTCCATTTGAAACTATCCCAATTCAATCCTAACTCCTCTTGGCGTTCCTGACCTTGAAACTTATAATTATAAGGTAACACTGGTACCAAAGGTTCGGGAGTTCCCAGGTCTTTTATCCCTAAGGCACCCCTATATTCCCTGTGAACCAGAAGGTCTGAGTTGTAGTTGGTATGCTTGAGCCCGAAAGGATAATAATGGTCCTCTTCCAGTATTTTAAGAACGTTTGGGTTTTCTGTATCCTTAGCATAGGAAAGCCTGATGTTGCCCAGATGGTCTGTATAGTTATAGACGTAGCTGTAGGCTATGGTTCCGCTAACGTCCGTCGCCCTAACATAACCTTCAGAAGTAGGGAAGAACTGTAGGTTCCCGTCTTTGTATTGGAATCCTCCCAGATAGTTTAAAGAAACAGCATTTAGTTTTTATTTTAAATGCTGTTTTTTGGTTTAGTCTATGCTCTAATATGATACATTAACTCCAAAAAAACAAGCATATAACTTGTTTTTTAGTTTAAATTAATATTATGGTTGAAATTGATTCTATCGCTAACTCTGATATACTACCAGCATCAACATATTTGATACGTTAACTGAAACACTATCACTCATTTATTACATTCTAAAACAGGAATTGGTATGTTTCCAATTCGGGTAATTATCCTTTTATAAATTTTTAGATTGTTTTTACATATAAAGTAATCAACACCTTTCTTTTTATCATCTATGGAAGATTCTAAAAAAGTTATCCATCCTCCTTTATCATCCTCAAGCATACTATATTTTTCTAATTTTGAAAAGACCTCTTTGTCTATTGTGTAATTGTCATCCCACCAGATGAAAAGTTTATTGTTTAATTCAAAGCATCTACTTGGTAATTTGTTTTCTTCAATTTTTTTTTCCTTAGAATATAAATATTTGTTGTCAAAGCTTTCGATAATCATTATATGATATAAATCATTATTTAATGATTCAAAATGTAATTTAAAAACTTTTCCTTTTTCAAATAAACTAGTATTTGAAAAATCTATGATAGTATTTTGAATTGCATCCTCATAATTTCCATACGATATAAGGGATGTTTTATAACTATTACATCCCCCAAAAAATAAAGAAGTAAAAATGAGTATAGAGAAATATTTCATAATAAAAAGTTTAAGGTTTTGTATAATCAATTATATATGGAAATTTATTACCATATTTTGGATAGGTTAAAATATAAAATAATAGGTTAGGATTTGATTTTAAGCCTTCGTTTCTCGAATCGATATCTGCTTTTGAAGGTTCAAATCGGGTAGATTCATTAGGATGAGTATGGAATTTACCTCTTAATTGATAGCTCAAAAAAACCTCTGTAGATGAACTTATTTTTCTAATTGCTGCATGTCCATTATTTTTGTTTTCGGTATAAGAATTCTTTTCATATGCACCAATAGTCATGTGGGTAATTTTATCTTGACTATCTTTAGAAAAATAAGCCCCTCCTATTTCTGTGCCAACATAATTCGATAGCTCTAATGCAAATTTTTCAATTCCTTGTCTTGAAGGCTGTCCTTCACCTCCAACCTCAAAAACATTACTATCTCTTTTAAAATTTTGTCCGTCTTTTAAAATATTTTTTTCTATATCATTAATAGCTACTTTAGCTTCACCCTTTTTATTATATCTTACTTCACCTTTTGAATTAGTTTTTAAAATTCTATCAGGTTCATCGTTTGCTTCGCCAATCTGTTTTATTTCGCCAGTTTTTTTGTTTAATGTAAAGTCTGTCAATCCATTTGGATCAAATCTAAATAAAGGGCTGTTTTGGACATAATTATAAGGATTTAATTCATGTCTTTTTTCTGCCAATGGATCAATATTCATCCACCTTCCAATCGCAGGGTCATAATTTCTGAAACCAAAATCATAAAAGTTAAGTCCCAGCTCGTCCTGCAATTCTTTTCCGTTGTACTTATAATTATAAGGTAACACTGGTACCAAAGGCTCCGGAGTTACCGGGTCTTTTATAGCCAATGCGCCCCTATATTCCCTGTGAACCAGAAGGTCTGAGTTGTAGTTGGTATGCTTTAGCCCGAAAGGATAATAATG
>NZ_JBGCCI010000008.1:0-221243 GCF_041262125.1 Flavobacterium sp. 28YEA47A
ATAGTTAGTTTAAGCCATAAAAAAATGATTATGAAAAATAGTATTGTTAAAGACAAATCATTTGTATTTGCCGTAAGGATTGTGAAGTTATATCAGCATATTTCAGAAAATAAAAAAGAATTTATCCTATCAAAGCAATTAGTCAGAAGTGGAACTTCAATAGGCGCAAATATTTGTGAGGCTTTACAGGCCCCGTCAAAAAAAGACTTTAGTAATAAGATGAACATTTCACTAAAAGAAGCCCAGGAAACTGAATATTGGCTGCGTTTGCTTTTTGAAACAAACTATCTATCAGAAAAAGAATATCTATCCGTTCACACAGACAGTATCGAGCTCATCAAAATACTAACCTCAATTGTAAAAACATCCAGAACAAACCCTGATTAAAGACGAAAGATCAAAGACGAAAGATGAAAGATGAAAGACTTAAAGACTATCCTCTAAAAACTATAACGACCAATTCAACTATCAACTAAAATTACACACCAGTAACTCCAACTATAAACTAAAAACTATCCACTATAAACTATTTAAGTTGTGCGTATAAAAACAAAATTAAGACTCGGACTCGGGCTTCTATTTCTTCTTATCATATTGCTTGTGGCTCTGGCAGTACGACAAGTACATGTCATTGCTGGCGATACAGAAAACATCCTTGTAGCGAATTACAATTCCTTAGACTATTCCCGAAACATGATGAAAGAGCTCGATAAGATTGAAGGCGAAAAACAATCTTTCGAAAATTTCAATCACTTTTTACAATTACAGGGTAAGAACATCACGGAAATAGGTGAAAAAGAACTTACTCAAAATTTAATAGAAGACGTAAAGACATTACAATTAGAGCCGGAGGATAAGACAATTATGCTCCAGATTCGGAAAGACCTCAACGATATCATGAAAATCAACATGGATGCTATCCAAAGGAAAAGCATCGTGGCGCAAAATACAACAGAAAGCGCCATACTCTGGATTTCAATTACCGGCCTTACCTGCTTTTTGATTGCTCTCATCTTATTGGTCAACCTGCCTAGCGATATTGCAAATCCTATAAAAGACCTTACGGAAAGCATACGTCAGATTGCAGCAAAAAACTATTCACAGCGTGTCAATTTTGAAACACATGACGAATTTGGAAACCTGGCACGGTCATTTAATACGATGGCAGAAAAATTACAGGAATATAGCGACAGCAACCTTGCCCGATTGATGATGGAGAAAAAACGGGTCGAAACACTCATAAACAATATGCAGGACCCGGTTATTGGGCTCGATGACAAAAACTTAATTTTATTTGCCAATGAAGAAGCCTTAAAAATTTCCGGTCTAAAAGCAGAGAACATCATCGGAAAAGCCGCCAGTGAAGTTGCCATCTCTAATGATCTGGTTCGCTCCTTATTACAACATCTTGTTGACGGAACTATCGAAAAGCCACAAGAAACGATGAAAATCTATGCTGATAATAAAGAAAGCTATTTTGAAGAGCAAGTAGTACCTATACATATTCTTCCTACTGGAGAAGAAGAAAAAAAACATATCGGTTCGTTTATAATACTACGTAACGTAACCGCTTATAAGGAGTTGGATTTTGCCAAAACCAATTTCATAGCCATGGTTTCTCACGAATTCAAGACACCAATCGCTTCGATGAAAATGAGCCTGCAATTACTGGAAAACAGCAGTATCGGGAATTTAAACGAAGAACAGAAACAATTGGTTTCAAGCATTAAAGATGACACTAAAAGATTGCTCCGTACAACGGGAGAATTGCTAAACATCACGCAGGTAGAAACCGGAAAAACACAGCTAAAAATAGAAAATTGCAATCCCGCTGGAATAATTTCCGATGCCGTAGAAGCCACAAAAATATTGGCAGAGCAAAAAAAGATCAACCTTAGCCTGAATATTCCTGAATTACTGCCTGAAATAAAAGCCGATCAGGAAAAAACAACCTGGGTAGTCACGAACCTCATCTCAAATGCTATCCGCTATTCTTATGAAAACTCAACCATATTTATTGGTGCAGAAGCAAAAGAAAATGTCTTTCAGATTACGGTAAAAGACAGCGGAATAGGTATTTCTCCCCAATACAAGAACAAGATATTTGACAAATATTTCCGTATTCCGGGATCAGAAAAAGAAGGAACCGGCCTCGGGCTTGCCATTAGCAAAGAATTTATCGAAGCCCAAGGTGGTACGATTTCGGTTGAAAGCAATTTCGGATTTGGAAGCGAATTTGTCATTACGCTCAAAATCAGCAATAGCTAATTTAAATCTTGATTTTACTATCACCATAGTAAATAACCTTCCATACATCTTTATCCTTAAACAATTGCATTGAATTTACACCTTTATGGGTTAATTCTCCATTGATATAAAATTCAAAAGGTATCCAAACGTGAGCCATTCCTCCGTCAACCTTAATAGTATAAGAAAGTAGTTTTTCTTCAAATTTGGTTTCCTTAGGAATTGTTGCAACGTATCTTTTAAAATCAGCAGCTTTTGTGACTATAACTTTGTTTCTTCTTGGACTTTGCACTACAGTCTGCAACATCAGGTCTTCATCACTAACAGAATTAATTTTCAGACTGTCTCTGGTATGTATGCCTTCAAAAAAAGTTTTTATTGATTGGCGGATTTCGGCTTCCTGCGCCATTAGTGACTGGAAGGAAACAAAGAAAACAAACAGTAATAATTTTCGCATCATCATCTTTTTAAGTTACGGGAGATAAAATTAGCATAAAAAATTATTAGGTTGTGTGGCAATGGTAAATAAAGCAATTTGTACATTTACATCTTCTAATTCCTACACTATGTCTGTTGCAAAAAAAGATTATAAGAGAATCACGACCAAATCGCTGATTGAAATGAAGGCTAACGGTGAAAAAATTTCAATGTTAACTTCCTATGATTTCACTATGGCAAAAATTGTCGACTCTGCCGGAGTTGATGTAATTCTGGTTGGAGATTCTGCCTCAAATGTAATGGCCGGTCATGAAACTACCTTGCCTATTACCCTTGACCAGATGATTTATCACGCTTCCAGTGTTGTCAGAGCTGCATCACGTGCCTTGATCGTTATTGATTTGCCATTCGGAAGCTATCAGTCTGATCCAAAAGAAGCCTTACGCTCATCTATCAGAATTATGAAAGAAAGCGGTGCCCATGCTGTTAAATTAGAAGGCGGAAGCGAAATCAAAGATTCCATCAAAAAAATCCTCAATGCAGGAATTCCTGTAATGGGACATTTAGGATTGACGCCACAATCTATATATAAATTCGGAACCTACACGGTCCGTGCTAAAGAAGAAACTGAAGCAGAAAAATTACTGGAAGATGCAAAATTGCTTGAAAAATTAGGTTGTTTTGCCCTAGTATTGGAAAAAATACCTGCAAAATTAGCCGAAAAAGTAGCACAAAGCATTTCCATACCTGTAATAGGAATTGGTGCCGGAGGTGGCGTTGACGGTCAGGTTTTGGTTATCCATGATATGCTTGGAATGAACAATGAATTCAGTCCTAGATTTTTGAGAAGATATATGAACCTGTATGATGACATGACTCGTGCCATTGGAGAGTATGTTACAGACGTGAAGTCACGTGATTTCCCAAGCGAAAAAGAACAATACTAATCGTTTTTTGATTATTTGAACTATCGAGCCGCCGAAAATCTAATCTTCAAAAAACAATGAAAACCATTTCTACAAAGAATAATCTTCAAATCCTTCACGAAGACAATCACATTATTGTCATCAATAAACGTGTCGGCGATATTGTTCAGGGAGACAAGACCGGCGACAAACCACTGAGCGATATAGTAAAAGAATATATCAAGGAAAAATACAATAAGCCGGGGGAAGTTTTTCTGGGTGTTGTTCATCGGTTAGACAGACCCACTACCGGAATTGTAGTATTTGCCCGCACTTCCAAAGCACTTTCCAGACTCAATGAATTGTTTAAAAATAGAGAAACACAAAAAACATACTGGGCTGTTGTCAAGAACAAACCCGCAGAAGTCTCTGCCAAGCTGGTTCATTATCTGAAAAGGAATGAAAAGAACAACACTTCAAAGGCACATATCAAAGAAGTTCCTGATAGTAAAATAGCGAGCCTTGATTACCAAATAATCCGTGAGCTCAATAACTATTACGCTTTAGAAATTAATTTGCATACCGGAAGACACCATCAAATCCGGGCGCAATTAGCTGCTATAGGAAGCCCAATCAAAGGTGACCTGAAATATGGAGCCGACAGAAGCAATCTTGATGGTGGCATTCATCTGCATGCCCGCAAGCTCGTCCTCATCCATCCGGTAACCAAAGAATTATTAGAAATAATCGCTCCTGTTCCCAATGACCCAATTTGGAAGGCAATCTAAATATTTTAAGAATAAAGATTAGTTTTTTACGTTAATTTAGTATACCCAATACAAAAAATCTATACTTTTAACTAAAAAACTTACCCTATGAAATTACCAATTGTATTGTGCCTCATAATTGGCACGAGTGCTTTTGCACAAGACCATTTTTCGGGAATTACCACTTCCAGAAGAGGCGGATTATTAAATGCAAGCACTAACCCTGCTGAGCTTGCCAACTTAAAAACAAAATATGAAGTTGGAGTCTTTTCGTTAAGTTTCAACCTTTCCAACAACAGATTGGGTTTTAATGACCTTGTAAGCGGTGACAACTTAGAAAAAAAACTTTTTGAAGGAAACAAAGATGTCGATCTTCGTTTTGATGGCGAAGTCTATGGCCCTGCATTTGCAATGAAAATAGACAAATGGGCTTTTTCATTCAATACTAAAGCCTATGGAAAAGTAAATTTTACAGACGTTGATCCAACTATTGGTGATGCTGTCACAAATGGTGCCTTAAGCAGTATCTTTGGTGCTTCTACGATTCAGAGCAATAAGAATCAGCGCGCCAATGGAACTACCTGGGGAGAAGTAGCCTTTGGAGTTGCCAGAAATGTATACGAAACCGACGAACATAAATTTAGCGTAGGTGTAACCTTAAAACTCCTCTTCCCTGGCTCCTATGCTAACTTAGGACTTGATAAATTTTCCGGTACTATTACAAATAATCTTGGTAATGTTAATATGACAGATGCTTCGGCAAGAATGAATATTTCTTATTCCGGAGATTTAGCCGACGATTTTACAGATTTTGGCAATTATACCAGTTCTCTTTTTGGGAAATTAAACGGTTTTGCTACCGATATAGGAGTCAATTACCAATGGAAAGATGATAACGACGGCTATAAAATCAATGCCGGTGCTGCCGTACGCAATATAGGAAGTATGACTTTTAAATCAGATAATAATAGCAACAACAATTACGAATTGAACGTTCCTGCCGGCCAGTCACTCAACCTGAACCAATTTGAAAGCTTAAGCAGCTTTAAGGAAATCGAAGATATCCTCCTTTCGAGCGGTTATCTGACTGCTACTTCAAACAGCAGCGATTTTAAAGTAAAACTTCCAACTGTTTTCTCGGCCTATGCAGACGTTAAGATAATCCCCGATTTCTATGTCACCGTTTTTGGCCAGCAAAAATTTAACAAAGACGACAAAGACGACCAGGTTACCGCCCAAAATGTATTTTCAGTAACTCCTCGATATTCTACCGAAAACTTTGAAGTATTTGCTCCATTGGCATCAAATGAAATTTCAGGATTTACAACAGGATTAGGATTTAGGGCAGGAGGTTTCTTTATCGGATCAAGCTCTATAGTTACGGCTTTGATTAATGACGGAGAACAGGCAGATTTTTATCTGGGCTTCCGTTTCGGACTACAATAATTTAAGAATTTATGAACGATAAGGAAATTAATCGCAGAAAAGAAAAACTTAAGAAATTTTCACATGTCATTTCGCTTCATGAAAATGATATTATAGAGGCACTTTACAAAGACTTCGGAAAACCCGCTTTTGAAGCCTATCTGACCGAAATAAATGTAGTGCAGTCTGATTTAAAAGATGCTATAAAGAATATCCATGCCTGGGCTAAACCTAAAAAAGTCCGGGCTTCCATTCTTAATTTTCCTTCTTCCGATTATATCTATACAGAACCTTATGGAAAAACATTAATTATTTCTCCGTGGAATTATCCTTTTCAACTCGCCATTTGTCCGCTGATTGCAGCTTATACAGCCGGTAACTCTATTGTACTGAAGCCTTCTGAATTAACACCTCATACATCAAGCCTGATATCTAAAATAATACGAGAAACTTTTGACGTCAAAGAGGCTGTTGCCGTTTTAGGAGATGCAGAAATTGCCAAAAGTCAGCTATCCAAAAAATGGGATTATATCTTCTTTACCGGAAGCCCGGCAATAGGCAAAGAAGTCGCAAAAGCTGCTGCTGAAAACCTTACGCCAGTTACTTTAGAATTAGGTGGAAAAAATCCATGTATAATTGACAAAAGCGCCAATCTTCAAATGGCTGCAAAACGCATTATCTGGGGAAAATTCATTAACGCCGGACAAACCTGTATTGCTCCTGATTATCTTCTTATTCATAAAGGGATCAAGACAAAATTCATTCGCTTGCTACAACAGGAAATTGTAAATGCCTATGGTGAAGATCCTAAACTTTCACCCGATTTTACGCGAATCATAAACAAAAAACACTTCCTCAGGCTGGTCGGAATGATAGACGAAGAAAAAACAATCGCAGGAGGCATTTATGATGAAGAAAATCTATATATAGCTCCAACGCTCATTGATGAACCTGCTTTGGACAACACCATTATGAAAGATGAAATTTTTGGTCCCTTGCTCCCACTCATTTCTTATGAAAGTGAAAGCGACTTGGAAAAAATAATTTCAAGATATGAAAAACCGCTGTCACTATATGTTTTTACAGATGACAAAGCTTTTGCGGAACGTATTATCCAGAAATTTTCATTTGGAGGAGGCTGTATTAATGATACGGTCGTACATTTTTCAAATAAAAGACTGCCTTTTGGCGGTGTTGGCAACAGCGGTATGGGCGCTTATCATGGTAAAAAAAGCTATGATACCTTCTCTCATCAGAAGTCAATTGTAAAAAAAGCCACATGGCTTGACATACCGCTCCGTTATGCGCCTTATGGAAATAAACTAAAAATAATCAGAAAATTATTGAAATGGTTCTGATTTGGTTTAAATTACAAAATATTGACTATTTTCGCGCTATAAATCGACGTACTTACTATGCAAAAAAATACTACAACCAGAGAAAGAATCGAAGAAATCAGACACCACGGTTATGTGGTGGAGTTTGGAGATCTACTTTCTCAAGCATTTAATAATTACCAAAAAATCGTTTGGATTACAGGAGCAGGAATATTGCTTCTTTCAATCGTATTCATTGGAATCATAATTGGACTTGCCGGAATATTCATCGGATTGGATGCTTTTGGTAGGGATATAGCAGATTTTCAAATCCAGAATTTTTCTACCGCCGGAATAATTGTTACCATTGTAGGAGGCGTAATAGCTGTAGCGGTTATAAAACCGTTTTATGCAGGTATCCTTAGAGTTGCCCATCTTGCAGACAGAAAAGAAGATTTTGACTTTTCTACGCTTTTCTATTATTATAAAAGCGAATATCTTAAAGAAATCATCATTGTTGGCGTATTAATCGGGCTTTGCAGTAATGCTATCAGCACTGCACTAGAAATGGCAGGATATTCTATGATAGGATCGTTCATCAGCTATATCTTCTTGCTGTTGACTTTGTTCACTACTCCATTGATTATTTTTGGAAACTTAAAAGCTATAGAAGCCATACAGGGAAGCCTGTTGTTGGTTTCAAAAAATTTCTTCATGCTTTTGGCATTGATGCTTGTTGCCGTAATTTTAGCCTTACTGGGAGTTTTTGCTTTCTGTATTGGTATTATCTTCTCTATCCCATTAATTTATTCTGTTCAATACATTATTTATGCAAATGTCATAGGAATTGAAGAGAAAAATGAACTGGAAGAAATAGGAAACTCTTCAGAGTATTAATCTATCCCGATATAAAATAAAAAAGCTCCATCAGTTGATGGAGCTTTTTGTTTATACACAAACGATTTTGTTTTTGATAGCATACAAAACCAGACCTATCCTGGTTTTAATTTCCAGCTTGGCAAAAATGCTTTCCCTGTAACCGTCAATCGTTTTAGGACTCAGGCACATTTCATCTGCTATTTCTTTATAAGTCTTTTCACTACAGGCTCTCTTGATAAAATCCAATTCTTTTTCCTTAAACTCCAGCTTTTTGTCTTCATTATCGATTCGGTTGACCAGAATACCGGAAACCATTTCAGTGAAAAAATATCCTTTTTCTATTACGGTTTTCAAAGCATCATAAAAAATCTGCGGAGTTGTATCTTTTAGCAGATAACCCTTAGCTCCGTTCTTAATCATCTGGATGATGATATCTTCTTCATTGTTTACAGAAAGCGCTATTGCTTTATAATCCGGCCTGTTCTCTTTCAGCCAGACCATAGTTGACAATCCGTCCAAAATAGGCATATTGACATCTAAAAGTATCAGATCTACTTCAATATCAAGGTTTTCTTCTTCCTGAAGAAACTGTATGAACTCTTTGCCATTTCCAAAACTATGCGTGACTTCAAAATCGCTGAAACTATTAATCAGAAATTTCAAAGATTGTGAAAACAGCAAATGGTCATCTACAATGATAACCTTATTTTTTCTATTCGTTTTCATGATTAATTCTTTTAGGATAGGTAAATACTACCACAGTTCCTGAACTATCAGATGTTATAGAAACTGAAGCTCCTATAAGCTTTGCCCTGACATGTATATTATTCAATCCTGAACCGCTGTTTTTCTTCTTTGAATTAAAGCCGATACCGTGGTCAATCAGCTTGATTTTTATGTTGTCATGGTCCAGGCAGTCAATCTGAAAATCAATAATCTCGCTATGGGAATGCTTTAAGATATTGAGAATCGCTTCCTGAAAAATTCGATATATAATTAGCTCGTGCTCAACATTTATTTCAGGAAAATCACCGTTTATGCTAAAGTAGCAATCTATTCTTTTTAGTTTTTGAATACGTTCCAAATCCAATTGTATGGCTTCTAAAAAACTGGATTCCAACAAATTGTCCCTGTTTATAATTCTTGACAAGGTTCTGATTTCGTCTAATGATTTGCCCAATATGTCTTTAAGATCATTAAGCTCATCTTTAGTCATGGCCTTCTGATTTTGTATGTACATATTGACCTGCATTATCGCTACAGATAAAATCTGGCCTATATTATCATGAAGTTCCCTACTGATTTCTGTCAGTGTTTGATCCTTCATTTCTATTCTTGATTTCACCAATTCCGATTGAAAATGTAGATCAGCCTCCATTTTTTCTATCAAAAAATTGGTTTTCTTTTTGTGGAAATAGAAAAAGAGCACCAAGATTAACACTAATAAGGTAAAGAAGACAATACTTAAGGAAATAACTAGTAATTGTATTTCTTTTCGCTCCATATAAATCCAATTATAAAACAACCATACATCAAGACATTGAGAATGAACAGCACAAGACTGTAAACACTTTCATTACTTTCTATCAGGAACCATTTGATAGCCAACATAAAAGGCAAATATGGCACGTGAAGAAGCAGGACGCCTAAGATAAACCAAAAAAAAACTGATTTGCCGAAATTCAATATTTTTTTTGAATTAAATATTTCCACAAGATATAAGCAGGACATTATCAGGACAAACAGTACACCTAATGAAAAACTATAAGTAAATGTTTCGGAAATATTTTTTTGGATGAAAATAAAATTAGCGAAGTAAAAAAGTATAAAGGCAGTTAGGAATATATCGGCTAATCTTCTATGATTGCGATCAACTAACAGGCATTTTAAAAGAATTAAATAATAAGAAAGACTAACAAGCATATAAAAATTATATACACCATAATTAATCCATCCAGTCCATTTGGTAAGGTTGCTGCCAACAAACTCCGTCAGGACAGAAAAAAAGATCATACCTAACAAAGACTTAGCCTTATTACCGGGAAGCTTGTAGTAAAAAAACAATCCTACAATTCCCGCTAATAAAGCCAAGTAAATGCAATAAAATCTTAAGTCCTCTAACATTATTTTCTGAAAGGATATGTCATTTTAGGAGGATTACCCATTGATCCGTAATTCATAACTGAAAGATCGGTTATATCATAATGAGGTTCTTCCTGCATATTAGTCGAAACATTCAGCATTCCTGATTTCTGCATATCGGCTTTAGCTCCGGTTGGTGATAAAAATATTGTCGTCATTCCTGCTTTTTCAGCATATTTCGGGTCATTTGGATATCTTCCAAGATACAATCTGATTCCATCTACCTTATATCCTTTATTAATTCCTTCTGTCTTGATATAATTGATATACCTCTCCAGTTCTTCAACAGAATACCATACTGCATTCGCATCTTCTTTTATACTATCCCCAGCTTTTGACTGCAAAGCTTTTGAGTTGTAGATCTTATGCATCTCTGACGCCATCTCATTAGAAATCAATTGTGTTGGCTTGTCATAAATTCGATCCTCACTACACGATTGAAAGAAAAAAGTTAAACAAAATAATCCAGCTAAAAAAATAGTTTTTGAGCTTTTCATGTCTTTCAAGTTTAAGTTGTTAATAATCGCCAAAACTACCCTAATCGGGATAATATAGCAAGGGGAATTTTCCCCTTTTTTATCAAGCCCTTCTTCCTTCTCTTACTGGGAAAATGTCTACAATAAAATTACAGGAAATAATCTAAAAAAAATCAGGCAATATGCTCTTTTACAACGAATTGCGAAATATGAATTTTACATCGTCGATTTTTAACTAAAAAGACGAGGTGTAATCTGAAAAACCTTTAAAGAGTAAGAACCTAATAATTAAATTAAAAAAAATGTCACAAGTAACCCCTCTTGGCTACCCACATGCTGGAGCCGGAACCGTAGAAATCCTTTTGGAGAAAGAAGATGGAGCAGATTTCGCAGTCCTATTTTCTCCAGATCCAAACAACATGCTTTTAAGAGATAACGGATTGCCAATGCAGTTTTATTATTATCCTAAGTATCCAAGACTATCAAAACATCCTGACGGACGATTCAAGTTCTCTATGCAGGTATTTAAATCTGAAGCGGATGGCACAACTGTAATTGGCGCCGAAGGTCTTGAAGAAGAAGCCGGAGCCTATACAACGCTTACCAGTACAATTGACTTGCCGGAAGCACTGCTTAAAAAAGCAATCGACAAATTAAAAATTAAACTGGATGCCGAATACAAAAGCCAGAGAACTTCAAAACTATTCGGACTATTCTCTTTCCTTAGAGGCGTCGATAAAGACTTTAATGCAACAAATGTAAGACCGATACAGCTAACAGAAAACACTATTGCCATGCATGTGGTTGGCGAAAAGTCTCAAAATAACCCTTTTGGCGGATCAAACCCGTGGTCGTTTAATATTCAGGGAGAAGGAAACGGAACTACTTTTGGATTAGGTGATAATGCTCTTTCTATCCTGATGGGAAGAAATAGCGCCTCATTGGTTAGGAGCGCCTTAGAAAACGGCACAAACAACCTGGTTGTTGAAAACAATATAAAGTATAAGGCTTATATGCCAACAACTGAAATTAAGGTTACGGTAAATGCTAAAAAGGTGCACACCTATTTTTCTTCTAAATTCAGTGCCGGAATTAGCTGGTTCCGCGTAAACTGGGAAAATGAATATGAAAAAATTGTAACCGAAGGTGGTATCACAACTGAAATCATTACAGACAACCAGTTCTCTGATGCCGAAAGAAAAAAGGTTGAAGAACAGCTAATGACTAAGGCGAGAGATTTTGCTTTTGAATTATTGAGAAAGCAGATCCTGGACCCAACCGACAAAAATTTTGGTACAGAAACTTCAGAATCAGAAAAGCTTCTTAATATATGGAACCAAGGTGCCAGCATGGGATTCAGTTTAAAATCCGGACAACAAATAAGAGAAGTGAATTTCACAGACAGTATCCGATTCTCGTCTATTGAAGTCCTGAGTTCGAAAATCAGCGGTAACCTTACGCCTCTGACATTGAAATCAGGTACAGAAGCCAAGAACGAATTAAAGAATTACATTTCAGAAATCCAGTTGGACGAAGATTTCTCAAAAATACAGGTAATTGCTTCTTTAAACGGAGGATTAATCAAATTAGACAAAGACAGCGATATTGTCAATGACAGCCCTGTAAGCCAGGTTTCTATTGAAGTGGGTTATCCGGATTCTAAAGGAAGAATCATCTGGAAAAGCTCAGGAAGAATGATTGCTCCTGAAGGTACTCCGTATGTAAGAACTACCAGCAGGGCCGGCAAAGAAATCGATGCCATCTTCCCTGCTACATGGAACGACAAATCCAAAGAAAAAAATGCCTTCGTTTTTGACTTCGTAAAGAATAATGGAGCGAGCAAAGTCAAAATAAGACAAAATATCATGTATGAAAAAGACAAACGTGTCAAACTAAAAGATACTGTCAACGAGTACGAATTTGAAGGCACTAAAATCTTCATTCCACTACTGGTTCAGAACATGATTAATTATAACCTGTCTACCGAAGAATTGTTTGAATCTGATACTATGGAAGTAACATTCAAAGCAGACAAAATGGCGACTAAAAAGTTCAAATTCACGGCAGATAATTATGAGGAAATGCTTCCATATAAGGCTTGGTATGAATTAGATTATAACATCAAACCTACAGAATACAAGGTAAAATATACCTGTAAGGGCAAAATTGGTAAAAAATCTAAAAAAGTCAGCATATCGACAGATTATCAAAAAATAGATTATCTGGAAGGCGATATCTTATTTGAAATTCCATCTGGAACCGATGCACAGAATGCAGACATCGAAAAAATAAGAGCTCCATTCATGGAATAATCTTCTTTTAGACAGATACAAAAGGGACGAATGTCCCTTTTGTCTACTAAAGACACAAAACAAGATCCTCAAAATTAGAAATCATGCCCGATTTAAATACATTTAAACTCGAAGGAACAAAACTGGTTCCTACTAACCGCTTCAATCTCGAACCTGCAAAGCCAAGCAACTCGTTTGCCACTGTTGTCAAGCCTAAGGAGTCTTTTACTGTGATTGAACATCCAATCATTCACTCCATTGCAATTGACAGGCCTTTACTCGACATCCTTTCACTCAACAAATATTTCCCATTGATTGATGGAGATACGACAATTGACGAAAATGCTTCCTTCAAAGATTATAGTGATAGTACTATCACCCTGTTCTTTCCTGAAATTGAAATAGC
Organism: Flavobacterium sp. 28YEA47A; assembly: GCF_041262125.1. Lineage (NCBI taxonomy): Bacteria > Pseudomonadati > Bacteroidota > Flavobacteriia > Flavobacteriales > Flavobacteriaceae > Flavobacterium > Flavobacterium sp. 28YEA47A. The sequence goes on from NZ_JBGCCI010000008.1 coordinate 13,293, forward strand.
GCCCAACAACGATACACTTTTTTATTATGAGAATGTATTGGATAAATCTGGGAAAAACAGTGGACTTATGGGAAAAGTAACGCTAAAATATACCATCAAAAACAAGCAGTTAAAAGCCGATGAAAAAAACATTGTTTTGAACTTAAAAGAAGCCATTTTAAACCTGAAAGTAAAAGACGACAGTATTAAGATTAACGGTATCGTAATCCCAGAAAAAAATGAAATCCAGTTTGATTTAAAAGACGAAGCCGTCAAAATAGCATTCCTTAATCTGATTACCAAAATTGAAAATTTAAAAAGCAATATCGACCTGTTTTTTGAATTCAAAGGTTATTCAAGGTTCAGGAAGAATTTTTTAGTAGCCCGAAATATCAACACATTAAAAAACCTGAAATTCTTCGGAAACGAGACAAGAACTGAAAACATCAGGCCAACAAAAGCCTCTATCTTAAGCAATCCGCTCATTATCAAGTCAGATTCTCCAAACAGTATGGTTTCAAGACGGTCAATATTGGAAATCCAAAAAGAAAACCACCTGGATACCAATGTGCAGGCAGAATTGGTAAAAAGTACTTTTCTTTTACGTGTCAACAAGCTACTAAACTATCCCTTATCTTCTGATCCTGCCACTAGCCTTTACAAAACTATTGGCGGCGGCTTTATCAACAATCCGTTTAACCTTAACGAAGATTTTTCCCAATTCAAGCAGATTTTTATTCCAGGCATCCATTTCAGTAAGCTTTCCGTTTACAAATCAACATTACAACCCAATACTTTTTTGCTTATTTCAAAAACGTACGGACTTTCACGAGATCTGGACACGATGAAACCGTGCATTTCTACCATTTTTCATGCGTATGAAGAAGGAACTAGCACACAGGAAGAAATTTCTAAAATCAGCTTTCAGTTTGCCTTAGGACCTAACCTATCTGAATTTGATTTGGCCAAACTGAAAATCGAATTGTTACAGAACAATTATATCGACGGTGATAAGGCCGATTATTTTGAAAAAGTCCAATTTCTTTTTCCGAATGACATCGGCTCCGATTATGAAATCAGCGGGAATTATTTCCTCCAAAAGTCCGATATCTCTACAGATGGCAAACATTTCCTGTTCAACCTGTCTACAGAAAATCTGTCTGAAGCCAGCATCCTGATCAATGCACTAAATAATACTATTTCTCAATTCGCAAACATCAATTTCAGGCATAAAGAAATTAAAGACACGAGCATTATTGAGCTGAATCTCGAAAAAACGATTGGCGAAATGATTGAATCGATAATTGACAATACCTCCAAAACAATCAAAATCAGCAATAAATCGATTTCCAAATGCAGGCTCAATTCCATACTATTTGTCAATAATGAGAACGCTGCTTATTTCAACAGTACGTATTTCAACAAATTTCCCGACTTAATCAGCAGTGAGAGTAAAGTTTTAGATAGTATCGCTTTAAATCCTAACAATAAATCATCTGTAGTTAAAAATATATTCTTTGATTTTGAAAGTATTGAAGATATCAGTTCCGAGTTCAGCCAGATTGTTTCCCAATCCACCAGCTACAGCCGTTACATTCAGATTGAAATCAAAAAGCAGAAACAAACAACCAATAAAATTACCATTGAGTTGGTTGTTGGAGAAACCGGAAACCGATTTACAATTGAAAAACTAAAAGCTGAATTCTCTACTCCCGTATTATTCAATTTTATTGTCAAGAACAGTATTTCAAATAATACGCTTTTATCATATAAAGTGAACTATTTCGACAAAAACGATAATCTTGTCAAATCGCCAAACCACGTCTTTGATTACTCAACCTCATCTAAAATAACCATCAACCAATGAAAACGATACAATTAGGAACAAAATCTGCAGAAGTTAATTACCTGAACGAGCTGCTACAAAAATTAGGATATCCGATTCTGGTTTCCAATTATTTTAGTCCCGAGACAGATGCTGCTGTTAGGGATTTCCAATCCAACCATTCGCTAGTTGTTGATGGAGTTGTAGGAATAAAAACCTGGTCGAAACTCTTAGAAATTGCCGATGTTGAATATGCTTCTAATTACAAGCTACTTTCGGAACAGGATCTTATTGATTTTGCCAACTTCCACAACCTGGAGCTTGCTATTGTCAAAGCAGTAAATGAAGTAGAAAGTGGCGGAAAAGGCTTTCTTATTGACGGACGTCCGAAGATTTTATTTGAAGGACATGTCTTTTGGAGAGAACTGGAACGGAGAAATATTAATTGTAGTAATTATGCAAATAATGACACTCAAAATATTTTATATCAAAGTTATACTAAAAAATATTATGTGGGTGGAAAAGGCGAATACGACCGTTTAGAAAAAGCCGCAGACATAAATCCGGATACTCTTTTTAGGGAAGCCGCCTACTCATCAGCTTCATGGGGATTGTATCAAATCATGGGATTCAATGCTCCATCATTAGGATATACAAGCATAGATGAATTTGTAGAAAAGATGTATCTAAACGAAGGCGAGCACTTAAAAGCTTTTGGGCTGTTTCTGGAACAGAACAATCTAATTCGAATCTTAAAGAGTAAAAATTGGGCAGAATTTGCCCTTAGATACAATGGCAAAGGCTATAAAACCAACAAATATGATGAAAAGCTGATGAAGGCTTATGCCAAATACTCTGCTTAAAAATAAAAACAACAAAATCGTATACTATGAACCCAGCAATAAACCAAATGAAAGCTGTTTTATCTAATAGAGTCTTGCGTCTTGAAAAAGCAAACAGCGATAAAGATTATTCCGGCGGCGGCTGGTATGAAGAAACAAAATATGCTATTTTTTTATATCCTGACTTTACCGTACTCTATATTCTGGAATCCTTTAGCAGCGTATCTGGCGGAGGTCTCTATCTACCCAATAAGAATACTCAAGAATACAAGGGCACGTGGAATGTCTGTGAAGAAAACCAAAAAATATGCCTTCACCTGACGTTTGAAGATAATTCCTCTCAAAAAATAGAAACTGAAAATTTAGGTTATGGTATTCAGAAATTAGGAGATCAGGTTTGGAACAGGTATCTTATTAGTTGAATTAGTAACAAATAAAAAAGATTTATTAGGCCATACTCATAAATATTTATTTTTTATTCAAAAAAGTATTTAATTTGTATAAAAACCGAAAATCATGAAATGGCAAGGCAGAAGAAAAAGTGACGATCTGGAAGACAGACGAGGTCTGGGTTCAACAGGCAAAGTAGTTGCCGGTGGCGGACTGATTGGAATTATTATCTTATTAATAAATATGTTTGGTGGAGAAAGCGCCCAGAATCTGGCTCCTATTTTAGAACAGATGCAGCAAGGTCAGTCAGCTCCTACTGAGTCCAGAGAACTGACAGCTAAAGAAAAAGAAGAAGGAGAATTTATTAATGCTTTGCTTATAGACAATTTAGATGTCTGGACGAAAATTTTTAAAGAAAACGGTTGGACTTATAAGGCCCCTAAACTGGTTTTATTTAGCGGACAAGTAAGTACTGCCTGTGGTGGTGCCAGCTCAGCTTCCGGCCCGTTTTATTGTCCGGGCGACCAGAAAGTGTATATGGACATGACTTTCTTTGATGAATTAAAATCAAAATTTGGAGCCAAAGGAGGCGATTTTGCAGTGGCCTATGTAGTAGCTCATGAAATTGGCCATCACGTACAGACACTATTAGGAACTTCAGCCAAAATGAGACAGATGCAGCAAGGACTGAGTGAAGCCGAAGCCAATAAGCTTTCCGTAGCCTTAGAACTGCAGGCTGATTTTTATGCTGGTGTTTGGACACATTATAACGAACAAATGAAACAGATCCTGGAACCTGGTGATATCGAAGAAGCCTTAAGTGCCGCAAATGCCGTGGGTGATGATGCTATTCAAAAGAAAATGCAAGGACAGGTTGTTCCCGATTCATTTACGCACGGAACATCAGAACAGCGAATGTATTGGTTTAATAAAGGATTTAAAACCGGAGACATAAAGCAAGGCGATACTTTTGCTGAAATACGATAAAAGAAAAAGGATTCAATTGAATCCTTTTTTTATGTATATATATATCCTATATTTGAAAAATAAGCAATTAATAACCAGATAAATAAAAGCCATGAAAACAATTTTAATTTGGAGCATCATTCAATTTATATTTCTGACCGCCACAACGATGCTTTTCATAAATGGACATCAGGATTTAGCCGGTAATTTCTACGATATTTTTACAGCACAGTTTATATTTTTTGCCGGACATGTTTTATACTTCCTATTAAAAAAAGGAAAAACAAATTTGACAGACACAGATAAGAAATAGAAAACAAAAAAGATCCAAAACTGGATCTTTTTTTATGACTGTACATCTCTTATATTTGAAAAATGAGTATGGAACTTACTTTTAGAGAACTAAAAAAGGCTGAATTGATTATAATCAAAGAAATTGATCGTTCAGAAACAATTCATGAAATCTACGAATACACAAACGGAGAACTTGTTCTTAAACCTGAACATTGTGTGGTGACTGCTTTTGAACCGAAAGAATTAGAATATATTATCGAATCACAAAACCGTATCCTTTCAGAAGGCGGAAAAATTATTGGTGCTTTTGATGGCGAAAACATAGCAGGTGTGGCTTCTGTTGAGAATAAAAAAAGAGGAATTCATTCGGAATATTGTAAAATGGATATCTTATATGTGAGCTCGAATTACAGAGGAAAAAGAATTGGCCATAAGCTAGTAGAAAAATGTAAAAAAATCGCATTGGATTTTGGAGCAAAAAAACTCTATATTTCCGCCACACCTACCAAAGCAACTGTAGATTTTTACAGGAATGAAGGTGCTGTTATCGCCAAACAAATTGATTTGGATTTATTTGAGCTTGAACCTCTTGATATCCATCTTGAAATAAATTTGATTTAATTTGGCATAATAAATGCTAAATCGTAAGCATGAGCAGAAAATCTGAAATATTACACTATATTCAAGAATATAAAGACCGGGATTCTGATTATTGGGCATTAGGAAATGGCAATAATGAGCTATTTTTTATACTCATAAGATATACAGAAAACTCCTGGCTGAATTTACAGAATGAATTGGAAAATTGGGATTTGGATGAAAAAGAAATATTAGCAAATGCACTATCCGATGAACAAAGCTGGCACTATATTGATGATATTAGTTCCATTTTAAACCAACGAAGTCTTTTATTTTCTTATATATTTTCTTCTATCGATACCGCCATCGCTTATGATTTATTTGATAATGATAGAGTTGGGTTTATTTTTAAAGGAGAAAGGAAACCTTTGCCTTTATTAATTAAAATTCAGAAAAAGCTAAGAGACGTAAAAAACTCTTTTCCATCGATCTATAATGAAGAAAAACACGAAGTAATCAATAATATGCTAGCAAAAGAAATAGATTTTTACAAATAGACACTATTTAAGCTGTTTAGAATTATCATCCCAACCAACCTTCCCTATCCAGGCTTCTGTATTGAATTGCTTCTGCAATATGATGAGAAGCTATGTCTGTAACATTCTCTAAATCGGCTATTGTACGCGCCACTTTTAATATCCGATCATAGGCTCTAGCTGAAAGATTAAGTCTTTCCATAGCTGATTTTAGTAACTGTTTTGAATTTTCATCTAATATACAAAACTCGCGTATCAGGCGTGTAGACATCTGCGCATTGTAATTTACTTTTTCATAGTTTGAAAACCGTTGTACTTGAATTTCTCTTGCCTTAATGACTCGTTCCCGGATACTGGCACTACTTTCTGCTTTTCTTTCTTCAGATAACTTGTCAAAAGGAACTGGCGTTACTTCAATATGGATATCAATTCTGTCCAGCAACGGGCCCGAAATCTTGTTCAGATAACGGCTCGTTTCATGGGGAGATGACGAAATAGAAGATTCAGAATTATTAAAAAATCCGCTTGGACTTGGATTCATACTGGCAACCAACATAAACGATGACGGATACGTTATCGTAAATTTGGCTCTTGAAATAGTAACTTCCCTATCTTCCAAAGGTTGGCGCATGACTTCTAATACTTCCCGTTTAAATTCTGGCAATTCATCCAAAAATAAGACGCCATTATGGGCCATTGAAATTTCTCCGGGTTGCGGATAGCTACCGCCTCCAACCAAAGCCACGTTTGATATGGTGTGATGCGGACTTCGAAACGGCCGCTGGTTCATCAGTCCGGCTTCTTTTACTTTTCCGGCAACACTATGAATTTTTGTAGTTTCAAGCGCTTCACGCAATGTCATAGGTGGTAATATACTTGGCAAACGTTTCGCTAACATTGTTTTTCCGGCACCAGGTGGCCCTATCAATATGATGTTATGCCCTCCGGCAGCAGCAATTTCCATGCAACGTTTGATGGACTCCTGCCCTTTTACGTCGCTAAAATCAGATTCCGGAAAGTCTAACGTCTTATAAAACTCTTCTCTGGTGTCAAAAATAGCAGGTTGAATATTTCCTTTCCCTTCAAAAAAGTCAATAACTTCCTGTACATTTTCTACTCCATACACCTCTAAATCCGAAACAATTGCAGCTTCTTTCAGGTTCTGCTTTGGCAGAAAAAAACCTTTAAAGCCTTCTTCTTTCGCCTTAATTGCAATGGGCAAAGCACCACGTATGGATTGCAGGCTTCCGTCTAGTGAAAGCTCACCCATGATAATATAACGGTCAACCTCATCAGACTGTAATTGTCCCGAAGCGACAAGAATACCAATAGCCAAAGTAAGATCATAGGCAGAACCTTCTTTCCTAAGATCGGCTGGAGCCATGTTGATAGTGATTTTCTTTCCCGGCAGTTGGTAGCCATTGTTTTTTAATGCCGCAGCAATGCGATAGCTGCTTTCTTTGATGGCATTATCAGGAAGTCCTACCAAATGGTAGCCTATGCCTTTATCTATATTTACTTCAATGGTGATTGTTGTGGCTTCAACACCAAAAACGGCGCTTCCATAAACTTTTACTAACATGGCGTATATAAATTAATTACACTAAAATACTAAATTTCCTATTTAGAAGCAGGAAAAATTTTGAATACAAAGCTGTTAAACTCAATAATAAATGTTGAACTGAATTATAAATAGAATATTTTTATGTTTTTATTAAAAAACTAAAAAACCATTAACCCATTTTTTTCGTATAAGTATAATAAACAACCTATTATTCGCTTCCGATGATTTCTCCTCAAATACCACACAATGAAAAGGAGCGTCTTGATGCCTTGTTGGCCTATAAAATATTAGACAGCGCTCCGGAAAAAGATTTCGACGACATAGTTAAGCTTGCATCAGAAATCTGCCATACCCCAATTTCAACAATTACGCTAGTTGATAAGGACCGTCAATGGTTCAAATCGAAAATTGGCCTTGAGTTTTCTGAAGGAGCCCGAGACACCTCTTTTTGTGCCCATACGCTCAATAATCCACGCGAAATGATGATTGTTCCTGATTCATTGGAAGACGATCGTTTTTATGATAATCCTTCAGTTATAGGCTTTCCAAATGTTCGCTGCTATGTAGGCGTACCTTTGGTAGATCCCAACGGTTATGCCTTAGGTTCGTTATGCGTTGTTGATAATCAACCCAGAAATTTGGATAATTTTCAGCTGTTAGCCTTGGAAAAATTAGCCAATCAGGTTATCAATCTATTGGAATTAAGAAAGAAGAATTTCCAATTGATGGAAAATCATAACATGCTACTTTCTAAATACAAAGATTTAGAGCAGTTTGCCTCTATTGTTTCGCATGACATCAAATCTCCTTTGAATAACATCATGATGCTGACCAAACTACTTCAGGAAAGCAACCATGACCAACTTGACGGAGACGGAATGCAGATGCTTAGTTATATATACAAGTCATCAGAAGAGTTGAAAAAACTGGTTGATGCTATTCTTGAATATTATAAATATGATAACGAACAGGTTATTACAAATGAAAGCATCCGATTAAATGATTTTATGCAATATCTTATTGACATATTAGATACTAAAAACGAGTTCCAGTTTGTCCTTCCCGAAAAGAACCATAAGATCCGTTCGAACAAAATGGCATTGGGGCAAATCTTTTACAATCTGATAAGCAACAGTATAAAATACAATGATAAGCCGAAAGGCATCATTCATATTGATTTTTCCGAAACCGAAGATTATAATATCATTTCCATCAAAGACAATGGCTGCGGTATCGACAAGGCTAATCATCATAAAATCTTCAATATTTTTGAAACTTTAGGAAAAACCGACCGATTTGAAACAAAAGGAACCGGAATCGGACTTTCAACCGTACAAAAGATGGTGCAAAAATTAAACGGAAAAATAGAAATCGAATCAGAATTAGGCATAGGAACCCAATTCGAAGTATTCCTCAAAAAGTAAATCTCTTCCTATCTTTTTTATATCAGCCAAAATGTTTATATTTAAGCATCTTGGCTGATTTTATTTTATGAAAAAACAGAAACTTATTATAATAGGCGGCGATGCTGCCGGAATGAGCGCTGCTTCCAAAGTGCGCCGGGAAGACAAAGAAATTGAAATAATTGTATTTGAAAAATCAGAATACACCTCCTATTCTGCTTGCGGTATTCCCTATTTTATTTCAGGAAAAGTAAGTTCCTCAGAAGAACTGATTATACGAACTCCAGAACAATTCAAAAAAAAGTATGACATCGATGCCCGTATCTTGCATGAAGTAGTTGAAGTGGATACGGACAAAAATAGGGTTCTGGTAAAAAACAGCCTTGAAAAAACACAATTCTGGGAAAGTTATGACAAACTGCTGATTGCTACCGGAGGAAAAGCCTATTGTCCTGACGTAGAAAATAGGGACACTGATGGTGTTTTTGGTGTTTCTACATTAAGAAGCGGAATAAAAATCAATGAGTTTATAGAAAACTCCAAACCGAAAAACGCCGTGATTGTTGGTGGTGGCTATATCGGACTCGAAATGGCAGAAGCGCTTCTTATCAAAGGACTGAAGGTTTCTTTAATCAATCGTTCTGAAGAAATCATGAATACCCTTGATCCTGACATGGGAAAGACAATTCGGGAAACTATGGAAAAACTGGGTGTAACGATTTATCTCAAAGAAGAGCTCAAACATTTTGAAGTAAAAAACAATACCGTTTCTGCCGTTGTGACCAATAAGCAAAAACTAAAAGCCGATATCGTCATTTTAGGAATGGGAACAAGCCCGAATACCGCTTTCCTTAAAAATTCAAAAATTGCACTGTCTGAAAAAGGCGCAGTTAAAGTTTCCAGGACACAAAGAACCAATATCCGGAACGTATGGTCTGCCGGCGATTGTGCCGAAACTTTCCATCTGGTGAGTAAAAAGCCGTTTTATGTATCCTTAGGAACCGTTGCAAATAAAACCGGAGTAATTGCCGGAAAAAACATTCTGGGACAAAAAGCTACTTTTCCTGGTATTGTAGGCACTGGTGTCTGTAAAATCTGTTCTTATGAAGTAGCCCGAACCGGACTACTGGAAAAGGAAGCAAAATCATTAGGGATAGACTATATTACAGCAACCATACAATCTAAAACAAGAGCACATTATTATCCTGATGCTAAAGATATCTGCGTAAAGCTCATAGCCGAAAGAAAAACAGGAAAACTATTGGGTGGACAGATTATCGGAGAGGAAGGCGCAGCAAAAAGAATTGACGTATTAGCAGTAGCCCTTACGAACAAACTCACGTTACGAAATATTATCGATTTGGACTTATCTTATGCCCCACCATTCTCACCAGTTTGGGATCCGGTACAAATTGCAGCCCGAAAACTCATTGGAAATCAGTAATAAAAATATTTTTTCTTGTAGGTTTTTGTTTAATAAAAAATTATATCTGAGAATGTATAACTCTTAAATGTAATTTTTATGTTAGAAAAAGTTTTAAATTTAAATGGTGTTACTGAGTTAAAAAAATCAGAACAAAAAACTATCAGTGGTGGTACTGATAAAGTATGGACTGTTACCTGCAAAAACGGTAACCAATACTGTTCAAACCCAACTATTCCATGGACACAACAAGCTATTGTTGATATCTGCAAAAATGATAGCGGATTCAAAAGACAAACGCGAGAACTATCTGCATCTTAAAAGAAAAAAAGGTGATCTTGCGATCACCCTTTTTTATGCTTAGAGATTCCTGATTTCAGCCAGACTTCATATTCTTCTTTATCAGGAGTATATCCTACTCCTTCGTTTAAATCATTTCCTTCAGAATCGAGAATAATATAATAAGGCTGTGCATTTGCCTTATATCTTGTGATTTGGAAATCACTCCATTTATTTCCTTTGGTTTTGATTTTTCTTCCAGTTTCTTTAGAAATATATTTTTCAACTTCTTCTAGCTCCTGCTTTTCATCAACATATAAAGAAATCAGCACGACATCATTTTTAAGAATAGACTGTATCTTATTGTCAGACCATACAAAGTCTTCCATTTTACGGCAGTTTTCACAGCCAAATCCGGTAAAATCCAGTAAAATTGGCTTATTTACTTTTTTAGCATAGGCAACTCCCTGTTCATAATCTGTAAAAGCTACAATATCGTGAACCGCTAATTTTGCTCCTTCCGGAAGTGCTTCACCAGATGAAGTTCCACCTCCTTTGGAGTTCCCAACTCCATAGGGAGACTCACTATACGTTATAGACGGCGGGAAACCACTAATAATTTTTAACGGCGCACCCCATAGCCCTGGAATAAGGTAAATCGTAAACGACAACACTAAGAGACCTAACGAAAATCTTCCTACTGAAATATGCGTCAGCGGACTATCATGCGGCAATGTTATCTTTCCAAATAAGTAGAATGCCCAGGCACCAAATACTGCAATCCATATTGCCAAGAACACTTCTCTTTCAAGCAAATGTGTCTGCATAACCAAATCTGCTTTTGAAAGAAATTTGAATGCAAAAGCCAACTCTAGAAATCCTAAGGAAACTTTAACCGTATTAAGCCATCCTCCAGATTTCGGAAGTGAATTCATCCAGCCTGGGAATAAGGCAAAAAGCATAAATGGAAGTGCCAAAGCCAAAGAGAAACCTACCATACCTACAATTGGCGCAATCCCGCCTTTAGAAGCAGCTTCCACTAAAAGTGATCCTACAATAGGTCCTGTACAGGAAAATGAAACTATTGCCAAGGCTAAAGCCATAAAAAAGATACCTATAAAACCTCCTCTGTCTGCCTGTCTGTCAACTTTATTTGCCCAGGAATTAGGTAAAACAATTTCGAAGGCACCTAAAAAAGAAGTAGCAAAAAACACCAGTAAAATAAAGAAAATGATGTTAAACCACACATTGGTAGAAAGTGCATTCAAAGCATCAGCTCCAAAAATTGCTGTAACCAATGAACCTAATATCACATAAATCAAAATGATAGAAACACCATATAAGATAGCATTCCTGATTCCTTGTGATTTTGTTTTGCTCTGTTTGGTAAAAAAACTTACCGTCATCGGAATCATAGGAAAAACACACGGCGTTAGTAAGGCAGCAAAACCTGAGAAAAAAGCAATTAGAAAAATAGACAGAAGTCCTTTTTCAGTCTCTTTTGCGGGCTTTTGTACTGTTACTGTCGCTTCCTTTTTTTTCACGTCGTTAACGACCGGTTCAGAAAAAGTTTTGACTTCTTGAGCAGCAAGGCTTTTCAGATCAAACTCAAAGTATTTATTTTGCTGGATGCAGACTTTCTTACATACCTGATATGATAATTCAATCTGGACAAGATTGTTGTCTTTATTAGTAATCTTAATCTTCTGCTTTAGTTGTACCGTATTTTCAAAAAATATCTCGTCTACTTTAAAAACATCATTGAATGCTGTCTTTGTTTTGCTTTCATCTGCTTTTCCTACTGGTTCAAAATTCCCCTCGCCATTATTCATTAATACTTCTAACGGCAAAGCACCGCCTTCTGGCGTAAATTGAGAATACATATGCCACTCTGGCTCGATTACACCATCAAAAGTCATTAGGTATTCTGTATCGGATAGTTTTTCAATTTTGGAAGTCCATTTTACAGGATCTAAAATCTGCGCATGAGAAGAAACAAAGGCGAAGAAAAAGAACAACAGAAGGCTTATTTTTTTCATTTTAGGGTCTCTATTTTTAATATTTGTTGAGTTGTATTAGTTGCATAAAATCTTTGGTCTGAACGCTTTCCTATAATCCAGACAATCTTATGGTCAGAAATCAGCAGCCATGTATTTTCTTTTTCAGATAAAGACATTTTCTCGTCTTTAAAATACTTGCTTACTTTCTTCTTCCCATCAATCCCAGCAGGGCAAAAATAATCACCTTCCTGCCATTTTCTGATATGCAATGGAAACTTTAACGTTTCTTTATCTACATAAATTGAATTGGAATCTGAAGGCTTTATTATTTGGTCAGCAGTCGATATTTTAAGGTGTATTGGCAACTTAATTTCATCACCAATTATTTCATAAATGGCAGTATCTTTTTCTATAATTGGTTCTAAGATAAGATGTTCTCTATCTTTCAATAATCTATAGTTTTCAGACAAGATTATTTTACCGGATTGGGCTTCAATAAGTTCATAAATATCTTTCCATGCCCTGAACCCGAAAGGCTTGAGCCATTCATACAAGTAAGCCTGATAATTGGGCAGCCTTTTCAGTTCTGAAATAGCAAAATGCTTCTGCTTCTCTTTTTCGGAAACAACTTGCCTGTATACCAAAACCGAAGCATCATCGGCTAAAGATTTTGCCTGCAGTAAACTATTTAGTGTATCTTGAAAGGAATCTAAAAAAGAAGAGTTTAGGCTTTTCAAGATTGGGACAATATCATGTCGCAATTTATTCCTGAGATATTTGTCTGATGAATTGCTACTGTCTTCCCTCCACCCGATTTTATTCTCGGAAGCGAAATTTAGGATTTCTTCCCGGCTAAAATTCAAAAGCGGACGCACAATTTTATCATTCTGAACAGGAATACCCGTTAAGCCATCAAGACCCGTACCTCGTGTCAGATTAATCAAAAATGTCTCCAGATTGTCATCCAGATGATGTGCCGTGAGTATATAATCGAGATTGTTTTCTTCAAGCAGTTGATAAAACCAAATGTATCGAAGTTGTCGAGCCGCTACTTGAATTGAAAGTTTATTATCAGACGCAAAACTTTCTGTATCAAAACGGGTTACAAATAATTTAAAATTATTTTCTAAAGCAAAATCTCGGATGAATTTTTCATCACCATCGCTTTCATTTCCGCGAAGTTGAAAATTGCAATGTGCTAGTACCACAGTACAGCCTGATTCTTTTAGCAAATGTGCCAGAACCATGCTATCAAGGCCGCCGCTAAGTGCCAGCAGTAGTTTTTTTTCTTTTAAGAAAGCAAGGTTTTCAGCTAAATGTTTTTGAAATTCTAAAAGCATCCCCAAAGATATAAAAAGGAAAAGTGAATACCTAGCGCATCACTATTCCAATACTTCACGCATGGCTTTAGCTTTCAGCAGGCATTCTTCATATTCATTTTCTGGAACAGACAACGAGGTTATCGCACTTCCAACAGAAAAAGAAACATATCCGTTTTGCTGATTGTACAATATGCTTCGGATGACTACATTAAAATCAAAATCATTTTCCGGTGTAAAATATCCTACAGCCCCACTATAAAGTCCACGTTTGGTCTCTTCCAGGTCTTCAATAATTTTCATGGCAGATATTTTAGGAGCACCCGTCATGCTTCCCATTGGAAAAGTAGTCTTGATTATTTCTACCGCAGATTTTTCCTTTTCCGCTTTTGAAACTACCGTTGAAATTAGATGATGTACTTGTTTAAAAGTATAAGCTCCGCATAATTCCTCAACAGTAACAGAAGCTTTTGCAGCTGTTCGTGATAAATCGTTTCGCACCAGGTCAACAATCATTATGTTTTCCGAGCGTTCTTTTTCATTGGACAGCAAATTTTGTTTTATATCTTCATCTATTTCGGAATCAGTATGCCTTTTTGCCGTTCCTTTTATTGGTTGTGAAATGATCTTGTCAGTCTCTTTTCGCAGGTATCTTTCTGGTGAAGCTGATAAAAGATACTGTTTGTTATTTTTAAAAAATACAGCAAATGGTGGTTCCGAAATTTCATTTAAACTTTTATAGGTCACAATAGGGTCAATTGTTGCGTTTTCAGCAAAAAACTCCATACAGAAATTGGCTTCGTAAATATCGCCTCTATGGATATGCGACAGCATATCCGAAACCTTTTCTAAATATCTTTCTTCAGAAATACGCTGCTGGATTTTTAATTTTTCTCCTGCCTTATCTGGATTATGACTTTCCGAAATAGCCTGTTCTTTGATTTCTTCCAAATCTTCCCTTATTTCATCATCGCACATATTGAGATAACAAATTTCAAGTTGATTTCCTTTCAAGAAAAAAAGTTTTTTAGGCTGGAAGAAAAAGAGATCCGGAAAATGCAGTCCATCAAAATTGGCAGACACAAGATCTTCCGTATCATTTTTCAAATCATAGGACAAATAGCCAAAAAGCCAATCTTTTGTAGTTTGCTGGTATTGCTTTAGGTCTTCAAAAGCATTATGCTCGTCCGTTTGTATTGACGTAAAAGCATCGACAGCAAGTACTGCATCAAAGGAAGTGTAACTTTGGCTATAATCATTACTGTCTAAAAACAGTGCTTCACGGAATTGTCCGGACCAGCCTAAAAGTTGCTGTTTGAATTCTTTTGGGTTTTGGACCTCTACTATAACGGATGTTCTCAAGTATGCTTTTGTTTAAGGCAAAATTACGATTTAGTTGGAAAAATAATTGCTATTTAAAAGCATTATCAGGCATAAAAAAGCCCGTTTCTTTAAGAAACAGGCTTTTTTATAGTATTTCCGAACTATTACATATGAATAGACCTGTTGTCGGTTGCAGCTAGTGCCGCTTCTTTTACAGCTTCCGCATACGTTGGGTGGGCGTGACTCATTCTTGCAATATCTTCGGCAGAAGCTTTAAATTCCATTGCTGTAACTGCTTCAGCAATCAAATCGGCTGTTCTGGCACCAATCATATGGATTCCTAAAACTTCATCTGTTTTAGCATCGGCAAGGATTTTTACAAAACCGTCTGTATCACCACTTGCACGAGAACGTCCTAATGCTTTGAATGGGAAACTGCCTGCTTTGTACTCTACTCCTGCTTCTTTCAATTGCTCTTCTGTTTTTCCAACAGCAGCAACTTCAGGCCAAGTATATACAACTCCAGGAATCAGGTTGTAATCAATATGTGGTTTTTGTCCTGCAAGAGTTTCTGCTACAAATACACCTTCTTCTTCAGCCTTGTGAGCCAACATAGCGCCTTTGATTACATCACCAATTGCATAAATATTCGAAACTGAAGTCTGTAAATGGTCATTTACTTCAATCTGTCCTCTTTCTGTAATTTTCACACCTACTTTTTCAGCATTTAATCCGTCAGTATACGGACGACGCCCTACAGATACTAAAGAGTAATCACCATCAAGCGTAATAGTTTCTCCTTTTGCATTTTCTGCCTGTACCTGAACACCTTCACCGTTTCTTTCAACTGATTTTACTTTGTGTGAGGTATAAAATTTCATTCCTTGCTTTTTCAAAACTTTTGTTAATTCTTTTGACAAGCCTGCATCCATACCCGGAATGATTCGGTCTAAATATTCAACTACAGAAACCTGAGCTCCTAAACGTAGGTATACCTGACCTAATTCCAAACCAATAACTCCACCACCAATAACAATCAGGTGCTTTGGAACTTCTTTCAGATTCAAAGCTTCTGTTGATGTGATAATTCTTTCTTTGTCAATTTTGATGAATGGCAAAGTAGATGGTTTTGATCCGGTTGCGATAATCGTATATTTTGCTTCAAGAGTTTCAGACGAACCGTCAGCTTTGGCTACATTGATGTGTGTTGCATCTTCAAAAGAACCAACTCCCTGGAAAACAGTAATTTTGTTTTTATCCATCAGATATTTGATTCCCGAAACGTTCTGGTCTACTACATTACCTTTACGGGCAACCATCTGCTCAATGCTGAATTTTATTTCTCCACTAATTTCGATTCCGTGTTCCTTGAAATGTGAAACAGCATCATAATAATGATGGGAAGAATCAAGCAATGCTTTTGACGGAATACATCCAACGTTCAGGCAAGTACCTCCTAAAGTGCTGTATTTTTCAATGATTGCGGTGTTGAAACCTAATTGTGCAGCACGGATTGCAGCAACATATCCACCAGGCCCTGAACCTATAACGACTACGTCAAATGAACTCATGATATATAGTTTTTTTGTGTTTTTAAAATTTGTGACACAAAATTAAGGAAGTTTTTTTGTTCTAGGAAGCGCTTCGTCGTTTAAAAGTTTTCTTCCTTTCTTTCAGCCATTTTTAAAGTGCCTACAGCCCCTATTTTTAATTTGAAGGCGATAAAAAAACTGCCCGAGATTTCTCCCGGGCAGCTCTTCTATTTTTTTTATCTGTTATATTGCCGATTGTCCACAGGTGTATACTTGCGGGCAGCCAATATAATAAACGCAATATTTAGGACCTGTAACAGCACCACTACACGAGCAGCCACATAAAGACAAATCTATAGACATATCTACCGACTCTTGTCCTCTAATTGCTTTTAAGTTTTCTTTTGAGAGTACTTCTACTCCAGCGATGTTTAAAATGTTTGTTTTCATAACAATAATGTGGTTAAGTTAATAATCTCAAATATAATCATTTACGTTTTTTTATTTTTACGATTTTCCACATACTTTAAAACTTTAACAAAATAAATATATAATAATCAGACTGCTACTCATTAAACTATATATTAAACATTAATCCTGCCCGTTTCGTTTTTAGGTTTTCGATTAAGCAAAATATATCCTGAAATTCCGGCTAATATAGAAGCGGCAAATATAGCTATCTTGGCCTGTGTAACATGTTGCTGAGTATCATAAGCAAGTGTCGTTATAAAAAGACACATCGTAAAACCAATTCCGGATAAAATGCTGATACCCAAAAGGTGATGGACAGTCATTTTCTTTGGGAGCTTTACCACTTTCAGCTTAAGCAACAAAAACGTAATTCCAAAAATCCCAAGAAACTTTCCTATTATCAGTCCTGCCACTATACCAAAAAAGATATTATTTGAAAACAAATCTGCAAAGTCAATATCAAATACAACTCCTGCATTTGCCAAAGCAAAAATTGGCATAACGATAAAAGAAACGACAGGATGTAGACTATGCTCAAGACGCTGCAATGGTGGCGTAGCATGTTTTGTCATAGATTTCATTTTTTTTATAATAGATAACTGCTTTTTAGTCAGTGTAACACCGGAGAACGATTCCGCTTCGTCTAGTTCTCCTGAATATGATTTTATTTTAGACAGGAAACCCTTTTCACTTATTTTAGTAGTAGCAGGAATGGTAAAAGCCACTAACACGGCAGCTATTGTGGCATGGACACCCGAAAGCAAAAAGGGAATCCATACTCCAATAATACCTACTATACCGTAAAAGAGTGTGCTCCTGACTCCTACCTTATTGGCTAAAATCAGCAAAACAAAAAAGAGTAGTCCTAATCCCAAGCTCCACAACGAAATTTCATTGGTATAGACTAAGGCAATCACTAAAACAGCACCAATATCATCCACAATTCCAAAAGCTGTAAAAAATATCTTCACAGACACCGGAACCTTATCACCTAATAAATATAAAATTCCCAGCACAAAAGCAATATCACAGGCCATAGGGATTCCCCAACCCTTGATTACTTCGGTATCAGACCCGTTAAAAAGAAAAAAAATAAGTGCGGGAAAAATCATTCCGGAAATCCCTACTATAATGGGCAGGATTGCATTTCTGACACCCGACAATTGACCATCTACCATTTCTCTTTTCAGCTCCAATCCCAAAACAAAAAAGAATATAGAAATCAGACCATCGTTAATCCAATGATGCAAATCATAATCTAAAAAAACAGTATCATTAAACCCAATCGATATTCTGTTTTTCCAAAATCCTAAAAATGATTCTGACCACGGCGAATTTGCTAAAATAATAGCGATAATGGCAGCACCCAAAAGCACTACACCACCCATAACAGAATTGCTTATAAATGATTTTAACGGATTGATTACATATTTGTCAACTGTGGCTTGTTGTAATTGATTTTGCATATAAAGCTTTTTGTGGTTCTCTCAAAAATAGCTTTTTAACATTTAAAAACCAATGATTACAAACACATTAGCGTTTATTTAGCTTTTTAAAATCAAAAAACAAAAGCGGTGGTGTTCTTAACTTCACCAATCATAAACGTACTATGCGTACTGCCAATATGCTGTAGGTTTGTCAATTTTGTAACCATAAACTCTCTATACTCTTCCATATTTTCTACACAGATTTTCAATATATAGTCATAATCTCCACTCACATGGAAACACTCCAGAACTTCATTGAGCTGTACGACCTCTTTCTCAAACTGGGAAATAAATTCTTTAGTATGTTGCATCAATTTCAGGTGACAGAAAACAACAAATCCTTTTTGAATGGAATTCCTGTCAAGAAGAGCCACATATTTTTTTACAATTCCTTCTCTTTCAAGCTTTTTTATGCGTTCATAAACTGCCGTAACAGAAAGATCCAGTTTCAGTGAAAGCTCTTTAGTGGTTCGCTTAGAATCTTCCTGTAGAAGTTTTAAAAGTTTTTTGTCTGTAACATCTAATATCATTGTTGATGGATTTTCGGTTTATAAAAAAATTTATAATATCATTTGGTTAAAAAAACTATCAAAACTACTATTTATAGTTTAATAATCTAAATTTTAAGCCTATTATTGATTTATTATTTATTTGATTGTTTTTTTGGTATCTATTTTATTCTTAACTATTACCATTCATATGAAAGATTTCAATCCAGCAGACAATATTCAAGACTTACAATATTTTGGAGAATTTGGAGGTGTCAATCCTTCTATTTCTGATTCTTCTACTTATACATTTTTGTCGGCAAAAACCATGTTTGACACTTTTGAAGGCAATGCCGAAGGCTGCTACCTATATTCCCGTCATTCCTCACCGAGTAACCTATATCTTGACAAGGCATTGGCTGCTATGGAAGGTACAGAATCTGCTAATGTGGCTGCTTCCGGTATGGGTGCGATTACGCCAACATTATTGCAATTATGCGGTATGGGCGACCATATTGTTTCCAGCAGAACAATCTACGGCGGTACTTATGCTTTCTTAAAGAATTTTACACCTAAATTCGGTATCAAGACTACGTTTGTAGACATTACAAAGTTAGATGTCGTTGAAGCCTCTATTACGCCTGATACTAAAGTCCTTTACTGTGAAACTGTCAGCAATCCGCTTCTGGAAGTTGCTGATATTGCTGGTTTGGCTAAGATTGCAAAAAAACACAACATCAAGTTAGTAGTCGATAATACTTTTTCTCCGTTGTCTGTTGCTCCGGCAAAGTTAGGTGCGGATATCGTAATTCATAGTTTGACAAAATACATCAATGGAAGTAGTGATACGGTTGGTGGTGTAGCTTGTGCTTCGCAGGAATTCGTAAATAGCTTGAAAAATGTAAACAATGGCGCAAGTATGCTTTTGGGACCTACAATGGACAGTCTCCGTTCAGCAAGCGTTATGAAAAACCTAAGAACGCTTCATATCCGAATCAAACAGCATAGTCACAATGCTCTTTATCTTGCTGAAAAGTTTGAGAAAGATGGATTAAAAACAGTTTATCCTGGATTAAAAAGCCATCCGAGCCACGAATTATACAAAAACATGATTAATCCTGAATATGGTTTTGGAGGAATGATGACAATTGACGTAGGTACACTCGACAAGGCAAACGAACTGATGGAATTGATGCAACAGCGAAATCTGGGCTATCTAGCTGTAAGTTTAGGGTTTTATAAAACCTTATTCAGCGCACCTGGAACTTCTACATCAAGCGAAATTCCTTTGGAAGAACAGGCTGAAATGGGATTGACTGATGGACTAATTCGTTTTTCAATTGGTTTGGACAATGATATCGAAAGGACCTATTCCATGATGAGAACCTGTATGGAAGAATTAGGAATACTAGACAAATCTATTGCTTTAGCAAACTAATCAACCTAAATATAAACCGCAATGCCTTTTTAGTTCCGAACAGGACTATAAAGGCATTTTTTTTACAATATCATGTACCTTTTAAGAACGCGGATTTTGTCGATTTCGCCGATTTCGCGGATTCTTAGCTACTTCTTAAAAAAACCTGTGTAAATCTGTGTAATCTGTGGCATCCGCGTTCAAAAAAATCAAAATCTTATAGAGCTCGTGATATCATTACTTTTTTAAGGAATATTTGTAACAATCTTTCATTCTCACGACTACTATTTTGAGTAAATTAGCGACTTTAATTTTAACAACATGAAAAAAACATTTTTTTTATCGGCTTTCCTTCTGGCTGGGATTGTGGCTTATGCCCAAAAAAACCTGACTATTGAAGAGGCTACTTTTGGACAGTATCGAAATTTTGCCGTTGAAAATTTAGTTGCCCCGAAATGGAGAAAAGACACAAAAGCAATAACTTATTTGGATAATTCGTATTCAAAACTAATTTCAAAAAGTGAAGAAGGCAATTGGGCAGAAACAACTGTTTTGACAAAAGCAGACCTTCAGGCGGCTTTGAAAAACAAATTTTCTACTGACGAATTCCAATTAAGGATGTTCCCATATTCTTATACCTGGATTGACAAAAACACTCTGGAATTTGAAGTAGACGGGAAAAATTCCAAATACCTTATCCAATTTGATGTTGATAAAAAAGAAGTCAAAAATGGTGTTGCTTTTTCTTCTGAAGGCAGAAACCAGACTATTACATCTGATGGAAAATATGCCGCATGGCTTGATAATAACAATATCAAAATCACTACAAATTCAGGACAAACTATCAGCATAACTTCTGATGAAAATGCCGGAATCGTTAACGGTAGTGATTATACACACAGACAAGAATTTGGAATCAACCGCGGAATGTGGTGGAGCCCTAAAAATGATAAGCTGGCTTATTACAGAAAAGATGAAACCATGGTTGCCGATTATCCGCTCACTGACTTTAGTGCACGGATTGCGACCAACAAAAACATCAAGTACCCAATGGCGGGTATGAAAAGCGAAGAGGTAACTCTTGTTGTTTATGATGTAAATTCTAAAAAATCAGTAACCTTACAAACTGGCGAACCTAAAGAGCAGTTCCTAACTTGTATTACTTGGGATCCTAGTGGAAAATTCGTTTATATTGGAGTATTGAACAGAGAGCAGAATCATTTGAAATTAAACAAATATGATGCTTTGACCGGAACTTTGGTAAAAACGTTATTTGAAGAAAAAGCCTCTACTTATGTTGAGCCGTTGCATGACCTGACTTTCCTTCCAAATTCTACTACTGAATTTTTATACCGAAGCGAAAAAGACGGTTTTGAACAATTATATCTTTACAATACAGAAGGCAAACAAGTTCGAAAACTAGGTTATAACAATGTTGTAGTCACTACCCTATTGGATTTTGACAAAGAAGGAAAGAATGTATTTTACATCGGAACATCAAATAACGGTTTGGACAGACAATTCTTTAAAGTTGATTTAAAATCAGGAAAAACTACACAACTGACTACTACTTCAGGGATGCATGCTGGCAGTATTAGTAGCGACGGAACATTATTGTTCGACCAATATACAAGTGTAACTACTCCAAACGACATAGCTATTGTAAATTTAAAAACTAACAAGTCTACCAACTTAATCAAATCTGTCAATCCTTATTTAGGAAAAACTAATCTGCCAAAGATGGAATTGGTAACGATAACTTCAGCTGATGGCAAAACACCATTAAACGGACGTCTGATTTATCCAGCTAATTTTGACGCTACTAAAAAATATCCGGTAATGGTATATGTTTATGGTGGTCCACACGCACAATTAGTACAAAATGAATGGCTTGGTGGAGCCTCTCTGTTTGATTTCTTTATGGCTCAGAATGAATTTGTAGTTTTCACGGTAGACAACAGAGGAAGCGATGCAAGAGGAAGAGATTTTGAGCATGTTATCCATAGAAATCTTGGACAAAATGAAATGGCTGATCAGATGAAAGGAATTGAATTCCTGAAATCAAAAAGTTTTGTAGACCAAGACAGAATTGGAGTTTACGGGTGGAGCTTTGGTGGTTTTATGACTACTTCCCTGCTTTTGAATCATAGTGATGTTTTCAAAGTAGGTGTTGCGGGAGGTCCTGTTTGCGACTGGAAATATTATGAAATAATGTATGGTGAAAGATATATGGATATGCCGCAAGAAAACCCGGAAGGTTATGAAAAAGCAAGTGTTATCAACAAAGCCAAGCAATTGAAAGGACATCTGTTGATGATTCACGGAGCACAAGATCCTGTAGTTGTACAGCAAAACAGTATGGAATTTATCCAGGCCTGTATCAAAGAAGGAAAACAAGTTGATTATTTCTTATATCCTACACACGAACATAACGTGAGCGGCAGAGACAGAATCCACTTAAATCAAAAGATTGCAGATTATTTCTTCTTGTATTTGAAGAAATAGTTCTACTAATAAAAAAGCCGGCTGATTAAGCCGGCTTTTTTATTTCTGTTTAATTTTCCTTTATAAAATTCAGCTTACTGTGTTTTCGGCTGTAACCAAAATAAATTGCAAGTCCAATCAACAACCAGATAAAGAAATAAATCCAGTTCCAGACACTTAATTCTGCCATCATATACAAACAGCAGATTAATCCCAATAATGGAATCAGAGATAAATTTTGGCGGAAAGCCCATATAGCCAAGCCTACCAAAACGGTCAGGAAAATCCACATAGGAATTTTATGTTTGAATAAGGCAAAACCGGTTTCATACTTCAGTGATTTGTCTATTGGAAGTGATTCAACAACAGCAATATATTCTGTTTCATTCTCATGAAAATCACTTAATATCTTTTCTAAATCCGTAGTCTTGTTAAATACTCTTTCTTTGTGGTTTTCAACCAAAAACTTATATACTTCTTCTGTTTCAGTTTTACTCAAAGAAGTAACTATCGAAGCCGGACTGTTAATTTGCGGTACATTCGTCACAAAATCCATTGTCTTCTTTTTATTGTAGGTAAACGAATAAACGATTCCTGCAAGCAATAAAACCGGAATAATGTATTTAGAATTGACATACGGTGTTTTAAACTTCCCACGAGGAATATTAGGCTTATTTTGCAATACTAAAACTCCCGCACAAACCAGTACAAAGGCAAATAAAGTTCCGATACTGCACAAATCTGTAACCATAGTCAGGTTTAGAAAAAGCGCAGGAATAGCAACTACAAAGCCGGTTACGATTGTAGCAAATGAAGGTGTCTTGAATCTAGGGTGCACTTTTGAAAATTTCTGCGGCAGTAAACCGTCACGGCTCATGCTCATCCAAATTCTAGGCTGTCCCATCTGGAACACCAATAATACGCTGGCCATAGCGACAACAGCACTTACCGCGATAATTCCTGACATCCATTTCAAATTCAGTTTGTCGAATACAAATGCCAAAGGATCGCCCACATTCAGGGAGTTGTATTTTATCATTCCGGTCAGTACCAAAGCTATTGCAATATATAATATCGTACATATAATAATTGCCCACATCATACCTCTTGGAAGATCGCGTTGCGGATTCTTGCATTCTTCAGCTGTTGTAGAAATAGCATCAAAACCGATATACGCAAAAAACACGGCAGAAACTCCTTTTAATACGCCATTTACGCCATTAGGAGCAAACGGATCCCAATTCGCCGTATCGACATAGAAAACACCTACTGCAATTACCAAAAGTATAACACAAAGTTTTACGACAACCATTAGATTGCTGGCATTTCTGGACTCTTTCATTCCTCTGTATACCAAAGCAGTTATCAAAACAATAATAAACAAAGCAGGAATATCAGTTACGAAGTGAAATGAACCAATTACAGGCGAGGTTGTCCAGGCTGTATAAGCATCCTGTAATCCCGCATCAAGATTGGCAAATGTCTTTCCGCCCTGCATTAAGGCAGTTGCTTCTGTATAACCATTAGAAGCCGTAAGATAATCCATCTGTATCCATTGGGGCAAATGGAGCCCACCACTTTCGAGTAATCCTGTAAAATAATCGCTCCACGATATGGCTACGGTAATATTCCCGATGGCATATTCCATAATCAGCGCCCAGCCAATAACCCAAGCAATCAATTCTCCAAAAGCAACATACGAATACGTATAGGCACTACCCGAAACAGGTACCATGGAAGCAAATTCAGCATAAGCGAAAGCTGCAAAACTACAAGCCAGGGCTGTAAACAAAAATAAGAAGATAACTGCCGGGCCTCCATCAGCACTGGCTTTTCCGATAGTACTGAAAATTCCGGCACCTACTATAGCTGCTATTCCAAAAGCAGTCAAATCTCTTGCTGTCAGGTGTTTTCCTAATGAACTGTGTCCGTCTATTTCGTTTTTTTCAACCTGCTTTAAAATATCCTGTACTGTCTTTTTTCTAAATAAACTGGAAAAACTCATATATGGAAGTGCGTATTTAATTGATTTTGTGTAGAATCTGTTTCTATGGTTTAAATTTTAACCAAAAACAAATATATAAAACCAAACTTAATAATGGGATTTATGAAAAAGAAAAATGCCAAAACTGCGAATTCAATAAAATTAGAAATCAAAAATTAGAAAATTCTCAGTAGACCGAAAACAATAGCCTTAAACTATCGATAAATAAATATATATAATAATTTTCTATGTGTAAAAGCAAATCATAAGTGTAGTTTTGCATCAGAAAAAAATAACTTTTAAACCAAATAATTATGTCATTAGTAGGAAAAAAATTCCCAAGCATTGCAGTAGATGCTATCTCAGAAATGGGTGATAATCTAAAAATCAACATTTTTGAAGAAGCAGTAAACAACAACAAAAAAGTATTATTGTTCTGGTACCCAAAAGATTTCACTTTTGTTTGCCCAACAGAATTACACGCCTTCCAAGCTGCATTGCCAGAGTTTGAAAAAAGAAACACTATCGTAATTGGAGCTTCTTGCGACACAAACGAAGTGCACTTTGCATGGTTGAATACTCCAAAAAACAACGGAGGAATTGAAGGTGTTACTTATCCAATCTTAGCGGATACTAACCGTAACCTTGCTAACATTCTTGGAATTTTAGACATCGAATCTACAAGCTACAGCGAAGAAACAGATTCAGTAATCATCGAAGGTTCAAACGTAACGTACAGAGCTACTTATTTGATTGATGAGACAGGAAAAATCTTCCACGAAAGCGTAAACGATATGCCATTAGGAAGAAACGTTGCTGAATACCTAAGACTAGTTGATGCTTATACTCACGTACAAACTAAAGGTGAAGTATGTCCTGCTAACTGGGAAGAAGGAAAAGAAGCTATGTTTGCTACCAGAGAAGGTGTTGCTTCATACTTGAATAACTAATAACAATTCCGATTGCCGTCTGCATGACATTATAAAGACGGCAATCTATAAACATAAAAAAATTGCTATGTTAATTGATTTAAACGAAGACACACTACAGGATTTAGTAAATTCTAATGAAAAAGTTGTCGTGCAATATTCAGCTTCCTGGTGTGGAAACTGCCGTATCATGAAGCCGAAATTTAAAAAACTGGCTACAGAAAACGAAAGTATGACTTTTGTTTTGGTAGATGCTGAAAATTCACCAGAATCCAGAAAATTGGCTAACGTGTCCAACCTGCCTACATTCGCAACTTTCGTAAACGGGCAGCTTGTAAACCAGACACAGACAAATAAAGCAGAAGTTTTATCAGAATTGGTAAATGAAATAGCTTAATTGAACCATTAAAAAACGTAAGAAATCAAATATGAAATTACCCGTTATCAAACATTTAACTCAATTTATTGAAGAAAACGATCAGGATTATATTATCGAAACAATCGAGGTGCTTGAGGCTTTGACCGAGGTTCCATCACTCAAAGATGAGGAACTGGATGTGATCGGGGAATTGATTTCTAATATGTACGGTGCGCTTGAAGTCAATAAGATGATAAAAGACGGTACAGATAAAAAGGAAGCGCTGAATAAATTTATGCAGCGGGTTCTTGGCTCCATTGACAAATAAATCCTTTTTGCCTTATAAAATTCGCTCTCTTTATGGGAGCGTTTTTTTTATTTTCTCTACATTTTTCAAATAACAGCTTTTGCAGCATTAAAAATTTGGAATATCCTGAAAAATCAATATGTTTGTAATGTAACCAACTTAGAAATCCTCTTTTTGTTATGACAAACAAATTGTTCCCTATAAAAAGTTTTTCTATTCTCCAGGCACCAGTTGCTGTAGGGTTGGCTCCTTTGGTGGCTAACCGAACTGTATTTCAAATTCGCAAATCTAAAATCATCTTCCCGAATTTTTAAGCACCCGCGAGTGTGCTTAAAAAAACCTGAATCTATACCGCTATATTTTTAGCAGGCATTCTCATGCCCGCCCCTAACTCGCAGGTATATTTTTCTATAGGTTGTACTATTTCGTTAATATACAGTTTTATTCATAACCATTAAAAAGTTACAATCATGGCTAAAGGAAAAAATTTAAAAGCCCCGACAGTTGATTTAAAAGAAAAGAAGCAAGAAAAAATAAAACAAAAATTAGAGGCCAAACAAACCCGTAAGCGTAAATAAGCCCGGCTTATAAAGCCATAAACAAGAAAGTCCCTTGCAAAAAACAGCAAGGGACTTTTATATTTTCCTTCCAAGACAAATCAGTATTTGTCACTGCTATTCTGTATTTTAAATCATATCATGATACAAGCCTGCATTACTTTTTCTGATATAATCTATCTGCATGCAAATTGCCTGCCCTTCTATGATATGGGAGAGTTTTTTATTTTCAGTCCTTTTAACAAATATATTTTTCATACTTTTGAACCTTATAAAATTTAAAAAAATGGCAACAGTAACATTAGGAGGAAATCCAGTAAAAACAAGCGGTGAATTACCAAAAGTAGGTTCAAAAGCACCTGATTTTAAATTAGTGAATAAAGATTTGGGCGTTGTGTCGCTTTCTGATTTTGCAGGAAAAAAATTAGTCCTGAATGTTTTCCCTAGCATTGATACTGCAACTTGTGCTACTTCTGTCAGAAATTTTAATGCTAAGGCAAGCGGCTTGGAGAATACTACTGTACTTTGTATTTCAAGAGATCTGCCTTTTGCACAGAAACGTTTCTGTGGTGCGGAAGGATTGGACAATGTAGTCAACCTTTCTGATTTCAGAGATGGAAGTTTTGGGAAAAGCTACGGATTGGAAATTGCTGATAGTGCTTTGGCAGGACTGCATTCCCGTGCAGTTATCGTTCTTGATGAAAACGGTACCGTACTTCATACAGAACAGGTTTCTGAAATTGCCAATGAGCCTAACTACGAAAGTGCCTTGGCAGTACTATAAATTATAACACGATATGAAGACAGACCATTCTTTTGTAACCGGCAGGCTAAAAAGCTTTAAGTATGCCATTCGTGGTGCATACAAACTAGTTTCGACCGAGCATAGTATTATGGTTCAGTTTTTTCTGGGAATTGCAATAACAGTTGCGGGATTTTATTTTAATATTTCTAAAACGGAATGGCTGTTCCAGACGATGGCAATTGGACTGGTCTTAAGTATCGAGGGACTGAATACGGCTGTAGAAAAAATAGCCGATTTTATTCATCCCAATTTTCATGACAAAATTGGTTTTATAAAGGATGTCGCTGCCGGAGCCGTATTTTTTGCTGCGGTCGCCGCCATTGCTGTTGGCCTAATCATATATATACCGAAATTTCAAAATTTGTAGAAAATTTATTTATTTTTACATCTAATCATCTCCTCTTTTAATGGCTAAAACGACAAAAAAAGAAACAGCTGGCAAGACGGATTCTCAATCTTCTGAGAAAAAAACATGGAAACTGACTAGACAGCACAAAGTAATCTTTGGAGCTTTATTAGTCTTGTTTTCCATTGCCCTATTGCTTGCTTTTATATCCTTCTTCTTATATGGTCAATACGACCAAAGTGCTGTAGATGCTTTGGCTGACCGATCAATAGAAGTCCAAAATTGGTTAGGAAAATTTGGTGCTTACCTTGCTAATTTATTCTTATACCAAGGATTTGGTGTCGCTTCATTTCTTTTGGTACGATTATTTTTTATAACCGGAATGTATCTCATATTGGATTTGCCGGTAAAAAAACTTAAAAATACCTGGTTTTGGGATTTGTTTGCCATTATCATTATCTCAATATTATTTGGATTTTTTGCCGATTTTCTGCCTGAATTAGGTGGTGTGATTGGTTTCGAAATGAATCTTTTTATTCAGGATTATCTTGGAAAAGCAGGTACCTTGCTACTATTGGTTTTTGGGCTTCTTGTTTATTTGATCTTTAAGATGAAAGTTTCGCCGGACAGCATCAAGAACTATTTCGAAGCCAAAAAGAGAAAAGCCGAAGAAGAAGCTATAGCAGAATCTGTTGTCGCTCCAGTTGCAGTAAAAGAATTGACAGACGAAATTCTGGAAGAAGATATTATTGAAGAAGAGGATGAAGAGGAAATTGAAGAGCCTACTCTAAAACCTGTTTCCCAGTTTGAAATCAATAAGGAAGCATTAAAACCTACAATTAATAATCCATCGCATATAACAATCGAACCTATTGTTAAACCTCCGGTAGCTCCCGTACATTCGCACGAACCGGAAATTATCGAAACAAATGATGATGCTTTCGTAATCGAGAAATTTGCCGATGAAGACACGGTTATTGAGAACCTGGCATCAAAATTAGTTGCTGACTTTGGAGAATTTGATCCAACACTGGATTTATCGAATTATAAATTCCCAACCCTGGATCTTTTAAAGGAATATTCCAATGGAGGAATTACAATCAATCAGGAAGAACTTGAGGAAAACAAAAACAGGATTGTTGAAACATTACGAAACTATAAAATTGAAATTGCCCAAATCAAGGCTACAGTTGGTCCTTCTGTAACATTATATGAAATTGTTCCGGAAGCCGGTATCCGAATTTCAAAAATCAAGAGCCTGGAGGACGATATCGCCTTGTCATTATCCGCTTTAGGAATTCGTATCATTGCACCAATTCCTGGAAAAGGAACCATTGGTATTGAAGTACCAAACAAGACTCCAACAATGGTTTCTATGAAAAGTGTTATCGGAGCTGCAAAATTCCAGGAGGCAGAAATGGAACTTCCAATTGCGCTTGGTAAAACAATTTCTAACGAAACGTTTGTTGTTGATTTGGCCAAAATGCCTCACCTTTTGATGGCGGGTGCTACCGGACAAGGAAAATCAGTCGGATTGAATGCCGTATTGACTTCATTGCTTTACAAAAAACACCCGGCCGAAGTAAAATTTGTCTTGGTCGACCCTAAAAAAGTAGAACTTACATTGTTCAACAAAATAGAACGCCATTATCTTGCCAAACTTCCTGATACGGAAGAGGCTATTATTACAGATAATGCTAAAGTAATCAATACATTGAATTCGCTTTGCGTTGAAATGGACAACCGTTATTCTTTATTAAAAGACGCCATGGTGCGTAACATTAAAGAATATAACGAAAAGTTTAAGCTAAGAAAACTAAATCCGGAAAACGGACACCGATTCTTGCCTTATATCGTTTTGGTAGTGGATGAATTTGCGGATCTTATCATGACTGCTGGTAAAGAAGTCGAAACTCCTATTGCAAGGCTAGCGCAGTTAGCAAGAGCAATTGGTATTCATTTGATTATTGCAACGCAAAGACCATCGGTTAATGTTATTACAGGTATAATCAAAGCGAACTTCCCTGCAAGGATTGCTTTCCGCGTTACTTCAAAAATAGATTCCAGAACTATTTTAGATACGCAGGGTGCCGATCAGCTTATTGGACGCGGGGATTTATTATACACCAATGGTAACGATGTAATCCGCGTACAGTGCGCCTTTGTAGACACACCAGAAGTAGAAAAAATCACCGAATTTATAGGCTCGCAAAAAGCCTATCCTAACGCATATCTCCTTCCTGAGTATGTTGGGGAAGAAAATGGCATTAAACTTGATGTGGATATATCCGAAAGAGATTCTATGTTCAGGGAAGCTGCCGAAATCATTGTTACAGCACAGCAAGGTTCAGCCTCATTGCTACAACGCAAGCTAAAGCTAGGTTACAACCGTGCCGGAAGATTAATTGATCAGTTGGAAGCCGCTGGAATTGTGGGCCCTTTTGAGGGAAGCAAAGCCAGAAGCGTTAACATCCCGGACTTGAATTCTCTTGACCAATTCTTTAACAATGAGCAAAATGATTTTTAAAATGAAAAGGTTATTACCCATTATTGCATTATTTTTTATCTCCATTACTATCCAGGCACAGAACAGCCAAAAAGCGAGAACTCTGCTGGACGAAGTATCTGCCAAAGTAAAAAGCTATGATAATATTTCTATTGATTTCAAATATTCCTTGACGAATCCGAAGGAAAATCTGAATCAGGAAAGCAAAGGAAATGTTATCATGCAAGGCAATAAATATGTATTGAACTTCATGGGAGTAACTAAAATTTACGACGGAAAAAAAATATATAATATTGTTCCTGAAGACGAAGAAATAAGCATTTCAAAATTTGACGAAAATGAAGAAGATGCAGTAACGCCTTCAAAAATGCTGACATTTTTTAACCACGGATTCAAATATTCCTGGGATATACTGCAAAACGTACGTGGTAGAAAAATTCAATATGTGAAATTAGTTCCTACCAGCTCTAAAGACGAAAGAAAAGAAATCTATCTGGGCATAGATGTACAGACAAAACACATCTATAACCTTATGGAAGTAGGAAAGAATGGATCAAAAACTACAATCACTGTTAATTCTTTTAAAACCAATCAGCCATTATCAAAAAATCAATTTACCTTTGCGGAAAGTAAATACCCTAATTACTATATCAACAAACTAGATTGATACATCGGTGAAAATTCTTGACAGATACATTCTAACGACATTCCTGAAGACATTAGCTACGGTTTTTGTAATTCTTTTTTTCATTTTCATCCTTCAGGCTGTATGGCTTTTTATCGCTGATTTGGCCGGAAAAGATCTGGATGTACTTCTGATTGTAAAATTTCTTTTGTTTTACTCTCCAAAGATGATTCCTCTGGTTTTGCCGCTTTCCATATTGCTGGCTTCTATTATGACTTTTGGAAATCTTGCTGAGAACTACGAATTTGCGGCCATGAAATCCTCTGGAATCTCACTTCAGAGAGCCATGAAAAGCCTAATGGTATTTATCGTTTTTTTAAGTATCATAGCTTTCTTTTTTGCTAACAATATTATCCCGGCAGCAGAATATAAATTCCTAAATCTTCGAAAAGACATTGCCCAGACCAAACCCGCTATGGCTATTGCAGAAGGACAATTTAGCGATGTGGGTGAATATAACATTAAAGTCAACAAAAAATCAGGAGACAAAGGTGAAAAACTAAGCGGAGTTACTATTCATAAAAAAGCAGCCAACGGTATAGGGAATAATATTGTCATCAAGGCTAAAAAGGGTTTATTGGTAAATCAGGAAGAGTCTTCTATGCTTCAGATGATATTATTTGATGGTAATTATTACGAAAATATTATTCCAAAAAAATACGAAGAACGCAATAGAGTACCTTTTATCAAGGCTTCTTTTAAGAAGGACATTATCAACATCGACCTATCCAAATTGACTACTGTTGGAGACGAATCTAGTATTACAAACACCAACACTATGCTTAATGTAAGCGAACTTACTTATACTCTGGATTCGCTTCACAAAAACTTCAACAAAGATTTGGTTTCTTTTGCAGAAAATATCTACCAAAGAAGCGGAATTATTAATTATAAAGATCATAATGCTGTTGCTGCCGTAACTAAACCTAAAAAGGATTCTGTTGTAACAGACTTATTAAGTGTTTTATCAACAGCCGAAAAATCAAGGGTACTAGAAATTGCTGTAGGTAACCTGGAGAGTGCAAAATTCTCAATTGAAGGAACAAAGCAAGAAATGGAATTCAAACAAAAAAATATCAATAACCATTGGTTGGCTTTGTATGAAAAATTTGTCATTGCTTTCTCCTGCATGCTCATGTTTTTTATTGGAGCTCCATTAGGCGCTATTATCCGAAAAGGAGGATTGGGATTACCTATTGTATTCGCTGTCCTTATTTTTATTACGTTCCATTTTATCAATACTTTTGGGCGAAAACTGGCCCAGGAAAACGGAATCTCGCCCTTTTTAGGCTCGTGGATGTCCTCGTTTATTTTGTCACCTTTAGCTATCTTGCTGACCTACAGAGCTACAAATGACATTGGATTGATCAACATGGATATCATCCTCTCACCTATTCAGAGAGTATTCCAGAAACTATTCAGAATTAAAAACAACAACACACCAAAATAATGTCCGAGAATAAAATTACAAAGCTTAATACTATAGAAGAAGCGATTGAAGATATCCGTCAAGGAAAAATCATCATTGTCGTTGATGATGAAGATCGCGAAAACGAAGGTGACTTTATTGCCGCTGCAGAAAAAGTGACTCCTGAAATGATTAATTTCATGGCAACTCACGGCCGCGGACTTATATGCGCTCCCCTAACCGAAGCTCGTTGCAAGGAATTAGACCTCAACCTGATGGTTACCAATAACACGGTACTGCATGAAACCCAATTTACAGTTTCTGTTGACCTTATAGGTCATGGTTGTACAACAGGTATTTCCGTTCATGACCGCGCTAAAACCATACAGTTTTTAGTTGACGATAATACCAAACCGGAAGATTTGGGCCGACCAGGACATATTTTCCCTCTAAGAGCAAAACAAGGCGGTGTTTTAAGAAGAACAGGCCATACTGAAGCTGCTATTGACCTGGCACGTCTTGCCGGACTAAAACCAGCCGGAATCCTTGTAGAAATCCTAAATGAAGATGGTTCTATGGCGCGTTTGCCACAACTGTTTGAAGTAGCTAAAAAATTCGACCTGAAAATCATTTCTATCGAAGATTTAGTGGCTTACAGAATGCAGCATGACAGTCTTATCCAAAAGAAAGAAGATTTCGAGATTGAGACCCGTTTTGGTACATTCCGTTTAAGAGCTTATCTACAAACCACAAACAAGCAGGTTCACCTGGCCCTTACCAAAGGAAGTTGGAATATTGGAGAATCAATATTAACCCGTATCAATTCAACTCAGGTCAATAATGATATATTAGGCACGCTTACAAACGATCCGGATCAGAAACTGGAAAAAATGTTCGAAAAGATCAATGAAGAAGGCAAAGGTGCTATTTTATTTATTAATCAGGAAATCCAGCCTATCGAGCTCCTAAATCGCATTACAGAACTAAAGGGATTGCAAGAAAAAGGAGTTTTTAAGGCGCCACAATTAAAAATGGACAACAAAGATTTTGGTATTGGTGCACAAATCCTGCATGATATCGACATCACCAACATCCGATTATTATCCAATTCTGAGCAGACAAAACGTGTTGGAATGATTGGATATGGTTTGGAAATTATGGAATACGTCGAATTCTAGAAAAATAAAAGAATTTTATTTTTGGTGTAAACACTAGAAAATGAAATAATTAAAAATGTTGCTAAAAAATGTTTTGAATTTTACATCCAAAATGTTTTGAAACTCAAAAAAGGTTTCTATATTTGCACTCGCAATCAGGAAATGATAGCAACATATTGGAGAAATGGCAGAGTGGTCGATTGCGGCAGTCTTGAAAACTGTTGACTGTAACAGGTCCGGGGGTTCGAATCCCTCTTTCTCCGCTGAATAAAATCCTAAATGGTATCAAAACCTCGAAAATCCTATGATTTTCGAGGTTTTTTGCTTTTACAGACTTTCAAAATTTATCATCAAATCTTATCGCTAAAGGGACTAAATCAAGGCCCTAACAAAAACTAAGAAATTAGGGTCTCGCTAAAATCCCTTAACCCATGCAAACATTGGGTTTGCGAATAAATTAAATAGCTAGTTCATTCAGCAAACATCTTGTTTGGCTTGGATTAGGAATTTAAATTGATAAATAATTAATCAGTCAGTAAAATGAAAGCGAAAGTAAGCCTGCATTTCTATGCAAAATCCACCAAAGCGAATACCAAAGGGCAATTTCCAATTTATGTCCGTCTAACCGTAGATGGAAATAGAACCGAATTCAGCACTAAGAAATTTATTGAGCCTTCCCGCGATGGTCATCTGAAGCATCGAAAGCGAAAGGCACGACAGAGGAAGCCCGTTTAATAAATAGTTATCTTGATGTTATAAAATCCAAAGTATTGGATATTCAAATGGAATTAATCCATAAGAATGAAAATCTAAGCATTGAGAACTTTAAAGAATTGCTTTTTGGCTCTGATGAGAAACAGCGTATGCTTGTACCAATTTTTCAAGACCATAATAATAAGATAAAAGAATTGGTAGGTAAAGAATATGCTCCCGGAACATTAGAACGCTACACCACTTCTTTAAAGCACACTATCGAGTTTTTGGAATGGAAGTACAATGTTTCAGATATTGAGATTTTTAAAATAAACCATGCATTCATTACTGATTACGAATTTTATTTAAGAAGCGTTAGAAATTGTTCCAATAATAAGGCGGTCAAGTACATTAAAAATTTCAGCAAAATAATCAAGATTTGTTTAGCTAGCGATTGGCTTGAGAAAAATCCATTTGCAAACTATAAAGCAAAAGTTAAAGAGGTTGAACGGGTTTATTTAACAGAAGAAGAAATACAGGAAATCATCGAGAAAGATTTGGAAAATGACAGGCTTTCATTAGTTCGTGATATATTCCTTTTTAGCTGTTTTACAGATCTTGCTTATATCGATGTAAAGAACTTAAATAAGCATTGGCATTGATGGCGATAAATGGATTTTTACGCATCGTCAGAAAACGGAAAGTGCTTCAAAAATTACTATCCTGCCAGTTACTCAAATGGTAATTGATAAATATGAAAATCATCCGCAATGTATTGGAGAAGGTAAATTGCTTCCTATTGTGTTTTCGTATTGGGTGGCGAAATTGGGAAGTTCCTGCAAAAGCAACAGCCACATAAAGCCCTCATTCTGATTAAAGGTAATAAGCATAGTTCAAAATCGCAACTGGCCATGCAGATTGCCAATGCTTTTGGAGAAGAAGAAATACCTGTTGCCTACATTGATTATGAGCAAGGCGGTATCGAAAGCAAAGATAATTTAGACAGTATAAACAGGAATACAACTGAGAAAGGAAGACGGTATGTAGCCATAAAAGGTTATTTGGAAAAACCATTTGAGGAATTGCAGGATTTCTGCAAAATAGTCAAGGTCATAATAGCGGATTCGGTTACTGATTTAAAAATTACTGCCGACCAACTCAACTATTTAAGAACTACTTATCCGAAAATAATATGGTGCTTCATTTCACAGGTAAAAGAAAATGGAGCAATGTATGGCGGTAATAAAATGGCACACAATCCGACCTCTGTAATTCATTGTTCCTCGCATCCTGACCCTAAAGAACGTTTTGCAACACTGGAGAAAAACCGGGGCAATGACCTCACTTTGAAATACTCGATGTACTACAAGAAGGTAGTCAACGAGCCCAAAAAAAGAAAATTATCCTTTAAAGTCAAATAATTAAATTCAAAATCATGGTAAGTAAAAAAGCAAAATCGAAAAGCAAAAAAAGAATCTCCGCAAAAAAAGGCTATGCAGTAGTGTAATCAAGCGAGAAGGTGTGAAAAAAGACGGAACATTGAAGAAAGGTTATCGCTATGTCAAAGGCGGTAGAGTTGTGAAAGCGAAAGCGAAAAAGTAGTTTAATTGTTTGGTTGGGAAAGC
Organism: Flavobacterium sp. 28YEA47A; assembly: GCF_041262125.1. NCBI lineage: Bacteria > Pseudomonadati > Bacteroidota > Flavobacteriia > Flavobacteriales > Flavobacteriaceae > Flavobacterium > Flavobacterium sp. 28YEA47A. The sequence continues at coordinate 49,254 of NZ_JBGCCI010000008.1, forward strand.
CGTGTTGCAGAAATGTAGAACGGCTTTTTTAACACAAGATTTTTAATTAAGGCTTTATGGGCACATAAGAAAACAATTATTCATTATCCCTACCCATTATAAACTCATCTACTTTTTCAAAGTATAAATCATAATTTAAACCAACTTTTGTAAGTCCCGTCCATAAAGCAGTCATAAGCTGTTCGGTTTCTCTTATAAGCGATTTCTCTTTCATTGAAATTAAGGATAATTCCCCTTGCAGCAAATATTCTTTTAATTCCTTCGGACAATTCGGAATTTCCTCGGCTATCCGTGTTCTTAATAGCTTCAATTGTTCTTTCTCGATCTGCTTCAAATTTTGATTCAAGCGCTCGCTTTCCTCCGATAATGTCGTTTGGACTATTTTCTGTTGCTTTTCTAAATCCTGCTGCAAGATCTTCAAATCTTGATTGTTCTTTGTTATGAAGTCGTTCAAATTTGATTGAAATATTTCCTCTGTCTCTGATAACAGTCTCGATTCTTTCATCAGTTGTTCGGATTTTATCTCCAATTGCTTTCGACTCTGCGTCAAGCGCTCTCTGTTTTCCTTCAACGTTTCCGAATTCTTCGCTAAGTTCTTCAATTTCTCTTCTTCGATCTTCAATGCTTCCTTTCTCTGCAAGATATCGTTGCTCCAGTTCTGAGTCTTTTCGCCTAACTTCTGCTTCAGTTGCTCCAAGTTCGACGTTGAATTGTCTTTCGTCTTCTTCAATCGCTGCAATCTGCTCTGAATATCGTCTTTCAACTCGTCCTCGATGCTCAGCTCGTAGCGCTTCCAGTCTTGCGAGATCTCGGCTTGTGTTTCCCGCAACTCTTGATAGCTCAGATCTAAATTCTTGCTCAGTACCTCGGTAGTATTGAGATTCCAAGCACCTTGTAATCGCTCGTATAAGATTTTTAATTTGGCTTTCTCTGCAGGCGAAAGTTTCTCTGAAAAATCCCATCTCGACTGCATCAGTTGATGAAATTCCTTCTCGATCTGCTTTGGAAAGGTGTAAATAATTGGTGGTTTGTTCGACATGATTATAAACCCATTTGGTGTGTTGTGTAATTTCTAGGCTCTTGGCAATATTTTCGGGAGAATCTTTTGGTACCGTGATCTGGATTGTATCAATTCCCAAGCGTTTCAGCTTCACCCTTTTTTCATCATTTATTTTGTGATTGACGACAATCTCTATCAGCAGTATGGGCTTTCCATGCACGTCAAAAAAAGTAATATCTGGTCGTATCAGCAAATACTTTTCATCAATCTCCAGATTTTTGCCCCATTGCACCTGACCGTTGTCATCCTCATAAAAACTAAGCTCCGCCTTAACAGAATGGCTTTCCACGAATTTCGACTCCTCCAGCAGGATCTTTGAACTGCCATCCGGCGAAAATTTATAAAGGTTCGGAACCTTGATCCGTTTGGTTCTCGCCAGGATGTCCATCGCCAAGCGGTGCCTGAAATCTTGGTTGCTGAACGTACATTTCCTTTCAATCTTCACATCCTTAGCATCGTGCCTGAAATAAGATCGGTAATGTTCCACCTTAAAATGCACGGCCTGCATTTCTTCATCGCATCCCAGGCACCAATACCCCTTACGGCCACTCTCAACATCAAGTATGAATTTAATATCGCCCTTGATGTTTTTGGCATATTCGTTCTGGTCTTCCTTTTGTCGCTGGTTTTCCATCTTATTTCTTTCAGTCATAATTGGTTGCACTTTCAAATATAGTAATTTAAAAAGCCACTTTTACAGTGGCTTTTCTATTAGACCCACTTAACGTTTCCGTCGATTATCCAAAAATGGCTTTTACACCCAACAGTTCTCCATATTGACGGATGAACATTTATGATTCCGTTGTCAGTTACTCTAAAATGCCATTTTGGAGAAGCATCGCCCAAAAGGTTGAGCAGGATATTTTCTTTGCATCCACATGGGCATTTAAAGGCTAAAAGTTCTGGCTCATTGCCATCTTGTATCACAAAAATAGAGTTATCCGCTATGATTTCCGGTAAATCCTCTGCAACATCAACATGATAAAATGAGGTAGCTTCCGGCGGCTGTATTGTCTGGGGCTTGCTGCCCAACACAAAGTGCCACAAACTGCTTAACCATCCCGATATTTTAGACAGCAGTTTCATCGTAGTTCCATCATTCTCAAAAACGGACGGCAGTCGCCACGGCCAACCCATTTGGCAGCAGCGCTGTCTTGCTCAAATTCATCCTCTGCCTGATTGATGATACATCCACCGGTATAATCCATCATAATCCTTGCATAGTTTTCCGGATCTTCATCTTTAAAGGGATGAAGTCGGTTCAAGAGCTCATTAACAGCCATGCTGCTGATCTGCATATTGATGCTGATAACCGCAGGCCGGTCAACATTGGCATTATGCACATAGCCTTGCTTCTCAAGCGCCGCAAAGTCTTCAGGACTCTGTCGGCGTAAAGCTTCATCGGCCAACCTTTGCGAATTGTAAAGCCCCCTGCTGAACAAAGTCGAACATCCGGGTTGAATATAATGGATACTAGCATTGATCGCCTTAATTCCTCCGGCTCCGTCAGCATCAAGTCGCACGCCAAGGTCAAAATATGGAACAAGATAAAAATTGCTCAGCTGTGACATCAAGTGCCTACCATCCACACTATCCACACAACCGCAAATCACGTCACAGCCAATCAACGTTTCCAACGCTTCACGGCTATCATAGAGATTTACATTGTATCGCTCTACAACGGTACCCAATCCAATTTTACCGATTGAATCATAAAGGACATCAGTTTTAAATCGGCTGTTTTCAGCATCTTCCATAGTGGTGTTTAAAATGCGGTTGAGATTTTTTTTCTCCACGGTATCGGGATCAACGATAACTATCGTGCCCACCCCCAAACGCACGAGTTGTTCGATCGTAGGACTACCGGTACCCGAACAGCCAATTATACCAATCTTCATCTGACGTAGTTTATTATACGTCTCATCACCAAATGCCTGCCTGGTCCGCAACGAAAAATCATCTTCAACCGCCTTTTTGTTTTCAAAGATTTTGATGACGTTACCGGCAACCGATATTTTTTCAATAGGAAATGTTCTTAAATCATGCGTGAACACCCTGCCAAAAATGCTGCCATCAGGAACCATCACAGCAGAAGCATGCACACCATCATAATCACACCAGCCAAAGACGGAGGTAAATAATTCGCTGTCCGATTGATCATCAGTTTTTGAAAACTGTGGATAACCCGTTGGGTGGCTATGGATTTTCAATATTGCCAAGTTGTGTTTTTCGGCTTCCTCTAAAAATGGAATGATGCGCTCCGTCTTCCAGTTAACGAAAAGGGCATCACGTTCACATTCATCATGGGGTATGAGTTCAATTTTATGCGTAAGCAAGACAGATATACCATCTCTTTCATACCGTCCACACAAAGCGACGGCAACGGCCTCTTTCCCGTCTCCGGGAAAGAGATGCTGCTGAAGACTTTCATAGTGCTTACCCGCAATCCTAAGCTGATAATGCACGGCTTGGTCTTTTTTCAAATTCATTCAACAACCAAAAATCCGCCAAAGGAATATGGGTACTCAAATTATCAACATCTGCGCGCCACGGATTCGCTGATGTCCTATGACGTGACCACTGCTGATAAGACTTTCCGTCAAGCACATGCGGGGTTAAAGCACCGATAGGCTGCTGATCTGCTCTGCTCAATGCTGGGTAGAAATAAACCATATCCAATCCTGCTGTCGGATAACCACCAGTCATCCTGATGGCCATCGACGCACTTTCAACATTATAACCCGGAGCAATTGGATAGTTATGCACAATCACCCAATTTTGGTTCGCCAACATCGCAGCTTCCCAAGGCAATTGCAAACTATTCAGATAGGTTTCATCCTCTTCCAACAGGTCAAATTCACGCCTAAGGACGGCTTCCTCACCTTCTGTTTGGTCAAGAGGAATGGTCTTGAATTTCTCAACGCCCGGGTCAGTAAAACAAACCTTTTGGTCGTTCTTGATTGTCACGACGCGGCCGTCTTTAAACTTCTGACGCAATTGAAACCTGTCCGGAGGTGTCTTGTGCGTTAGCATAAGGATTTCCTTTCCTGTCAGGCATTCCTCATCAACAATGTACGGTTCACGATCAATCAGGATTTTATACTTGCAGTCAGGCGGAACGGGTACCCCATTTTGGCAATGCTCATGAACATCGATAATCTCAACTTCATAAGAGACAAATCTGGCGCCATTCTTTATGGCTACTTTGTGCTCCCTATCATTTTTGTAGCCTATTTCCACTTCGCCATCCTGCTGTACCAGATAAAAGTCTTTAACTACTTTTCCGGCAGCAGCCAGAATTTTGTTCGGTGTCGAGAACGCTTCAGACATATCAACCGGCTTCTCATTTACAAAGATGGTCAACTTTCCGTATGGCTTTGCATAAAAGCCTTCAAGACCCGCGCCGTGCAGATCGGTAACTTCTGTCAATTCAATTGGCTCATAGCCATTTTCATTGACTTTAATCAGCAATTCATAATCTTCTACTGGCTCAAGACCTCCTGCTAACAGAACTTCTTTTCCTGTAATTTTTGAATTCTTGGATTCAAACAATTTGTCGTTTAATTTAAAGCTATTTTTCATAATTCGCTAGATTTACCGTCTCCCGACTTTTAGTGAATATTTAAGTTTACCTCCTTTTACTGTGGTGGCGGAGTACTTTATGCCATCAAAGTGCTAAAAAAATCGGGGTGACTTGTATAGTTTAAATAAACTTCTAACTTTGTAACCACGAAAAAAGGGTTGACTTAGGTGATAAGCCTGTCAATAAGAAGTCCGCAAAAACTTTATCCCTCGTATGTAACCCAGCACCGGTGCAAACGGTTCTGGGTTTTTTTAATTTATTTTGTTATCATTTGACATAACTAATTTTAGATTGAGTACTTATTACGTTGCAAATATATGCAATCTAATTTTATCAAACAAGTAGCTTGATAAAATTTTCTAAAAAAAATTAACATAGTCTTTGATATAATTAATATCTTTAATAACTTTGTAAAAAATATAACCATGGAAACTTTAGGCAAAACCTTGAAAAGTACGCGTGAAAACGTTTCCCTAACCCTTAAGGACGTTGAAAACGCAACCGGTATATCTAATGCTTATCTAAGTCAGTTAGAAAATGAAAAAATTAAAAAACCATCCGCTAGTATACTATATAAGTTAGCGAATGTTTATAAAATTGATCTAAACGTATTACTTCATGCAGCTGGTATTATTGAAAAAAGTGATGATACTGAGCCTCCAAAGCAAACATTTTTCGAAAAAGAGATAGCTTTTTATAAAGATAAACTCACAGATGAAGAAGCACAAGACGTTGTTGATTTTATTAAATTCTTAAGATACAAGAAAGCTAATGATTCTACACTCTAAAAAAGACATAGACAATATTTCTTATGACATTTTAAAATCATCTAAGTCGCTTGATGTTTTTCCGACTCCAGTCGAAAAAATTGTTCAGCATTCAGAGCTTTATATTGCAGGAGGCATTGATTTAAAATCGTTAGAAAAAAAATACAAAAGTTCTTATTTTTCCGACGCATTAAAGTCGGGGTTATCAAAAATCCGTGGATTTTTAGACCGCCGCGAAAAAGTTATTTATCTTGATATGGATCAGATAAGTAGCAGAAAGAACTTTGTTACACTTCATGAAACCGGCCATAATGTACTTCCATGGCAAAGTAAAACTTTAGAGTTTTTAGATGATGATGAAACTTTAGACCCTGATACACAAGAAGAATTTGAACAAGAAGCAAACTATTTTGCCTCTGTAACACTTTTTCAAAATGATCGCTTTGAAAACCATGTGAAAAAATTTGAATTAGGTATGCCTTCTGTAATACAGTTGTCTAATCATTTTGGAGCATCTGTACATGCTACTTTTAGACGTTATGTTGAGGAATCAAAATTTAGATGCGCTTTACTCATTCTTAAAAATTTATCGGAAAAAGGAAAAGTTGCTAATGGAGATTTTAGGAATGCGTTTCATTCAGAATCTTTTCTAAACAATTTTGGTTCAATTGAATGGCCTGAAAATTTTGGCTATAAATGGGAATTCATCAAAGACCATCTTTTCTTAAAGAAGAAGTGGAAGACTAATGGTTTAATTAATCTCAAAACTTTGAACGGTAATGTAGACTTTACTTACCATTATTTTGATAACACTTATAATGCATTCGTTTTAATTTTTCCTAAAGGCGAAAACAAGTCTACAAAAACCAAAATCGTTTTGAATTAATCAGTTCCACTAATGGAATATTAATTGTTAATCATAAACAATCGTGTTCAATCATCGAACATCTAATTTTCAATCGTTTTTGCAAGTAAATTTTATTTGATTATATTTGTTTTATAAGATTTCAAATTTTGCAAGTCAAAATAGAGGAGCAAAAGCGAGAACCTAGGATTATAAAAGTTTTTAAAACTCAACAATATCAAACGGTTAGAAATGGAAGACAATTCCCTCTTTCTCCGCGAAAAGCCCCGCTATCTATTGATATGCGGGGCTTATTTAGTTGACAATTTTGTTCTTTATAACCACTCTATTAATTTATTAAATGACCCAAAACGAAAATCCTCTGGAGTGTTTTGGCGTAAAATTCTATCTATATTATCATGTGTAAGCGGAAAGCCACAGGCATTACCATCTACAACCAGATTATTTGACACACCTTTTTCACTATTAACGCAAATCATCCAATACTCGAGACCTAAATCATTTGATGCGTCTATTAGAGTTCTAATTCCATGAGGACCATGAGGCCCGTTCCAAGATGGTCTCCTTGTAAACATCTTTACTAACCGAATAGCCTCTTCTTCACTCTTAAGTGGCATCCATAAAGTTGTAAGCTCAATCGCTTTCCACTTATCGCCAGTATTCCAAACATAATCTATATCAACCGAAACAATTTCTTCATTATTTAATATACAATCATAGCTACAACTAAATTCCTTTCCAGTTAACACATTTAATTCCGGAGTATCAGGAATTATATGTCTGTTTTCTTTAACCGAATAATCTAAAAAAATTGATTTTTTTCCAGAGGCACTTGTTGGTCTATTATCATCAGGTGAGTTGATTGAACAATGCTCTGACTTTTCGTATAAATACGAATTACTTGTTTTATTTTTTATTAGTACAATTGGCCATACCACATTTTCTTCACCGTATTTTTTAACAAGTGGGCTTATAAAAAGTTCATTTACGGAAGAAGTCATAAACGGATATTTGGGTTTCGTTTGTGCCATATAATTAACTATAAAGTATTTGTAGTTTATCTTTAAAATCTGTTTTACCTAAACTTTCATTGTAGAAAGGCATACCAATTAATCTGAACGTCTCGTTTTGAAATAATTCAACTTTTGCTTCATTCTCAATCTCTTTTAAGAAATCTTCTTTCCAACTATCTTTTTGAAGTAGATGCTCTCCTTTGGGCTCAATAAATAATTGATAGATAAGGTTTTCTTCTGTTTCTTTATCGGTCATAAATAATACATAATCTGGTTCCATAGCTTTACCATCACTAAACCTATATAATTTAAAAAAGCGTTCATTTCTAAGTAAATAAACCTCTTTAAATTTTTCCTGCAAACTATCAATTTCTGCATCTAAAAATTTGATCAAAAATTTCTCTTCTGAAGAACCATAGTTCTCATTGTAGACATACCAATCTTTAGCTGATAAATTAACATAAAACTTATCCGCTATACCGGGGCGCATTGTAGCTTTTCCAGTTTCGGCATCACCTTCATTAAGAGCAAATGAAAGCTTTTTATCCGTAAAATATTTTCTTATGGGTTCTCGATGGAACACCTTAGTTCCAATATAATCTCCAAACTTGATATTAATCTCATTTGCAATATCTCCAACAACACTTTTCGCAATTTGAAATTGGTTATGTAATGATAACTTTTGAACATCATCTACCAGTCCTGATACTGTTACAGTAACTTCTCCTAAATACTTTTTATCAGTTATAAAATCATCAACTGACTTTATAGAAGGGAAAAATCTTCTTAAATTGGCAAAGTAATAAAAGGGAAACGCATTTAAAGCTTTTTTTAATAAAGTAGTATCCCATGTCTTAAGCTGATAGTTTTGAAGTTTCCTATCGACTGGTTGCAAATACTTAATTTTTTCTTCATCAAAGATGATGGTTTCCTGCGATACAGATGTTTTAAGGCTATATGAGTGGTTTTTCTTAATATGCGGTTCATGGTACTCAAATAATTGATTTGGGTTGTTCTCAACTCGTTTATTTAGCATTATAAAACCAGATTTATAAAAAGAAGTTTCTTTAAAATCATTTTTTAATACTAAATCAACTTCCACCATTTCTTTTGGAATTATACCAATCTCTCTTAAAGCATTATTAAGTTCCTGTATGTATCGAGGATTATGTGAGCAATGGTAATGTAATGTTTCGCAAATTCTCAATTCATTCTCTATATCATTATCAAATTTACGTTTGTAACGTTCCTGTACCTCATCTGTAGTAAAAGGATAATATCTTGCTCCCCTTCCAATTAATTGTGCTTCTTGTATTGTTGTTTTACCTGGTTTACCTGCTTTTGCATCCCTTGTATCATATAAACGCACTATGTCGAACAAATTAAGCACATCCCACCCTTCATTTAATTTATCTACAGCAAATACAACGCGGTACTCATTATCAACATCCTCTAAACTATTAATAATGATTTGTTTCTCATCATTATCATTTTTAGAATTTACAGAAATTATTTTATCCTCAGAAAAATCATCTTTTAATTCATCTATAAGGTTATTCTCTGAAAGTCCTAAAGCATCAAAATATGTAAAGGCTTTTCGAATTGCTTCATTATTAAGACTCCTTAATACTTTTAACTTTTCAGAATTAAGTTTCTTAACAGCATCAATAAAGTTTAGCTCATTAATAGCACTTTCTGCTGTTGTATTAGACTTCATCATAACAACTGGTTTAATTAATAATCCATTTGCTGAAAAAATCTTCTTTTTATATTGGCTAATAATAATACTAACCAATGCTCTATCTATTACTTCAAAATCAATTTGGTTAGTTCTAACCTCTTTTGAATACCCGTCAGCTCTATACTGTGCTAAAGGATAATCAAAAAGTAATTTACTGTTATATTTTGCTGCTACCGCTGGATGTGATAACTCCAATGTGGCTGTAAATTCCATCATAACATTTTCAGCATTTGCATCAAAAATTCGCGCTACAGTAGTTTCCCAACTTCTGTTAATCTCTAATTCACTTCCTGCTAACTTTGTTTTTGTAAGAGTGTTAATATGATGTGCCTCATCCGAGATAAGCACAACTTTTCTATCAACAAAATCATCAAATGTTATACTATTTTCTTGAGGATTATTTAATCTTGTATGCAATCCCTGTATTGTTGAAAATAATATGTTTATATCATCTTCGTTAATACTTTCAAAATTCTGAACTTCTTTAACCTCAACATTTTTTCCATCAATATTTATAGTACTATAAAAAAGATATTTTGAAGATTTTTGATTTAAAAAATTCTCTTTTGTTTTCTGGATAATCGTATCGGTATTTACAAAAAAAATAAAGTTTCTGTATCCCAATTTATAAAGCTCTAATATAGTACCCGCCATTACCAATGTCTTCCCGCTACCAGTTGCCATGTGAAATAGCAGCTGTGTAGGTTTTCTACGCTTTTTATATTCATTTAGGTAATAATTGAATCGAGCAAATACTTCTATCTGATAAGGACGTAATTCAAACTTAAGATTTTCTTTTATTAATGGTGATATTCTTTCTTTGTCAATAACATCGTTCTCGACTAAAACATCAAAAATTTTGTCTAATCTGTCCTCGGCCATAATTCCTTATTGTTTGTAAAACTGATTATTAATAATTATGTCTTCAGTACTTACTTTATAAGCTTCATCTTCAATTTCTGAATAGTTTACATATAACTGGTTTTTATCCAAAACCTCAACTAAATAATGCTTCATTTGGTCTAAATCTCCTGTCTTAAAAACTTCTAATCGTTGATTAAATGATTTTTTATCAAACTGATATGAAAGAAAAGCACTTTTCTCCATTTCGTGCCAAATCTCTATAAGCTCTTCTCTTTTGTGAGCTACCTGTATTCTTTCAATAAATAGTTGGTTGTATTTCATAAGTTCACCATATACAAATGAACCACTTTGATTGTTACTAATTACACTTTTGATTCTTTGACATGTAATATCTTCGATATAATCCATCTGTTCGCACATTATAAATTTCCGATTTCCACCATCTTGCTTATTCAGTTCTAATACAGCATGAGCCGTAGTGCCACTTCCAGCATGATAATCTAATACAATTGCATTTTTATCATCTTGCACTACTGATTTAACACAATCCAAGACTGTATATAGAGATTTAGGAAATGAAAATTTAGACTCTCCCACGAGTCCCTTTATCATAGCAGTGCCATGCGGTCCTGCATTATATTTTTTATCTACCCAATTACTATATACAGGTTTGTAGACATCCTTTCGACTTTTTTTAATTTTTAAGGAATAGTTTCCTTTTTTAGAACAAACTATCATATTTTGGCTGAATAAATCAACAAGTGTTTCTCTACTATATCGCCATCTTCTTTCATTTCCACTTCCATCAAATGGATAAACTCTAATCCATCCTTCTTCTGTTTCGTCTAATGGATATATTTCATCTACCTTTAAGTTAGGTCCAATACCTTTCACCTCTCTGGTGATTTTATCTACATATACTGCACAAAACATGTTTGGTCGCTTAATTCTAAAATAATCATCACCTGCACCAGATTTCATTAGACTCCATTCTTCTTCAGTTTCTTCGATATACTCACCTTTTATTAATCTTTTTCCAGAAGGCATAGTGAAAATAGCGTATTCGTGTGTTGTTGAAATATTTAATCCACCGGAACCTTGCGGATGATGATTTACTACAACAGTTTCGTGCGTATGTTCAGAAAAAATTTCTTCTAAAAGCAATCTTAATGAAGCAAATTCATGGTCGTCTATTGCAGTAATTAAGACACCATCCTGAGATAATAATTTCTTAGCAATTTCCAACCTATTCTTCATAAATGTCAACCACGTTGAACGTTTAAAATTGTTGTTATAAGAAAAGGTATCTCCACCTCCACCAGTATTATATGGAGGGTCAATATAAATTAATTTAATTCTACCTCTATGAGTCTTCAATAAGGATGCTAAGCAAAGTAGATTATTTCCCTTCAAGATTAGGCTCTCATTCCCAGTTAATTTTGTAACCGTATGTTCCCCATTTTTATCAAACATTTTAAAGTTTGTAAATACCTTAGGAGATAAAAGACGGTCTACATTATCTGGTGCGAGAGTTTCATTCCAAAATATTTCACTCCTTTTTTGGTCTTCCTTAGTTTGTCCTCCTTCTAAAATGCAATCTTTATGAGGCCATACTAATGCAATATCGTTATTGGACATAATGTAATTATCTGTACTACCATCATTGAAGGTCAGTCCAATTTTATTTTTAAAGGCAGTATAGCTATCAGGTAAAAATGATTTATTATTTACAAAACGCTGAAAAGCTATTTTATCAAATACTAAGACTCCATCTATATCTTCAAAAAAGTGTTTCTTGAAGGTTTCATTACTTATAAGTGTTTTTATTAGCTGATGTTGCACTTTTAAGGCTGCTTCTACCACTTTATTCTTGTTGAGTTGTCCGTCAACTACAAAGGTATCTTCGCCTTTTAAAAGTTCTATAAGCTCATTTTGCAGGTTTTGCATTTGGTAATCTTATTGGTTAAAAGTTACCAAATATAAGAAACTGAATGGTGATAAAACAGTAGAAATCGAATTTACTGGGAAGTAATATCAATACAATTTGCCAATATGGAGGTGAGCTGAGGTTTTGGCTTGTACCCAGTGAATACCTCAGTCGTGTCTATGTTCTGCCAGTCAGATACTTTCGAATTGAATCCCCATTCATCGTATTGAGTTACATGCTGAGGTTCTAAAGACTTCTTAACTTCTTTTATTTCAGAGTTAACCCCAAACCTCTCAAAAATACGTTTTCCTTTCATTGATGTAAGTATATTGTCGAGTGCATATACATAAAATTGGTAAGACGTTTTTTCTCCCTTCTTCTTTATTTTTGGTTCAGAAAAAATTTTACTAACATATTTAATAATTTCAATTAATCCAGTTTCGACATTAAATATTTTTCTCATATCCTGAGCCTACCTTTGAGCAAATTTTAGGAGTCTATAATTTTAGCCAGTCACGGATTATTATTCTGTCAATTTCTTTATTAGCCACTATTAAATAAAGGTATGGATTCTATGTTCTCTTGGCGGGATTAAAATTACATTCCAGCAATTTTACTCCAATTAGTTTATCCCCATGCCTCTAAGATAGTTCTTTTTATGGCGGTTTTAATACGTTGAAATCCCCCTACAGTACTTTAGCTATTCTAATTTTCAGTTGTGAAGTGGTATAAGCTTTAACTATTAGCGTAACAAAATTTAGGACTCTTCCCATAATTCAATAATTAGATAGTACTTGTTTATGATTTTAGCTTTTCTAATTCTACAACACAGTGTACAAAATCTGTTTTTGCAATATCTTCCGTAAATCCGTCCGTTAGCGGTTATAACTTGACTTTGACAATGATAAATATTCCACTGACTTTTAAGTTTTTCATCTTCTCCTTTTTCTTTTGCTACTCCTACAAGATTTAGCATCATACTTTGGGTAATTGTTTTGCGTTTTGCTCTTCCCTGTAAAGCCTCATTATTACTGCGATCTGCCCTATTTCACTGACTAAAACTACATTTTATCTCGGCTTAGTTGTCCCTTTCTCTCCTATTGTATCAAGATACGAGAATATAAAGAATATTACGAATAGAACACGATATCCTAAAAATACATCAAGCATATTCTCCATGAGAGGAGACAAGAATATGAGCATATCTTAGACAATCTGAAAAGGTTAAGATTTGCGAACAGAGATACACCACGGCAGCCAGCAATCTGGAAATGAAACTGGCTTCACAGAGATAATTAATTATACTATTGGTTGTATTCCCCTATTAGAATAACCGGTTTAATCGTTTTTCCGGTTTCAGAATCTTCAATAGCTTGATTGATATCTTCAAATTTGTACTTCTTGATCAATTTATCAAAAGGAAATTGACCATTCAAATACATCTCTACCATTTCTGGAATAAATTCTGTGGGAACACTGTCACCTTCAACAATACCAATCAATTTAATACCTTTTAAAACATAGCTGTTCATTTCCACTTCTAATGGTTTTGTCGCAACACCTACAATTCCCATCTGTCCTAGAGATTTTAAATTAGCCAAAGTATTATTGATGACATCATTACGACCCGTAGTATCAAAACCAAAATCAAAACCTTTCGGAGAAATGACCTGTAAAGCCTCAATGACGTTTTCATTACGACTGTTGATGACGTGAGTCGCTCCCAATTCCAGTCCAAAGTCAAGACGCTCTTGATTGATGTCAACTAAAACAATCTGTGCCGCAGAACAGGCTTTTGCTGCTAATAACGCAGCCAAACCAACAGCACCGGCACCAGAAATCACCACTGTTTTTCCAGGAGAAACTTGTAGTGAGTTTATGATTGCACCTGCACCTGTCTGTATTCCGCACCCTAAGGGTCCTAATAATTCTAAGGGAGCCTTTTCAGAAACTTTGATCGCATTTCTTTTATTTGCAATGGCATAAGTCGCAAATGACGACTGCGAAAAGAAATTGTCAAAAATACCTTCTTTATTATGGTGATGGCTATGAGAACCATCTAAACGAGCACCTCCAAAATTTAGTGCGGGGAAATTTTCGCAATATGTTGGCTTACCGTGTTGACAGGTATAACACTCTCCACAAAAACCAAATGTCAATACAACGTGGTCGCCAGGTTTAAGGTTTGTAACACCTTCACCAACTTTTTCTACAATACCTGCTCCCTCGTGTCCTAAAACAATTGGGAATGGTGTCGCACCGGTTTGCTGGTCACGTGCGGCCATATCTGTATGACACGTACCAGTTGCGACAATTTTTACAAGAACCTCATCTGTTCTTGGCTCATCTAGGGATATTTTTTCCAATTCAAATTTCCCTCCTTTTTCTTTTATTAGTGCAGCAGTTATTTCCATAATCTAAAATTTATTGATTTTATAAAAAATTATTTAATTCTCCTGACGAATTATATACCTTAAAGTTATCTATTTTTCATCTTACACATCCATTTTTATGATTAAATTTTGTTTTAGCGTGTATAAAAATTCGGTTTTCGGAATTGGTGGGATAGATAAATTGACTATAAAATTATAATGTTAATTTTATATATTCGTTATAGTAAGCTTTTAAGAGATCGGTTAGTTTTTATAAGGTATATAAGGCGAGTTTACGAGAACAAATCCAAACAACATCAGTTTTATCAGAAATATGAACTCAAAAGAAAGTTTTAGATTATCGGCCGAAATAAACACTCATAATTCAGCATTAAGAATTATAAAATCCAAAGGCTATAAGATTTTTTTATATCCCAACATAACTGATGAATTGTATGGTACTTATTGGGCCATAAAAGAAAACAGGGATTTTATAGCGGAAGATCCTTTAAAATTATTGGGCATTATTACCATCTAGGAAACTAATGGAGACAATTGGAGCGGACCACCAAATAGTGAAAATTTACGAGATGAGATTGCTAGTAAAGCTTTTCCAGATAGTGTAGCAGATATTGAAAAACTGAGCGAAGAAGATTTTAAAACATTAGTCTCAGATTATAGAGTTTTTTTTAATAGAATATTTCCCAAAGAAATACTATCTCCAAATCCAACAAGGCAAGAGTTTTTTGAAATAGTAAGTAATTTTTATAAATGGGACTTGGAAAATTTTTACGAGTGGGAAAAATAATTTTAGACACCTAATTGGAATCAAAAAATCAGCAGCTAAGTTTAGACTACAACAATCAATAATTCGGCTACACCCAAAAAAGATTTAGTAAGGAACTTTGTCATATAAATTAAAAACAAATAAATTATGTCAACAAAGAGTAAAATTGCTTTAGTAACCGGTGGAAGCCGTGGTTTAGGAAAAGATATGGTTATCAATTTGGCTAAAAACGGAAACAATATTATTTTTACCTACAACAGTAATAAAACAGAAGCCGATAAGGTTGTAGAAGAAGTTGTATCACTCGGACAAAAAGCCATTGCTTATCAATTGGACGTAAGCAATGTAAAATCCTTTGATGCATTTGTAGGTGATGTCAGTCAACATTTACAGGAACACGAAGGTTCTCCAAAGTTCGATTTTCTAATCAACAATGCTGGTGCTGGAGTATACGGCTCGGTAACTGAAACGACTGAAGAAGCATTTGACCAAATGATGAATGTTCATTTTAAGGGTGTTTATTTCTTAACTCAAAAACTTCTGCCTCTGCTAAATGATGGAGGAAGAATTGTAAATATCTCATCAGGATTGACCCGTATATCTTTCCCTAATGTTTCCGCTTACGCAAGTATGAAAGGAGCTATTGAAACCTACACGAAATGTCTGGCCAAAGAATTAGGCAGCAGGCAGATTACAGCCAATGTGGTTGCTCCAGGCGCCATCGCTACTGATTTTGGCGGAGGTTCTAACAAATCCGATGAAAATAAAAGAAATGCAATCGCTTCCATTACCGCTTTAGGACGTGTTGGTGTACCAGAAGATATTGGAGGTGTTGTCGCCTTCCTATGCACTCCTGCTGCAAGATGGATGAATGGTCAGCGAATTGAACTTTCCGGAGGAATGATGTTGTAATATTTTTGTATTTTTGAAAGATGAGTCAAAATCAGATACATAGGGTTAAATCAATAGCTGAATTCCATAAGATGAAGGGATTGCCTTCGCCTCAGCATCCGTTAATCAGTTTGTTTGATTATGGAACCTTTAAATGCTCAACAGAAATCAATCATAAGAACTTTGTATTTGACTTTTATCACATTTCTATAAAACGTAGTATTGGCGCGACATTTAAATACGGTCAAAATCACTATGATTTTGATGATGGCGTGATGTTCTTTATAGCCCCTAACCAGGTTTTTGGTATTGAAACTATCGAAGAAATTGCCAGTGCCAAAAGTGGCTGGGTGTTAATGATACATCCTGACTTTTTGTGGAACACTCCATTAGCCAGCACTATCAAGCACTATGATTTTTTTGATTATGCCGTGCATGAGGCATTATTTCTTTCCGAAAAGGAAGAGGCGATTCTCAATACTCTTGTGAAAAATATAGAAATGGAATACTCGGGCAATCTGGATAAGTTTACCCAAAACATCATTATTTCACAAATCGAAACCTTACTCAATTATTCTGATCGTTTCTACCAGCGGCAGTTTTTGACCCGCAAAGTCAGTAATCATAAAATTTTAGAGAATGTTGAAAGGATTATCGACGATTACTTTAATGATGACAACACAACAGGACTTCCAACGGTTCAATTTGTTGCAGATTCATTGAATATGTCCCCTATGTATTTAAGCAGCTTACTAAAATCATTAACAGGACAGACTACGCAGCAACATATTCACGAAAAATTAATTGAAAAAGCCAAAGAAAAACTGTCTACAACAGCATTGACGGTTTCAGAAATAGCGTTTGATTTGGGTTTTGAACATAGTCAAAGTTTTTCTAAGTTGTTTAAGACAAAAACGAACTTGTCTCCTTTAGAGTTTAGAAGTTCGTTTAATTAAGGGAATTAAAATATTTTAGGAACTTAAAGCCAGAAAGTGGCTGTTCCTCCTTCTCTACTGAAAATTAAAAACCTCGTAAGTCATAGATTTATGAGTTTTTTTTTGCTGATCCATTGTCGCATTTAATAACCAAAAACGATTTATAGAGATTATTATTATATTCGAAGATATATGTTTAAACATCTATTTTAAATAACTTTATGGATGTTTGTTTCGAATATAAACAAGTTAGTAAAATGTTTCCTTTTAATACTTTAAAAATGAAAATTGAAAGATCCGAAAAAAATGATAATCTTATTTTGAGTGAAATAACTTTCGAAGGAAAAGCATTTTGGGGATACGAAAAAGAGCAACTCGAAAAATGGAGGAATGATTTAACAATAACACAAGATTATATTGAAAATAATGAAACATTCAAATTAATTATTGACGATGAAATAATAGGATACTACTCTATTTTGAAACTTGAAAATAAGACCATAAAACTTGACTATCTATTTTTATTGCCAAAATTTATTGGAAAAGGATATGGGAAGTTCTTAATGAATCATTGTATCAAAAAAGCAAAAGAAACTAATATGAAAAAAATAATTCTCGATTCAGATCCTAATGCCGAATTATTTTACAAATCTTTTGGGTTCAAAACTTATAACCAATTAAAGACATCAATTGAAAACCGATTTTTACCGCAAATGGAATTGGATATAATGATATAAATCTTCTGTTAACAGTTGTTTTGCACAATAGCTTGTTTCTTTCTTGGATAATATTCTGAGCTTTAGAATTTCTTATTACATTTTTCTTAATTTTATGCCACTACTACCAAGTCATGAAACGTTAGTAGTAATTATTAAAGACCATTTATACAATTAGCAAATGAAAAATACAATACTAATACCAAGCCATTAGAACAATTCTAAATGAATTATGAAAATCAAAACTTTTGCATTCCTATTTTTTATTCTCTTAACAGAATCAGTTATTGGACAAGTGAAACCTTGGGAACCAGTAACAGATCCAGCTTTTATAAAATTTAGGGAAACCATTTCTAAATTAGAACGCTTACCTTTAAATATTGAGCCAGTTAAACCTACTGATACTATTTCGTTGGTTGATATAAATGGAATAGCTGAAAAGTATAAATTAAGATATGTAGAAACACGAGGAAATCCACCAAGTTTTGAAGAACATTTAAAAATAGATAATCGTCTTCTATTTATAAATTCATCCTATTCTTGTACTAAATTAGGAACGGATTTCATTATTATACTTATGGCCAGGCCTACAGGAATGATAAACGACATAACATATTACTACGAAATCATTAAAAAAGAAAAGTAAAAATAGAAGAAGCACTTGTTTAAAAAACAATTGGGCTACTGCTAACAATATTGTAATGAATTACAATTCATCACACTTTAAAAACCTTTATAATACCCCGCCCTATCAATGACGAGGTATTTTTATTTCCAATATTTACTTATGAAAGTTTAGGTTTTTTTTACAAATAATTGCAAAACATAAATCCTAATATCAGTAGGCAGAATCACATAGAATTTAAGAAGCCTAACGATAGCTTTTTATTTTTTCAGCATACTCTTTTGTGTAATCCATAAACATGTGGGCCCGGGTAGCTAATCGGACAACCTTATTCTTATACCTGACTAAATAGTCACGGCCTTTGCCATTGCAAAATCCATTTCCTGAATATAATGCTTCCCGAATTTCTTCTTCAACATCTGCGGCTGCGGCTTCGTTATCAAACTCATAAATAAACATCATAAAATCCGGATAATAATTTTTCGGTTTTGCTTCGGTACGCTTGACATAATAACGTCTTATACCGTTACCCTTGATTTTAAGTATTAAATTATCATTGCAGTTGGAAAAAGACACTTCCTTTTTGTCTTCTTTGCTTTCAATTTTAAACTTTCCCTTTCTGAAATCCTCTTCAAGTCGTGAAATCAGTTCCTTATCATCAATTGCCTTAGTATTAAAGGTTTTAATTTCTGCATTTTCATCAGGATAATCCCAATTTAATTTTTTTTCTTTTGAATCATTACAAGAAACAAACAGAGGAAAAATTACAAGTAGTAATAACAGTTTTTTCATTTACTATTTTTTTATGATGAAAGTATGTTTGTATAAAGACGAATATCGACTACTTGCGAATTTATAACTAAAAACACTACACCACCCCAAACCACCAACAAATTTTATTAAGATTTATTTAGCATTTTAAAAAGATTAATGCTAATTTTCGGGCCAAATCAACAAACCCAATGCTCAAACAGTATCAATTCGACAAAGAGGAGCTCTCCTTCAATCCTACCGGGCTTTTGTCGACATCAACTCCTACTCATCAAAATGTTTTTTTGCCAATTTCTGATTATCAGGTCATTTTGAATCGAACTAAAATTAGCCAAAAAAGTATGACTTATCAGCATTCTTACTATTGACAAAATCTTAAAATTTTATCGTATCTACCTTAATGCTAAAGTACTGCTCGTACCTCAAAATTGTAAGCTCCCTTTTTTCATAAAAACGATTCTACACTGAATAACTACGTTAATATTCAAAAAAGCCTCGCTTATACATTAGTTGAGATTATGATTTTTCTTTGATTTATTATTGCATGCGATTAAACTGTAAATGATGGAATTAGATGGATTCAATACAAAAATCACATCTAAATTTGACATCTAAAATTTTAAAAAGCAACCTTAAATATAAACTATGAAAACAAAAATTACTTTTCTGTACCTTCTGGCACTTATATGCTTTATCCAGAAGGTCAGTGCGCAATGCACTTACGGAAGTCTGACTTCCTCACAAGCAATTACCCCCGTTTATGACAACAATGAACGTATCATTTTCAATGGTATCCGTCCGGGCGAATATCTGTTGGTAAAAACATTTTCAACGGCTACACGATATACATTCAAAAGCACACGTGCCACAGATTATATCACGATTGCCGATGCTAACGGTGCACAAGTATTTGTGAGCGGACTCTCGGGTTCGAATGGTCTGAACTTTACACCTCCTTACCCTCAGACGATCCGTTATTACATTCACACTGGTTCACAGTGTGAGAGTGGTGATATAACAGATAGACAAGTATATTTAAAAACTACCACAATAGACAATTCTTGTGATTCTCCTAATACACTTTCGGTTTCAAATATCACATCAAACTCTTGTAAAGTGAGTTGGAATGCTCAAATTATAGGGCAGATCACGTCTTATGATGTTTTTGTAAACACTACCGGAATTTCTCCTGTTGCGAATACAAATCCAACTGTGCAGTCAGCAGGTTACAGAGAAGCTCAAGTATCGGGATTAGCTGCCAATACGGTACACTACTATTGGGTACGTACTCAATGTGTTGCCAATGGAGGAGTTTGGGTTCCTGGTGGCTCTTTTACGACTACTGCATCCGGAACGGGCACAAGCGGCTGTAACGGTGCTCCTTTTGGACTGTATCCTGAAGCTACTGTCAATGTAACCTGTAATGGAACTGTTCAGCAAATTGCTGCCGATGCCCATGCAGGAGAATATACAAACGTAAATGTAACTCCTAATGAGCAATACACATTTAGTAGTTCAGTATCGACAGACTTTATCACTATTACTGATCCTACCGGAGCTACCATTTATGCTTCCGGACAGACACCGTTTGTATGGGTTAACAACTCCAGTTGGGGAAGCATAAGATATTACCTGCATACCAATTCTTCTTGCGGTACACAGAATACACCAAGAATCAAATCGATTAAATGTGGTGGTGTTGTGGGAGGATGTACCACTGGAGACCTTCATCCACAAACTACATTTACTCCTGCTTGCACGGGCTCTCTTGAAATGATAGTTAACAACGCCTATGCGGGCGAATATTCAAATGTCAATGTAACGGCTAACAAGCAATACACTTTTTCAAGTTCAAATGTAGGTGATTATATCACTATTTCGAATCCGGTTGGAAATGCAGCAATAGCTACCGGCCCTTCTCCATTGGTTTGGAATTCAGGTACAACATCTGGTGTCATCAGATATTACATACACACTAATTCAAGCTGTGGTACACAGAACATCAACAGACAGCGTTACATCCAATGTAGTGCTTCAGCACCAACTTGTGATGTACCAACTGCTTTATCAGTTACAAACATAACATCAAACTCAAGCCGATTGAACTGGACTGCACCTGCAACTCCACCTGCTTCATACGATCTATATATTGTTACTACAAATACGGCTCCAAGTGCCAGCACTGCTGCTACTGTTACAAGCACTACTGCCGGTGTGGGTGTTTTAAGCGGATTGACAGCTTCTACAACTTACTATTATTGGATCAGGTCTAATTGTGGTACTGCAAAAAGTGCATGGGTATCAGGTGGAAGTTTTACTACTATTGCTGCCTTAAACTGTAACGGTGCTCCTAACGGATTGTATCCTAATGCTACTTTCACGCCAGCGTGTACAGGAGCTAATGAGCCAATAGCTACTGACTCTTGGCCGGGAGAATATTCAAATGTGAACGTAGTGGCAAATAAGCTATATACGTTTACAAGTTCGGTTGCTACAGATTATATTACGATTACAAATGCCACAGGAACTACAGTTTTAGCAAGCGGAGTAACGCCTTTAAACTGGACTTCAGGTTCTACTACGGGAGTTGTGAGATATCACTTGAATACTAATGCTAGTTGCGGAACTGCTAACGCAGACAGAACACGTTCTATTAAGTGTGTTGATGCTCCGACAGGAGGTTGTGGTGTACCAACTGCTTTATCTGTTACAAACATAACATCAAATTCAAGCCGATTGAACTGGACTGCGCCTGCAACTGCGCCTTCTTCATACGATCTTTATATTGTTACTACAAATACGGCTCCGAATGCCAATACCACTGCTACTGTTACAAGTAATAATGCAGGTGTGGGCGTTCTAAACGGATTGACAGCTTCTACAACTTACTATTATTGGATCAGATCTAATTGTGGTGGTACAAAAAGTGCATGGGTATCTGGTGGAAGTTTTACGACCATTGCTGCCCTAAACTGTAACGGTGCTATTAACGGATTGTATCCTAATGCTACTTTCACACCAGCATGTACAGGAGTTAATGAACAGATAGCTGCTGACTCTTGGGCAGGAGAATATTCAAATGTCAATGTAATGGATAACAGACAGTACACGTTTACAAGTTCTGTTGCCACAGATTATATCACGATTACAAATGCGAATGGAACAGTAGTTTTGGCCAGCGGAGTAACGCCTTTAAACTGGAGTTCAGGCTCTACTTCAGGTGTTATAAGATACCACTTGAATACCAATGCAAGTTGTGGAACTGCAAACGCTGATAGAGTACGTTCTATTAAGTGTGTCGCTGCTCCAGCAGGTTGCGGTGTACCAAGCAATCTTTCAGTAACCGACGTAACATCAAACTCATGTCGAATTAACTGGACGGCTCCGACACCGACACCTATGGGATATGATTTGTATGTTGTACAGAGCAATACTGCTCCTACCGCAAATACTACCCCTACGCATCTCTCTTCTACTAACACAAGACTTATCAGTGGATTGAGTTCTGCAACAAATTACAACTATTGGGTACGAGCGAATTGCGGTACTACAAAAGGAGACTGGGTTTATGGCGGAAGTTTTGATGCTATTCCTGTTGTTGGTTGTAATGGTGCTATATATGGATCTTATCCTACAGAAACCCTTCAGATCGCTTGTACAGGAAGCCCTGAAGTAGTTGCTGAAGGTCTTGCCGGTCAGTTTACAAAGATTTATATCAATTTCAGCCAATATTATGTTTTTTCAAGTTCAATAGCAACGGATTATATCACGATCACGGATGCATCTGGATTGACAGTTTATGCAAGTGGAACTACGCCACTAAGCTGGGCATCTGGAAGCAACGTAGGAGCTATCCGTTATTATGTACACAGCAATGCAAATTGTGGGGCTGAAGATGCTATCAGAGTAAAATCGGTTACATGCAGCAGTACTCCGATTGGAGGTTGTGGTTTACCAACCAATGTTACGGCATCTAACACAACTTCAAACTCTGCTCTAATTAGCTGGACAGCTCCAGTTCCAACACCTTCTGCAGGATATGATTTGTATGTTGTAAACAGCAATACTGTTCCTAATTACAATACCACTCCTACGCATACAGTTTCTAACAACTACACTTCAACGGTTGTGAGCGGACTGAGCCCTGCAACAAATTATGTATATTGGGTACGAGCTAATTGTGGTTCTACAAAAGGAGACTGGGTTTATGGTGGAAGTTTTGATGCTATTCCTGCTGTTGGTTGTAACGGTGCTATATACGGGCCTCATCCTGTAGAAGCTGTGCAGATTGGCTGTATGGGAACTGCTGAGATCATTTCTGAAGGCTATGCTGGAGAATATGCAAAAATTTATATAAATTTTGGTCAGCAATATACCTTCTCAACTTCAGTAGCAACGGATTATATTACTATCACGGATGAGTCGGGAATAACAGTTTTGGCAAGCGGACAAACACCACTGAACTGGGCATCCGGAAGCAATGTAGGCATTATCCGTTATTATGTACACACTAATGCAACCTGTGGTTCTCAAAATTCTGTCAGACTAAAATCAGTAACTTGTAGAAATCCTCTAGGTGTTGGTCAATTTGATCAAAATAAGATTGCAATTTATCCGAACCCAAGTTATGGACAATTTACAATTGAAACCGGAAATGTAACGGCTGATACTATCACAGTTATAGATAATCTTGGAAGAGTTATCACTACTTTCAAACCATCTTTATCAAAATCGGATTTATCGATCGATAATTTTGCAGAAGGTATCTATTATGTAAAAATAGATTATCAGAATAAGACTGTTACTAAAAAACTGGCTCTTAAAAAGAACTAATTTTTTATAAATTACATAGAATTTTTAAACTTTAAACCCCGCTAAATGCGGGGTTTTTACTTTCTTCCGGCACAGATCAGATGTTGTAGTTTGGAACTGGGGCTTTATTTCTAAACGAAATTAGCGCTATAAGGAGAATTAAGTATTTTGATTAAAAGCATCATAAATCACTATTCAAAGCCTCATTATTGTGAGGCTACGGACGAAAAAAATTATAATTTTACAGAAACACAAAACGAATTATGCTTACTATAGATTTCTCAGATTTTCCTGAATTGGAAACAGAAAGGTTAAAACTCAGACGCGCTGATTTAAATGACGTCCATGAGCTCTTTGCACTGCGCTCTGACCCAAACATAATGAAATATATTCCTCGTCCGGTAGCCACATCATTGGATGAAGCGTCAGAACACTTTAAAATGATGGATGAAAAAATTAGCAACAATGAGATAATTAATTGGGCTATTACGCTAAAAGGCAATCCCAAAATGATTGGAACCATAGGCTATTTTCGTATGAAACCTGAGCATTACCGAGCAGAAATTGGTTATATGCTGCTTCCTGATTTTCATGGAAAAGGTTATATAACTGAAGCAATTAATCTAGTTGTGAAATATGGTTTTACTACAATGGGATTACACTCTATCGAAGCAATGATTGATCCTGAAAATATAGCCTCGGCCAAAGCATTAGAGAAATGTAGTTTTGTTAAGGAAGCACATTTTAAAGAAAATGAATTCTATAACGGACAATTTCTCGATACCGTAATTTATTCTAAATTAAATAAATAAGAGTCAATACTAACCTGATATCAGTAGCCTAAAAAGAATGAAACCGAACTCAAAATATAAAACCATATTCTATATAATCGTCATTACTTTATTTATAGGCACTACCCTACCCGTTAAAAGTCAGGAAAAAAGTCATAACCCTTCTAAAAAAGGCAGTATTCCCCAAAAGTTAACTGTAAAAAGTATGCAGTCAGATATGGCTATACTCTGGTCAGCCATAAAAGAGATGCATCCGGGATATAATTATTATACCTCTGCTGACAGTTTGCAAAAAGCCTACAATCAGACCTATTCATCAATCAACAAACCTTTATATGAAAGTGAATTTATTTCTCAGATATACCCTTTCATCTGTAAATTGAGATGTGGACATACACAGATAAAACATTCTGTAGGGCATAAGGATCCTGTAGGTCTGTATCCTGCTCATTTGCCTTTTAAAGTACTTGCTACTAATGGTCGTGTTTTTATAACTACCCATCAAACAGAGGTATTACGAACCGGAGATGAAATTATCAGTATCAATGATGTTGTTGTAAAAGAAATTATCAAACAGGGTTTTGACTTATATTCTACAGACGGATATAATCAAACCTTTAAAGAATTGTTTTTAAGCGAGTACGACGGTTTTGAAGATGCCTGCAATAAATACTACCATTGGAAAGGGTCTTATAAAATGCAGATACGAACCAGACAAGGCGAACTTAAAGATTTGACTGTAGATACAGATAAAATAATCTCGAACGAACCCCAAACTGCTCCTTTTGATAACTATACAAACTGGACTACTGCAGAAAAAACAGGAAATCTTAAGCTTCGGTTTTTTAATGACTCACAGACAGCCTATTTTGAGACAAAACCTTTCTCATACGAAGACACCCTGACTTACAAAGAAGCGTTCAAGCAGATACAAGATAAAAAAATAAAGAATCTTATATTGGATATGCGGCACAATACGGGAGGTGACATCCGTGTTGCAATTCAATTATTATCCTATCTCGCAGATTCTCCTTTTAACATCATTAAAGATGTCAGGTCACGGTTACAAAATCCTGCTTTAAATAAATCTGCCAACTATTTTGATAAGGATCGCACCAATGGATTTTTACAAGGATATAAAATTACCAACAAAGAAGGTTTATGGTATCATGTAGAGACGACACCTGCAATGGGTACGGTATACGGTCCGCTTCCGTTAGCAAAAGAGTATCATTTTGATGGTAGTTTGTATGTTTTAATTGATGGTGCTACTTTTTCTTCAGGTGCTCTTTTTACTGCAGCTCTTAAATCGCAATGCAAAAAAGTAAAATTCATTGGGAGAGAAACTGCTGGCGGTGAGGAAGGATGCAATGGTATGGTGATGCAGGAATTAACATTGCCAAATACAAAAATAATGATTGATTTCCCCTGGATGCGTGTCGAATCTGTAGCCCGGAATCCGATTCGTGGTCGGGGCATTATGCCGGATTACAGAGTGGATTATGATCCATTAGATATCGTAATTAAAAAAGACCGTGATCTTGAAAAGGCTATGGAGTTGATAAAGTAATTACTTTTTGACTATCACTAGATAATTTAAGTTGAGAGTTTTTTTAAATTACACAGATTTAGAAGACTATATTAACTAAAAGAATCTATTTTCAAAAACTTCTTTTACTCATGAAATCCCTAAACTTAGCACCTTAGAACCTTAGTTACTTAGCACCTTCTTTCAAATAAACCTTCCTCCTATAATCAATTCCCCATTTTGCCATTTCATCAATTAGCGGAGAAAGTGTCTTGCCATATTCTGTAATTGAATATTCAACAGTTATGGGCTTTGTATTCATTACTTTTCGATTCACCAGATTATTTACTTCCAGATCCTGAAGTTCCTTTGACAGCATTTTTGTCCCGATTCCATTTATTTCCCGTAACAAGTCCATAAAGCCCAACGTATTACCCTCTATCAGTGTTCCCAATATATGGAATTTCCATTTCCCGGATAATAAGCTCATCGTATCACTAATGGCTTGCATTCTGACCTGGCAAACAGGTGTGGCATTTATTTCGGCGGTTTTTTTCATTGTTTTTGAATTGAATGTATACTTTACAAAGTTACGGATTCAGTAGATACTTTCTAAAAGGAAAGTAGTTTCCAAAGGGAAACCCATAGCAAATATACATTCAATGTGGCGTAGTTTTGTGTTTATAAACTGTAAGCCTATTCTGAAATAGTATTCAAAAAAATGAAATTAAAATCTATAGCAATACTAGTATTAATGCTAGGCAACTTCAGTTGTCAGGCTCAAACAAATAAAAAAATGGAAAACAATACCAATCCCTTATTATGCGATCCTGTTGAAGGTATTTGTGGGATACCCGATAATTCAACATCAGGAAAAATTGAAACACAAAACACCCAAAAGCCCGTCAAGGTTATTTATTTTACAGACCCGATTTGTTCTTCTTGTTGGGGAATTGAACCGCAACTGCGTAAACTAAAATTGGAATACGGCAATAGTATAGAAATTGAATACCGAATGGGTGGTTTGCTTCCGGATTGGAGCTACAACAGCGGCGGTATCAGCAAACCTTCAGATGTAGCACACCATTGGGACGAAGTGAGTGTTTATTATGATATGCCAATTGATGGCGACGTTTGGCTAGAAGATCCTTTACAATCCTCTTATCCGCCTTCGATAGCTTTTAAAGCCGCTGAAATGCAAAGCAAAGAAAAAGCTATTCAATTTTTAAGAGAAATCAGGGAAATGGTTTTCTTACAAAAAAAGAACATTGCAAAATGGGAAAACTTAGAAATGGTCGCTAAAAAAGTTGGTTTAGATGTAAAACAATTTACAACCGATTTTAATGGTAAAGCCAAAGTGCTTTTTGAGGAAGATCTGCATTTTGCAAAACAAAATGGTGTTAGAGGATTTCCAACAATCTTCTTTATAGACGCAACAGGACAAAAGGAAACTGTTTATGGTTCAAAACCATACGCCTTGTATGAAAGTGCTATTTTAAAACTTCATTCAAACGCAGTCAAAAGTGAATATTATAAAAATTGGGAAGTCCTTTTTTCAAAATATCCTTCTTTGACAGCAAAAGAATTTTCTGAACTTTCCGGAACACCAAGAGCAGAAAGCGAAAAACAATTAAATGAACTTGCCGCAAAAGGGAAATTAGGAAAACTGACAACGAAAAACGGTTCCATTTGGACAGTAAAGGATTAATTACTGACTGCTCAAACGCAATCTAGTTTTAAAACATAAAAAACCTGTAAATCATATGATTTACAGGTTTTTGTTTTGGCTAAATATACAATTAACTACATTTTTTTTTTTCTCTGATACTTATTTTCATTAACAATAATTTAGCACATTCGCTTGCACAGTTTCCATGGTCTTAATCCTTAATTAAAAACGGCAGATATAGTAATCTGCCGTTTTTCTATTTATTTCCACCAATGATAGTAATTATGCAATCCGTCATACTCGAATCCACAACGCGGATAGAGATTATTTCCAATATCGTTTGTCTTTTCCGTTTCAAGCATCAAGCCGCAAGCTCCGGTTTCTTCACACCATTGTTTGCTACGGTCAATCAAAGCAACAGAAAGTCCTTTCCCTCTGTAATCCGGGTGTACAAACAAATCGCTTAACAGCCATTGTTTCTGTAATTTGGTATAATGAAAAAGTTTGTACAGTTGGACAAAACCCACTGCTTTTCCGTCAACTATAGCCAGAAAAATGTCAGATTCGCTGTTGAGGAATCTTTCTTTTAAAAAGGCTTTTCCTTTTTCTAGATCGGATTCCTGCCGATAAAAAATTCTGTAGAGGTTAAACAGAACCGCTGTCTCATTCAAGTCTTCCAGACTTGCTTTTTTGATTTGATAACTCATGCTGTTATATGTTTAAATTTATTCGGCTAAAGTATTTTCAATTTGGACTACATTTGTAATCCAGATTTAACTTAACAGGTAGTCCAGATGTTTCCGTTTCAACATATAATCATCATTGATAAAGAGAGTAAAATTCCTTTATACCGGCAGATTGCTATTTCTATTATCAATGAAATAAGGACAGGAACCTTAAAAGCCGGAACACATCTGCCAGGAACAAGAGAGCTTTCTAAAAAATTAGGCGTACACCGTAAAACGGTCATTGCAGCCTATGATGAATTGAGTGCTCAGGATTGGATAGTGGTCGTTCCCAGAAAACACGTTACCGTATCCAAACAGATTCCTACTTTGAAAGCTCAAAAATGGAATCAAAAAGACGCTACATTATCGTATCAAAATACTTTTGACCTTCCGTTACATGGGCTGGAAGAAAAAGCATCTGAACAGCCAATACTATCTGCTCCAGAAATCTTTATCGATGATGGCTATCCCGACATAAGACTTTCTCCTATTGACGAATTATTAAAAATATACCGATCATATACAATTCGGAAATATGCAGTCAAAAATGCCATTGTAGGAACCACGCAGGGCACGTTGAAACTCAGGGAGGAGCTGGTTCGTTATTTATCCAAAACAAGAGGATTAAATATTGCAACAGATAACCTACTGATTACACATGGTGCACAAATGAGTATTTACCTGGCCTCCCAAATACTGCTAGACAAAGAAGCTACTATCATTATTGGCAATCCTGATTATCCGATAGCCGATAAAACATTTGAAAGAACCAAAGCATTGGTTATCGAAGTCCCTGTTGATGAAAACGGATTAGATATCAGTGCAATTGAAAAAATTTGCAAAAAGAAAAAGATAACTGCCGTGTATGTGATTCCGCACCATCATTATCCAACAACAGTAACATTGAGCGTGGAAAGACGGATGAAACTTTTGGAACTTTCAAACCAATATTCCTTTACTATCATTGAAGATGACTATGATTACGATTATCATTACTCTTCTTCGCCCTATTTGCCACTAGCCAGTGGAAGCCATAATGGCAATGTAATTTACATTGGCTCTTTCTCTAAGGTTTTAGGACCTTCTATTCGCATTGGCTTTATGGTAGCTCCTAAAAACTTCATTAAACAATGCACAAAACTACGGGAAGTTATTGATTATGGTGGTGACGGATATATGCAAAATGCACTTGCCGAACTCATTGAAAATGGAGATTTAAGTCGCTATCTGAAAAAGACTAAAAAAAGCTATCGCCAGCGCAGAGACTATCTGGATGTTTTGCTAAAAAAACATTTGGGCAACCATATTACCTATTCCTTACCTGATGGCGGAATGGCTATCTGGATTAAAATAAATCCTCGTTTTTCGGTATGCAAATTGGAATCCGTACCTCAACTGTATATCAAACGGATCCACAAGCAGGAAAATGCGTTTCGTTTTGGGTTTGCTTCGATGAATGAAAAAGAATTGGAAGAAGCTGTTTTGTGTTTAAAGGTTGGGTTGGAGAGTTAAAAGAGAAGCTAAGGTTTTTAGGCACTAAGACACTGAGGTTATGAGGTGTAAGTTTATACTTTCTGCATATAAAAGAGTAAGTATCGAAAGTAAATTTCTGTATCTGTTTCTATTTGGAGCAAAACCACTTACCACTATCGACTAACCATTATCAACTATCAACTATAGAGGTTCTGAGGTGCTAAGGTTTTAAGGCACTAAGTTTATTAGTTCTTATATGGAAAGAGAAAGTTGTTGAAAGTAAATTTTTGTATATGTTTTTGGTGTAAAACCACTTACCACTATCGACTAACCATTATCAACTATCAACTATAGAGGTTCTGATCTGCTAGATTTATGTTTTTTTTACTTAATCCACAAAAAATGAAATCAATTAAAAATGGTATTATGTATTATGCCACCTAAAAAGTCGTAAATTTGATAGTAAAATTTGGGTTAAATACTTGGAATTCTATTAACTGAAACTCTTGGATATTATGAAAAAAGCAACTCAAGGCGAAAACCAGACAAAAGAAAACCAATATTGGACTAAACAGCCTAAAGAACTCTTTTCTGAATTTGAAACAGGAGAAAACGGACTCTCAGAAAATGAGGCTGAATCAAGAATCGCACATTATGGCCCCAACAGCCTAAAGGGAAAAAATACTTCCAGTGCCTACTTACTATTTCTGGGACAGTTTAAAAGCCCAATAACACTTATTTTAATTGCTGCCGCTATACTTTCATTATTATTACAGGATCGGACTGATGCGATTATCATTTTATTGATTGTAATGATTAGTAGTTGCCTGGGATTCTGGCAGGAATACGGAGCTTCAAATGCCGTTGCCAAACTACTGAAAATGGTACAGGTTACCGTAAAAGTGCTACGTGACGGAAAAGAAGCCCAATTGCCAACAGAATCAATTGTTCCGGGAGATGTTGTTATTCTTTCTGCTGGCGACATTATTCCCGCCGATTGCATTCTACTGACTTCTCAGGATCTTTTTGTTGATGAAGCAGCCTTTACCGGAGAGAGTTTTCCCGTAGAAAAACAGGTAGGCGTTTTTACTGAAGACACACCTGTTGCAAAACGTTCCAATATGCTATTTATGGGTTCCCATGTCATTAGCGGAAAAGCTTCCGTTATAGTCGTATGTACGGGAATGAATACCGAGTTCGGAAAGATTTCCAACAGATTGAGACAAAATGCCCCAGAAACAGAATTCGAAAAAGGAATAAAAAAGTTTGGGTTTATGCTCATGCAAATAACACTTATTCTGATTCTTATCATTTTTGCCTTGAATGTACTCCTGCACAAGCCTGTTCTTGATTCTTTTCTCTTTTCATTGGCTTTAGCCGTTGGGCTTACACCTCAATTATTACCCGTAATCATTACAGTAAATTTATCTACCGGGGCTAAAAAAATGGCCGCACAACAGGTAATTGTCAAACGTCTTGCCGCCATTGAAAATTTTGGGAGCATGAATATCCTCTGTTCGGATAAGACCGGTACCATTACACAAGGAAAAGTAAAATTATATAAGGTTTTTGGTTTTGATGGTGAAGAAAACAACCTTGTCAACGAGTATGCCTTATATAACGCAACCCTGCAACAGGGATTTAAAAACCCTATAGATGAAGCAATCATCGATGCTTTCAAGGCAGATAATCAGAAACTACCAAAACTAGTCGATGAAATCCCTTATGATTTTATACGAAAGCGATTAAGTATAGCCGTAGATCTCGAGGGTCAGATTACTTTTATTACCAAAGGAGCGTTTCAGGAAACCTTAGCAGTCTGCACTCAGGTCCAGACAGAAAAAGACACCATCCTTCCCTTATCAGAAGATAAAAAAAAGACCTTGACAGAACTGTACGAACGTTACAGTAAAGAAGGATATCGAACACTTGGTATATGCTGGAAAAATATTGGTACTTCTACCATTTCGAAAGAAGACGAAAACAATATGATATTTCTTGGCTTTGTAACCTTCTTTGATCCTCCAAAAGCAAGTGCCATCACAGCAATAGCCAATTTGGAAAAATTAGGCGTCAAATTAAAAATCATTACCGGAGACAATGCGCTGGTAGCTGAAAGTCTTGCCAAACAAGTAGGTATTGCAAACCCAATAGTTGTTAAAGGCAGCTCATTAAGAAAAAACAGCAGTGAAGCACTGGTTGCAAATGCCTTACGGGCCGATATTTTTGCCGAAGTAGAACCCAATCAGAAAGAACAGATTATCCTTGCACTGAAAAAATCCGGCAATGTGGTTGGTTTTATGGGAGACGGAATTAACGATGCCTCAGCTCTTCATGCTGCTGATGTAGGAATTTCTGTTGATACGGCCGTAGATGTCGCTAAAGAAGCTGCTGATTTGGTGCTTATGGATCAAGACCTCCAGGTGTTGGCCAATGGTATTAAAGAAGGACGAAGGACTTTTGCCAATACAATGAAGTACATTTTCATGGCTACGAGCGCTAATTTTGGCAATATGTTCAGTATGGCCGGAGCTTCACTCATACTTCCCTTCTTACCTCTTTTACCAAAACAGATATTGCTAACCAATCTGCTTACAGATATTCCTGAGACAACCATTGCAGCAGATAATGTTGACGAGGAATATATCAACACGCCTCACAAAATTGACATTCGCTTTATCACAAAATTCATGTTTGTTTTTGGCCTTCTTAGCTCTGTATTTGACTATTGTACTTTTGGTGTACTGTTATGGGGACTTAAAGCAAACGAACAGCAATTCCAGACCGGATGGTTTCTTGAATCCGTTATTTCGGCATCACTTATTGTACTCGTTGTACGTACCCGACTTCCATTTTTTAAAAGCAGACCCTGTAAGCCGTTGCTATTCTCTAACCTGTTTGTAATCTTGTTTGTCTCAATATTGCCATTTCTTGCAGTAGGTAGCCTTTTCGGTTTTGTTCCCCTACCCTTACGATTTTATGCTTATATGGCAGTTATTGTAGTAGCTTATGTTTTTACAGCCGATTATATAAAAAGATGGTTTTACAGGAAACTGGCATCAGGATACTAGCGTTATCAGTTTGCCGACATCATAGTATACAAATCAGATAATGTATAAAACTGAAGATCATTAAGTTTCATATAATCACATATAAACTCTAAAGTTTCGATTTTGGTCTGATAATTTTCAGTTACATTTTTAACCGGTTTATGGCCACACAAAATCAAGATTTTATTGTTTTTCTTCGTATAATCCAATAATTCCAAAAGATAAGACATACTAAAATGTACATGGTTATCGTCTATACCAAAAGCATACATATATTTGCCGCCCCTAAAATAACATCCTTCCGTTTCCGGAGTGTCACATCGAAAAGCTCTTCCTCTTATTATATTGAATTTAGAAGATAAAGCCTTGTCAATAGAATCAGAGCGTTGGCCATAGGGATATGCAAATGATGAAACATTAAAAGACAATCGGTTCATAGAAGCCAGCATAGGATCAATCTCCTGTTTCATATATTCATTAATACCATTGGCAGCCACATATTTAATCGCATTGTAGTGATGGTATCCGTGGCCTGCTATTTCATGACCTTCCTTTTGCATTTCAAGCAGCTTTTGGATTTGAGGAGTACCAATAGAATCAATCCTACAAACACAAAAGCTGGCTTTCCATCCATATTTTTTGAGAATTTGATTCGCATCAAACCATTCATCTACATAAGCATCGTCAAAAGAAAGAACCACACCCGCTTTATAAGGCTTTTGACTAACTTGTGGCTTTGCCACTGGCTCTGGTTTTGAGACTTCTTCACAGGAAATGAAAGCGAAAAAGGACAAAACCATTACGATTTTAAGTAGAAATAACTTCATGTTTTTTTATTTGCTATTTTTTAAAAATCATAAAAATTTGACTTTCAAACAAATACCTTCGTTTTATATAAAAAAAGAAAAATTCTAAGTAATTTAGGATTTTAAGCAAAATAAAAACTATTTATCTTTTAAAACACTCAATCTAAAAAATATTTTTTAAGATTTTTATTTATCTTTAGTATGTCCGATATAGTTCAGAAACCTATTATCAGTATCACAAAATGAAATTCACAGCACTATTGGATTTTAAGACTGGATTTGCAAAAAAAATGAAGTTCCCTTTTTATAAGGAGAATAGAAAAATAATTACACAATCTGTAATTGGCGTCTTCTTTATCGGATTGGGAATTTGGTTTATAAAACACGAAAAAACAGAAATTTTCCAAATAAAACATACTCTTGTTACAGCTTCTTTACAGTGGGTTTGTTTAGGCATAATCATCACAATTGTTTATTTTATTCTACAAGGATTGATGTATGTCGCCTCTTTTGCTGCCGTAAATGCTAAAATCGCATTAAAAGATGGTGTCGTCCTTTTCTTAAAGCGAAATTTCATTAGTGTATTCCTTCCGGCCGGTGGTATTTCTTCTCTGGCTTTTTTTACAAAAAAAATAGAAGAAAAAGGAAATGATAAAACCCAAATCCATTTAGCATCTTCTATTTATGCTTTTATCGGATTGGTTTCGGTTGTGCTATTTGCCATTCCTGTATTTCTGTATGCTTTTATCAAAAATACGATCGGAAGTGAAGATTGGGCAGCATTAGTCCTGATTAGCCTATTCCTAGTTAGTATTATCAAAGTATATCAATCTATCATAAAAAAAGGGTTGCTATACAGACTGATAACAAAATGGTTTCCTAAAACGGAAGTTTTTATAAATGAACTGGAAATCAATAAAATCAACAAAAAGAAATTCGTTCTTGCCTTATGGTATTCTATCCTGATTGAAGTCGTAGGAATTAGCCATTTGTATATAGCCATGTTGGCGTTGAACTTTCAACCCTCTTTGATGGCAGCTCTGATGGGCTATATTATTTCTGTTATTTTTCTAATCCTATCCCCTTTTATGCGGGGTCTGGGTGCTGTTGAAATTTCAATGAGCTATATCCTAATTCGCTATGGTTTTAAAAATCCAGATGCTATTGCGATAACTTTTCTATATCGCTTCTTAGAGTTCTGGACGCCTTTGCTTGCAGGAATATTGGTATTCATGTCAAAAATTAATAAGATACTGATGCGCATAGTTCCGGCTCTCCTGCTATTTGCTTTAGGCATCATAAACATAATCTCTGCCTTAACTCCGGCCATTAGTAATCGTTTGGCGCACTTAAAAAATTATTTACCTCTCGAAGCCATCCATGTTTCTAATTATTTGGTATTTACTGCCGGACTTTTTCTGTTAGTTACCGCATCATTTATGATCAAAGGCCTGCGGATGGCCTGGTGGTTTGCATTATCGTTATCCCTAATTTCTTTATTTGGACATATAACCAAAGCTATTGACTATGAAGAAGCTATAGTTGCATTAATTGTAATCAGCGTTTTAATAGCAACACGTAAAGAATACTATATAAAAACCAATCCAAAGCTTAGTTTATTAGGATTGGAAACCTCTGTTTTAAGTATACTGGCCGTAATAATCTATGGCAGCATTGGGTTTTATTTTTTAGACAAAAAACATTTTGGCTTTGATTTTAGTACATTTCAATCCGTCAGATACACTTTACAGAATTACTTTTTAGTTGGAAGTGCCGACCTGATCCCGTTAGATCGTTTTGCCGATCATTTTCTATTGTCGATAAAAATCAGTGGTTTTTTATCATTCGCCTTTTTAGTATATACGCTGATAACTCCATATATCTACAAAAATCCAACCTCTAACGAAGAAAAAAAACGGGCAAAAGAGTTGGTCGAAAAATATGGCAATTCCAGTCTGGATTATTTCAAAACCTACTTTGACAAGCAGCTTTTTATTTCAAAAAGTAAAATGGCTTTTATTGCTTATAAATTAGCCGGAAATTATGCTGTAGCGCTTGAAAATCCTGTAGCACAGAATGAAGAAGAAATGAAAAATTGCATCATCGAATTTGATCTATTTTGTTACGAAAGCGGTTTAAAAAGCATTTTTTACAGAGTATTGGAAAAAGACCTAGAGCTGTATCAATCGTTACAAAAAAAATACTTTTTTCTTGGCCAGGAAGGCATCGTGAACTTAACCGAATTTAGCTTAGAAGGCGGAAGTAAAAAATCTTTGCGCAATGCTCTGAATAAAATAACAGAAGGCGGATTTAAAGCTGCCATCTACCAACCTCCAATGAGCAATGAGATTTTACATAGATTAGAAACTGTAAGTTCTGAATGGCTGAAGGAAACCGAAAGAAAAGAAATTGTTTTCTCACAGGGATTGTTCAGTATTGAAGAATTAAAACATCAAACCATAATTACGGTTGAGGATAAGGAATCAAAAATAGTTGCCTTTTTAAATATTATTCCGGACAGTAAACAAGGAGAAGCCACATACGACCTCATCCGTAAGACAACTGATGCACCAAACGGAATATTGGATTTCATTATGATAGCTCTTTTTGATTATCTAAAATCACAAAACTATTCAACGGTCAATTTAGGCCTGGCTCCAATGAGCGGTATTGAAACACCCAAAACCATTCAGGATAAATCAATGAAATATGCCTATGAAAAAATCAAATCGTTTTCACATTACAAAGGATTGCGAAACTTTAAGGAAAAATTTTCACCGGTTTGGTACAATCAATACGTGATTTTTTCAGACGACTATGATTTAATACAAATACCAAGAATTCTATCTAAAGTTATTAAACCTTAATATACTGCTGTTTATAATTAATCTTGAAAAATTATACCATGAAAAAACTTATTTTAAGTCTTACAATTGCACTGGTATTTATTTTAAATGCTAGTGCTTTAGAAAATGATGTCATCAGTTATGGCCCGTTTGGAAAAGTGACGATTTATAAACCAACAGGCTCACCAAAAACACTTGTGCTTTTTATATCGGGCGATGGCGGTTGGAACAAAGGCGTTATCGATATGGCAAAAAATATAGCCAGCCAGGATGCAATGGTAGTTGGCATAGACATACTTACCTATTATAAAAACATAAAAAAAGAAAACGTAAAATGTTATTATCCGGCCGGTGATCTTGAAAATTTGAGTTTAGAAATTCAAAAAAGATATAAATTCCCAAATTATTTCAAACCCATATTGGTTGGTTATTCTGCCGGATCGACCTTAGCGTATGGCGCATTGGCACAAGCTCCTGAAAACACTTTCAAAGGAGTAATTGCATTGGGATTTTGCCCCGATATTGAGTGGGATAAAACCTTGTGTAATGGATTCGGACTAACTACAAAAGTTTTAAAACCGAGCAAGTCTTTTTATTTAAATCCCAGTTCAAAATTAACAGCACCTTTTATTGTGCTTCATGGAGCCAAAGATCTTGATTGTCCCTATGTAGATGCTGTTAGGTATATGAAAGAAGTAAATACGGAACAATTAATCACACTGCCAAATGTGGGTCATGGTTTTTCGGTAACAAAAAATTGGATGCCGCAGTTTATTACAGCCTTTAAGAAAATCCAAAACACACCAACATACAGAGATGTAAAAAACTTAGAAAGTAAATTGGAACAGCCTCAAAACTTTCAAATCTATCAAACCAGCTTACCGTTGACAATCATTCATTCTGATGCCAAAGAAAATTTGCCACTCGCTTTTATGATTTCCGGTGATGGCGGCTGGACAAGCTTTGACCAGAAACTGGGAGAACAATTTTCAAAAGCCGGAATCCCTGTAGTCGGATTAGATGCACAAGACTATTTTTGGAACACCAAAACACCACAAAAAAGTGCTCAGGATATCTCAAATGTAATTAGCCATTATCTACAGCAATGGAATAAAAACTCTTTTATTCTGGTGGGCTATTCCTTTGGAGCTTCAGTCGTTCCATTCATTGCCAGTGATTTTCCAAATGAATTAAAAGAAAAAATAAAAGGCGTATATAGCCTATCTCCGGACGAAACTGCCGATTTTGAAATTCATCTTTTAGATATGGCAGGAATCAGTTCAGAAGAAAAGTATAATGTTATAAACGAAATCAATAAAATTAAATCGCTAAATCCAGTTTGCTTTTTTGGCAGTGAAGAAAGTGAAACTGTTCGTAAAACCTTTGAAACATCAGTATCGAAAGTAATCCTGCTGGCAGGCGACCATCATTTTGACAATAACTTTGTTTCAATTGTTGAAAGTGTCTTAAAGAATTTATAATCTAAAAACAATTACCAATTCTACAATAGAAAATGTAATACATTTAAGAAAAATATTAATTTTGTTAATATAGAGAAGTCCGTATCCATAAAAAAAGCGAATTTTAACACATTGAAATTACGTGTCCTATGGAAAAAAAGAGCCAATTTTATCTACAGGCCCAAAAATATTGGAAAACTGTAGTAAAGAAAAAGTACGCTAGTGATTGTGCTGACCTCCAACTTCAGATTGATGCGCACAAACGCCTCTTAAATATTTTTCAGGCGGGTGATTATTACTTTCTCCTCTTTGACATCTTTAACGGGGAAATAACTGAAATAAGTCCCGAAATGGAACCAATATTAGGCTATTCGCCTACAGAAATGGATATGAATCTGTTCATGGACAGCATTCATCCACAGGATATGCCTTACTTTCTGAGCTTCGAACAGCAAGCCACCATATTCTTTAACAATACAGCTATTGATAAAATTGGCCATTATAAGGTTCAATATGACCTGAGACTTGAAAAAAAAGAAGGTGATTATGCCCGTATACTGATACAGTATGTATTGGTAAACTACGAAGCACGAAATATTTACCACAGCTTCCATATCCATACAGATATTACCCATATCAAAAGGGAAGGAATTCCTCACTGTTCAATCATAGGACTAGACGGCGAACCCTCATATTACGATATTCAGGATACAGCCACCATCCTACCCTCATACGAAATCTTTACAAAAAGGGAAAAAACAATTCTAAAAAGAATCGTAGAAGGAAAAACCAGCCAGCAGATAGCGGATGAGCTTTTTGTAAGTATTCATACCATCAATACCCACCGTAAAAACATTTTAGCAAAAAGCAATACTGATACACCTGTACAATTAGTAAAAAAAGCTATAGAAGAAGGCTGGATTTAGTAGAAAATCACTAAGGTTAGGTCAACTTCAATGAAAAAAATAGTACTAACTACGGTGATTATTTTACAAACAACTTTTTTGTGCGCACAAAAGAATGATTGTTCAGAAAGCGGTTGTGGAAACAAATCAAACAACATTACAAGATGTTGCGGCATATAGAAATCAACGGGCTTAAGAAAGTCAAGCATGATTGTAAACTTTATGTGACAGGCGGAGATAACCGTGTAAGCGACTTTATGATTGTTAGCAGTGAAAACACAAACGTTTTGACAGATAAAATGGAGGTGACTTTCTTTACATTCTCAAATGCCGGA
Organism: Flavobacterium sp. 28YEA47A; assembly: GCF_041262125.1. Lineage (NCBI taxonomy): Bacteria > Pseudomonadati > Bacteroidota > Flavobacteriia > Flavobacteriales > Flavobacteriaceae > Flavobacterium > Flavobacterium sp. 28YEA47A. Next base: position 88,574 of record NZ_JBGCCI010000008.1, read on the forward strand.
ACTATTGGCTTGGAAGTAAAATAGTTCTTCAAGCAACAATCGTCCCGCTACCATCAAACAAAATGACAACGGGTTATTTTTTATCACTCTTCACCTCCTATCCTATCAGCTTTTTACAATCTGTTTAGTTCCTCAGAATTTCCTGACTGGCGTTCGCGGGTCTTCAGATTGCTGTTACCAAAACGGTAAGTCAGTGAAAAGCGCACACGTTGCATGTCCCAAACATTTTTAAATTCCTGAGTTACACCATACATATTCTGTTTTGAGTATTCGCGTCCGTTAAAAATATCGGTTCCACTAATGCCCAGTTCTAATTTTTTATCAAGCATTTGGTATTTTACCGTAGCATAAAACTTGGCATAAGGTTTTAAACTTGAATTCTGGTAAGTCTCTCCAAAATTCTGAAAATAGCTTACACTCAGGAAAAACGTCTTGTTTTTGTTTAATGTAAAATCATTGGTTGTGAAAAAAGACGAAGATGCTCCCTTATTCCTTCTGTCAGAAACCGCAATATCTGATTCTGAGTAACTCAAATTAAGATTATTCACACTTGTCCACCACGGTGTTGGTTTTGCCGTATAACTCTGCGTAAAGCTAAGCATGTCCTCATTGACATAATTCATCCAGATATAGTTGTTCTGTTTCGTCTCCGGGTTCAATATAGAAGCCTGGTTAACGCCATCTCTCATGCTTGAAAAACTAAGTCGTGAATCTAACGTCTTATACGTAAACGTTACTTCAAAATTATGTGTAAAAGATGGTCTTAAAAATGGATTTCCTTCATTGTAGCTAAACTCGTTGTTAATAGTACGGAAAGGATTCAGGCTTTCATAACTCGGACGTCTTATACGGCGGGAATAATTGAACCCAAGACTTTTGTCTTCAGTAAATTGGTGTAGGATATACAACGTAGGAAATAATTTCAAGTAATCATTCTTATGTCGGTTATTGGCTTCTCTCGAAAATCCATCCGTTTGTGTAGCTTCTAAACGTAAGCCTGCCTGGATATTCCACTTATCATTGAATTTTTTGCTTCCCGAAATATAAAGGGCTTCATTCTTTTCAGTGTATTCAAAATAATTTGACAGGTTGGTATCATATACCATTTCGCCATTTTCGTCTTGCTTAAATGCATTAATCAGGTTATCTGATTTTGAATTGGAAAATCGGGCTCCTGCCGTAAAATCAGCAATTTTAGTAGGTAATTCGAAATCTACTTTAGCCGACAAGTTTTGTATTTTGATATCTACATCATTGATACCTGCATGCTTAGAGTTGGCAATCAGTTCATTTCCAGGCGTATAATTCGCATAAGCATATTCATTAAAAGTTGGCGTGTGATAGTTTACAAAATCAACATCTACCATCACTTTTTTACCCAAAGTATCCAATTTATATTCTGAATATATGTTGTAAATCTGCTGATAGGTTTTATCATTTGAGGCTGCATTGTTCTTCATAAATTGCTGGATATCGCCTCCTTTTTGATTAAAAATAGTTGTAAGCTGTGGCTGTTCATCTGTAAACTTAGAAGTATAGACAGAAACTTTTGTACCGATTGTCCATTTTTTAGTCAATTGATAATCCAGAGCCAATTGTCCGTTGAAATAGCGGTTTTTACCATTGGAGCTGCTTTCATTCTGCCAAAAAGCATCCGTATAATAAATATCATTGTTCCAATTGATTAAAGAGCGTCGTACTCCTGTACTGGCAGAACTTCTTAATGTCAGCTTATTCTTTTGTAGATTAAAAGCCGTGTTATACTGTTGTGTATTTCTACGGCTGCGTTGGTAAGCTCCACCAAGTAAAGCATTCCAACTGTCTTTCTTGACTTTCTTGGTAACAATGTTGATGATCCCGCTGTTGCCTTCAGCCTGATATTTGGCAGGCGGTGTAGTAATCACTTCAATTTTTGACAAATTGGACGCACTGATACTTTCCAGATAATTCATCAGTTCTGCCTGTTCCATATAAGTAGGCTTGTCATCGATCAAAACCATAACCGAATTTTTACCCGAAATACTTATGCTTTCCTGTGTTACAGTAACACCAGGTGTAGTTCTAAGAGCGTCTATAGCAGTACCTCCGGTAGACGAAGTTGCATTGGCTACATGATATACAAAACGATCAGCTTTGCGTTCCATCAGTTTTTTAGGAGCTTCAATCACTACCTCATCGAGTTTTGTTTTGCTTTCAAATGCAATCACTCCCAAATCGATATCGTTCTTTAATGCCAGTTCTTGTTTGTGCACCACCTGATCAAAATATAAAATTTCTAAGCGGTAATCGTTTGTTTGCACTTTTAAGGCAAAAGAACCATTTTCGGCAGTCTTGCCTTTAATAGTATCTTTGGCTATTAAAAAGACATCGTAAAATGCTGCAGGCTCACCGTTGGCGTGTGCTATACCTTTTACTTCATGCGTCTGTGCAAAAAGAGAAGTTGCAAGTAAAAACGAGATCCAAACTAAAAAATGTGCTGATGTTTTCATGTGTATTATTTTTCAGCAAATCTTCGACTTTTACCGTTTTTATTTTTTTTATTTCGACCACTCCGGTAAAAAATCCGACCAATGGGTTGGTCGGAGAAAAACAGGTGTTTGTCGAAAAAAAGTTTTTTGTTATTCCTTAATGCTCTACTTTTCCACTCTCAAAAAATAGCCCTTACAATGAAGAAAAAATATGTGATTCTATTGCATCTATTATTTTGGATGTACTATATAATGCAAGATTTGGCTGTATTTAATCTCAAACAAAATGCATTCACTTTTCCTATACTATCACCCGATTTCAGTAAACCAGAATACGCTCTTATATTGTCATTTACAATAATCTATGTTTTTATTTTTTATTTGAATTACTTAGTATTTATGCCAAAGTTTTTTGATGTGAAAAATGTAAAACGTATCGTATTATCGTTTTTGGGCCTGTTCGTCATTTTTATTGGAATGCGCTATTTGATAGAAGAAATTTTGTACTACAAATGGCTTGGTTTCCATAATTATTACAAAGGAGTAACAATTAGTTACTATATCTATGACAATTTATCGTATAGCAGCCTACCCATTATGGCTTCTTCTGTCTTATGGTTTATTGTAAACATGTTACGCCTGCAAAAAGAACAGATAACCTTGTTGGAAAGTAAGCGCGAAACAGAAATTAATTTCCTGAAATCGCAGATCAATCCGCATTTTATATTTAATACCCTTAACAATATTTATTATCTGGTATTTGAAAAGTCAGACAAAGCACTTCCGGCTGTAGAACAATTGAGCGGCCTGATGCGTTATATGACCTATGAGAGCCAAAACGAAACTATTGCATTACAGCGCGAAATAGCCTATATAGACGATTTTATTGCTTTAGAATCGATGCGGATTTCAGGTAACCCGCAAGTAATTTTCAAAAAAAATATCAAAAATCCAGAGTGCCGCATACCGCCTTTATTGTTAATTCCATTTGTTGAAAATGGCTTTAAGCACGGTATTTTGAACAATCCGGAACAGCCATTTACTATTGAACTGACACAAAATAAAAATCATTTAATTTTACAGACGCAAAACAGCATCAATAATTATAAAAAAGACCAGCAGTCTGGCGTTGGCATTGAAAATATAAAGAAGCGACTACAATTGTATTTTCCTGACAGGCATTCATTAGAAATTACCACGAAAGAAAATATGTATTACGTAAAATTAGACATCACACTATGAAAACCATCCGCTGCGCAATCCTAGACGATGAACCCATGGCAGTGGCTCTGTTGTCAAAATATGTAGAAAAAATTTCCAGTTTTGAATTGGTAAAAGCCACAACCAATCCATTCGAAATACTGGAACTTATAGCCAAAACAACCATTGATGTTTTATTTATCGACATACAGATGCCGGAACTTACGGGTTTGCAGATGATGGAGATGTTGGGCAATAAAACCAAATTTGTAATTACTTCTGCCTATAGCGAATATGCTTTGAAAGGCTATGAACATAATGTGGTCGATTATTTATTAAAACCGATTTCATTTGACCGTTTTTATAAATGCATACAGAAAATAGAATCCCTTTCGCAAGAAAAGCCAGCTCCGGCTGTAGAAGTTGTCGCAAAAACCGAAGAAAAGCCGGATGAGTTTTTATTTATAAAAACCGATGGTAAGCTGGTAAAAATAAACCTAAACGATTTACTGCTTGTTGAAGGCTTAAAAGATTATCTGTATTTACATCTAAAAAACGAAAAACTTATCGTGCTGGACACTCTGAAAGAGTTTGAAGCAAAACTACCGGCATCTGATTTTATGCGGGTACATAAATCCTACATTATTCGACTTGACCAAATCGAGACTATCGAACGCAACAGAGTATTTATTCAAAAAAATATTGTTCCTATTGGCGAAACATATAGGATTAAGTTTCAGGATTGGGTGAAAAGCTTCTTATAATAGTAGATAGTCTTTTTAGTGGATAATTGATAGTGGATAGTCTTTAGTTGAACTACACTTTATCAATTATGCATTGTACTATACACTATCCACTATACACTGTCAACTATACACTATACACTGTCAACTATACACTGTCAACTATACACTATCCACTATATATTAACTATGCTCTTTTTTTCAGCCATAAATAAACCGTCCAAACTACAGTAATGGCAAATACAATAAAAAGCGGCACATAATAATTCTGGAAAAAATCGTGGAAATAGCTGCCTACAATGATATAAATACTGGCTATGCAAAGTTTAAAAGGAATAAACTCTTTGTTCGCCCATGTCGTTTTTGCATTAAAGAAACCCATAATAATCTGTTTTTAAAGTTAGTAGATCGTCTTAAAATTAAGAAATTTGGTTATAGCTCGATGAAAAAATTGATTGTTTTAATCTTTTTAATGAGTTATTGATTTTCTATTTGGAATAGCCGAATTGCTCATTCCCGTAAAATATCTATCATATAAATGCTTATATTAGCGTAAACAGTTCCCATCTACCATAAATCGGCAAGGAGTAAACTTTGGCTATATGAAAAAACTATTGTTTTTCTGTTTATTACTACTATCATGGAACTTAGGCTTTGCGCAGGCATCTGAATTAAAAAAAATTCAGGCTTCCCTACCGCAAATCCGCGATAGCCTGCAATATGTAGATGCCCTGAACCGCATGGCAATATTGCTGTATGAAAAGAATATTGACAGCACTTTTTATTATACCCGAATCGCCCGTGAAATCGCAGACCGTCATAACTATAGAAAAGGCAGAGCCGATGCGATGAATAATCTGGGAATCTTTTTTGATATCAAAGGCAATTTCCAGATGGCTTTAAAATACTACAACAAAGGTTATACAGAATATAAAAAGCTGGCAGATCCTGTCAATTGTGTTCAATCTTTGATGAATATTGGCATGGTATATCAGGAAATGGGCAAAGATGACCGTGCCCTGCAACGCTATGAATTGGCTTTCAGACAGTCCAAACAGCTTCGTAACGACTCCATCCGATCTTTGGTTATTTATAATTATCTGTTGTCCTATCCGAAACATTTTAGTAAGGATTCTACCTGCTATTATATTGATGTCGCCAAGCAAATTGCTACCAAATACAAAGACGAACGAACATTGGTGGCTATAAATCAGTTGGTGGCAGATGATATGATCAGCCATGGTAAACGTGCTGAAGGACTGACCCTGCTTAAGCAAACCATTGCGACCGCCATTGACAAAAAACTGTTTTATGTGTCTATGGATATGCTCATCGATATAGGAAAGCAATTGGAAACCACAGACCCGGAGCAAAGTATAACCTATTTTAAACAAGCCTTATCTATTGCAGAAAGTAATGACTATGTGTATTATAGCGAAATCCTTACACGTAAACTGTTCGAAATTTATGATGCACGCGGCGAGTTTGCAACGGCGGCTATCTTTAGTAAAAAATTAATCGAGATATACGACAAGGAAGCTGTATTAAACAGTGAATCAGGAATAGATTATATCGACTATGCACTTAAAGAGGAACAGGTAAGATCGTTGGAAAATCGCTATTCCTATCAGCTGACTTTGTCTGTATTGGCTTGTGTGGCTTTTATGCTGGCGATTTCCATGATTTTCTCTATCCGTAAACATTTACGGCGTAGTAAACAGCAAAACAGCCAAATGAAAAAGGCTTTAAGCGCATTGGAACATAGTCAGGCAGACAATACCCGTATGATGCGGATTGTAGCACACGACCTCCGTAATCCCATAGGAGGAATATATTCTCTTGCTTCTATGATGTTGGAAGATGCTGACAGAACTGAAGAAGATAGAACTATGCTCGATTTGATGAAAACATCAGGGCAAAACTCATTAGAACTGGTTGATAACCTCTTGCAATTGCAATTTAGCAGCGAACAGTTAAAAAAGGAACCCGTTGATATTGCAGAAATGCTTAAATATTGCGTAGCGCTGCTAAAAAGCAAAGCCGATGTAAAACAACAACAACTCAGCTTAGAAATTGTGCCGGCAACAGTAACCGCAAGCCGTGAAAAGCTCTGGAGAGTGGTTAGCAACCTGATTGCCAACGCCATCAAATTCAGTCCTAATGGAGCTAAAATCAAGATCCAAATGATGCAGAAAGAACAAGGGATACGCATTTTGGTAAAAGACGAAGGCATAGGAATACCGGCAGAAATGGGCGAAAAAATATTTGATATGTTTACCGAAGCCAAAAGACCCGGTACTGCTGGAGAACAGCCTTTTGGTATGGGATTGGCAATTTCAAAACAGATTGTTGAAGCCCATAATGGTAAAATCTGGTTTGAGAATAATGCAAACAGCGGTACTACTTTTTATATAGACTTACCTTTTAACTCTAATAATTAATTAACCTTAATAGTTGATAATGGTTAGTTGATAGTTGATAGTGGTTAGTTGATAGTGGTAAGTGGTTTTGCTCAAAATAAAAACATATACAAAATTTACTTTCAACAACTTTTTCTTTAACCCTAGTACCTCAGAACCTTAGTGCTTCAAAACCTTAGTACCTTAATTCGAAACAATCAAATAGTAATTATCCAAATCTCTTAATGTAAACTGCATTTTAAGCGAATTTTCATTATAATGAATTTCCTTTTCAATAGCAGCATTCATTTTCCTTGCATTGCTAATCACTTCTTCAAGATTGCCAACCCTAAAAAACAATATCAATCCGTTTCCTGCTTTCTCACTGTTATGCATTGTAGGATGGTCGTGCTCTCCCCATTTGTGCAGGCATAGCACTACATTATCTTCACTTGTCAGAATTTCAAAAGTATCTCCTCCATGACTGCTTTTACAACCTAATAGGTTTTGATAAAACTCAGAGCTCATACGGACATCTTTTACTGCAATTATTGTTTCGGTTCTTACCATTCTGATTTTGATTTAAAACGATGTCTAATTTACAAAAAATGAAAAACAAGGCTAATCTTGACACGGGCAAATATCAAATAAATTATTGCGACATAATTGCAATAACAAAAATTATCTTTTACATTTGCTATATATCAAATAAGCAATCAAATGGCAGAGTTTTGGGAAACTAATTTTAGTGAAAAACGGGAAATGTGGGGATTAGAACCGGCGAACTCGGCTGTACTCACAAAAGATTTTTTTATAGAGAAATCAATTAAAAAAGTACTTGTTCCTGGGATTGGTTATGGTAGAAACGCACAGATTTTCCGGGAAAGCGGAATAGATGTAACCGGAATAGAAATATCAAAAACTGCAATTGAATTAGCACAGAAACATTACGGAAATGATATGGTTATCCATCATGGTTCTGTAACTGATATGCCTTTTGACTCCATTCAATATGATGGAATTTACTGCCATGCGCTAATTCATCTGTTGGATGAACAGCAAAGAAAAAAGCTGATCCGCGATTGTTTTTCGCAATTGGCAGATAATGGTTATATGGTGTTTACAGCTATTTCCAAAAAAGCTCATACCTACGGTACTGGTACTTATATCAGCAAAGACCGCTACGAAATCTTTCAGGGAGTCCAAATGTTTTTTTATGATGAAGAATCCATACAAGCTGAATTTGGTGAAGCTGGACTGTTTGAAATCAGGGAAATTACAGAGAACTTTCCATTTTACTTAATCTTATCTAAAAAGACACAATAGAGAAGTTTCTGAGAAGCTCAACTTTTATAAAAAAATCCCTTTGCTTTCACAAAGGGATTTTTAGGTTTTTCCAGCTATTTGGGCTTATTGTTTTACAAATTTTTTGTCAAGAACCTGTCCGTCTTCCATACGAAGCTTTAAAAGGTAAATACCGGATGACAAATCTCCTATAGGAATCTTATTCTCTTCAATCGTTACAGATCGTACCAATTGTCCGGTCATAGTATAAATTTCACCAGATGCTACCTTATTTTGCGAAGCTACAAACAATCCGCTTGTTGCCGGATTCGGATATAAAGAAATAGCGCTTTCCATACCATGCTCCTCTACACTTAAAACAAGACCATTTAATACGATTATCGGACGTGTTTTCTTAGCCTGTACTGAAGTAGCAGAAGTAGTTCCATTATACATCAATGGTGGATTAAACGGATCGGCATTATCAGCAGCAATATCTGTTCGAATCATCAATGAAGTTACATTAGTAGTAGCAGGAATCTGGTAAAATAATGTTGAATTTCCATCATCGTTCGGTTTGTTTGCATCTACAGTAATGACAAGGTTGTCTGTTCCATTGTACACAAAAGGCGTACTAAATGTAAAAGTGATTGTAGTTCCTGTTTGTGTAAAAGAACCATTTGTCACTACTTGGCTATGTCCAGAAATACTAATCCAATCGGCTCCCGATGTACCTACCACGGGATTATAAGATGATCTTGTCGTATGTCCTATCCATACATCAATCATACCGTTTGAATTAACCAAAGAATTGGTGTTGTTGACCTTGAAATCAATAGACGTGATTGTTCCGGCAGTACCAATCTCCGAAGCCATATAAATTGTCTGTGACAACGAAGTGGAATAATAAATCGAAATGGGAGTCGATAGTCCAGCGTTGGTATCAACCAGTGTTCCGGAACCGATTGTAACCTGTGCAAAAGAAAAAGTGCTTGCCAAAAGCGCAAGGATGGGTAAAGTTTTTCTCATAATATACTGTTTAATTGTTAATTAAAAACAAATATAACAAGTATTTACATGAATAATTAAGATACACCCTTAAATCTTAATTACTAATTCTTAAATCTTAATTCATCTGTACCCTTTAAAAAACATATTTCTGTATCTGTAACCAAAACTAAAAGCATCCTACCTTTACTTTACTAATTCAAGAGTAGAAATCATGGAAACGCCCTTAACACATCAGGAAACACTTCAGTTTGCTGAAGTATATCTTTCCGATATTGCAACACTAAAAACAATTTTCTTTCAGGCATTCCCTCAAAACCAAGCCATCACTCCTGCTTTTGGTTTACCTTTTTTGGTAGCCAAAAAAGAAAATAAAACAGTAGCCTTCGCCAGTCTTACGCTTAATGCTAAAGATGAAATCGACTTTAACATCTATAATAACCCTGTAATGACGGAAGAAGAAAATTTAATCTTCGTATCTTTCGTTACCAACTACATTAAAAAACAGGATACTGGTAACTACCGTAATCCCGAACAATTAAAAAACATGATAAATAAGATACTGCAATGGCTCAACTAAATCAAAGCACCACAAGTGGAAAAAAAAGAAAACATGCAGAAAATCTCAAGGAAACGCTATATCTAAAGATTGCCAAAATCATTGAAGAACAAATACAGAGCGAAACCCTGCGTTTGGGCGACAAATTGCCATCAATACGCAGTGCCCAAAAGCTATACAATGTTAGCATCAATACTGCCAAACAAGCCTATCTTGAGCTAGAGAGCCGGTCGTTAATCGAATCACGACCAAAGTCCGGTTATTACGTCAGCAAGACCTCACAACGTAAACTTGCCCTGCCAACTGTAGCTAAAATTAACGGTACCGAAAAAGAGAAAACACCCGAAGATCTTATCGACAAGGTATTTGGCACTATCGCTAAATCCGATTTTACTCAATTTGCCCTGGGAATACCCGGTAAAAACTTCCTTCCGTTGGCCAAACTCAATAAAAGTCTTATCAATACCATTCGCCGCAGAAACGATGGTGGCACTAACTATGAGCCCGTGCAAGGCAACGAGCACCTGCTCCGCGAAGTCGCAAAATGGGCACTTGTTCTGGAAGGTAAAATAACCGAAGATGATCTGGTTATTACCTCTGGCGCTATGAATGCCATCTATAATGCCTTGATGGCCGTAACCAAACCTGGTGATTCTGTAGCCGTAGAAAGTCCTGTTTATTTCGGTTTTTTGCAAGCCATACAATTGCTCGGTTTAAAAGCTATCGAAATTCCAACACATCCTATTTTTGGAGTAGATCTCGATGCCCTGAAAAAAGTACTTCCCAACATTGCAGCCTGTTGTTTTGTTACCAATTTTAATAATCCGCTGGGATTTCAAATGCCCGACGAGAACAAAAAAGAATTAGTCCGGCTCATTACTGAATATAACGTTCCGCTAATTGAAGATGATATTTATGGCAATTTATTTTTTGGAGCCGAACGCCCCAAACCTTGCAAGTTTTATGATGAGGCGGGACTTGTGTTATGGAGCGGGTCTGTGTCTAAAACCTTAGCGCCTGGTTATCGCGTAGGCTGGATCGCTCCGGGTAAATTTAAAGACAAGATTATTCGCCAAAAACTGGTACAGACCGTATGTAATCCATCGCTCTATTCTGATGTTATTGCTGACTTTTTAGAGCATGGCCGATATGACCATCATCTTCGCACATTCCGAAACAAACTATACGCCAACTACCAGCAAATCCAGCGTGCTGTAGAAACCTATTTCCCGGACAATACCAAAATCTCTCAACCAAAAGGAGGCTTCATGTTATGGCTGGAATTAGACAAACGTATCTGTACCGAGGATCTTTATGATGCAGCCGGAAGCCAGAAAATTAATTTTGCACCCGGAAGAATGTTCTCTCAATACAATCAGTACAATAACTGCATGCGTCTGAATTATGCTCTGGAATGGACTGACCGGGTAGAAAACGATCTGGAAAAATTAGGAAAACTGATAAAAAATAGCATTTAAAATACACATAAAACTCCCCTAATGGACAATAGCAAAGAAAGAGACAGCATCAGGATTGTCACTTATGAACCTCAATACCAAGAAGCATTTAAATCCTTAAATACCGAGTGGATTTCAAAATATTTTGAAATAGAAGCTGCAGATACTATCGCATTAGACCATCCAAAAGAATATATACTCGACAAAGGTGGCGAAATTTTTATAGCCCTGCTAAACGATGAACCTGTAGGTGTCTGTGCCATGATTAAAATGCAGGAAGATTTTGATTATGAAATGGCAAAAATGGCCGTAAGTCCAAAAGCGCAAGGAAAGGGCATCGGATTACTGCTAGGCAAATTCGTGATTGATTGGGCAACTCAAAATAACGCTACGACAATTTATCTGGAAAGTAATACACAGCTGGAACCCGCCATCAACCTCTATTATAAACTAGGATTTAAAGAAGTTAAGAGAAAAAACTCTCCTTATAAACGGGCAAACATTCAAATGCTCCTAAATATCGAAGAGGTCAAAGAAAATTAAAGCCATAGACAGAACAACTTTTCTTAAAAGACCTGATCGACACGTATCAAACGGAACCTTTCATCGTTTTTGATAAAATCTTCCATCATAGCGGCATGACCCGCTCCAACAATGATTACGATATTCTTATCCGTTTCTGAAACCTGATTCTGTATGTTTGCATACATGATCAGGTTTCTTTTATACCAGGCCGCTGCTAAATCCGGTCCAAAAAAATCTGGCGACTGATTGATGCGATTCAGGAAAGAAATATACAATCCCTTGTTCAGCTCATATTGTTTTGGTGAATTCAAACGTAGAAAAACCTCCTGTAGCTTTTTGGGCTCAAGACAAAAATTCATATAGTCAGACAATTCGGCAATTTTCGCTTCATAGTCAGCATAATTAAGAACTTTATTCTCTGCAAGTTTAGAGCGCAACAAGTCAAATCGGATTGGCACTTCGTCATAATCGATAGCATAAATTGAATCATTGCCCGACTTTTTCGCCAGGCGAAATCCGAATTGGAATATTTCATTCTCGCTATAAAAACGCTTATAAAAATCTTTTTTGATGGTATCTGATTGATAAAAGGGCTTGTCATTTTTATAAAGCGAATACAGTTCGTTAAGTCGCTTGCCTTCAGAAAAATAATACTCTACAAAAATCTTATTCGGCTTATATTTTTTAATAATCTTGGCAGTAATCTGCTCCAAAGCCTCTTGATTCTCGTTATCCAGAATATTTCGCTCCTTCACTTTTCCCTGATCAAATCCAGGGTTATTAAAATGATACGTTCCAATTAGCAGGACATTCGTTTTAGCCGTTTTTTGGGCAAAACCTGTACTAAAAGATAATAGCAATAAAAAAGGAAAGAAACGCTTCATAGAAATTCTTGTTTTTTTGTGTTTTTTTGAGGCTCAAAATACTGATTCCTACCCGAAATCCAAAAGATAAAAACCAGTTATCCTTAAAAATAAACCAGTTATTCTTCAAAACGACCAGTTGCTACTTTCCAATTGCTTTGTTACCATTGAATAAGCAACTTTATCGCCATTTTACTTCAAATACCCCATAGTTAATTATACGCTCGGTTTCTTCATAAACTCCTAATTAAGAATGCAAATTTCACAAGTTACATAGTCCACTAACCCGATCGTTATTGTTATCAAAACGTTCACAAAACAATTTCCTATGAAAAAAATTACATTTTATCTGATAGCTTTAATTCTTTTAAGTTATCAGGCTTATGCGCAAGCGCCTCCTAATGACGATTGCTCTGGTGCAATTAACCTCAATGTAAATACGGATCTTTCCTGTACGTTAAAATCTTCTGGGACACTTATGGGAGCCACAAGATCAAATGTGATAAGTGGCATGCAGGGTTTTATTCCTAATAATGACGTATGGTATGCATTTACAGCTACTGCTGCCAATCATAAAATCAGTCTGAAAAACGTACAAGGAAGCACCACCCCTCTTGTTATTGAAGTTTTTGCCGGAACCTGTGGACAACTCAACTCTATAACTTTTAGTCCGGATAGTTCGCTTTTTCTTTCAAATTTAACCATAGGTGCTACTTTTTATGTCAGAGTCTTCACTATGCGTGCGCCTTCCCCAACTACTTTTGAAATTTGTATCAGTACACCTTCTGTCATAACAAATGATGAATGCTCAACTGCTATTGGCTTAACGGTAAATCCTGATCTTAACTGTGTAGCAATGACTTCCGGACATCTTATGGGTGCTACAAGTTCCGGGAGTTTCGGAAACCTTCCAGCAAGAAACGATGTATGGTATTCTTTTACAGCAACAATGCCAAACCATAGAATAAGCCTGCTTAATTATGACATTAATGAACCAGTACTTGCATTTCAGCTTTTTGAAGGAAATTGTGGAGAATTGACAAGCAAATTCGTTGCCTTTGCCTATCAAAATACCGGATCACGTGATGCAATTAATCTGATTCCCGGTACCACTTATTATATAAGGGTTTTCAGCTCTTTACCAGACCCTATTGCAACCACTTTTGACATCTGTATCCAGACATTTCCAATACCCAATAATGATGAATGTGCCAATGCGATAGCTCTTTCGGTAAATACTGACGAATCCTGCACTTTAAAAACTTCAGGTACAGTAGCCGGTGCTACACCTTCTCAAGAAAGCAGTACTATTTCCGGAATACCCAATGATGTATGGTACAGTTTTACAGCAACTGCAACATCTCATAAAATAGTTTTGCAGAATGTAACAGGCCCATATGAAGACGCAGTCAAATTTGAAGTCATGCAAGGAAATTGTGGGCAACTGCAAAGCATTCACAGTTCTCAGTCAGCTACGATTTCATCACTTATTATAGGAACTACTTATTATATAAGAGTATTCAGTAATCCTGTGTATGATGTAAGGACATCTACTTTTGATATTTGCATAGGAATTCCGTTACCTCCACCTGTAAATGATGATTGTATAAATGCAATTACCCTTGCCGTAAATCCTGATTCTTCTTGTACACAAAAATCTGCTGGGACAATTGCTAATGCTACAGATTCAAACGAAGGCGGTAATCCAATGGGGACTCCTGATGATGATGTATGGTATAAATTTGTTGCTACGGCGACTTCACATATAATAAATCTTCTGGATGTTGAAGGATATCCCGTTCTGATTCATGAAGTAATGGAGGGAACTTGTGGTGGAGGTCAGATGGCTGGTCTCCAAACAAGTGATAAGCTGTCAAGCAAAATTTCAGGATTGACTATTGGTAATACCTACTATATAAGAGTTTTCAGTAGTTATCAAAATATCAACTTTAATACTACCTTTAACATTTGCGTTAAAGTACCTCCACCGCCTCCGGCAAATGACAACTGCGAGAATGCTATAAGCCTTGCAGTAAATCCAAATGCAACCTGTGTACAAACCGTTTCGGGAACAATAGCCGGAGCTACGGATTCACAAGTAAGCAGCAATGAAATTGATACGCCAGACGATGACGTATGGTATACATTTATTGCCACAGCAACTTCACATAAAATAAAGCTCCTGAATGTAACTGGTGAACAAACTGACCTAATCCTGGAGGTAATGCAAGGCTCATGTGGAGGCCAACTAACAAGTATTCGTAGCAGTAATCGATATGAAAATCTCGTTTCTAACCTAATAGTAGGAAATACTTACTATATTCGGGTATTCAGTTCAGCAATTGGTTCCACCGGATCTTCCTCCTTTGACATTTGTGTCACTACAGAACAACGGCCTCAAAATGACAATTGTGCGGACGCTATAGCATTAACCATTAATATAGACCTATCCTGTACCTTAAAAGCTACCGGCACTCTAACAAATGCTACCAATGAAATTGACAATGAATTTGAAAGGCCAGACGTATGGTATTCTTTTACGGCTACTGCTCCATATCATGAAGTTAAAATTAACTCATCTGATTTTTCATGCTGGATATATAGCTATAATGGAGACTGTCAAACCAATAGATCTTTAGTAACCAGCCAAACAAGTCCTGAAGGCAATATCATTCCTTTTGGCCTGACAGTGGGAAACACCTATCTTATTAGGGTAATTACTTATATGGAATCTCCTCCTGAGACATTTGAAATATGTGTGGGAACATTTCCTCCTCCTCCGGTAAATGATAATTGTTCTGATGCGATAACTTTGGAAGTGGCTGCAAATCTCGAGAATGGAATAATCAATTCTACTAATGTAGGAGCCACTGATTTCTATTATTTTCCGTTGCCCGACTGCGCTCCTTACAATCGTGGAGATGTATGGTTTAAAGCCGTCATGCCTTCTAATGGAGAACTAAATATACAAACCGGTGATCCTGAAAATTCTACAAGTTCTCCTTTTGACTCTGGCCTGGCTGCTTATTATGGAAACTGTGAAGATGGTTTGGAATTGATAGCGTGTAATGACAATATATCACCTACAGAAGTAAATTCCAAAATCACTCTCACAGATAGAATTCCCGGAGAAGAGATCTTTATTAGGGTATGGGAAATAGGAAATGATGAACAAAAACCTTTTACTATTTCAGCATGGAGCAATTCACTAACAACTCCTGAATTTAAAGCGAATAGTTTTAAAGCCTACCCAAATCCGGTACGAAATAGGCTGAACCTATCTTATGACCAGATTATTGCAAATGTCAAGGTTTATAATGTTTTAGGACAAGCTATAGTTTCAAAAGAAATCAATGACAGAAAAGGCTCTATTGACCTATCTGACCTGCCAGCTGGCCCGTATTTGGTTCAGATAACCAGTAGCGGAATTTCAAAAAGTATGACAATAGTAAAACAATAACATACAACACTTTTATACAATTAAAGGGCTTGCTATACCGGCAGCCCTTTTTTAATGTAAGTAAATTTCATTTCTGATAACACAAGAAGTACAGATGCCATTAAATAAGGAATTTCTTGTTTTTGGTAAATAAAAATGATTAAGCCCCAACTCTTTGATTTATCTTTTTTGTCATTGTGTTTTTTTCAATACCTGACTACAAATCCGTACCAAAAATCTAATAAACGAATTGCAAAAAAACCAGTTATTCCCAATAATAAACCAGTTATCCGTCAAAACGACCAGTTACTACTTTCCAATTGCTTTGTTACCATTGAATAAGCAACTTTATCGCCATTTTACTTCAAATACCCCATAGTTAATTATACGCTCGGTTTCTTCATGAACTCCTAATAAGAATGCAAATTTCACAAGTTACATAGTCCACTAACCCGATCGTTATTGTTTCCAAAACGTTCAAAAAACAAATTCCTATGAAAAAAATTACATTTTATCTGATGGCTTTACTTTTTTTAAGCTATCAGGCTTATGCGCAAGCGCCTGTAAATGACAATTGTTCAGGAGCTACTACTCTCAGCGTAAATACGGATCTTTCCTGCACATTAAAAACCTCGGGGACTCTTTTGGGAGCCACAAGTTCAAACGTGGTAAGCAGCCAAGGATTTACTCCAAGAGACGATGTGTGGTATGCTTTTACAGCTACCGCTACACTTCATAAGATCAGACTCCAAAATGTACAAAGTAACAATACGTCACTTGGGATGGAAGTTTTTAAAGGAAGCTGCACACAACCTATATCTGTAGCTTTTAGTTCAAATTATTCAATTCCTGCTTCCGGTTTAATCGTTGGAAACACTTATTATATAAGAATATTCAGCTTAGGAAATCCTTCTGACAGTACTTTTGAAATTTGTATTAATACCCCGCCTCCTATAACAAATGACGAATGCTCAAATGCCACTGTCTTAACCGTAAACACAGATCTTACCTGCACAGCAGCAGCTTCCGGACATCTTATGGGTGCTACTTATAATGGATCAGACTTTGCTGCAAATGGAGATGTTTGGTATTCTTTTACCGCAACAGCACCAACTAACAAAATAAGCCTGACTAGTTATGACGATAATGATTCAAGACTTTCATTTGCACTTTTTTCAGGAAATTGCGATGAATTGGTAAATGTGTCAACTAACACTCCTAATCTGATTCCGGGAACTACTTATTATATAAGGGTTTTCAGTTATTCAGAAATACCTGTTACAGCAAACTTTGACATCTGTGTGCTGACACCGCCAAGACCCAGTAATGATGACTGTACGAATGCAATAGCTCTTTCAGTAAATGCAGACCAGTCCTGTGCCTTAAAGACCTCAGGTACAGTAACTGGTGCTACACGTTCTATAGAAAATAGTGCTATTACCGGAATATTAAATGATGTATGGTATACTTTTACTGCTACAGCCACAACCCATAAAATAAGTTTTTTAAATTTAGAAGGAACAGAAAGAAATGGTGTCGGCTATGAAGTTCTGGAAGGAAATTGCGGACAATTAATCAGTATTGGCAGTCCACCATCTGGCAAGATTTCGTCATTGACAGTAGGAAACACCTATTATATAAGAGTATTCAGTAATCCGGAATATATATCATGGTCCTTTACTTTTGATATTTGTATTGGCATACCTTTGCCTCCACCCGTGAATGATGAATGTTCAAATGCAATTACCCTTGCCATAAATCCTGGCACAATGTGTACTCTAAAATCTCCAGGAACAATTGCTGAGGCTACAAATTCTGGAGAAGGCGATAATACGGTAGGAGCTCCAGACGACGATGTATGGTACAAATTTGTAGCTACAGCAACCTCACATACAATCAGCCTTTTAGATATTGAAGGAGATCCTGCCTATCTTATTTATGAAATAATGCAGGGAAGCTGCGGTGGCCAGTTGGCAAGCCTCTATACAGGCATCCGTCAATCAAGCAAAATTTCTGGGCTAACCATTGGCGAAACCTATTATATAAGGGTTTTCAGCAGCGATCAGGACATGAATTATAATACTTCCTTTAACCTCTGTATCGCTTTGCCGCCTGCACCACCTGCAAATGACAATTGCGAAAATGCTATAAATCTTACAGTAAACCCTAATTCATCCTGTACGCAAACAATTGGCGGTACAATAGAGGGAGCCACAGATTCTCTTGTAAATAGTGATAGTGAACTGGGAATACCAGATGATGATGTATGGTACAAATTTGTGGCTACAACTACTTCCCATAAAATAAAACTTCTGAATGTAGAAGGAGAACAAACCGATCTTATCCTTGAGGTATTTCAAGGTTCCTGCGGTGGACAACTGGCAGCTATTAGCGCAAGCGATAGTTATGAAATTTTTATTTCTGACCTGACTATAGGAAATACTTACTATATACGGGTATTTAGCTCTGGTGTTAATACCGCCGGATCTTCCTCTTTTGACATCTGTGTTGCTACAGGGCAACGTCCTCAAAATGACAACTGTTCAAATGCTATAGCATTGACAGTGAATACTGACCTTTCCTGTACTTCAAAAGTTACGGGTACTCTAACAAATGCCACCCATGAAGCCAATGATGTATTTCAAAGAGCTGATGTATGGTATACTTTTGTAGCCTCCGCCTATTATCATGAAATTAAGATTAGTCCGGTTGGATATTCATGTCAGGTATTTAGCTATAACGGAGATTGTCAAACTGATAGATCTGAAATATTAACACTTACAAGTCGTGCAGAATCAGTCATAGCCCATGGACTCACTGTGGGAAACACCTATCTTGTCAAAGTTTTCAGCTGGTCGACTGTTAGTGATACTTTTGATATATGCATAGGAACACTGGCTCCTGCTCCACCAAACGATGAATGTTATGATGCTACCATCTTAGAAGTTGCCACTAACCTGGAAGCAGGAATAGTCAATTCTACCACAGTAGGTGCTACTGATTTTACATATCTCCCTTCCGATCCTACATGTACTGCCTATAACGGTGGAGATGTATGGTTTACTGCCATCATACCTCCTAGCGGAGAACTCAATATACAAACAGGCACTCCCGCAAATTCCATTACATCTCCTTTCGATTCAGGAATGGAAGTTTTTTCTGGAAACTGTAATGTGTTAGAGCTAATAGAATGCAACGATAATATATCGCCTACCGATGTCAGCTCTAAAATTACGCTCACTAATAGAACTCCAGGTCAAGAGATTTATATCAGAGTATGGGAAATTAGTAATGAAAACCCAAGGCCTTTTACTATCTCAGCATGGAGCAATTCACTGACAACTCCTGAATTTAAGACAAATAACTTTAAAGCCTATCCTAATCCGGTTCAGGATATATTAAACTTATCTTATGACCAGATTATTACAAATGTCAGGGTTTATAATGCTTTGGGACAAACTATTTCCTCAAAAGAAATCAACGACAAAAAAGGTTCTATTGATTTGTCTGGCCTGCCTACTGGCCCGTATCTTGTTCAGATAACAAGTGACGGAATTTCAAAAAGTATGACCATCCTAAAACAATAACACACAACATTTTTTATGATTAAAGGGCTGCTATACAAGCAGCCTTTTTTAATGCAAGCACATCTCTATCAGGAAATATCCCTGGATTGTGTTACAATAATTTTAAAAAAAGCAAATGCGCTCCTAAACAGAGCGTTTTTTTTATTTTTTAGCAAATAAAAACAAGTAATGGCCTACACTTTTTGATTGTGTTTCCGTAAATTTGCACTGTGAAAAAAATGGCATCCATATTCGCACTGTTTATGCTCCTGAAGCCTGTGCTTCCAGTCATCGAATATGCCGTTAATTACGATTACATCGCAACCGTGCTCTGTATTAACAAAGACAAGCCCGAAATGAAATGTAACGGTAAATGTCATCTGATGAAGGAGCTTGCCAAATCTTCTCAGGACGATAGTGATCAACCAAAAGAAAAAAGGTTCATGTCTTCTGAAAGCCATGTACTTTTTTTTGAAGAAATCATTGATTTCGGTCTCACTCCTGTAAAAAGCACTTTGGCCAACCGCAGTTCCAACACCTTCTACTCCAATCTGTACTCTCACTTGGATGGCAGGTCTATATTCCGTCCTCCCGTTTTTTAAATCTTTGATACAATACTGAGAAGCCTGTTCGCAGCCTTCTGACTTTTTTCTCCGCAAAAAACTTGTGGAGCCAATATTCTTATATCAAATTTTTAAAAACACATCATGAAATCATATATAAAAAGCATAGCAGTATTTTTTGCATTTACCCTATTTGTAACCTCTTGTTCCAGCGATGATGACAGCAAGCCTGTAGAAGGAACCTTTGGCGATGTCGAATTGTTTTTTGACAATGGCGTATCCGGCGATGCACTAACGCTTGGGAACTCCTATATCAATTCCAATGGAGAAACTCTTACCCTAGAACGTTTTAACTATATCGTAAGCAACTTTGTACTTCTTAAAGAAGATGGCAGCCAGTTCGCCTATCCAAAAGACGACAGTTACTTTATTATCAGTGAAGAAGCCGGAACTTTTACCGTACACTTAGAAAACGTGCCGGTTGGCGATTATAAAAAAATCAAGTTCGGTATTGGTGTTGATCAGCAACGTTATCTGCAAGGAGAAACTGCTCAGCAAAGTTTTTGGGATTTGGCAGCCATCAACAACATGACCTGGACCTGGTCTACCGGATACCGTTTTGTTAACTTCCAGGGTACTTTTACTGCCGCAGGAGGCGATGGTGTTTCAAGAAGTTTTATGGTACACCAGGGAAGTAATACCGCTACCGATAACTATAGAGAAGTTATTCTTAACCTGCCTACAACAGCCCGTGTAAGAACAGGAGAAATGCCAAACATTCACCTGAAAAGTGATGCCAACGTTATTCTGGACGGCGACAACAAAATTGCGTTACGTCAAAACATGAACCAGGCCGGTACTGCTGCCAGCATTATGGGAGGAGAAAACCTCATCAAGATTGCGGAAAACACTAAAAAAATGTTCACGGTAGACCACGTACACAATGGCGCTGGAACACACCACTAGACCTTCGCATTACTAAACAAAAAAGAGACCGGTCGGGAATTATTCCTGACCGGATACTCCCTATATGCTAATCTGGAAAATTCCAGGCAAAAAACTAATACAATGAAAAGAATAGCATTCTTTCTGATACTGCTATCCGTTTTTTCATGTCAAAACGACGATAGCAATTATACTGAAATTAACCAACCGCTGGATTTTATTGTCCCGGCTAACTTCCCTGAACTTGCACAAGACATCAGCCGTAATTTCCCTACACAAAAAGGATTTGAATTGGGAAGAAAACTGTTTTATGACGGACGGCTTTCAAGAGACGGAACTGTTTCTTGTTCTTTCTGTCATGAACAATCCTCTGCTTTTACCCATCACGGCCACGATTTCAGCCACGGAATTGATAATCTTGCAGGAATCAGGAACGCTCCGGCAGTGCAGAACATGGCTTTCCAAAGTGAATATTTTTATGACGGCGCCTCAAACAGTATCGAAATGCTTTCAATAGCGCCCATACATAATCCTGTAGAAATGGATGAAACGCTGGAGGGCATTATCACGAAACTCAGGCAAGATCCTGTTTACGTAAAGCTGTTTGCCCAGGCGTTTGAAAATAAAGAAGTCAGCTCGGGCAATATGCTCAAGGCACTCGGACAATTTATGACGATGATGGTTTCTGCCAATTCAAGATACGACAAATTCGTACGCAATGAACCTGATGGTATTCTCAGCAGTCAGGAACTACAGGGACGTGCCTTATTTCAGTCCAATTGTGCCACTTGCCATAAGACCGATCTTTTTACAGACAATTCCTTTCGCAACAACGGCCTGCAGCTCAACCCTAACTTAAATGACTTAGGTAGGGAAACCGTGACCGGATTTGCTCAGGATCGTTATAAATTTAAAGTTCCAAGTCTCAGGAATGTAGCCTTAACCGCTCCTTATATGCACGATGGGCGTTTTGGTTCGCTGCAATCGGTTTTGAATTTTTATTCCAATGGAGTACAAAACACGCCCAATCTGGATCCGCAGTTGCAACAGCATCCAACGTTGGGCATACCGCTCAACCAGACAGAAAAAGAAGCCATTATTGCATTTCTGAAAACATTAACCGATGAAGAGTTTATTCAAAATCCTCTCTTCTATTTCCGTACCTAAAAAACGGCAACAAAAAATAATAGTATAATGAAAAACACATTCCTTATCCTCGTGCTATCCTTCCTTATGGGAAAGACAGCCGAGGCACACACAGAAAAAGATTCTATTTATTATCCGTTCCGAAATTACAGTATGTTTTTTGGAGATGACTGCGATGCCTGCGGATGTTCTGCCAATGGCGGAAGTATGGGATTTAGTTCTATGCTAAATAACAATTTCGTAGGCATACGGTATATCCACCAAAGCTATAAGAGCCGTGATGGAGTTTTTAACAATTCTCCCTGGATAGACGAAAACTTCAATACGGCACAAATCTGGACAAGAATTCCATTGGGAAAACGAATTGAAGTAATGGGATTAGTTCCTTACCATTTCAACAACCGTGAAAAAACTACCGGAAAAGAAGGTATTGACGGATTGGGCGATATCACAGTAATGGGCTTTTACACGCTTTTTGGAACTAAGACTGACAGTGCCGCTGTACTCCACAAATTTCAATTAGGAGCGGGTATAAAAGCACCTACCGGGAAATACGACAGTGCCAATAACGGCAGTATTAATCCGAGTTTTCAGCTAGGAACCGGGAGTTGGGACTATATGCTGGCTTCTGAATATACCGTAAAAAAGAACAATTTGGGACTCAATGCCATACTCAACTATATTTTTAAAACCGAAAACGAGAAAAAGTATCAGTTTGGCAATCAGTTTAATTATGCAGCTACCCTATTTTACAGTGCGAAGATTGACAACCTCAACGTAGTACCACAATTGGGACTTGCCGGTGAAAAATATGAAGATAACAAAGACCATGGCGAAAATGTTCCGCTTACGGCTGGTGACATTTTGTTTGGAAAAATGGGTGTAGAAGTTGGATTTAAAAAATTATCCTTAGGACTAAACACCATGCTTCCTATCAACCAAAATCTGACAGGTGGCAGGGTCGAAGCCAACTATCGTTGGTCAGTCAACCTGAACTATTCACTTTAACAGCACATTGTTTGAATTTTGGCTGTTGGTTTTATGTTAAGAAATCAACAGCCGGAATTTAATTTTCTTAACATTCTTGTAAGATTAATATAGCTTATTTTTTTAAAAATCTTTATTTTAGCAGTATAATTTGGCAATTCCAAAAATGCTATGATAATGAGAAATAAGACCTTACTGATCTGCCTGCTTTTTTTCTTTTATACCTCTGCATGGTCACAAGCCTCAGTAAGCAATTATAAAGTCTTTTTGGCAACTGTCAGCTCCGGGCCAAAAAACCTGCTTATCATCCGGAAATTCGAGCAATACGGGAATACCAATTATCTTGCCGTAGACCTCAACACTATGAACACACAAATCCTTAGAGGCGACAAGCTAAAAACCAGTCAGACAAACTGGCAAAAATTATATTCCGACTATGCCTCTACTTCTTACATAAAAGCATTAGCCTATGCTAAGAATCAGTCTTTTGCATTACAGGATGCCGGAATAATACACGGTTGGCCAGCAGAAAAAGGAATAACATTAACCATCGATTTATGTCCGTCTCACAAGCCTCTTGACAAGGTTATCTTTACATCGTTACTCTCTGAATTTGGAAAAATTGAAAAGCCGGTACCCATAGCACTTTCTATTACAGGCCGATTTATGCTCGATCATTCCGATGATATTGAATGGCTCAAAAGTTTGCAAACAAAAGGTGATATCGACATTACCTGGGTAAACCATACCTTTAATCACCATTATAACCCAAAAATACCTTTGGCAGAAAATTTCCTTTTGGAACCAGGCACCAATATCGACTTTGAAGTTTTACAGCTAGAAATTGCCCTGATTGAACGTCAACTATTGCCATCGGTCTTTTTTAGGTTTCCGGGACTTGTTTCAGATAATAGTGTCACCAACAGTATTATCAATTACGGACTTATTCCAATAGGCAGCGATGCCTGGCTGGCAAAAGGACAAAAAGCAAATACAGGAAGCATCGTCCTGATTCACGGAAATGGTAACGAACCTGTAGGAGTAGCCGATTTTATCAAGCTGCTTCAGTCAGAAAAACAAGAAGTATTTAATAAACAGTGGCTGCTATACGATCTGAAAGAAAGCGTAAGCGAGGAATTTAAACAATAACTTTTAACAGTAGAAACAATGTCAGTTGATATAGAAATAATCATACGATTCCTGCTTGCCATCTTATGGGGCGGTATTGTTGGTGCAGAAAGAGAATACAAAGGAAAAGCGGCCGGATTCCGAACCACTATAATGATCTCTTTCGGAGCCTGTTTCTTTACCATAATGTCAATTGCCATTGGAGGCGACGCTAACCCAGACCGGATCGCTTCTAATATTGTAACCGGACTCGGTTTCTTATGTGCCGGCGTCATATTCAAATCTGATAACCATATCAATGGAATAACCACAGCAGCTACTGTTTGGGCTGTTGCCGCAGTAGGAATGGGAATTGGCGGCGGTTACTATATTGCTTCTGCAAGTGGAAGTCTACTCATCCTGTTTATTTTATTGATACTTCCCTATTTTCAGAAAATCATAGATAAAAGGAATCAGTTCAGGGTGCTTACTATTGAATATGCTCAAAATTCCAATGCCCTTGAAATATGCCTGAATTTGATGAAAAAGCACAATATACGCCATCAAATGATGAAGCAAATCCGGGAAAAAGAAAACATGACTACAGTTTGGGAAATTCATGCCCGCCAATCCAATCTCATGTTGTTCAGCAATACGATAATGGCTGAACCTTCTATTGATCGGGTGGAAACATTTCGCTAGTTTACGTGATTACTTTGCTGTAAAGAGAGCCGCCTATAGCTACAAAAAGTGTAGAAATCAGAAGCAAAATTACAATGTCGATAGTAAGACTGAAACCCGAAATATTGCCAATCATCAGCGTACGCAATGCATCAACCATATACGTCAGCGGATTTACCTGCGCAATCATCTTTAACCAACCCGGCATAATTTCAATAGGATAGATGGCATTGCTCGCAAAAAACAAAGGCATCGTCATCAATTGTCCTATTCCCATGAACCGTTCCCTTGTTTTTACCAGACAGGCAATAATCAACGAAAAAGTAGAAAAGAATATAGCTCCTAACATGACGACAATAAAAACACTCAGCAAATTCAGTGGGTTCCATAAAATCTTGACATTTAGTAAAAGTGCCAGTATATAGATAATAACAGCAATAGGAAGCGTTCGCAATCCTGCAGAAATAGCTTTTCCTAAAACAATTGCGGCATGAGGTGTAGGTGTTGCCAGCAACTTATGGACAAGTCCCAAATCACGTTCCCAGATAACAGCAATGCCCGAAAAAATAGATACAAACAAAACGCTTTGGGCTAGAATGCCCGGAGTCATAAAATCAATATAATCTGTTTTTCCCGGTATGGCGTGCATTCTGGCAAATACCTGTCCAAAAATGAGAAGCCACAAGGCCGGCTGTACAGAACGCATTATGATTTCCGTCGGGTCGTGAAATATTTTTCGAATTTCCAGTTCTGCTATTACGAAGGCTTTTCGTATAAAATTAGTTATCTCCATATCTTCTTATTTTAACCCAGGCGACTGGAAGTTTTACGTCCTATAGCAACATCACGGAAACTGCTTCCGGATTCCTTAAGATTATCTGCCGTGTAGTGAATAAATACGTCTTCCAGAGTAGCTCCTTCTTTTTCTATAGAAGCTTTTAAGTCTGATGGCGAACCAATAATAGCCAACTTTCCGCGTGTCATTAAGGCAATCCTATCGCAAATACTGTCCGCTTCTTCCATCAGGTGCGTCGTCATGATTATAGTAGTTCCAAATTGCTTTCGGAGTGCGGTGATATGTTCCCACACCACATTTCTTCCTATAGGGTCAAGTCCGGTAGTAGGTTCATCCAAAAACAAGACCAAAGGACGGTGCAAGGTAGATTGGGCAATTTCCAATCTGCGTATCATTCCTCCGGAATATTCTTTTGCCAATTTGTGCATTACCTCTTCCAGTCCCATAAATTTTAAAGCCTCTTCTACTCTTTGCTTACGCCCGTTTCTAGGAATATCATACAGCTTGGCAAAAAGCATCAGGTTTTCATAACCCGTTAGCGATCCGTCGGCAGAAATCATCTGCGGCACATAGCCTATGATTCTCCGGATATCATTTTTCTGCGTCTTTATATTATAACCGTTAATCCAGGCATCGCCAGTGGTGGGAGCCAATAATGTAGTCAGAATTTTTATTGTAGTACTTTTTCCCGATCCGTTTGGGCCCAGAAGCGCAAATATTTCGCCTTCTGTTATTGTCAAATCAAGACCGTCGACGGCTTTAAAATCACCATAAGAACGAGACAATTTTTTAGTTTCAAGAATACTCATGTTAGTGTAGTAAAAAAATCATTGCATTATTGCCTATAATTTAATTGTAACATAAAGATAATCAATATAGAATTACATTGTAAAAACAGCGCTCCCAATATTTTTTTAAAAAAATCTATTCTATTTTTTAAATGAATGAATATTCATTTATATATTTGCGCCATGAGAATGAGAGATGCAGACAAGATTAGTCTTGTCAGGCAAAAAGCAATTGAGTTAATTGCTACACATGGCCTGGAAGGCTTTAGTATGAATAAGCTCGCCAAAGCCTGCGGTATTTCAGTAGCTACTCTTTATATCTACTATAAAGATCGGGACGACCTTATCCTGAAAATTGCAGTAGAAGAAGGAAACATAATGGGGGCTGCCATGATTGTTGGATTTGACCCTGAAATGTCGCTCGAAGAAGGCTTGCGTAAGCAATGGGAAAACCGTTGCAACTATTCTATGAAAAATCCTAAGACGTCGCTTTTTTTTGAACAGCTTCGTAGCTCGTCTTATCAGCAAGAATTTCTTGCTTCATTTCTAAAAGAATTCAAGTCTGTGGTTGGCAAGTTTATGCAAAATATCATTGAAAGAGGGGAAATTGAAAGGATGCCCTTTGAAGTATATTGGTCAGTAGCTTTTGCCCCGCTCTACAATCTCATCCGCTTTCATAACGAAGGAAAAGGCAAAGGTGGAAAACCTTTTAAGCTGACAGACGAAGTATTATGGCTAACCTTCGACTTTGTAATAAAAGCGTTGAAAAAATAATCTATACGCTAATTAATTAACAAATCATCAATTCATCAAAAATATGGACAAACAACAATCCATGTCATTTACGGGTTATCAAAAATTCGTAATCTTTATATTGGCCATAACACAGTTTACGGTCATATTGGATTTTATGGTCATGTCGCCTTTAGGAGATATGCTTATGAAATCACTTGATTTAAAACCTTCAGCATTTGGAATAGCCGTATCGGCCTATGCGTTTAGTGCCGGAATATCAGGACTATTAACAGCCGGTTTTGCCGATAAATTCGATAGAAAAAAGCTATTACTGTTCTTTTATGTTGGTTTTATTATCGGGACAATTTTTTGTGGTCTGGCAGAAAGTTATGCAACGCTGGTCGCCGCTCGTATTTTTACCGGACTTTTTGGAGGTGTTATCGGTTCGATATCTATGGCTATTATTACGGATATATTTGCACTACAACAACGTGGCCGCGTTATGGGATTTATCCAGATGGGTTTTGGAGCCAGTCAGGTTTTAGGAGTGCCAATAGGCATTTATATTGCGACGTTATGGAAATGGGAAGCACCATTCTGGATGGTTGCCATTCTGAGCATCTTCATTGCCATTGCTATTGCCATCTATTTAAAACCATTGACAGCACACCTTTCTTTACAGCGTGATAAGTCGGCATTTGCCCACTTATGGCATACCGTATCAAAACGTGATTACCGTATTGCTTTTACGGCAACGGCATTGCTATCAATAGGCGGATTTATGATGATGCCTTTCGGAAGTGCCTTTGCTGTCAACAACCTGGGTGTCAATTACAACCAGCTTACGATGTTGCTAATGGTTTCGGGTGTCAGCTCACTTCTTATTATGCCGGTCATAGGAAAACTAAGCGACAGGATAAACAAATACACCTTATTTGCAGGAGCATCTGTCTGGATGATGGTAATGTGCGTGGTCTATACTAATCTTGGTGTTACACCGCTACCGCTTGTTATGGTTTTCAACATCCTGATGATGATGGGTATCATGAGCCGTATGATTCCATCTTCAGCATTGACCAGCGCCGTTCCTGATATGGCAGATCGTGGTGCTTTTATGAGTATCAACTCCTCATTGCAACAAATAGCGGGAGGAATTGCTGCCGCAGTTGCCGGAATGATTGTTACGCAGGAAAGCAAAGGCAGTCCTTTACAGCACTATAATACCGTAGGTTATGTAATTGTAGTTATTTCCATTATCAGTATTATCCTGATGTGGCGTGTCAATAAGTTAATACTCAATAAACAGAAGGACACTCAGGTCACACCATTGCAAGAGGAAGCTCCACAAGGCATAAACGAGGCACTTTAAAATAAAAAGCGGAAAGGTTTTCTTTCCGCTTTTTTTATTGTCTAAATCAGCTTTATGACTTATGAAGGAACTGCCTTAATACATATTGCAATATACCTTCATTTCTATAGTATTCGATTTCAATCTTGGAATCCAGTCTGGCAATAGCCTTAAATTGGATTTTTTCTCCACTTTTTTTCTGGGCTGTGACTTCAACTTCTTTTAAAGGCTTAATGTCATTGGCAATTCCGGATATGCTGAATTGTTCAGTTCCGGTTAGTCCTAAGCTTTCTGCATTCTGGCCAGGCAAATATTGCAAAGGCAACACGCCCATTCCAACCAGATTACTTCTGTGGATTCTTTCATAGCTTTCTGCCAATACTGCTTTTACGCCCAATAAAAAAGTTCCTTTTGCTGCCCAGTCTCTCGAAGATCCGCTTCCGTATTCTTTTCCAGCCAAAATTACCAATGGAGTTTGTGCTTCTTTGTATTTCACTGAAGCATCATAAACAGTCATTTCCTCGCCTGTTGGCAAATATTTGGTATAACCACCTTCCCTATCAGCCAGTTTGTTTTTGATACGAACATTGGCAAAAGTTCCACGAATCATAACCTCATCATGCCCACGGCGCGAACCATAAGAATTAAATTCTTCTTTAGGTACTCCGCGACTTAGCAGGTACTTCCCGGCTGCCGATGATTCATTATAAGAACCTGCCGGCGAAATATGGTCGGTTGTGATACTGTCTCCCAGAACCAGCAAAGCACTTGCATTTTCAATATCTTTCAAAGGTTTTGGATGGTCCGGAAGATCTTTAAAGAAAGGCGCTTCTTTTATGTAAGTAGATTCATTGTCCCAAACATATATTTTTTCGTTAGGTACCTCAAGATTCTGCCATATCTCATTACCATCAAAAATAGTCCCATAGCTGTTGGCAAACTGCTTAGGTGAAAGTACTGAATTCATGATGCCATTAATTTCATCATTTGAAGGCCAAATATCTTTCAAATAAACCGGTTGTTGGTTTGGATCATAACTAATCGGTTCATTCAACAGGTCAATATCAACACGTCCGGCAATGGCATAAGCCACGACCAGCATTGGCGACATCAGGAAGTTCATTTTTATCTGTGGATGTATTCTCGCTTCAAAATTCCTGTTGCCCGAAAGCACAGAAGCCATTACCAAATCATGGTCATCAATAGCTTTGGCAATATGCGCAGGAAGTGGGCCTGAATTTCCAATACAGGAAGTACAGCCATAACCCACGATATGAAATTTCATCGATTGCAGATCGTCTAGCAAATCGGCTTTGACAAGATAATCTGTAACTACTTTAGAGCCCGGAGCCAGTGAGGTTTTTACCCATGGCTTTACATTGAGTCCGCGTTCTCTTGCTTTTCTGGCCACCAGTCCGGCTCCAATCATCACATACGGATTGGAAGTATTGGTACACGAAGTTATGGCAGCAATGACAACAGCACCATCTGACAGCATAAACTGTTCCTGCCCAACGGTTACGGTAACAATTTTCATCCCGTCTTCCATTTTTTGTTCAATCTTCGTATCCGGCACCATAGCAGTTTCCTTATGCATTGGCAGGCTGCTTCCTCCTTCTGCAAACCATCGCGTCAGCTGTTCTTGCGGCTTGATGTATTTGCGTCCAAACGACTGATTCAATACATCTATAAAAGTGGTAGGGAAATTTTTAAGCAATATCTTATCCTGCGGCCTTTTTGGACCGGCTACCGTAGGTTCTATCGTAGAAAGATCCAATTCCAATACATGAGTATATGTAATTTCTTCATTTCCGGTACGCCACAATAAATTGGCCTTACAATAATCTTCTACGAGCTGAACCTCATTCTCCGAACGGTTGGTCATCCGCATATATTCTAACGTTTTCTCATCAATAGGAAAATAGGTAACGGTGCAGCCAAACTCAGGCGACATATTGCCAATCGTAGCCCTATCGGGAACGGTAAGGTTATCTAATCCGGAACCAAAAACCTCAACAAACTTTCCAACTACTCCATATTTTCGAAGCAGTTCGGCAATGGTCAAAACCATATCGGTTGCAGTTGAACCTAACGGAATTTTTCCTGTCAGGCGTAATCCTATGACTTCCGGCATGATGAAATAGATAGGCTGCCCCAAAATCGCAGCTTCTGCTTCAATTCCACCTACGCCCCATGCAATAACTCCTATTCCGTTTACCATTGGCGTGTGGCTGTCTGTTCCTACCAATGTATCCGGGAAAACTTCCCCATTGCGCTCAATAACTCCTTTTGACAAATATTCCAGATTAACCTGATGACAGATACCCATACCTGGAGGTACAACACTAAAATTGCTAAACGATTGCTGTGCCCATTTCAAAAACTGGTAACGTTCTTTGTTACGCTTGTATTCTTCATCCATATTACGGGCATAAGAATACTCTGTTCCAAAATAATCAACCTGTACAGAATGGTCAATAACCAGATCCACAGGAATCAGCGGATTGATCTCATCCGGATTTTTGCCTTTCCTGGCGATTTCTGCCCGAAGCGAAGCAATATCAACAACAGCGGGAACTCCTGTAAAATCCTGCATTAGCACTCTGGCAGGCTTGAACGGAATATCTTTATCTGAAGCTTCCGGTTTCCAATTCAGCAAGGTTTCAATATTCTCCTTAGTGATGGCAAAATCATCAAAATTACGCAATGTATTTTCCAACAGTATCCTGATAGAAAATGGCATCTTTTTGATATTGAATCCATGCTTTTCCATTTCAGGCAGGCTATAATAAGTAAATGTGCCATTTTTAGTATTCAGCAATTTCTTAATCTGATAAATGTCGTTTGTCATAAGCTGCACGTATTAGTTAATTGAAAGTACTATAAAGATAAGGCTTATCCATGATATTGCAATGACTTAGAATCCTGATTTTCATAAAACAAAAAAGCGGAGAATAGTTCTCCGCTTTTTCTACCAGCATTTTATTTTTCTTTTTCATTAGAAATTTTCCCCATTATCCTCAAGACTGATTTCCATAAATCGCATCCGTGGGTCCAATATAATCTTTGCTGGTTTTTGTAAAAGGAGTGCTTTCAACTGTAGTTGATTTTTCTCCATTGTAATAGTTTGTCTTTTCCCATTTTCAAAATAGACTTCTACTTCTATCGAATCATCAAAAGGAATTTCTGTTGCTTTACCTTGGCCATCTTCGCTATATTTTTTAGCGATAACAGCAACATTCAATTCGTATTTCCCGTCATTTGTCTTTGTAACAACAGCTTTATCCAATTGCAGATCATGAATAATAATCTGTTTAAACAGTTCATCAATTTTAGGATGTAGTGCAATATCACTAACCGCATAAAATTCATTGATAAGATCTAAAGAAGTAGGCGGTTGTAACGGATAGGCATGCTTTTGTAATATGCTTCGGAGCGCTTTGTTTATTTTTTCCTCTCCCAAAAGCATTTCCAACTGATACATGACAACGGCTCCCTTATCATAACAAAGGAACGCTTTGTTCGGATTGGATTTATATAAGGGTTCTTCTCCCCAAAAAGCGCGTTCTCCAAGATAAATGTCCTTGTGTACCTGAACGCGTGGCAAAATATTTTCACCGCCATATACGGTTCTATACAACATCTGTTCGGTATACATTGCCAAAGTTTCTGTCAGCAACTTGCAACCTTCGCGATAATCGGTGTCGATTGTGGCATTGCCCCACCAGGTATGCGACAATTCATGGCTAATCAATTCGTTCAATATGTCTTTCTCCGAGTCTTGTTTTATTTTATTCTGGAAACCGAAAGATTCATTCATAAAATAAGACATGGGATAAGCCGTAGCCGCAAACCCTTTCACATAAGATGATATTTCCGCAAACCGAATCACATCATAGGGATAATCGCTAAAATTTTGCTCGCAGTAATGCAATGTCTCTTTTACATTCCGAACAATATGATTTACATTTTGTTGATGCTCGGGATGATAATAAACTTCAATGGCAATTCCGTCATACATCACTTTTTGAACTTCATAACGGGCTGAAGAAACAGCAAAGCGAAACGGTATAGGCGATGGCGTTTTATATCGGAAATAATTACGGTCGTCTTTTTGCCATTGATCTTTCAGTTCACCAATTCCGATAGCTGTCTGATTGCCTGAAGTAGAAATTACCGCATCAAGAGTAACATGGTCATAATAATAAGGCATTTGTATTTTTTCTTCCAGAGGAACTACTATAGACGAAGCCGGCATGTTTCGTCTTGTACGTTCTTTAGGATCATCTATCTCGTTGTCTCCTATATAGCCTAGTCTTGGGAAAAAGTTACTGATACGGATAAAACTACCATTTTTTAGGATCATATTAAATTGTTCGAATCCGTTAAAAGGTGAGGCTTCATAGGCAAAACTAAACTTCATAGTACTTAATTCGCCTGGCTGCAGTGATCGGGATAACTTATACCAATAATGTCCGTATTGTTTATCTTCCGATACTAATTTGGCTCCATCTATCGCAAATCCTTTCCATTGCAGTCCTTTATCCGCATAAATCAAGATAGAATCAATCGCTTTATCTCCTTTGTTTTCTAAAATATAACTGCCTTCCACCGCATAGCTGTTTTTTTCCGGAAACAAATCAATGTTGGTCTTAACATCAGTTATTGATGGCTGCAACAGTCGGCTGAATTTTTTATAGCGTTCCTCATACGCTTGTTTCCAATCATTACGCTCGCCCTTTTTAGACTGTTCTATTTCCTTTAGCAGTATTGTTCCGGAAAATGCGGCTCCGGTCAGAAAAACGAACAGCATGATAGCAGGCAGTATTTTTAATTTCCCGATAGCGATTCTCCTGTTGGTATACCAGATAACTACCCATAGGATTATTGCGGTAATACAAGTCCAGTAGATCATTTTGATATGAAAAGCATCCAGGAAAAAATCAAAACCATTCATTTCGCTGTAAGTACCCTGAAAAACATTGGCATATTGCACTACCGGATGTTTAATTCCGACCATTCCTCCTAAAGAAGTATTCGTAAAAAGCAATAGAATTGCTGTAACAGTCAAACCAACATATCTATTACGGCAAATTGCCTGTATGCTGATGATTAAAGCAGAGCAAAGCAATAATGGCAAGCCTATAAGATAAAAAAGCGACACATAAAGTCCGAAGTCAATACTGGCTGAACCAAATGACAGCTGAAGTATCACGCCTATCATACAATTGCACAATACTAACAAAGCTGTTATAATTGCCAACGAAAACCACTTTGATAATACAACTATAGCTAAGGATACCGGACTGCTGCTTTCCAAAGATTCAAAACGGGCACTATGGCTTCTCCAAAAAACTTCACTGCCATAAAAAATCAAGACTAAAATACCTACAATCGGGAAAAGTTTTAGTATTTCGTTCACCATCAAAGCTGTCGTGGCAAGACGCTCCGGCAATCGCCTTCCGGCATTAATCATGCTTACCATTTCTATACTTGCAAAAGAGCACCAGCCCAGGATTATGATCCATATCGGGGCACTTTTGACAATAGAACGTATGTCGATTTTCACAAAGCTAAAAAAAGCTGTAAAAAAATAGGCACAGCCTCTACTTTTTGTAGGCATCGGATGATAATCACCTTGGAAAACTGATTTCTTTTCCTGAATTTTTTTATGTATTTTTTTCTCATTTCCTACTACAAAACTCAATTTCCGATAGGCATATAACATCAGTAAGAAAGAAATCACAAGACAGACAATACGATTCACTAAAAAAGATCCTTTTAATTCCAGCAATTGGGTATTGCGTTGCTGAGCTGTCCAATGCTGCGTCTGTTCAAAAAATGCCGACAGTCCGAAAGGATCTAATTTTGCCATAAGCTGCATGCCTTCTGCTGAAATTGGTGACGAATTAGCTATGAGTGGAGAATTAGAAAATAGGGCTATGCCCCAATAAAAGAAATAAATAAAAAGACCGGAAATATAAATGGCTATCCTATTTTTTGCCAAAACGCCAATACTGCAAATAATGCCGGTACAAAACAAAATATTAGGCACAGCCAATAGTAAAAATGGCTGAATATAATGCCATAAATGCAGTTCCATATAGTCATCTCTATGCGTACGAAATAACTGGTGGCCCAGAAGCAGGCCAATACTATACAATGCAAATGAAATAATAGCAATACCGCAAATTACCAGGAACCGACTGCCTAAATAATACCTTTTCTGTAGAGGCGTGGCATAAAGAATTAAATCAAAATGGGCTTCTTTTTCCCGCATAAGGCTTTGTGCCGTAAGCAGGGAAACTGTAAAAAGACACATCAGCGACATGATACCGGTAATATAGGTTATTATATAAGGCGAGTTCTTAAAGGTGTCGGGAAAAGGAAAATTAGCACTAACAGCAGTAAATATCCCAAACGCTAAAAAGAAAAGAAGCAGCAACAAAAAGGATTTTTTCCTTGCAAAAAAGATCCAGTCAAAATGTAAAATACCTGTAAACATATCACTTGGCGTTATTGAGTTGGGCAAAATAAACAGCTTCAAGATCGGCCTGCTTCGTTACAAAACCGTTATTGGGATTCTCTTTAGAATAAATTTGCAGATATAGTTTTCCGGCATTCAATTGCGTGGCTATTACTTCAAATTTTTCCTTATAAGTAGGCAATTCGCTTTTAGCAACACTTTTAGTCCAGATACATCCTTCCAGCTCTTTAATAAAGACTTTTGGATTTCCGTAGGCCAAAACTTTTCCTTTATTGATAATTGCCATTTTCGTACACAAATTCCTGACATCTTCGACCAAATGGGTTGAAAGAATTACGATTATCTGCTCTCCTATTTCGCTTAGCAAATTATTGAACCTATTGCGTTCTTCGGGATCAAGACCTGCCGTAGGTTCATCTACTATAATAATCTGAGGATTTCCAAGTAATGATTGTGCTACGCCAAAACGTTGGCGCATTCCACCTGAAAAAGAACTTACCGCCTTATTTCGGTCATTATATAGATTGGTTTTTTCAAGAAGCGCATAAATCTGCTCTTTTCTTGCTTTTTTATCTCCTACGCCTTTTAATACAGCAAGATGTTCTAATAAATCGTAAGCGCTGATTTTAGGATAGACACCAAAATCCTGCGGCAGGTATCCCAATTGTTTTTTGACAAACTCCGGATCTGCTACAATATCGACATCATTAAAGAATATCACTCCATTATCAGGAGCCTGCAATCCCGCAATTGTTTTCATCAGGGTCGATTTTCCTGCGCCATTTGGTCCCAGCAATCCAAAAATACCGTTGCCTATTCCCAAAGAAATATCCTGCATGGCCTGTACACCATTGCCATACGTCTTGCTTAAGTTTTTAATTTGTAAACTGTTCATTTTTTGATTTTTTTGATGATTTTATTAGACAATAGATTTCCTGCACCCGTTATGGGCGTATTTTTTTAAAGCGCTAATCATGATTGAAAGTTATTCCTCCCTGTACTCTAAAATATCTCCGGGCTGGCAATCCAAAGCCTTGCAAATTGCCTCTAAAGATTCAAAACGTATACCTTTAGCCTTTCCTGTTTTTAGAATAGACAAATTGGCCGGAGTGATATCCAATATCTCAGCCAATTCTTTGCTCTGCATTTTACGCTTTGCGAGCATTACATCAATATTTACAATAATAGGCATGGTTTATATATATAAGTCTTGTTCGGTTTGCAGATTGAGACCCTGCTTAAATATTACGGCCATAAAATAGGCAAATATACCTACAACAAAATGCAATGCCGCTAACGTGACAAGTATTTCAACTTCATAAGAAAAAATAATATGCCCGATTAAAAATGGCAACGGAATAATAAAATTGAGCAGGTAAAAAATACGCAGTCTTTTTACTCCTTTATGGGTAAACAATTTTTTCTCTCTAAAAGTGGTGAATATATTACCCAGCAGCCAAAAAAACAGTCCATACAATCCTATAAAGGCAATCATCTCAAAAATGTAATAAAAGGCATAATCATCTCCTAGCAAAAAACGTCTATTGGTAAAAGGATATAGGATTACAAACTTCTTTCCTTCATCAACCAGCTGCAACGACCCGATTGGAAATAAAAAGCTGATAATACAATACGCTGATGTCGCCAAATAAGGTATGGCTATTACTCTTGACAGATAAAATAAACAAGAAGCAACAAGACGAACTTTTTTCATTTTATTAAATTATTTTCTGCAAATATATAATTAATTATCGTTTTACGATAATTAATCAAGAAAATATATTTTAACAAAAATGAAATTGTTATTCTTTATTTTAAAACACATAAAAACAAAAGCCCCATTTTCATGGGGCTCATTGCTTGCATAATTTAAGTAACTAATTCAAATCCTATATAATTGAAAACAATTATAAGTTCAAGCAATATACTGATATCGAACTATTTAAACTTAACTGTTTACAAATATAGAAATTAGAACTTATTATTCCGAATTAAAATAGCAGGCATTTCTGAAACTTACTCTTATTTCTTTTCAGACAATTCCTTGATTTTGCTTAGTGCTACCGGCCAGGTTTTATTAAAAAAATCTTCGTATTCTTCGGTCACACCCATATCAACTATAAGCAACGTTTTACCATTTACTGTTTTTAGAGTGTAGTTTTCAAGTGATCCGGCCCATTCGCTGCTCTTTTCATTTTCTGTATGTTCGATTCCATCCATGATTACGCCCATATGCTCAATAGACATATATTCATTAGGAATGTTTTTGGCAATTCTGGCTACCATACCTTCATTATCTGCATTCAGGAAAAGCACCTTACTGCCTTCTTTCCAATCCGTTTCTGCTCTTGATCCTTCGCTAAATGGAGCTGTCCATTGCGGATATGTTTCTTTTCCCCATAAAATGTCCCATACTTTTTCGCGTGGTGCATCTAATTCTATCGAATATTCTTGCCTTTTCATAGTTGTATTGTTTTTTAGTTATTGTAGACTGATTATCAGACCATACATTACAAATATCCGTCCTTTTTGATTAGTTTAAAGGGGCAAAATGCGACAATATCGAGGGTCATTTGGGTAAGATTATTATTTTTTTTCACGCCCTATGCAACCATTTTCAAACGAGCAGCGTCTATGCTAATAGAAGTCGGTTTCTAATCGACTGCCAAAACACAAACTTTAAAACATATAAAAATGAAACGTATTTTACTTCTAGCTATCTTATTGCCAACATTCAGTTTTGCGCAAGAAAAACAAAATGACAACACAGAAACATCTGGGCTAAAACCAAGATTCACGATTTCTGGAAATTTCACCTTTTCAGATCCTTCACAAGCCGGATTGAGTATTGAATATAAAAGCAAGAATTTAGACAGTGGAAGAAACTCTTCCAACATATTGAACCTTTCCTATGGAATGATGAATTATGATAACAATATTGTAGACATAGACGGAACCGGTTTCGTAATTGAATTGGGAAGCAGAACCTACATTGAAAAAGGAAAATGGGACGGTTTTTATGCTGAAAATTTTATTTCTTATGGAAATATAAAATTTGACGAAAATATTGCCGGTTTAGGAAAGTTTGATGGAACTTATTCTTACTGGAGTATTATCAATCCAAACGTAGGTTACAAATTCATGATTGGAAAAAGTGTAAGCATCGACCCTTATATCGGGGCTAACTGGAAATGGGAAGTAAAAGGTAAAGGTGATGTAGACAATAAAAACATCGATAACTTTGTATTCAGAGCAGGATTAAGAATCGGATATAGCTTCTAATATTACATTTGATTGTCAGGGCTAAAAATAGGTGAAATTTACTGTACTTTTAGCCCTTAATACGTATCCAGCCAAAAAACTGTAACCGCAAAATACCAAATCATCAATGAAAAAATCATTTCTCCTTATTTTTTTAATCGGCTTCATGACACTAACCAGCTGCAGGGTAACCAAAACAATAACTATGGTTAATGCCAAATCCAATGCAGCCGAAACCGAAGTTGAATTCATAAAACATAAAATCAATTCTATTTCATTTCTTCCGTTAAGTGAAGAGCAGGAAGAATTAGCCATCGCTATCTGGAAAAAGGAAAAGGAAAATCTTGGAAAAATCAAACTGAAAAATTCTGAGATTGCACCTGTGATCTTTCAATCTGAAAATGAATTCAGAAGCATATTGACAGCTGAACAGCTAAGGGAATACAAAAGGGAATATAACGACTCAATGATAACAAAATATTTCCTGAGCAACCGCGCCATGCAGGAAATTAAAAGAATCTATAATATAGAAGCAGAAATCAAGTAAAACTTATCGGGCAAGCACCCGCTCCAGTTCTCTTCTGTAAGTAATGCCCACCGGAATTTTTTGATTGCTTACGACTAGTACATCTCTTTCATTTTCTTCAATCTTGTCTACAGCCACTATATAGGATTTATGAACACGTAAAAATTGTCCTTCCGGTAGGTTTGCTTCCAATTCGTTAGTAGTCATAGAAGCCAGGTATGTTTTTCCCGATGTAAAAATTTTGACATAGTTGCCATAACTCTGTGCAAAAAGTATTTTCCTGACATCAAGATCTATTAGGCCACCATCTGCCTTTATGCTGATAAACAGATTGGAAACCATCGTCTTTTTTTCGGCATAAAAGGAAAAAAAACGTTCAATAGATTTCAGAAAACGCGGGAAATAAATAGGTTTGAGCAAATAATCAATTACGCCATAATCATAGCTTTCCAAAGCAAATTCTGAATACGCCGTAGTCAGTATGGTCTTAGGTTGTGACGGAAGAATCTTTAGCAGTTCCAATCCGGTTATTTCAGGCATATCAATATCGAGAAACATCAGGTCAACCGGATTCTCGCGAATATAATTCATCGCTTCTATACCGTTATAACATTGATGTACGAGTTCCAGTTCCGGATTCTGACGGATATAATTCGTCAGCACATAGTGGGCCGCCGGTTCATCATCAACAATAATGCATTTTTTAGGATCCTTTATCATTCGGCTATCTTTTTCAAGGGAAGTTCTAAATCGACCGCATATTCCTTGCCTGAATTGTTAATATCCAGTTTATAATCATTGCCATAAATAATCTTTAGACGTTCCGTAGTATTTTTGATTCCTATTCCCGTGGAAACAACATTTACTTTCTTTTCAGGTATAGAATTTTGGATTTTCAGACACAACTTTCCTTTTTCTACAACTATGCTAATATGCACATAGCAATTTTCGATAGCGCAGGTTCCATGTTTAAATGCATTTTCGACAAAAGCAATTAGCAGCATTGGCGAAATCTTATAGGCATTTTCATTATCGATTCTGCTTTCATAAGTAATCTCGCAACGATAGCCAACCCGTTCTTTCTCCAGCTGTATATAACTGTTGATAAACGACAATTCTTCATCTAATGATACGCATTGTTTTGCATTGCTTTCTAATTGATAGCGCATCAGCTGTGATACTTTCATGATAAGATCCGGCGTTCTTTCCGGGAATTCAAGACTGATTCCGTAAAGCGTATTAAAAGTATTAAAAAGAAAATGTGGATTCAATTGACTCTTTAGTGAGTTGAGCTGCATTTGGTTAAACAGCAAGGCTTCTTCCCTTTTTCTTTTTTCTTCTCTGTAAAATTTAAGAAACATGACCGGTCCCAAAATACAGATCAGCGTACCTACAACGGTTGCCAGCTGATATTGGTAACTTTTTTGGTGTGAGAATTCATATAAGGACGAGGCCTTGGTTATCCAAACCGATGAAATCCGGTACACAATAACCGAAAAAAGAAGCGCCAAAAGTATGGTCAATCCCAGATATAAAAGTCCTTTGTGTTTTTTTACCAATATAGGCAGTAAAAAAAAACGGTTGGCCTGTGCGTGCAGATACAGCATCAGGTAATAGCCCACACCTGTCAACACAGCAATTGGAGAATTAAATAAGATCCAATCGTTCTTTAGAGAAAAAATAGAGAATGAAAACAGTAATATTGCAACTTCCTGCCACCATTTATTGTCCAACACATTATCAACTTTCCATTTCATTTTTTGCAATTGAGGCTACAAATTAACGATTTATTATTAAATTTTTATTGGATTTAATGACCAATTGAATTCGTCATTTTTTATGAACGATTTATCATTTAAAACATCTTGCTGAACTATGTCTGCTGTAAATTTGCGCTTTCAAACTTATATCAGGCTTAAAAAATGACTACAAAAAAAATAAGTCTTTTCCTTCTATCCCTCTTTTTCTTTCAAGGATTTTCCCAAACCCTTAGCCTGAAAGAAGCTGTAGAAACGGGAATGGCTAATTATGGAACTTTAAAAGCAAAAAGCAAATATGCAGAGGCTTCCAAAGAAAGCGTAAAACAAGCACGCAGAGACTATCTACCCAACTTAAACCTGGCCGCCCAGCAGGATTATGGAACTGTAAATGGCCAAAACGGACCTTTATACGGTTTTGGTGGACTTGGTGTAGCTTCTTCCGGACTGCCACTTCCGGAACAAAACTGGAATGCAGCTTTTGGAGCTTTGTATCTGGTAAATATGAACTGGGATTTTTTCACTTTTGGAAGAGCAAAACAGCGTATTAATCTGGCAAAAGCAGATGCTGAACGTTCTGAAAAAGATTTAGAGCAGGAACAATTCCAGCATAAAATAAAAATTTCTGCTGCCTACCTCAACCTATTGGCAAGCCAAAGACTGCTGATCTCTCAGGAAAAAAATCTTGACCGTGCCATCGTTTTCCAAAAAATAGCGGCTGCACGAGTAAAAAACGGATTGCTTCCGGGTGTAGATTCAACTTTGGCTTCTGCTGAAGTATCACGGGCAAAGATTATGCTAAACCAGGGGAAAGATCAGGTCAAAGATTTGAATAATAAGCTGGTTGCGCTAATGGGAACAGACATCAAAGACTTTGTTCTTGACAGCACATTCGTAAAACAGATTCCAAAATCCATATTAGGCCTTGAAACGGCAAACGATACGCTAAATCCTATCTT
This sequence comes from Flavobacterium sp. 28YEA47A, assembly GCF_041262125.1. NCBI lineage: Bacteria > Pseudomonadati > Bacteroidota > Flavobacteriia > Flavobacteriales > Flavobacteriaceae > Flavobacterium > Flavobacterium sp. 28YEA47A. Next base: position 130,171 of record NZ_JBGCCI010000008.1, read on the forward strand.
GCAATACTACAAAAGCAGAATCGATTTCAGCAAGCAGCAGGTTAGGCTTTTCAAAAGAGAATATTACCCAACTTTCAGCCTTTTTGGAGTGTACCAGACACGCGCTTCCGGATTCAATTCAAATTATGCAGTCGACCAGAATTCATACACCCGCAATTACTTTGATGGTATTAGTCCTGACCGCCAGAATTACCTTCTTGGCGTGGGCGTAACCTGGAACCTTACCTCTATAGCGAGATCGAGCAAAAAAGTAAGTGCTCAAAAGTTGATATCTGAAGGCTTACAGGAAGAATACAATGTAATTGACCAACAGCTCAAGACACAATCTGATGCTGCCGATGCCAAAATCAAATATGCAATGGATAATTATGTCGAAGCTCCAAAACAAGTACAGGCTGCCGAACAGGCTTATCTTCAAAAAACAACGCTCTATAAAAACGGGCTAACCAATCTTGTTGACGTGACGCAGACGCTTTATACGCTAAACCGTGCCGAAATTGACCGGGATATTATTTATACCAACGTATGGCAATCACTTTTGATGAAAGCCGCTGCTACAGGAGATTTTGAATTATTTATTAATGAATTTTAATTTTTACAACTGATGAATTTAATACGTTTTGCACTTCGCAAACCTATCTCCATATTGGTACTCGTAGCCGGACTGTTCTTTTTCGGAATTGGTGCTGTCCGTGATGTAAAAGTAGACATCCTGCCAAAGATGAACCTACCGGTAATTTATCTGGCGCACCCTTTTGGAGGATATACTCCAAACCAGATGGAATCTTATTTTGCAAAAAACTATGTCAACGTCATGCTTTTTGCCAACGGTGTCAAGTCGATTGAAACCAAAAACATACAAGGATTGACATTAATGAAGGTGACCTACTATGAGGACACCAATATGGCACAGGCTGCTGCTGAATTAAGTGCGCTCTCCAATAGGATTCAAGCTGCTTTCCCTCCCGGATCTCAGCCACCGTTTATTATCCGTTTTGATGCTTCCTCCCTTCCTGTCGGACAATTGGTATTAAGCAGTAAAACACGTTCCAACAACGAATTGCAAGATTTGGCCAACGTATATGTGCGTGCTTCCTTTACTTCAATTCCCGGATTACTATCACCTCCGCCTTTTGGAGGAAGTCCAAGAACTATCGAAATAAATGTCGATCCGGATTTATTGCGTTCGCACAACCTTACACCAGATCAGATTGTAGATGCTATCCGTATCAACAACCAAACAGCTCCTTCCGGAAATGTAAGGATTGGAGACCAGAATTATATCACGCCTACCAACAATACTATTAAAGAGATTAAGGATTTTGAAAAGATTCCATTATTCAAAGGCGGTATTCAAAACTTATATCTTGGCGATGTTGCTACTGTAAAAGACGGCGCCGATATTACTGCCGGATATGCTTTGGTTAACGGAAAACGCTCTGTTTATGTGAGTATTGCAAAAGCGGGGGACGCTTCTACTTGGGATGTAGTACAAAAACTAAAAGCCGATCTGCCAAAAATACAAAGCACGCTTCCTGAAGACGTAAAACTATCCTATGAATTTGACCAGTCAGTGTATGTAATCAATTCTGTAAAAAGTTTGATTACAGAAGGTATTATTGGTGCAGTTCTGACAGGATTGATGGTACTCTTGTTCTTGGGCGACCGTAGGGCGGCCATTATCGTAATCCTTACTATCCCGATTTCTATTATTTCGGGTGTATTGTTCTTAAAATTATTCGGACAAACCATCAACCTGATGTCACTCAGCGGATTGGCATTGGCAATAGGTATCCTGGTAGACGAAAGTACGGTGACTATTGAAAACATACACCAGCATCTCGATATGGGGAAACCCAAAGCTCTTGCTATATGGGATGCCTGTAAAGAAATCGCCTTACCAAAATTATTGATCCTGCTTTGTATCCTTGCCGTTTTTGCGCCTGCATTTACAATGAAAGGAATACCGGGAGCTTTGTTCTTGCCATTGGCTCTGGCTATTGGTTTCTCAATGATTATTTCCTTCCTGCTGTCACAGACGTTTGTTCCAGTTATGGCGAACTGGCTGATGAAAAGCCATCCTAAGCAAAAACATGGCCCTGAAATAACAGACGATGAAGCTGAATTTATCGCTTCTGGACTTACACCGGAATCAGAAGAAGATACATTCAACCAAAAGAAAATATTAGTTGAAAGAAATGATTTTAACAATGACGGTAAAATCAGCCGTTTTGAACGATTCAGGAACCGATTCATGCGAATGCTGGAACGTCTTTTTCCGCTTCGAAAACCAGTTACGCTTTTCTATCTGTTTGGTATTACCGGATTAGCTATACTTCTGATTAACGTAATTGGACAAGATGTATTTCCAAAAGTCAATTCGAGCCAATTCCAGATGCGACTTCGCGCTGCTGATGGAACCCGTTTGGAACGCACAGAAGAAAAAGCCCTAAAAACCTTGAAAGAACTTGAAAATATGGTAGGCAAAGAACACGTTGCCATTTCTTCGGTTTATGTTGGGCAACATCCTTCCCTATTTTCCGTATCGCCAATTTATATGTTTACGGCTGGCCCACATGAAGCAGTTTTCCAAATCGGACTGAAAGATTATCATGCAGATATGGATGATTTTAAAGATCGCTTCCGTGAAAGGATTAAAAAAATCCTACCTGATGTGAAAATTTCTTTTGAACCTATCGAACTAACGGATAAAGTATTGAGCCAGGGTTCCCCTACTCCAATTGAAGTCCGAATTGCCGGAAAGAATAAAAAGCTGAATGAAGAATATGCCAATAAGATAATTGCCAAGCTGAACAAAATCAGCTATTTCAGGGATGTCCAGATTGCCCAACCTATCAAATATCCGTCGTTAGATATTAATATTGACAGAACCCGCGCAGCTCAGGTTGGTGTTGACATGAACGAAATATCGCGTTCCCTGATCGCATCGACCTCATCATCCCGATACACTGAAAAGAATACCTGGATTGATGAAAAGGCAGGGTTGTCTTATAGCGTACAGGTACAGGTTCCTTTAAACAAAATGAAAAGCGTTCATGATATGGGTGAAATTCCATTGCTTAAAAATTCGACAAGACCCGTATTAAGTGATGTGGCTACTATCACACCATCTATGACCTATGGCGAAAATGATAACTTAGGAGCTATGCCTTATATTTCTGTAACCGGCAATATTCACCAGACTGATTTAGGAACGGCTTCAAAAGACGTACAGAAAACGATCGCCTCTTTAGGAGAATTACCAAGAGGTCTGTTTATTGAGCCAATCGGATTAAGCAAAGTGTTGGGAGAAACGATGAGCAGCCTGCAAGCTGGATTATTAGTTGCCATTGTTGTCATCTTCCTGATGCTTTCTGCTAATTTCCAATCGTTCCGTATTTCATTGGTTATCCTGACAACCGTTCCTGCTGTAGTTTTAGGTTCTTTACTACTTCTGCTCATTACCGGTTCGACATTAAACCTGCAATCGTATATGGGAATCATCATGTCTGTAGGAGTTTCAATTGCCAATGCCGTACTTTTGGTCACGAATGCAGAACAGCTAAGAAAGCACAATGGCGATGCGCTCCTATCAGCCAGAGAAGCGGCTTCATTAAGGCTCCGCCCTATCCTGATGACGAGCGTTGCCATGATTGCGGGTATGCTACCAATGGCTATAGGTCATGGTGAAGGCGGCGACCAGGTTTCGCCTTTAGGAAGAGCCGTTATCGGAGGCTTATTATTTTCTACTTTTACGGTGCTGATTATCTTGCCCCTGATTTTTGCATGGGTACAAGGTAAGACCTCAACACAATCAGTATCTCTTGATCCTGAAGACAAAGAAAGCAAACATTATATATCATCATTACACCCTCACAATGAAAAATAATTTATACAGAACATCGGCCTTATTATTGCTTCTGGCTGTTTTAAATAGCTGTGGCCCATCAGAAAAAGCCGAAGCAGCTCCAATGGAAGAAACTGCGCCTGCTGCTATTGAAACTTTTCAAATTAGCAAAGAGCAATTATCTACTGAACTTCGAATTCCTGCCGAACTTACAGGTTTCCAACAGGTGGATATTTATGCCAAAGTAAGCAGCTTTGTAAAAGAGCTGAAAGTGGATATTGGAAGTCAGGTAAAAAAAGGACAACTTTTGATGGTTTTGGAAGCACCGGAAATCAGCTCTCAACTTGCTGCTTCTGAATCAAGACTACGTTCCCAGGAAGCAGTCTATATGACGAGCAACAGTACTTACAAAAGAATACTGGAAACCAGTAAGGTTGAAGGAACAATTTCTAAAAACGACCTGGAACAATCTGAAGGCAGAAAAAATTCTGATTATGCCCAATTGCAAGCTGCCAAAGCTTCTTATAAGGAAATTCAGAATATTCAGGGTTACCTGCAAATCCGTGCTCCTTTTGATGGTGTCGTTGCTGCCCGTAACGTCAACCTTGGCGCTTATGTAGGGCCGGCAGGAAAAGGATCAGAACTGCCTTTGTTCACATTACAGGAACAAAGCAAACTCCGCCTTTCTGTATATGTTCCTGAAATGTATACCGGTTACCTGAAAAACGGAGATGAAATCAGTTTTAGTGTCAAATCGATGCCTGGACAGATTTTTAAGGCAAAAGTGTCTCGTATGTCGGGAGCTTTAGACAGCCGACTGCGGTCTGAACGTGTTGAAATGGACGTTATCAACACGACTAAAAAATTATTACCGGGAATGGTGGCTGAAGTCTTGCTACCGCTTAAAGCACAAGACAGTAACTATGTTATCCCTAAAACGGCATTGGTCACTTCAAGCGAAGGAACTTTTGTACTACAGGTTGAGAATAACAAAACTGTTCGCAAGCAAGTCCAAAAAGGCCGCGAAGTAGAAGACCGTGTAGAAATTTTTGGTGATATTCCTGAAAATGCACAACTGGTTAAAATAGCTTCCGAAGAAATTAAAGACGGAACTCTTGTAAAATAAAATTTCCTCCCCTTCTAAATAACCCTTGGCTCTCGGAATCTTTTCCGGGGGCTTTTTTTATTCTTCAGTGTATTTGAACTTAGCGTCTTAGCGCCTTTGCGTGAAATAATTGCTTGCAAAGACGCAGAGTCGCAAAGCATAAAAACAGATAAACTTATCGAGACATATTACAAAAGTCCGTCCTAAAAATCGCTTTTATTTCTTAAATTCGTAACTGCTCTATCCCAAAGCCCATGACCAATCTCTTTAAAAAATACATTATTGATACTCAATGTGCTACCGAAAGCCAATACGAAGAAGTTGAGCATCTTGTGCATGCTGTCAATATTGCTAAAGGCCAATTGCTATTAAAGGAAGGCGAAATTTGCGATAAAGCCTATTTTGTATGTAAAGGAATCCTTCGTTCCTATACGATGGATGAATCCGGCAAAGAACATACGATTCAATTTGCTCCGGAAAACTGGATTATTGCCGACCGAAGTAGTTTTTATTTTCACGAACCTTCAGAAATGTATATCGATGCTTTAGAAAACACCGAAGCCGTTTATGTACAAAAAGAATTTTTCGATATTGCTGCCAAAAAATTTGACAATTTCACTAAAGTCAATACGCTTGCACTCCATAATAACATCAGGCATATGGAAAAAAGAATCAATTATCTCTTAAGCGCATCGGCAGAAAAAAGATATTTGAAATTCATTGAAACCTACCGTGATTTATCACTCAGGGTTCCTCAAATGCTCATTGCTTCCTACTTAGGCATTACTCCGGAAGGCTTAAGCAGGGTTCGAAAAGAACTGGCAAACAAAAACTTCAACAGGGATTAACGACCATACATTTCTTAACCTAGGTCAAGAGCCATGATTTTGATACTGCTTACCTTTACAGTATTAAAAAACATTTCAATCATGGACTATACAATCACACATAATGAAAGCCGTAAACGATTCGAAATCAGTTTAGACGAAAAAACAGCCTATGTAAAATACGAACTTTTTGACGGAGGCATTGCTTATATGCATACTATCGTTCCTGCTGAACTGGAAGGCAAAGGTATAGCTTCTTCTTTGGCAAAATATGTCCTGGATTATGCTAAGAATAACGGTTTAAAAGTAAAACCTTATTGTCCGTTCATCAATGCTTATATCGACAGGCATCCTGAATATCAGGAAAATTCACTTTTTCACACTAAAAACTGAGTATCATGACAACAAAAAAAATAGAACGCATAATTACACCACCAGCTCCACATATGGTTGGAGACGGCTTCAGAGTACATAACTTTATACCATCTGCACATGGTTTGAGCATGCAGCGCATGAGTCCTTTTATTATGATGGACTATAATTCTAAGTTTTACTTTCCTCCTACACAGGAATTAAGAGGCGTTGGCGTCCATCCACACAGAGGATTTGAAACGGTAACCATTGCCTACAAAGGAAAAGTAGCACACCATGACAGCGCTGGCAACAGCGGTGTTATTGGTGAAGGTGATGTGCAATGGATGACGGCAGCATCAGGTATTCTTCACAAAGAATATCATGAAGAACAATTCAGCAAAAATGGCGGTGATTTCCAGATGGTACAACTGTGGGTAAATTTACCGGCAAAAGACAAGATGTCGGCTCCTAAATACCAAGGAATCACAAATGACGCAATCAACAAATTCCAATTACCTAATGACGAAGGTTTTGTAGAAGTAATTGCAGGAACCTACAATGGAGTTTCCGGAACAGCCTCTACATTTACGCCTGTTAATCTGTTGAATGCAAAATTAAATAAAGGCGCTACTGCCACATTCAATTTTCCTGCTTCATATAATACGGCACTTTTAGTCGTAGAAGGAAGTATCAAAGTCAATGGCAGCGAGAAAATTCCAACAGACAATTTTGTGTTATTTGCCAATGAAGGCGAAGAATTCATTGTTGAGGCATCAGAAGATGCAGTAGTATTAGTTTTGGGCGGAGAACCTATTAATGAGCCTATAGCGGCACATGGTCCGTTTGTAATGAATACGCAACAAGAAATAATCCAGGCATTTAATGATTTTAATATTGGTCGTTTTGGATATCTTGAATAAAAAAAGCCCGGCATTGAGTCCGGGATTTTTTTTAAAATTCGGTTTCAAAACCTATATGTTCCTGGTTTCCGTTAATCCAATATCGTGAAATATAATTCTCATCATCCCGAAAACATTGTAACGCCTTATCGGTTATCAATGCATCATAAATTTTATAATCCTGTATCTGCTTTTCATCAAGGATAAGGATAATCTCAACAAAAGTAGCCGGTTCTTTTTTTGCTTCGTTCTCGACTTCTGACTGGCTTTCTATATCACAAAACGATTCTACCTTATACAACTCGGCTTTGCCGGATTTAAGGCTGTCTACTATTTTTTCAATAATGCCTCTTATTGTCTCATCATCAAGGTTTTTGCCTCCGATTTTTAATTTTTCCGGCATCTTAAACTGGCACATTGCAACCATCACGATCTTATTTAAAATTATTTTTTCAGATTTTCATAAATTTAAGCTATTTCGGTTAAAAAACCATTATATAATTGCTTTTATGATTTATATATTTCATTACGTTAAAGTAAAGCTAAACCCGTTTATTTAGAAATTACATTTTCTATCTTTGAAATACAAACTAATTTGAATTCTGCTTGTAATTAATTTTAAATCAAAAATTTAGTATTAAATATGAGACTATTCGAAGAAAAAATTAATATTGTATTGGCCGATGATGACCGGGATGAATACAACTTATTTAAAGAAGCTGTAAGCGAAATTAATGAGAACTACAATCTTGCTTTTTTCCCAAACGGAAAAGAACTCATCGAGTACCTAAACAGCAAAGAAATTACAAATCCCGACATCATTTTTCTGGATCTCAATATGCCTTTTATGTCTGGAATAGACTGCTTAAGATTGATACGCGCCAACGAAAAATATTCAGATACCGCAATTGCCATATGTTCTACCTCATCTTCAGAGAAGGATCAGGAAGATACCTTTACACTAGGCGCAAACGTGTATATCAAAAAGCCTAACGATTATGCGGCAATGAAAAAAGTACTACAGCATATCTTTAAAACCTATTGGCAATACCACACATCTGACATGAACAGGGATACTTTTTTGATTTCTGTCTAGCTATACAATTCAAACATTTTAAAATATTGAAAAAGCCGGCTTAAAAAAAAGTCGGCTTTTCTTATGATAGGGAAAAATTGTTTGTTTTATGCGGAACGATATGCCGAAGGCGCTATCTGCATCTGTTTCTTGAAAAAGTTATTAAAATGGGCCGGTTCTTCAAAACCCAGACAATAGCTGATTTCCGAAATGTTCCAATCTGTATGCTTTAACAATGCCTGTGCTTCATTCACCAATCGCTGCGAAATCAAGTCGGTTGTTGTCTTTCCCGTAGTCGTTTTTATGGCACGGTTCAGGTGATTGACATGTACATACAATTTTTCGGCAAAATCCTTTGCGGAACGGAGCGTGAAACGCTGTGATGGCGATTCGATAGGAAACTGTCTTTCCAGCAATTCGGTAAAAACAGAAGTAATCCTCGAATTCGCGTCCGGATGCTGAAACAGTTTTTCAGAAGGCTCAATTTTCATCGCACTATGGATCATTTCTGTAACATAATTCCGGATCAGGTCGTATTTGTAAACATAATCCGAATTGATCTCATTAATCATCCTCATAAAAATATCACTAATCTGCTTGTCCTGTTCCTCATTAAGAATATAAGCAGGCTTGCCTCCTATTTTAAACATTGGCAGGCTGGAAATGCTGTTTCGTAATGACTCCGTAAAAAATGCTTCTTTGAAAATACAGAAATAGCCTGATCGGTCGTTAGACAACGATTCAACGGTATAAGGCACCTGTGGATTGAAAAAAATAAGTGTCGATCCGTTAACTTCAAGACTTTTGTCTGCATAATGGAAAACATTTTTCCCTCTTGTCAGGCTTATTTTATAAAAATCTCTTCTTGTATAACTTATCGGGACAAATACATCGTTTTTATAGCAGTCTTCAGCTCTGATAACATTGAAATAGCCCAACCCTTGCTGTAAATCCTCGGGTAAGTAATTAAGCTTTTGTTTATAAAAATCCTCTATCGTTTCGGTCTTCGGCATAATTTCTATTTTTTAAGAACCAGCCTTTTACAGGCTGGTTATATGATTGTAAAATTCAAATATGGCTATTATTCCATAAAATCGGTTGAAAGGCTGGTATCTTTCCAATCTTCTAACATCTGCGTAAGTGTTCCTAATTTTGCCGACGCTCTTCTATAAGCATCGCTTCCAAGGTATAATCTTACAGGAGGATTATCACTTTCAGCCAGTCTAATCATTACCTCTGCTGCTTTTTCTGGATCGCCCAACTGATTACCATTCATCTTATGGAATTTTTCATGTGATGCATGAACATCTTCGTAGTCATCAATTGAGTTTTCAGCAAACACCAATGATTCTTTTGTCAAAAACTGCGTTCTAAATGCTCCCGGAGCAATAGCTGTGACTTTGGTTCCAAGCTGTCTTACATCATCTGCTAATGATTCTGACAAACCTATGATAGCGTGTTTTGCAGCCGCATAAATAGACCATCCCGTTGCAGGTGCAAAACCGGCTATAGACGAAATATTAATAATATAGCCTGAACGTTGCGCTCTTAGATAAGGCATGGCGAATTTGATGACATTGATAGTCCCGAAAACGTTGATATTAAAGGCTTCAGAAATTTCTTCTTGCGACAATTCTTCAATAGTACCTCCTATTCCATAACCGGCATTGTTCACAATAACATCAATCTTTCCATAAACTTCTTGTGTTTTCCTAATGGATTCAGCCACAGATTGTTCATCTACAAGATCTACCTCCAAAGGTAAGAAATTTTCCGAAGATGTTACACCAACTGCCTTACTCAAAGCTGCTGCGTTTCTTGATGTTGCGGCAACTTTATAACCTGTTGCCAATAATTTTTTAACTAATGTTAGTCCCAGTCCTTTTGAGGCTCCTGTTACATACCAAATTTTATCTGTTTTCATTTTTTTTTGTTTTTCGTCTGTATTAATAAATAAGGCTTGCGTCGTAAAAGAATATTTAGTTGTCGAATCCGGTAGCTGCGGCATACTCCCGAACCGCTTCCATATTTTCTTTTACTGATTGTATTTTTACTTCGGCCATTGCATAAGCATCCTGTCCTAAAAACAAATGAACCGGAGGGTTTTGCATTTCGGCTGTTCTGATAAAAGCTAATGCTGCTTTATTCGGGTCGCCTTGCTGGTTGCCATTGATTTCGTTTTCATGTGCTGATTGGACTTCTCTAACAGTTTTGTATTCCTGAAGTTGGTTTTTAGGGACGCTCAACGAACTATCTTTTAAGAAATCCGTTCTAAAATATCCCGGAGATACGATAGTTGCTTTTATACCAAAAGGTTTTGCTTCTTCTGCCAAAGACTCTGTAAATCCTTGTACAGCAAATTTGGTCGCACAATAGATTCCAAACCCAGGAAAAGCTCCTGTAAATCCTCCAATAGAAGAAACATTAAAGATATGTCCTGATTGCTGCTGTCTCAAATAAGGCAATACTTTTCGAATGACATTTAAAGACCCGAAAACATTGACATCAAAATTTTGTCTTGCTTCCGCATCGCTAAGCTCTTCCAAAGCTCCTGCAAGACCATAACCCGCGTTGTTTACAACTACGTCAATCTTTCCAAATTGACCTACTGTTGCCTGTATGCTTTTTTCTATACTTTCTTCACTAAGAAGATTTACCTGCAAAGGCAAAAAGTTATCCGCATCTCCTATAGCTTTTTTAAGATCTTCTATACTTCTTGATGTGGCCGCCACTTTTTTACCTTCACTTAGTAACTGTTTCACTAGAGCAAGACCCAGGCCTTTTGACGCTCCTGTGATATACCAAACTTTCTGATTTGAATTTTCCATGATTTAGTTTTTTAAAAGATTAATGATTCTGTTTGAATTTGATAAGGCAAAATTATTGTCAAAGTGGAAAGCGGTTATTGCGCTGAGCAAAGCAAAAATTGCAAAATTCAAACAATTCTTAATTTCAGGTGGATTATTGTTGTTTGAATTAAGATAAGGAATGCGTTTCATTCTTTGCGTCTCTGCGACTTTGCGTGAAATAGTTGCTCGCAAAGGCGCAAAGACGCAAAAGCTAGATTATTGGACACTTTTCGAGAACGATAAAATTTTAATCAAAAATTAACAAATAATACCAATCGGTATATTTACATTTGTCTTGAAATTTTATCCTATCATGGGCAAGGCAGAAAAAACCAGATCCTACATCATAGAAAAAACAGCACCCATCTTTAACGTCAAAGGTTATGCGGGTACGTCTATGAATGATATTACAGAAGCTACCGGACTTACCAAAGGTAGCATCTATGGAAATTTCAAGAATAAGGATGAAGTTGCGTTGGAAGTTTTTGAACACAACAAAAAGAAAATGCAGGACTTGTTTACTTTGGAAATCAACAAAAAGAAAACCTATAAAGACAAACTCCTTACTTTTCCTGAATTATACGAGCAGTTTTTTACCCGACATTTTATTCTTGGTGGCTGTCCGATTATGAATACGGCAATTGAAGCAGACGATACCCACCCGCAACTAAAAGAAGCTGCCAAAAAAGGTTTTTTGACATGGAAAGACAGCCTGGCTCATATTATCCAAAGTGGAATTGACAACAAAGAATTCAAACCTGAAACCAATCCCGAAGAATCAGCCTTATTGATGCTATCTATCATAGAAGGTACCGTAATGATTGCAAAACTTACTGGAAAAATAAACTACCTGAATACACTGATGCTTTCTTTGAGGAAGATCATAAACGAATTCTAATTTTTTTTTTAATCAAAAATATACCGATTGGTATAAATAATTTACAATATGAAAACGAGCAAAAACACAATCTTAATCACAGGCGGCGGTTCCGGAATAGGATTCGAATTCGCTAAAATATTCTCTGAAAATGACAATCAGGTCATTATTACCGGAAGAAATGAGGAAAAGCTCAGCAAGGCTGCGGCTTTACTCAAAAATACAACAGCTATAGCAGCCGATATTACTAAAGAAGAAGATATTGACAGGCTCACACAAATAATTACAAAGGAATATCCAAACCTAAATGTGCTAATAAACAATGCCGGTAATGCTTCATATTACGATGTTTTGGCATTGAATACCGATGCATTTACCAAAGCCTCAGATGAAATCAATACCAATTATCTTTCAATCGTACGACTTACGGAAAAACTACTGCCTATACTGAACTCTCAAACAGAAGCCGCTATCGTAAACGTATCCTCAATTGTAGCTCTGGTTCCAAGCAAAAGCCTGATTACCTATTCTGCCAGCAAAGCCGCTTTGCATTCCTATACCCAATCTTTACGAATTGCTTTGGATAGAAGTCCTTATGCAACCCAGGTTTATGAAATAATGCCACCATTGGTAAATACTAAATTTTCAAAAGAAATAGGAGGTGAAAACGGAATTAGTCCGGAAATAGTAGCACAGGATTTATTGCATGCTTTTGAGGAAAACCAATATGAAATCCATGTTGGACAGACATCTTATATTTATGAATTGTCGCTCTCCTCACCTAAGGATGCCTTACTGACAATGAATTCCCAATCTTAAACAAAACACGATGAATAACGATGCTTTTAATTTTTTAAAACAACATATCGGCAAGGAAGTGACACAATCGCCTTCTCCGTTTATGAATTGGCTAAAGCCAAAAATGCTTGCCGTTACTGAAGGCAGCCTTTCTTTTGAATATACAGTCAGAAAAGAAATGACTAATCCTTTCGGAACGATGCATGGCGGCGTCATAAGTGCTATTATTGATGATGCCATAGGTGCTACGCTAATTTCGTATGGCGAACCTCATTTTTATGTCACAATCAACAATGTGATCGATTATTTTGCTTCGGCCAAAGAAAACGATATCATTATTGCCAAAACAGCCATCAACAAAAAAGGAAAAACCATCGTCAATGCCCAATGTGAAATCTGGAATAACGATAACACAAGGTTGCTCGCAAAAGGCTATACCAACCTGCTAAAAACAGAAATAAAATGAAACGAGTAGCAATAACAGGCCTAGGAGCCATCACACCATTAGGAAATTCTGTCGATGAATTTTGGAATAATATCGTTGCCGGAAAAAGCGGTGCGGGAATGTTAACCAAATTTGATACTTCAAAGTTCAAAACTCAATTTGGGTGTGAAGTAAAAAACTTCAATCCAGAAGAGTATATGGATCGTAAAGAAAGTAGAAAATATGACCTATTTACACAATATGCTGTAGCAGCTTCTGATCAGGCGATTAAAGATTCAGGATTGGACTTCGGTTCCATGTCTCAAAAAGAGCGCTCTGATATTGGTGTTATCTGGGCATCCGGAAACGGAGGCATTTCGACTTTTGAAGAACAGTTAAAAGAATTCTTCACAGGCGATGGCACGCCTCATTTTAATCCGTTCTTTATCCCAAAAATGATTGTAGACATTGCTGCCGGTGTGATTTCTATCCGAAACATGCTGCATGGCCCTAATTATGCAACTGTTTCGGCTTGCGCGTCCAGCAATACGGCAATCATCAATGCTTTTGACACAATCCGATTAGGCAAAGCCAAAATCATGATTGCCGGTGGTTCTGAAGCGGCAATCACAGCAGCTTCTGTTGGTGGTTTTAATGCATCGCAGGCATTATCAAAAAGAAATGACGAACCTCAAAAAGCATCACGCCCTTTCGATCAGAATCGGGACGGGTTTGTTATTGGTGAAGGAGCAGGAGCTCTTATTCTTGAAGATTGGGATCATGCTATAGCGAGAGGCGCTACAATTTATGCCGAAATGGTGGGTGGCGGTATGGCAGCTGATGCCTACCATTTGACAGGAACTCCTGAAAATGGTTTTGGAGCTGCTTTAGGTATGCAAAAAGCCTTAAATGAAGCCGGTATAACCGCAAAAGAAGTAGATTATGTCAATGCACACGCTACCTCAACGCCTCAAGGCGATAGTAGTGAGTTGAATGCAATTCGGGAAGTTTTCGGAAATCATGCAGTAGCTATCAGCGCAACCAAATCAATGACCGGGCATTTGTTAGGAGCAGCCGGAGCGGTTGAAAGTATCATTACAATTTTAGCTTTAAAAAATGACATCATCCCTCCTACTATTAATACGACAAATATTGATGAAGCCATTGCAGGACTGAATATTGTTTTGGGTAATTCTGTACGCAAAAAAGTGAATTACGCCCTAAACAATACGTTCGGTTTTGGAGGCCATACAGCCAGTACCGTTTTCAAAAAATATACGGACGGAACTACTGCCTCTTAAGGCGTTTTTCTATAAACAGGTTGATTTCATTGCTAACAGGAGAAACTTCAAGTTTTTCCTGTTCTTTCATTCTGTCGGTAAAAAGTATACCCTTAAGATGGTCGGTTTCGTGCTGGAAGATTACCGCCGTAAAACCTTCAATAATTTCTTCGTGCTGCTTTCCGTTTTTGTCCTGGTAGGCTAGTTTTATCGTATAATTTCTTAAGACATTACCGCTAATATCGGGAATGGAAAGACAACCTTCCATTCCTTTACGAAGCAAGGCTGAACTCCATACGATTTTTGGATTCAGATACAGTTCAAAAGGCTCGCCTTCCTTGTCAAATCGCTGTACCCAAATTACATTTCTGTTGATTCCAACCTGTGGTGCGGCAATTCCTATTCCCGGATTCGCAGGATCACGCATTGCCAGGTACATTCTTTCTGCCAATAACGGAAGTAGTTTTTCCTTAGGATCAACATCGGCAGAAACCGACTTAAGTATTTTTAATTCTTTCTCATCTGTAATCTGGATTACCTTGAGCATTGTTTTTATATTTCCAGACTGGATCAGGTCTTTTTCCGACTTTGTAAAGTTCTGAGCTGAAACACCAATCGCCAGAAACATAAACGCAAATAACAAGATTCTCTTTTTCATCATAAAAGGTGATAGTTTAGCCAACTTCTTAAATTATGTAATAGCTGCCAGAAAGAATATAAAAAATAAAAACAGAAGGAACAACGAACCTAATGATAGCCCAATAATAGCACAGGTCCTTCCTGCATTTAAATTCGCATAACCGTCATACTCGCCTGGATTTTCTCGATGCAACCGCATATCATTTTTAGAAATTGCCAGCGCAACTATTCCTAACACAACTCCAAAAATCCCGTAACAAAAAGCTGCTACTATTGACATGATTCCTAAAATGAGTACGGTTACTGCATTAGGAAGTTGTTTTCTATAATAAAGTTGCCTGTATGGCTCCGGCCTAAGCGGCTCTGGCCTGGGTGGTGGTACAGGCCTGTACGATTCTGGTCTATTGGATTCCGGCCTGTGCGGTTCTTGTCCGTAATTTTCCTGAGATTGGTTTTCCATTGCTTATATTCCTGCTATTACTTTGATTTCGTCTATAATTCTTAAAGCTAAAGCATCGGCTTCTGCCTGACTTTTTGCTTCGGTATAAATCCTGATAATCGGTTCTGTGTTTGATTTTCTTAAATGCACCCAGTTTTGAGGAAAATCGATTTTTACTCCATCAACTGTTGAAATATTCTCCGATTTGTACTTATCGGTCATAGCGGTTAAAATAGCATCAACGTCAATCTGCGGTGTCAATTCGATTTTGTTTTTGCTCATGAAATATTCCGGATAAGAAGCTCTCAATTCAGAAACTTTCATCTTTTTATTTGCCAGATGCGTCAGAAACAAAGCAATTCCTACGATAGAATCACGTCCATAATGCAACTCAGGGTAGATAATACCTCCATTTCCTTCTCCTCCAATCACTGCATTATTTTTCTTCATCAGTTCAACTACGTTGACTTCGCCAACAGCACTTGCTTCATAAGTTCCGCCATGATTGTTGGTTACATCACTCAAAGCACGGGAAGATGACATATTGGAAACAGTATTTCCTTGCGTTTTGCTAAGCACATAATCTGCTACAGCAACCAAAGTATACTCTTCTCCAAACATTTCTCCATCTTCAGAAATAAAAGCTAAACGATCTACATCCGGATCAACTACAATTCCAAAATCTGCTTTTTCGCTTAGGACTAGTTGGGAAATATCGGTCAAATGCTCTTTTAAAGGCTCCGGATTGTGCGGAAAATGTCCGTTTGGCTCACAATACAATTTTACGACCTCAACGCCCATCAATTCCAACAATTTAGGAACAATTATCCCTCCTGAAGAATTCACGCCATCCACTACTACTTTGAATTTTGCCTGTTTTACAGCTTCAACATCTACCAAAGGAAGTTCCAACACTTCATCGATATGAATATCCATATAAGCATCATTAGGAGTGATTTCTCCTAAACTGTCTACATCAGAGAAATCAAATGCCTCTCTTTCGGCAATATCTAAAATTTTAGCCCCTTCGGCACCGCTAAGGAATTCTCCTTTTTCGTTTAGTAATTTCAATGCATTCCATTGCTTCGGATTATGGCTGGCAGTCAGGATAATTCCACCATCTGCTTTTTCCAACGGAACGGCAACTTCAACCGTTGGCGTTGTTGATAATCCCAAATCAATAACATCAATTCCCAATCCGATAAGCGTATTTACCACCAAATTGTGTATCATAGGCCCTGAAATTCTGGCATCACGGCCAATTACTACGGTCAGTTTTTCTTTCTTTGAGTAGTTTTTTAACCAGGTTCCATAAGCCGATGCAAATTTTACAGCGTCAACCGGAGTCAGGTTATCTCCCACTTTACCTCCGATAGTACCTCGGATTCCTGATATTGATTTGATTAATGTCATATTTTAGGTTTGATATTTTGTTTAAAATTTAAATTGTTAGCAAATATATGAATTGCCCTTTAAGTAATATAAAATTCATAAATTAGGCGAATGAATTTTCTAGCCCATATTTATCTCTCAGGCAATAATGACTTCATGAAAATAGGCGGTTTCATGGCTGATGGTGTGCGTGGGAAAGATTACGAACATTTCCCGGATGATATCCGAAAAGGAATTATCCTTCATCGTGCCATTGATACGTTTACAGATGCCCATGCAGTTTTTAGAATCAGTAAACACAGGCTTCATGAGCGATATGGTCATTATTCCGGAGTAATTATTGATGTTTTTTACGACCACTTTTTAGCCAAAAACTGGCAGGCTTATTCCGATGAAAAACTGGATGTTTTTGTGCAAAATTTTTACCAGTCACTCGAAGATAACTTTGATATCCTCACTCCTAAAGTCCAAAATATGCTGCCACACATGGAGCGCGGCAACTGGCTTTGGAATTACCAGTTTGTTGATGGCATAGGAACAATCTTATCACAAATGGATCGCCGCACAAAAGGCACTTCAAAAATGGGCGAATCTGTACAAGAATTAGAAGAATTCTATACGCAATTTGAGCAGGAATTTACCTTGTTTTTTAAAGAGCTCCGGGAGTTTGTGGTTGAAAAAATTAAAACTTTATAGTACTTTTATCAGTAAATTTTTAACAAAAGGCTTATTTTAGCGATTCTTAATCGTAATTTTTCCAAAAGAAAAAATGTCAGCCAAAAAAGCACCTAAAATAAAAGTATTTTTCAGAAACATCTTCCGACAAATTGAAACCTTGTTTTTTTTGTTCAAGAATTTTCTTTCTGAAAGACATTTTATTTATTTATCCTGCGTTGTCGTAGGGATTTCCTGTGCTTTTGCCGTAATTGTGCTGAAAGGTTTTGCGCACTCTGTTTTTGTGTTTGCTACCTATGTCAATGGTTATTTAAAATTGCCTTACATCAACAGTATACTTCCCATTATCGGAATCCTGCTGACGGTTTTTGTTATCAAAAATGTACTGGATGGGAATTTAGAAAAAGGAAGTTCCAGAATATTGTATGCTGTTGCAAAAAAAGGCGGCATATTGCCCAAAAAGCAGATGTATGCCCAGATTATCACCAGTTCCTTAACCGTAGGTTTGGGAGGATCAGCGGGATTAGAGTCACCTATTACAATTACCGGAGCCGCTTTTGGTTCTAACTTTGCCCAAAAATACCGGCTATCGCAAAAAGATAGGATTCTATTGCTTGCCTGTGGTGTAGCCTCAGGTATTGCAGCTGCTTTTAACGCTCCTATTGCGGGAGTATTATTTGCTATTGAAGTCGTATTGACTGATGTTGCTATTACCGCTTTTATTCCAATTATGATTTCTGCTGCGACAGGAGCTTTAATTTCAACAATCGTTTTAAACGAAGACGTGCTTTTGTCCTTTAAGCAGCAACAATCGTTTGATTATCACAATATCCCTTTTTATGTCCTTCTGGGAATTCTGGCCGGATTGGTTTCCGTTTACCATGCCAGAAAGTTTCAAAAAATAGAAGGCTTTTTTAAAAAATTTAAAAATGGTACTTATAAAAAGGCATTATTTGGGGCTTCTATACTAGCAGTACTTATTTTCTTCTTCCCAACACTTTTCGGAGAAGGTTACGAAAGCATCAAAACGTTATCCAATGCAAATCCACAGATGCTTTTAGAAAACACCTTACTTGACGAATACAAGAGTAACGAATGGATTTTACTGCTGTTTGTAGGTCTCACAATGTTATTGAAAGTTTATGCCACAGGACTCACGCTAGGCAGTGGCGGTAATGGAGGTAACTTTGCTCCTTCCCTTTTTGTGGGTTCTTATTTAGGATTTTTTGTTGCCAAGTTTTTCAACATTCTAGGCATCGGGAAAGAACTTCCGGTTGGAAACTTCACAATCGTAGGAATGGCAGGAATATTAAGCGGCTTGTTCCATGCACCTTTGACAGCTATCTTCCTGATTGGTGAAATCACAGGAGGTTATAATTTGATGGTTCCCCTAATGATTGTATCGTCTATAAGTTTTGCCGTTTCCAAACGATTTGAAACACATTCTATGGATGTCAAGCATTTGGCGGATAAAGGCGATGTATTTACCAGCGACAAAGACAAAAACATTCTTTCCAATATTGACATTTTAAGCCATATCAATTCAGAATACAAAACCGTTAGTCCGGACGACAAGCTCGAAAGTCTGGTCGAATACCTTACCAATTCAAGGCAGGAAGTTTTTCCGGTCGTTAATGCCAAAAACGAATTGATTGGAATCATTGACTTTGAAGACCTTAAACCTATTGTATTTAACTCTTTCAGATTAAAATATACAACCATACCTGAAGTCATGAAACCGCCTCTGGATGTGATTTCTTATGAAGACGGGATGGAAGTCGTAATGGAAAAATTTGAAAATGCCCATCTGGAACAACTTCCCGTTACCAAAAACGGCAAGTATTTTGGGTTTATCTCTAAGGTTCATGTACTTGAAACGTATAGAAAGAAATTAAAAGAAATGGTTATCGAATAAAACGCAGAGAAACGTTTAATCGTTAAACTTTGCGGCTCTGCGCCTTTGCGGGCAATTATTTTCACGCAAAGGCGCAAGGTCGCAAAGCTACAGTCTTCAATAATCTAAAAACTTTAAACTAAAAGCATTACGCTATTTTCCGGAGCCATTTTGTTTTTAATAAATTTTAAGTTTTGGACATCAGTCTTTAACTAAAAATAAATTACAAAAACGTACCTTTGCGTTTTGCAAAAAAAGCTATGCTAGACACTGAAAATACGATTGAAGTTTTGGGCGCCCGCGTCCACAATCTGAAAAATATTGACGTTACAATTCCGCGTGAAAAACTGGTAGTAATTACCGGGCTTTCAGGTTCGGGAAAATCATCTTTAGCCTTCGATACGATTTATGCCGAAGGGCAACGCCGTTATATTGAGACTTTTTCTGCTTATGCGAGGCAGTTTCTTGGCGGTTTGGAACGCCCGGATGTAGATAAAATCGACGGACTTTCGCCGGTTATCGCAATCGAACAAAAAACCACAAGCAAAAGCCCGCGTTCTACTGTAGGAACTATTACAGAGATTTACGATTTTCTGCGTTTGTTATACGCCAGAGCCGGAGACGCCTATAGTTATGTGACCGGAGAAAAAATGGTAAGCTATAACGACGAGCAAATCAAGGAGCTTATCTTCGAACAGTTTAAAGGACGAAGAATCAATATCCTGGCACCAATAATCCGTTCCAGAAAAGGTCACTACCGTGAACTATTTGATCAGATTACCAAACAGGGATTCCTGAAAGTCCGTATCAATGGCGAAATCAAAGATATTACTGCCGGAATGAAGCTAGACCGTTACAAAACGCATGATATTGAAACGGTTATTGACAGAATGCAGATTGAAAATACGCCGGAAAACGACAAACGTTTGACGGAAAGCATCAAGACAGCCATGTATCATGGCGATGACATCTTGATGATTATCGATCAGGACAGCCAGGAAATACGCTATTTTAGCCGAAATCTGATGTGTCCTACTTCGGGTATCTCTTATCCAAATCCGGAACCGAATAATTTTTCGTTCAACTCACCTAAAGGCGCTTGCGATCATTGCAACGGTTTGGGAACCGTGAACGAAATCAACATGAAAAAGATTGTTCCAAATCCAAAACTTTCTATCAAACAAGGCGGTTTTGCTCCTTTAGGAGAATATAAAAGCTCCTGGATTTTTAAGCAGCTGGAAATCATTGGAGAAAAATTCGGTTTTAAACTGACTGATCCTATTGAAAAAATCTCTGATGAAGCTATGGAGGTTATCATGCATGGTGGTAAAGAGAAATTTGAGGTTTCTTCAAAAACACTAGGCGTTACAAAAGACTATAAGATTGACTTCGAAGGAATTTCAAACTTTATAAAGAACCAATTTGACGAAAGCGGTTCTACGACTATCAGACGTTGGGCAAAAGAATTCATGGACGAAGTAAAATGTCCTGTTTGCGAAGGTTCCCGTCTGAAAAAAGAATCCCTATACTTCAAGGTAAACGGAAAAAATATTGCGGAACTGACCGATATGGATATTTCCGATTTGGCCGTTTGGTTTGACCAGCTGGATAAAGACTTAACCGAAAAACAAAGGAAAATTGCTTCTGAAGTTGTCAAAGAAATCAAATCCAGATTGAGCTTTTTAGTGAATGTCGGATTGAATTATCTGGCCTTAAGCCGAAGCTCAAAATCACTTTCCGGTGGAGAAGCTCAGCGAATTCGTCTGGCTACTCAGATTGGTTCGCAATTGGTTGGAGTGCTTTATATCCTGGATGAGCCAAGTATTGGATTACATCAAAGAGACAACGAAAAACTAATCCACTCGTTAGAGCAACTGCGAGACATTGGAAATTCAGTTATTGTTGTTGAGCATGATAAAGACATGATTGAAAGGGCTGATTATGTTATCGACATAGGTCCTAAAGCAGGACGATTTGGCGGACAGATTATCAGTAAAGGAACACCTAAGGAACTTTTGAAAGAGCATACCCTTACGGCTTCTTATATCAATGGAGAAATGGAGATTGCCGTTCCGAAAAAACGTCGTGAAGGCAACGGAAAACTTCTTAAACTGACAGGAGCAACCGGGAATAACCTAAAAAATGTTTCTATTGAACTGCCTTTGGGCAAAATGATATGTGTGACGGGAGTTTCCGGAAGTGGAAAATCGACGCTAATCAATGAAACGCTCTATCCTATCCTGAACGCGCATTTCTTTAATGGCGTTAAGAAACCTCAACCTTATAAAAAGATTGAAGGATTGGAAAATATTGACAAGATTATCGATATTGACCAATCGCCAATTGGAAGAACACCACGTTCCAATCCTGCGACCTATACCGAAGTTTTTTCTGAAATCAGAAGCCTGTTTACACAAACGCCAGAAGCCATGATACGCGGTTACAAACCAGGGCGTTTCAGCTTTAATGTTTCGGGTGGAAGATGTGAAACCTGCGAAGGTTCTGGTGTACGTACCATTGAAATGAGCTTCCTGCCGGATGTTTATGTAGAATGCGAAACCTGCCAGGGAAAACGTTTTAACCGTGAAACTTTAGAAATACGATACAAAGGAAAATCCATTTCTGACGTATTGAACATGACTGTTGATGAAGGCGTGGAATTTTTCGAAAATATTCCAAAAATCTACCGAAAAGTCAAAGCCTTGCAAGATGTTGGATTAGGTTATATTACTCTTGGACAGCAAAGCACAACACTTTCCGGTGGCGAAGCCCAGCGAATCAAGTTGGCAGGCGAATTGTCTAAAAAAGATACCGGAAATACATTTTATATTCTCGATGAGCCAACAACAGGATTGCATTTTGAAGATATTCGCGTTTTAATGGAAGTAATTGACAAGTTGGTCGACAAAGGAAATACCGTCCTGATTATTGAACATAACATGGACGTAATCAAATTAGCCGACTATATTATTGATATCGGACCAGAAGGAGGAAAAGGCGGCGGACAGCTGATTGCCAAAGGAACGCCGGAAGAAGTAGCTAAAAATAAAAACAGCTACACCGCACAATTCCTGAAAAAAGAGCTATCTTAGCAGGCTGATTAATTTTTTAAGAAAGATGAAAAAAGAGACATTCGAAAACGAAGACGACAAAATACAAGAAGTATTTAAACAAAAAACCTGGAACGAAATACGAAGCAATGACTCTTGGGCAATTTTCAAAATTATGTCCGAGTTTGTTAACGGCTACGAAAATATGGGAAGAATAGGTCCTTGTGTATCCATTTTTGGATCGGCAAGAACCAAACCCGACGATAAATATTACCTGCTTGCTGAAAAAATTGCCTATAAAATAAGTAAAGCCGGCTATGGCGTAATTACTGGTGGTGGTCCTGGAATCATGGAAGCCGGAAATAAAGGTGCCCATTTAGGCGGCGGAACATCTGTAGGCTTAAATATTGAGCTGCCATTTGAACAGCATTTCAATCCTTATATCGATAAAGACAAAAACCTGAACTTTGACTATTTCTTTGTTCGTAAAGTAATGTTTGTAAAATACTCACAAGGTTTCGTGGTTATGCCGGGAGGTTTTGGAACTTTAGATGAGCTTTTTGAAGCGATTACATTGATTCAGACCAAAAAAATAGGGAAATTCCCTATTATTCTGGTAGGAAGAGATTTCTGGGCAGGACTTATTGACTGGGTTAAAACCGTTCTGATTGAAAAATACAGCAACGTAAGTCCTGGCGATATGGATCTTATCAAAATTGTAGATAACGAAGATGAAGTATTGGACGTACTGGATAACTTCTATAAAAAATACAATTTGAGTCCAAACTTTTAATCCAAGAATTAATCGTCATATAATAAAAGCATCCTTAAACAGGATGCTTTTTTGTTTTTTCATCTTTAAGTCAATCTTAAGCAACCTTTATTAGGAATTGTATCTAATAATAATTAAACTTGCTATAACATAAAATTACCATTTGAAGACTTTCGCCAAAATTGCTATTGCTTGCCTGTCTTTATTTTTTTCCCTTACAGGAAATGCTCAGCATCATTCAAAAATGAATGTTGAAATCAACAGCGAAGAAAAGTCTGCCTACGTTCAGCAAGAAATTACTTTTAACAACCAGACCGGCGATACGCTAACTTCCATAATAGTAAACGATTGGAATCAGGCGTATTCTGACAAAAACACGCCTTTGGCAAGGCGCTTTTCTGATGAATTTGTGCGAAGCTTTCATCTTGCCCATGATGAAGATAGAGGAAAAACAGAAAACATAACCATTATCGATCAGGACGACCTGTTTTTGAAATGGCATCGTTTTGAAAAACATCTTGACGTTATTGAAATCAATCTTCGCGAAAGATTGGCTCCAAACGAAAAAATAACGCTAAAACTGACCTATCGCGTCAAATTTCCCAATGACCGTTTTACCAAATACGGATGGAATGACAAAGGCGAATTCAATCTTAAAAATTGGTGCCTCACTCCTGCCCGTTATGAAAACCATCAGTTTATAAAATACAGCAATAACAATCTCGATGATATTGCCAATGCCGCTACAGATTTTGACATCACTTTAAAATTGCCACCCGGACTTTTAGCAACTTCTGACCTGGATCAATTAAATCTGGTAAAAGGCACTGCTTTTTCAACTTATGAGCTGACAGGAAAAAACCGGCTGGACTTTAACTTGTTTATTGAACCAAAAATGACATTCTACAGTTACAAAAACAACAATATTACTGTAGAAACCAATCTAAAGGAAAACAGGCTAAACGATATACAAAAGGCTATTGTGATTGATAGAATTGTAAATTTTGTTCACGAAAATATTGGAAACTATCCTTTTGAAAAGATCACCGTTTCCCAAACCGATTATGAAAGGAATCCTTTTTATGGGCTCAACCAACTTCCTTCTTTTATAAGTCCGTTTCCTGATGAGTTTATGTTTGAGATAAAATTCCTGAAAACCTATCTGAACAACTTCCTAAAAACCAGCCTGCACCTGAATGCCAGGGATGACAACTGGATTTACGATGGTATCCAGATTTATACCATGATGAAGTACATAGACGAAAACCATCCCAATAGCAAGATGATGGGCAACCTGTCGCAGTGGTGGCTTTTGCGCGGCTACAACCTTACTACTATTGACTTTAATGAGCAGTACAGTTATTTTTATATGCTGATGGCCCGAAAAAATCTGGATCAGCCTATAGGAGATCCAAAAAACACTTTTATTAAATTCAACGAACAAATTGCAAGCAAATACAGAGCCGGACTCAGTCTTAAATATTTAGACAATTATCTTGGAAACAATATCGTCGAAAACAGTATAAGAGAGTTTTACAATCTCAACAAACAGCATATTGTTTCAAGAACAGATTTTGAAAATATCCTCAAATCCAACGCCAAACAAGACATCAATTGGTTTTTTAAAACTATAATTGACTCCAGAGCTATTGTAGATTATAGGTTTACTGATGTTTCAAAAACAAAAGACAGCGTAACATTTACGGTACGAAACAAGGCAAAAACGGTTGTTCCAATTCCTGTTTATGGAATTAAAAAGAATGAGGTTGTTTTTAAAAAATGGCTCAACAATATCAAAACCGATAGCACTTTTACCGTTCCTCGTAACGATGCAGACAAAATTGTGCTGAATTATAAAAATGAAGTTCCGGAATACAACCTCCGCAACAACTGGAAATCTTTAAAAGGATTCTTTTCACAAAACCGGCCAATTAAGTTCAATTTCATGAAAGATCTTGAAGATCCGTATTACAACCAGATACTTTATATACCTACTATAAGTTACAACCTCTATGACGGAGTTTCTCCGGGTATTCGTTTCAACAATAAGACCATACTCGACAAGCCTTTTATTTATGAAATAAACCCTATTTATTCACCCAATACGCAAACGTTAACAGGTTCTTTTTCATTTCTGGTAAATCAGCAGAACCGTGATAGAAATCCTTTTAATATCCGATATCAATTAAGCGGTTCTTATTTCCATTATGCGCCCGATGCTGCCTATACAAAGTTAACGCCAACCGTAACCATGGCTTTTCGTGAAAGCAATTTCAGGGACAACAGGAAACAAGGAATCCAATTTCGTGAAGTACTGGTAAACCGTGACAAATCGGCTTATAGTGTTGAAAAAACCGAGAATTATTCTGTCTTTAATGCCAAATATTATAACGTAAAAACAGAAGTAACGAACCATTTTAATTTTTTAACCGACCTACAGCTTTCGGGAAAATTTGGTAAAATTTCAACCGAAATCGAATACCGTAAGTTATTTGAGGATAATAGACAGTTGAATCTTAGATTGTATGCCGGATCGTTCTTTTACAATAGAACCAATACCGATTATTTTAGTTTTGCACTCGACCGTCCAACCGATTACTTATTTGATTATAACTATTATGGACGCTCAGAAAGCACCGGATTTTTTAGCCAGCAATTGATTCTTGCCGAAGGTGGTTTCAAATCCAAGCTCGACACTCCTTTTGCCAATCAATGGATGACAACCTTAAATGGTAGTTTTAATATCTGGCAATGGATTGAAATTTATGGAGATGCCGGATTTGTTAAAAACAGACATACTGACCCTAATTTTGTGTATGATAGCGGCATCCGTCTAAACCTTGTAACCGATTATTTTGAACTTTATTTCCCTGTCTATTCCAGTAACGGATGGGAAGTAGGACAACCTCATTACAATGAAAAAGTGCGCTTTATCATTACTTTCAGTCCAAAAACCTTGATTAATCTCTTCACCAGAAAATGGTTTTAAAATCCAATTTCAGCATAAGAATATTGAGAATCAATTATTTCGTCTTAAAATTACACATAAAATAATTTTAAAGAGGTTTTGCTGATTATTCTCTATTCAAAACATCATTCTTAGCTGTTTGGATGAAAATATCAAAATTAAATCCTGCTTGTTTTATAAGTAGAAATGATTAAATTTGTTTTCTATTCAAGAAATTCCATTTTATGACACAGATAGCTTCCAAAAAAGAACTTTCGTTTGAAGATTTCAAAACCGAAGTATTGAATGACTATAAGATAGCCATTATCAGCAGAGAATGCAGCCTATTAGGACGCCGTGAAGTTTTGACCGGAAAAGCCAAATTCGGGATTTTCGGTGACGGAAAAGAAGTACCTCAACTGGCCATGGCTAAAGCTTTCAAGAATGGAGATTTCCGTTCCGGCTACTACCGCGACCAGACTTTTATGATGGCAATTGGCCAAATGACAATCCAGCAGTTTTTTGCAGGACTATACGGCCATGCTGATATTGACCATGATCCGATGTCGGCCGGACGTCAAATGGGCGGACATTTTGCTACGCACAGCTTAAATGAAGACGGTTCATGGAAAAACCTTACTTTACAGAAAAACTCTAGTGCCGACATCTCTCCTACCGCGGGCCAAATGCCTCGATTGTTAGGATTGGCACAGGCATCTAAAATATACAGAAACGTTTCCGGAATCAACAACAAGACCAATTTCTCTATCAACGGTAATGAAATTGCCTGGGGAACGATTGGAAATGCGAGTACATCTGAAGGTTTATTTTTTGAAACAATCAACGCTGCCGGAGTTTTACAGGTTCCGATGGTTATGAGTGTTTGGGATGACGAATACGGAATTTCTGTACATGCAAAATACCAGACTACAAAAGAAAATATTTCTGAAATTCTGAAAGGTTTCCAAAGAGATAATGAAAATAAAGGTTATGAAATCATCCGTGTAAAAGGATGGGATTATCCGGCTTTGGTAACTGCTTACGAACAAGCAGCCCATATTGCAAGAGAAGAGCACGTTCCGGTACTAATACACGTTCAGGAATTGACTCAACCGCAAGGTCACTCAACGTCAGGTTCGCATGAACGCTACAAAAATGCAGACCGCTTAGCCTGGGAAGCTGATTACGATTGCATCCGCCAGATGAAATTATGGATGATTGCTATCAATATTGCTACTCAGGAAGAATTAGATGAGATTGATAATGCGGTTAAAAAAGATGTTCTTGAAGGTAAAAAAGCAGCATGGAGCGCTTTTGTAGATCCTATCAAAAAAGAACAAAAAGAATTGGTTGCCTTGCTAGGAGACATTGCGGCATCAAGCGAAAATAAAGTTTTTATCCAAAAACTGACATCTGACTTAGCTGGCATCAAAGAACCAATCCGTAAAGATATTATCGTAACGGCACGAAAAGTGTTACGCCTTATTGCTAAAGAAAATGGCAGAAACCAGTTAGCACAATGGATTACGGCCTATATTGAAAAAATACAACCGAAATTCAGTTCTAACCTGTTCTCAGAATCTACCCAAAATGTTCTTTCTGTAGAGGAAGTACGACCTGAATACGCAGAAAATGCGGAAGAAGTTGACGGAAGAATTATCATCCGTGATAATTTTGATGCCATTTTCAGCAAATATCCTGAAACTCTTGTTTTTGGTGAAGATGCGGGTAATATTGGTGACGTAAACCAAGGTCTGGAAGGAATGCAGGAAAAATATGGCGAACTGCGTATCGCCGATGCCGGTATTCGTGAAGCTACAATTTTAGGACAGGGAATTGGAATGGCGATGAGAGGATTGCGTCCTATTGCCGAAATCCAATACCTGGATTACCTGCTGTATGCTATCCAGATCATGAGCGACGATTTGGCTACATTACAATACAGAACCAGAGGAAAGCAAAAAGCACCGTTAATCATCAGAACCAGAGGACACCGTTTGGAAGGTATATGGCACTCAGGATCTCCAATGGGAATGATTATTAATGCTATTCGAGGAATACACGTTTTGGTTCCTAGAAACATGACCAAAGCTGCCGGATTCTATAATACCTTATTAGAAACTGACGAGCCGGCTTTAGTTGTGGAATGCTTAAACGGTTACCGACTAAAAGAAGCAATACCAGTCAATATGGGTGAATTCAAAACTCCGATTGGTGTTGTAGAAACGCTTAAAGAAGGAAAAGATATTACTTTGGTTTCTTACGGTTCAACATTGCGTTTGGTAGAACAGGCAGCCAAAGAACTTTTGGAAATAGGCATTGATGCTGAAATCATTGACGTACAGTCGTTATTGCCATTTGACATCAACCACGATATTGTAAAATCGTTAGCAAAAACAAATCGTTTATTGGTTATTGATGAAGATGTTCCAGGCGGAGCTTCGGCTTATATCTTGCAACAGATTCTTGACGAACAAAACGGATATAAACATCTGGACAGCAAACCGGAAACACTGGCTGCGAAAGCACACCGTCCGGCTTATGGAACTGATGGAGATTATTTTTCTAAGCCATCTGTTGAAGATATTTATGAAAAGGTATACGCTATTATGAACGAGGTGAATCCTGAAAAATTCCCGAATTTGTATTAATAGTATTTCGATATTAAAAAAATCCAGCTTTAAGCTGGATTTTTTGTTTATATTTTTTTCTATTATCAAATCATATTACTCCCAAATCCATTTCTTCTATCAAATCCGCCCAAGAACCCTGCTCTATATCATTGTTTATCTGTAATAACTGTTTTTTCAATTCTTCTGCATATTTAGAATGATTTTTAGAATAGTCTCCTAGTTTCTGAGGTATTTTAATTTCATCTCTAAATTTGACATATGTATATGTATATTTCAAGAAAAATTCCAAATTTGAATTTAAAATATGAAATTTATTATCATCACCTTCATAGTTTAGGTTAAACACAATTTTTCCTGTAACCAAGTCAATGCATTCGCTATAATATTCCTCATCCCCTTTTCGTGTTGCATATTTTAAATACCTGCCATTGATAGTTTGTAATTTATCCAACGTAATATAGTCACCACCATATCCTGAATAATTTGGAATACCTATTTTATATAAAATCTGTTTAGTTTCTTCAGACAACCTGCTATTTACTTCTGTTGCTTCTGGAAATATCTTACATGCTTCTCCAAAATATTCTTTAATTTTCTCTAGTGTTATCATAAATATATTGACCTTTTAAATTATATTTTGTTTCTCTTCAATATTCTTGATTCAGATAGTCTCATGATTTGTAAACCTTTTTAGCTCAAAACAAAGCTTCATATATCTGTTCACATTCTTCCAAAATGTATCCAATCTTTAAAAGTTCTACATCATAATCAGTAAATTTTATCTTCTGATAGTGGGTTTAATATTATTTGCTTTACTTTATATTTGAAATATAAAATATATAGAAATGTCGTTATCAGATGTTGTACAAAAATATTGGAATTTTGCTTCAATAGCCCATTTGAATCAGTTTTACACAAATTACAAAGGGGAAAAACTTCCCTATATTAACCACATAGGAAGTGTCGTTCAAGAATTATATATCTTTTTATTACAGAGAGAAAATATATATGATATAGAACTAGCAATTGGTTGTGCCATTCTTCATGATACAATTGAAGACACTCCATTTACGCATGATGATATTGAAAATCAATTTGGAAAAAAAATAGCTGATGGTGTTTTGGCTTTAACAAAAAATGAAACCATCGAAAATAAAAAGGAAAGAATGGCAGATAGCCTGAGAAGGATTAATCAACAACCAAAAGAAATTTCTCTAGTAAAAATAGCAGATAGAATTGTAAACTTACAACCACCGCCTAAACATTGGTCATTAGAAAAAAAAGAAAAGTATTATGAAGAATCTAAGTTAATTTATAAAGAGCTAAATTCTTCAAATACTCTTCTCTCCAATCGATTGCTAGAAAAAATCGAAAATTATAAAATTTATTTAATATAACCCTTTTTCGTCTTTCAATTCTTTTACATAAGCATTGAATTCTTCTTCTGTAAGTTCTTCGCCATCACCTGAAAAATCTGACCATATTTTTGAAGCATATGTCATATCTTCTTTAAATTCGCCTGTATCATATTGAAAAGCATAAAATGTAGAATAGTTATCTTCAACTTCTTCAAATATTGGCCTTACACCATATTTATAAAACTTTTTTTCCATTTTTTATTTTTTATTAATTATTATTTCCCAAGCTTCATTATACACTCTATACTGTTGATTTTTAAACATAAAGAGTTTGTACTTTTCAGCTTTTGTTAAAGGCCTAGTTATGGATAAAGCTTCTAAACTTCTTTGTTTTTCATAAAGCTTGTGTCCTACTCCATTTGCAACTTTATCCATTTCTTCCAAATGTAGCCTAAACTCAACAATATGCCCATTTTTCATTCTAATATTCATTAAGACATCCCTATAGCCACTTGCTAAAGGTTTTTGTATCCTGTCTTTAAATTTAATAATTTCAAAATCTTGATTAAATCTTTTTAAAGCATCATATAGCTCATCAAGCCTTTTATATACTACTTTACTACCCGCTATATCTAATAGTTTTGAAGCATCTCCTGAATAATCACTATTAATTTTCTCTAGTGCTCTTTCTCTTCCTTTTAATTCATTCCTAAATCCTGGGATTCCTTTTGTTTCTTGAGCAAAAATCTTTGTAACTTCCCTCAACTCTTTATCAGCTATTTTAGCAGCTTTGTATAATTCATCTAAATCTTTAGAATTCTGAATAGCTTTTTTTGCTTTTGCTATCCTTGAAATATCATCACTTAATTCGGCATATTTTATTGTCAAAATATTTTCTAACTGCCTAGCTCCAGGTCCACCACGCTCTACCACATCATCAATCCATCTAGCAAATTTAGGCAAATATTCAGATGATTTTGTAATACCTTTAATTATAGCTATAAAGCTAAGTATAATATCAATTGTTATTATCAAATCTTCCCCTCTATTATGGGCTACTTGATATCCGGTTAGATTTTTGTCTTCATATCTGGCATAAGAATAGACAGCAGCCATTTCGCCTATTTCCTTATCAATAAGATTAGGGTTGTTAATATAAGCTTCTATAAATTCTTCGAGACCTTCCCTAATCTTCAAAATATCAAGTTCTACTTCTGCACCCTGACTAAGACTATCATAAACAAATATTGTGATTATTAAAAGAACGACATCAATCAAACCGCAAATAAACTCTATCACTCCGTTAACAATGCCACAAATAAATGCAAAGTAATATTTTCCCACATTTTTAAGTCCTTTGAGAAATACTATAATCTTTGTAATTGTGTTTTCAATGAACTGTAAAAATTGAATAGTTTTATCAATAAAACCTGGTCGGTCAGAAAAAAAACCTGCAATCCTGTTCATTATTTCCAGTTTCTTTCTGAAGTCTGAAATTTCATTTCTTATATCCTCCGTACGAAGAACTATAGAATTGATTGCCTTTTCAAAAATTGCTGCTTTATATTTTTCTGATTTCAAGGTAGGATCCCAACTTTCTCTCTCAATTTTTAGTTCGCGTATTTTTTCAGATATTTTATTTGTAGTTGCTGACCAAAATTCTGACGGAGTGTATTTCATTTCGCCAAAATTTTTAATTAGTCTATATTCAACCTCAATTCTGAAAGCATACATCAAATCTTCAATAGAAGCTTTAAAACCTGGAGTATTTCTATTTTGTTCATAAATTAGTTTACTCCATGTCATCAATAATTTTGGATCAGGTATTTCTTTCAATGAATCAAAATGGGTCTTTAACATAGCATTACTCATTTTAATCAGTAATATATCTCCAAAACTTACATTATAATCCGTTTCGAGATAAATTATAAAATCTACGTTTTTATCAAATTTCCCTTCTGATTCAGCCAAGACAGAATCATGTTTTTTATATTCCTCAATAAGTTCAGTTCCCTCTGAAGATGTTTTGATAACATACACCCATTTTCCAATATTTTCTATCTCTCCAATTGATGCTTTTATACCTTTTTGCTTATAAAAAACACTATTTTTCCCAAAAGGACTTCTCTCAGAATACCCATTTGAATGTTCTTCAAAACTATTATTCTTCAATATGGATTGAAAACTGCTACTTTGCCTATTTCCCATAACTTGCTCAAAATCCAACATCTTCAACCCAGCTAACTGATTTTGACTTTGTTCATCAAAATCTTCAAATATATTTGTTGCCATATTTTTTATTATTTTATATAATTAATCACTATCAAATCATCAATTTATAGTTTGGATATAACTCAATGATTGAGTTGTTTCTTTCCAATAAATCTTTGATTTTACCTGCTGTTGTTATAGTCAGGTCAATGTGATAATTGAGATTTGTTGTCCAGACATGTGTATTTACTATAGGAAAATCACATATCATCATAATATCCCAATCTTTGCCTTCCAATAAATGCCAGTCTTTTGGCATTATTCTGCTTCTACTGCCATATAAATAGATGGCCCTTACAGGAGTAATTACATCTACTTTAGCTTTTAGATCCTTTAAAATATATGGCAGCACGAGTTCGTGCTGCCATATGGCTTCTGCCTTTATTTGGCTCATAAAGAAAATTTAGAAATTGGCAATAAAGTATTTATTTCGACAGAAGTTAATCGAGTTCCTTTAGCATCTAATATTCTTTCAAAATAAGAAGTTGGAGAAAGTACCCTCACTGATTCATCATTAAAACGAATTTCAATAACATCATAGCTAATATTAAAAAATGGACCTATTTTCTGAAAATTAAATGTTCCTATAACTTTCGTGTCAACATTGAACTTAATCCCTGTAGGATTTAAACTTGCCGATGTAAATTGTTTCGCTTCAATTCCAGGAATTAGAGATAGTTGTTCTGCCAGTTTTTTGAAAATAACGGAAGATGAATCGCTAACATCCCAGGTTGCCTCTCTATGGATTTCAATATCCTCACCCATACACTTAAATTTTAACGGGAAAAGACCTTCCGTATCAAATTGCTCCACTGTAACATATTCTTCTTGATGCATACTATGGTAGGTAAACTCTACTTCTTTTGCACCTCCGTTCATCTGAACATTAGTAATTTGGAAATTTTCAGATTGTGGTACTGATGCCGGATCTTCAAAATCAGACAAGTCTTCATCAAATGGCAATGCTTTGTCGACTTTTAATCCGATGCTGTCTGCCTGAAGGATAGTCAAAGAAGTTGGGATTCTTGTTGCCCATGCTTTTCCTTCTTTCTGCCCTTCCGGTTGGCGTAATTCATCTACAATAGAAAGGAATAATTTATCTTCAATTACCGGTACTTCACCACCATTCCAGATTTGGCCTGTCTGCATATAATAGCTTACGGCTTCTTCAAATCCTGGCTTAACAGTAACAATCACTCTTGCCATACCCGCCTGTATAAAACTTCGGAACAATGGGTCGTTGTTTTCATGTTGGTAGAGTTTATCCCAGTTTTGTCTTGCTCCCCAGTAATATGGATAGAAATTATATGACATGATATCCCATTCAAATGCCTGTTCAATGAATTTCACAAAAGCTGCATAGTCATCAAGGTTAGCATCTACCTGAATCTCATGATTGCCAAAGTTTTTTGCTACTCCTGCTCCAAGAGGTTTGCTCATATCTTTACCATAGGTTCTTTTTGCAGTAGCATTCTGGTCGATTATATAAGAGATACAATTTTTACGCAGTATGAGGTTCTCAATCTGGCGATAGAAACCGCTATTCGCTTCTTTGATTGTTACTTCTTTAGCCTTTTCTTCATCTAGTTTTTGCTTATATTCTGCAACGGCATCTTCATAAGCATCTATAATTGCTTTAAAAGTTTCCTTTTGCCATCTATCTTTTACTTCGTTAGTAAGTTTACATTCAACCGAAGCATTCACATTTCCATGTAAGAAGTTGGACATAGTATAAGAAACGGGCACATTTTGCACATAACCTACCAAATCAAATGTTTCATCAAGCTTAATTGCACCATCCTGACTTGCCAAGAGTTTATTTACCCTTCCTAGTGAAGCATGCATCCCGGAATATACCTGTCTGTCATTATCTTTTGTCGCAGTAAAATTTAAAGTTCCGCGAGTCGTGATATATCCTTCAGGAATCTCAATCTTTCCAGATCCTGCAGCTCCTTCATGTCGAGATGATGTAACTCCATCAAAAGTAACTCCAAATGAAGCACCGCAATGGATTATCTCTTCCGGTTTATTAGGTATTTCAACATTGTATTTTCCTGCCCAATATCTTACCGTATTCTCATTCACCAAAGCATAGTTCTCTAAATTGAATTTAATGGCTGCGTTTGTTGGATCTTTATAGGTTCTTGGATCTACAGGCTCTACCAATTTTGTTATTGCTTGATTTTCTGCCATACCCAAAAAATGCAGTTTTGCCGGTTCAGGAATCATAAATTCAAACATAAGACGCTTTCCATAGTTGAGAATCTGGTTCTTGAATACTTTGTCTACCCAGCGATAAACACCAACAACATGCTTATCTCCTTTTGTATTATCAAATCCATGCTTGTTATTTTCCTCAAACTCATCGATAATTTTCTCAATACGTTCTTCCTTGACTTTTGTGACAATTCGCTCCATCGCGCGCTCAGTAATTTCTTTAGCTTGAGTGACAGCTTGACGCGTACTTTCTTCTTTCGACGAATGTGTCGCCATATTGACATTACCACCAATATTATACTTACCTAAATCAGCATTAAAAAAAGTTCCAGCAGTAAAATCCTTATCATCTTGGATAATTTTAGCAACTTCATTCTGCATTTCATGACGCGTAGTACTCGTAGTATCCGACAACTGCTCTCTTTCGCTTTCAGACGAAGTTGTAGTTGTGTTTTCACTTCTACGCAACCTGCGGGTTGCTTTTTCTTTATATTCGCGAGCCATGACGTTTTCTATCGCCGCTACTTCACCTTCAACATAACCTTGAATACTTTGCTCTACTTTTTTATAATCGGCAATTCCTAACTGTCTTACACCAAATCCGGAAGGAATAAACGTTCCTTCAGAACCCGTTTGAGGTACAGATGGTATTGTTGGTATTTCAGGTACTTCTTGTTTTGGATCAGCAATAGTTACCATTCTTCTCCTAGATACACAATTGAGCGATTGGAAAAAGTCAACTGTTAGTGATTTTTTAGCACCATTTGAAAAAGCAATTTCCACAGTCAATGTTTTCAGAGCCGAATAAAACTCATCTTCTGTCAAACCATTAGTATGAAGATTCGGTAACGTCACTTTATTTCCTGTCCAACTTTGTGTAAAGTCAGTTCCATATGTTTTTGTTCCAGATAGGCTCTCGGTTATAGTGGTAACTCCAATTATTTGCCAAGACAAATCCGGTGTAGAAAAAGAAAGATCAAAATTCACATACGTTCCTGCAAGAGTAGGACTCTTATAGCTTTTTGGACAAATCTGGTAGGCAAACGGTGCTGCTAAGATATCTAACGTTCCTGTAGCTGGAATCAATACGCCACCTATACTAATAGAAGTATTGCCCTGTCCCGGTGTGTTACCAATAATAACGCCTGTATTATGATTAATTCCATCATCAATCAAAAGATTAAGTCCTTCGAAAGAAGGCATAACAGGATTAAGAGAAAAGTTTTCAATTATACCCGATCTTGATGCAATTTCTGTTTCAATTTCCAATAACTCCAAAAGTGTTTCATAAGAAGGAGCAGATAATTCTCTCTGAAAATAGGCCAAATCTAGCTGATCTTTGAATCTAAATTCAAGTTTTGGCAACTCTGGCTTTGGAACACTAACCGGCTTGTCACACGGATCATTAGGATTATATGGTACCTGAGGATTCCTTATAGAGCACCAATTTTGCCTTTCCGCCTCTAGAGCAGCTTCATAAGTAGCCAAAATGGGTTTTATATCCTCTTCATATTGCTCTAAAGCAAGATCATATGCAATCTTATAATCTCTATTATAAATTTTTTCAACTTTTTGCAGCTCTTTTTTAAGTTTTCTGTGTCTTTCAATATTTGCATTTGATTGAGAAATGGCCTGCATCCTTTTCATCTCCTCGCCTGGTAATGTAATTGTCTGCTCCTCCTCTTCTTCTTCACCACTTTTGGCTGCTAATGGAGTATTTGGCAATGCTGGAACATCTTCTACAAAAAGTTCTTTCGGCAATACTATTTTAGCATTCATGAGTTGTTTGATTAATTTGCCGTTATTGGCATCAAAATTTTTAAACACATGATTCGCTTTCAAAAGCTGCATGATTGATTCCTTTAAATAAAAATCTTTCTGAGTCACTACCTGATAAAAAAGGTTTTCCCATAAAAGGAAAACATCACTTAAGCTCAATGCTTGTTGAATTGCTGTAACTTTTTCTGTCAGATCTGCAATAGTGTAAGAATGTTTATTTTTTGCTATCCAAACTCCCAATTCTTTCATTCCAACTACAAATGTGTTGAATCCAGATTCATTAGTTGGGACAAAATTATCTGATGCCCATCTTAAAGCCTGCCATTTGGTTTGTCCACCAGCCCTATTCTTCACTGCCGTATCAAAAACTCCATCAGGGCCTGGAGCGCGATACACAAAACGTTTATCCTTGTTAGTCTCTTCCGACAATTCCGGTGATCTCATTGTCACAAATCGGAAAAGCGTGTTTTTAATTTCTGTACTCATTTTTTTCGTGTTTAAATTATAAGATTAATTTCTTGTAATATTCGTGGCGAATAGAATTCTTTGTATTGTTTTCCGGACAACAAGGTTTTTGAATGGCTATTATCGAATGATTACAGTGCAAATATAGAAGAAATAAATCTTAATATCAAATAAAAATAAGATTATTTTCAATTATTTTTTAACTTACTGAATACTACCTTATTTGCTTATATTACTTATTTAGCAATCATCAAACTGCAACATAAGTACTTAATAATAAAATACTTATAATAATTAAGTTGTATTAAAAACAAAAGCCTGTCCTATTGATTTTTCTAAAACAAAAAGGAGAATATTTTCTAATAGTCACTTATTTTACAGTTTCCGCTGAATTCTTATATTGCATGATTAACAGTATAAGACAAGCCATGTTCAAAAAGCTCCTTTTTCTATTTTTCGGATTTCAGACTATTTATGCTCAAGAAAAAACACCTCATTTAAATGGTAATGTGAAAATTTCAATTGCTGAAGGTACATTTGAATGCGATTTTACACTCAATGACATTCCCAACATCAAAGATTATTATATCCGTATTAATGCCGGAATGAATATCCTCAATTTTAAAAGCCTGAAACCAAATGAATTTTTAATCGGCTATAGCTTTTCTCCTAATGACAAAGCTTATGAATCAAGAGGTTATTATTTTCCGGCTAACAACACAAACGATAAGTTTTTACCTAAGGCAGTACAGGTAAAATATGTAGGGAAATTTCCTGTCATAAAAGACACGATAAGTGATTATAGCCGTAAAGACTGGAAAGGCAATATTGCATTTAATTCATTTTCGGTACGTGCCGATGGAACACAGAGTGCATGGTATCCAATCTTATACGACGTTACAAACGACAAGATATACGACCAGATGACCTATGATGTGACTATTGAATGTGTAGATTGCAATACTTTATATGTCAATGGAAATATTCCGGTAAAAACATCTAAAAATCGATTTGTAAGCGATACTCCAAAAGAATTGATGTTATTTTGCGGAAATTACGATTACAAACAAATCAATTCAACCTATATCCTAAATCCCGATATTGGTATTGACAAACTAAAAGAGCTAGAAGCTTTTACAGGTACTTTTAAAAAATACTACGAAAAAAAACTGTCGATTCCTTTTGGACAACCAATTACTTTTATACAGACGACACCAACTTCTAAAAAAGACGGCTGGCTTTTTGTTGCCTATCCGACTATCGTTAACGTTGGATACGGAAATAACAGCCTAAGCGGTCTTCTCGATAAATGGTTCAAACCTTTTATCGCTCATGAATTGGGGCATTATTATTTTGGCACTTATAAAGTATTTAATTCTGAACTGGGTGATATGCTAAGCGAAGGTTTTGCAGAATATTTGTCATTAAAACTTTCCTTAGACATATTAGGTAAAGATGTCTACCAGAAAGAAATCAATGAAAAATTCGAATTTCTAAGCGATTTTAAAGCGATTCCATTCCAAAAAGTAAAAACTACAGCAGATTATACAGACCGACAGACTTATGTATACGATTATGCCCCTGTAGTATTCCTTGCAATTGAAAAAGAAATTGGTGAAAAACAGATGTGGCAATGGATACGCACCCTATTAGAATCTAAAACGGAAATGACTAATTATGATTTTATGGTTAAGACACTCAATAGCGTATTAAAAGACAAAACAAAGTTGGAAAATATCATCTCAAAATATTTCGCTTCGGACGATTCAGTCGAAAATGCTATTAAAAAACTAAAAAGCTGATTCAGTAGAATCAGCTTTTCTTTTCTAAAGCAAATAATTTCTCTAATTGTTTCCGGTTAAGATAATCCGGCGTTGTTCTCATAACAAAATTCCTAAAAGCAATCATCAACGGATTCCTGAGATGTGACAGTTTTCCTATTTTCCAGCTCATATTGACAACAGCATGCGCTTTTTTCTTTCGTAATAGCGGATACAGACGAAATGCTTCATTTATGGAATGTTTTTGGAGCAGTTTTCCCAAAACATAAGCGTCTTCTATAGCCTGACAGGCGCCCTGTCCCAAATTAGGCGTCGTAGCATGAGCTGCGTCGCCAATAAGGCAAACTTTATCCAAACTCCATTGCTGTATGGGTTTTAAATCCATAATTGGCGAAACAAACCAATTTTCTTTAGGAGTGGATTTTATTATTTGTAATACCGATGGATGATACTCTTTTAAAAAAGGCATGATGTCAGAATCAGCTTCTGCCATATCCTTATCAGCTAAAAAATACCAATATAATTGGCGGTCATTAAGCCGGACAAAGCCAAATCTGGTGCCTTTTCCCCAAGCTTCATTTGCTCCATGACGGTAAGTTTCCAACATTTTTATATTGTCAACCACACCACGCCAACACCATTGCCCGGCATCCCGATATTCACTTTCTGGAAATAACAGTGTCCTTACAACCGACCGTATGCCATCGGCACCAATAAGATATTGGGCTTCTGCAGAAGTTCCATCTTCAAATTCAAGACGATGATTATTTTCAATCGGAATAATACGCTGTAACCTTTTACCTAAAATAATATGTTCCATTCCTACTTCTTCTGCTAACACCCTATGAAGATCCGCCCTATGGATGGCAGTAGTGCTGACATTGAATTGTTTTTCAAAAAAAACAAGGTCGTTTGAAGAAATCTTGTCAAAGTTAGGTTTGGTAAGATTTATTACGGAAATCCGATTCCCATTTCTGGCTATTTTATCTGCCATGCCCAGATGGGAATAAACCCGCATAGCATTCATTGCCAATATGATCCCTGCTCCCACAGGCTTTAATTCGTCTGCGCTTTCATAAATTTTAAAAGATATTCCTGCTTTTTTTAGAGCTAAGGCAGTTGTCAATCCTCCTATTCCCGCTCCGATGATGGCTATTTCCATTTGCTGATGTTTTTGATAGGACAAAATTGCACTACCGGAAATAAAAAAACGTTCACTAAAGTTAATTAATTGCTTCGTTTTCGGATACGGCTCAACGATTGGGCCGTGATGCCGAGATAGCTGGAAATGTATTTCTGGGGAATCTTTCGAATAATTTCAGGTGATTTTTGTAAAAGGTTCAGATAACGTTCTTCCGGACTATAAAAAAGCAAGTCTTCTATTCTGCGTTTGGCTTCCAAAAAACAGATATCCGACATCGTACGGCTAAATTTAATCCAAAAAATATCACTGTTGATTAGCTTATCCAGCTTTTCTTTATCAAAAACCAAAATTTCTGTGTCTAAAGTAGTCTTGATAATAAAATTGGATCTTTGATTGGTTATATAACTTTCGTAATCTCCAAAAAAGTCGCCATTTACTTGTAGCAGGAAGCTTATTTCTTCTCCCAAATCATTCACACAGTAGGTTCTTACTGCTCCACTGACAATATAACCCAGCCAATCATAGACAGCATTGCCTCCAAATAGAACACTGTTCTTTTTAAACTTCCTGTATTCTGAAACTGTCAGGAATTCTTGTAGCCGATCAGTACTTAATCCCAACCGTTGAGCCAAATTTGTTTCATTTATCATGGAAACGATAATTATATTGATACAAAAGTAATAATTTGGAAAGCAAAATCTTTTGTGCTGTGAATAATCCAAAGGACGTATTATCTGTCGCGTTTTACTCCAAAATTTATCTTTCAAAAAATCAATTCTTTGTAGTGAACCTAATCTCTTATATTTGCAATAAAGCATCTTTCATGAGTCCTAAAATAATCCTGTTTTTTTCTTTATTCTTACTCTATTCTTGCAAAAAAGAAGTCGAAATCCAAAATAATTCGGAACAAAACCAGTCGATTGAAACTATCGAAACCTCTATAGTCCGACCAGAAAAAATCTTTCGTTTTGAAAACTTCCCAATCGAAAAAGGTCAACTCGGCCCGATAAAAGTAGGCTCATCTTTGGAAGAGGCAGAAGAACAATTGACAGAACTGACCCGAAAAAGATGCGACCCGTTCGATTTTGGATATGACGGAGGTGGCGATGCCTTTATCTATTATTGGAAAGACCAGCCAATTTTGGCACTTATTCCGGAAAGAGACAGCAATACGCTCCTTGCCATAGCTGCTATCCACAAAAAACTAAAAACAAACAAAGGATTGCATCCCGAAGCCACCATAAAAGACATACTGGAACTCGACGACAATCTTCCCCTATATCAAAACCATATGATGAGCTGGGAATCTATGTTCAACGAAAAAATGAATTGGGAATTTATATTCATGAAAGACGCTGAACATCAGGTTGGTACTTATGAAAACATGAATTCTCCCGGTAAAGTAGCAGATTACAATGCCAAAATCGATTGGATTACAATTCGATAATTACTGACTGCAAGAAGGACAATACCCTGAGATAAAGCCGTTAAAATTAGCCACACGATAACCCGAAGGCAGATTAAGATCTGCTTCATTAGCCAGGCATTCAACTTTGCCACACGATAAACAACGAAAATGGAAATGGTTGTGGTGGTGCTTCTTTTTCTCGCAATTAATACAGATTGCAAAATACTGCTTCCCATCATCGCCTACAATTCTATGCGCGATACCATCGTCACAAAAACGATTCAACACCCTGTAAATAGTAGCCCTATCCACCTGACCCTCCAATGAAGCCAACAGGTTTTCATGGCTTAATGCCTGTTTGGATTCCTTTAGCGAATCAAGGATTATTCCTTTTGTTTTTGTGTTTCTGGTATTCATGACGTAATTTTTTTAATGCGACTTAGTTGCAATAATACGAAAAATATTTATCTTTGATGAAATTTTCAGGAGAAATCTTTTTCTGATCTCTAGCCTTTTTACTCATTTTTTCATCAAATCAAAAATAAAACATAATGGCAGACAACAGCACTTTTGAAGTTATCATTATAGGCGGTAGTTATTCAGGCCTTTCAGCAGCTATGAGCCTTGGACGTTCATTACGAAAAGTCTTGATTATTGACAGCGGAAAACCTTGTAACAGACAAACGCCACATTCCCATAATTTTCTGACACAAGATGGTGAAACACCAGGAATGATTGCTCTCAAAGCAAAAAAACAAGTATTGGATTATCCAACAGTGAGTTTCCATGAAGGATTGGTTACAGAAGCTCAAAAAACAGAAACCGGATTTGAGATCCTGACAGAAGTCGGAGAAAAATTTACTGCAAAAAAATTGATTTTTGCTGCCGGATTAAAAGATATCATGCCTGAAATAAAAGGTTTTGCAGAATGTTGGGGCATTTCTATCCTACATTGCCCTTATTGCCATGGTTATGAAGCACGAAGTACCAAAACAGCCATTTTTGCCAATCAGGACAGCGGATTTCATTATGCCCAACTGTTATCCAACTGGACTAAAGACCTTACTCTTTTTACCGATGGAATTTCTATTCTAACAGCAGAACAGACCGATATAGTCAAAAAAAACGGTATCAAAATCATTGAAGAGCCTGTCAGCCATATCGAACATGACAATGGCAAAGTACAGCATATCGTATTCAAAGATGGCTCTAAATTTCCTGTAGAAACCATTTATTGCAGACCTAATTTTACGCAACACTGCCCTATTCCTGAAGAATTGGGTTGTGAAATGACCGAACAGGGGCTTATAAAAACCGATGCTTTTCAGAAAACAACAGTTGATGGCATATTTGCCTGCGGTGACAGTATAAGCGGAAGATCTGTTGCCGTATCCGTTTCTACGGGTTCAATAGCAGGAGTTTTTGCGAATAATGAACTGACTGGTGAAGCATTTAAAAACTAACACAAAATAAAAACGACGATAAATTATCGTCGTTTTTCCTTCCTTCTTATTTTTTACTCTCTTATTTTTTTGATTTCTTTTTCTTTTTGGCTTTTGCTTTTGCTTTAGCAGCTTTTTTTGCCTTAGCTTTTTTTCTGGCTTTTTTCTTTTTTTCCTTCTCTTTCTTCTTTTTAGCTTTTGCTTTTTCTTTCTTTTTCTTCTTATCTTTTTTGGCTTTCTCTTTCTCTTTCTTAGCCTTCTTTGATTTTTTCTTATCCTTTTTTACTTCTTCAGTATTTTCTTGAGCTGCTTGTGCTACTACAGGCTTTTTTGCCTCTGGTGAAGCTGCTTGTGCATTTTCTTTAGGTTCTGCCGCAGGGACAGCTTTGTTTGTAGCAGTCGTTTTTGCAACAGATGCTGTTCTTGTTGCCGCTGGTCTAGCAGTTACTGGTTTAGTCGCCGTTGTTCTTGCAGCAGCCGGTCTTGCTGTTGCAGGTTTTGCTGCAGTTGTTCTTGTTGCGGTTGGTTTTGCCGCTACGGTTTTAGCTGCTGTACTGGCTGGTCTTGCTGTTCTAGCTGTTGAAGCTGGTTTTGGACTCGCTGGTTTGGCTGCGGCCGGAGTTGCTTTTGGAGCATCCTGGTTTATTTCCGGTGCGCTTCCTGGATTGGTTTCACCTATCTGACTCATATTATTGGATTTACTATTTGTTTATATAATTAGAAATTTGCTGAGGTTTCTACCTGCATTTAGTTAAAGTTAATTCATTGTAAATTTAACGTTAACAAAATTACTACTTAAACAGATACGCCAATGTTAAGTTTTCACTTAAGGCAAAAACTTAACATTGGAAATTTTTAGGAAAAAAATAACACGTTTGCATGATTGCCATAAATCCTCAAAAGTGATTAGTTTCTTATCTTTACAAATATGAATAATATCAAATTAAGCATTCTCGATCAGTCCCAGATCAGGAGAAACGGAACCGCAAGACAAGCTCTGCTGGAATCTGGAGAATTAGTACAACTAGCAGAAAAATTAGGCTATACACGATATTGGGTTTCAGAGCATCATAACTTCAAAATGGTAGCCGGAACGGCCCCTGAAATATTAATTCCCTATTTAGCATCCAAAACATCAACTATAACGATTGGTTCCGGCGGCGTCATGCTGCCCAATCATAGCGCTTTCAAGGTAGCAGAAAACTTTGGACTGCTGGAAACGCTTTTTCCAAAAAGAATTGATTTGGGGATTGGACGTGCTCCCGGAGGCGATAGGGTTTCTTCTCATCTGCTCAATCCATCGAATACCTTTAGTGAAAAAGAATTTTTCCAACAGTTAATAGACGTCCGGGCTTTTCTTAGAAATGAAAGCATGCCCGATTCCGTACACGAAAAAGTAAAATCATATCCATGTCCGGATGAAATTCCTAACCTGTGGATTTTGACTTCCAGTGGTGGCAGTGCACAATTTGCAGCTCATTTTGGAATGGCATTGTCTTTTGCACAGTTTATTAATCCGGATGGTGGCCCAGAAGTCGCTGCTTTTTATCGCCAAAATTTTAAACCTTCGGTAGAATTAAAGCAGCCAAAAGTAAACGTTGGTATTTTTGCTTTCTGCTCTGAAGACGAACAGAAAATAGCCGATTGGATTACGGAATTCGATTACAGAATGCTTTATATTGAAGCCGGAGCGACAGGCGAGCTGCCTTCTTTTGAGGAAATCAAGAATATGGGTTACACCCTGCAGCAAAAAGCTAGAATAGCCTATAACAAAGGACGTTATATAGCAGGCACTCCGGAAAAACTCAAAGCGGCTATCGAAAAAATCGCTAACGAGTATGAAACGGATGAAATAATGATTGCTACAATAACAGAAAATTTCGAAGACCGAAAAAAATCCTACGAACTGTTAGCGAAGCAATTCATAATATCTTCATAAAATTGGGGATTTGGGCTATCTATTTTAGGGTTTTTAAATAAAATTGAGTAAATTCAAACTACAAACCTTCAAATTCTTATCCCGATGAAAAAATCAATCATCATAACAGGCATACTAGCACTATTTGCATTTG
Organism: Flavobacterium sp. 28YEA47A; assembly: GCF_041262125.1. Lineage (NCBI taxonomy): Bacteria > Pseudomonadati > Bacteroidota > Flavobacteriia > Flavobacteriales > Flavobacteriaceae > Flavobacterium > Flavobacterium sp. 28YEA47A. The sequence goes on from NZ_JBGCCI010000008.1 coordinate 174,884, forward strand.
CCTCTTGCAGAGAAGATAAAAAAATTCCTGATCCGGCTCCTAAAACACCACCGGTAGACAATCCTACTCCACCGCCTACTCCAAAAACAGGCACACCTGAAGAAAATGGGACCAGTATTTCAATACAGAAAGATGGTGCTGCAATTGAAACCAAAGACGGTAAAAATAAAACAGACATTAGTGTTTCAAAAAACGATGCTTCTGTCGAAATCAAGAAATCTAAAAACTAAAAAAATAAGCCGGCTAGTTAGTCGGTTTATTTGAATTTTACCAAAAAGACAATTCCTTATACTCCAATACTTCTATTTTTTAAAATTTACATTTTAACTTTACATAAAACAGCTTATTAAACTGTAAATTAAGAAATTAAAAAATAAAAATATTTTAAAATATTATTATGAAAAAGCTATCCTTACTATTGTTGGGCATTATTATTCTCGGAGCCTGTAAATCAAAACCGTCAGCTCCAAAAATGATAAAATTAGAACTTTCGCAAGTGAGTCCGTCACAAAAAAATAAAGCCTATGAACTCGGAAAAAGAGTATTGAATGCCTGCAACACGTCAAAGTTCAAGCAATTCACAAAAGAAGAAGCGACAGAAAAAGTAATACAGAATACCACTATAGAAAAACTCTCTAGTACCTGCAGGAAATTCTCAATCAAATATGGAAAATTTGAAGATATCCGACTGGTTGAAGTGATTAAAAATAACGCCGATGAGTCGCTTATTTTCCGCTACAAAGCCGATTACCAAAGGAAATTTATACAAAAAGAACTACAGGTCACCATGAATAAGGAAAACAAAGTAGCCGCCATACGATCTACAGATTGGTCTGATGTATATGCACCGTAGGAAATATTTTCCTATTTTTAGACTATCAAAACCCGGAACATGAACACCAACGAACAGATTATAGAAGAATTTTATGGTGCTTTTGCAGCCCAAAACCCGGAAACCATGTCCAGCTGCTATCATCCGGATATTGTTTTTGAAGATCCTGCTTTTGGAAAACTGCACGGAAAAGATGTCTCAGATATGTGGCATATGCTTATCGAACGGGCAAAAGGAAATCTTAAAATAGAATTCTCTGAAATACATACTGACGGTCATACCGGTACAGCAAAATGGACGGCTATTTATCATTTCGCAAAGACCAACCGTAAGGTAATCAACAAAATAAATGCTTCTTTCGAATTTAAAGACGGGCTTATTATTAAACACACTGATAGTTTTAACTTTTGGAACTGGTCTAAACAGGCACTAGGAACAACCGGTTTATTACTAGGCTGGTCCTCATTCCTTCACAAAAAAGTACAACATCAGGCCCTGGAAGCATTGAGAAAATACCAACAAAAGAATAGCGTAAACAATTAAAACCAACCATCCCGATAAGCTATATCCTTTGCGTCTCTGCGGCTTTGCGTGAAAATTGCTCGCAAAGCCGCAGAGACGCAAATTTTATTAGCATAAAAGACATACAATTAACAAACATTTAAAATCCTAAGCCACTGTAATTGCTTAATTTTAAAGAAATAACATTTCCTTAGAATTTACATTATGGCAAACCCTATCCTAAAGTCTTTCTTACCCTTATTTTATATCGCTTGGTCTGATGATGTGCTCACAGAAAAAGAAGCTACCCTGCTCAAAGAATCAATTAATTCTCAAGATTGGCTGACAAAAGCGGACAAAAAAGAACTATTGTCTAAAATAAATATTGACAATCCGCCAACACGGACAGAACTACTGGAGTGGAAAGAATCTATACAAAAAGCCGTAAATGAAGAAAACGATGAGGAACTACTTACAGATGTCGCTATAAAACTTGCGTTACTGGACGACCCAAAAATCAGCAATGAAAAGCTAAAACCGCTTTATTTCTATCTGCAAAACATAGAAAGATCATTAGGAATCATAAGCCTTGAGGCTGTTTATGCATTTAAGGAAAAACACGATACTATTACTTCCAAATATAGTACGGAAGCTACTTTTTCAATCGAAAAACTAACTGAAATACTAGATGGAAACCAAGCCGAAACTATCAATACCGTCAAAAAGATAATCAGCCGCCCTACTTTCAAATATGAAACGTCTACTGATATTGAGGTGTATCGCAAAAAAGTCCTGGAATGGTGCAAAATACTAGCCAAAGAAGGACTCGGAGCTACAGCCTATCCCAAAGAACACGGAGGGCAAGACGATGTTGAAGCCTATTTTTCTATTATGGAAACCTTGAGCTACCACGACTTAAGCCTTGTTATCAAATTTGGTGTGCAGTTCGGACTTTGGGGAATGAGCATCCAATCACTTGGAACAGAAAAACATTATGCAAAATACCTGAAAAACGTAGGTTCCCTTAAGCTTCCCGGCTGTTTTGCCATGACCGAAACCAATCATGGTTCTAATGTAAAGTCGCTTGAAACAACTGCCACTTACGATCATACAACTAAAAAAATCACAATAAACACGCCGCATAAGCTCGCCAGAAAAGAATACATTGGCAATGCGGCACGTGACGGACAAATGGCTACCGTATTTGCAAAACTGATTATTGATGGTAAAGATCATGGCGTAAATGCTTTTATAGTGCCTATACGCGATTCAAAAAACAACGTACTCGAAGGAGTTACGATTGAAGATTGCGGCCATAAAATGGGGCTAAATGGCGTAGATAACGGGATCATTTATTTCAACAATGTCGTTATCCCAAAAGAAAATATGCTCGATCGATTTGCATCCATCAACAGCAAAGGACAATTTACAAGTCCGATTGCCAGCGATAACCGTCGCTTTTTCACCATGTTAGGCACTTTAGTCGGAGGAAGAATCGGAGTTCCACGCTCTGCATTAGCTGCCGCTAAATCAGCTTTAACGATTGCCATACGTTATGGTGACCAAAGACGACAGTTTGGACCGCAGGGAGGCTCTGAAGTGCCCATATTGAATTACAGGATACACCAGCGCAGGCTTATGCCCTATCTGGCTAAGTCATACGCTGTTCACTTTGCACTGCAATACGTCACGCAGCGTTTTGTGAAAAGACAAGAATCTGAAATGCAGGAAATCGAAGCGCTGGCTGCCGGAATGAAAGCGTATTCGACCTGGAATACGCGCGATACCATACAAGAATGCAGGGAAGCCTGCGGCGGAAAAGGATATTTGTCAGAAAATAGATTTGATGCACTGAAAAACGATACGGAAGTCTATACTACTTTTGAAGGTGACAATACCGTCCTGATGAATCTGGTAGCTAAAAACCGACTTTCAGAGTTCCGAAATCAGTTTGGAGAAATGAACGTCCTGAGTCTTTTCAATTATGTAGTCGACCAGGCTAAAACTTCCATTACGTATAAAAATCCTTTTGCCACAAGGAATACTGACGAAAACCACCTGATTGACAGCGAATTCCACATCCATGCATTTACCTTCCGGGAAAAAGAAATACAGGCTTCTGCAGCAAAACGTATCAAAAAGCTGTTAGACAGCGGACTGGACTCTTTTGATGCTTTTAATATTGCACAACATCATCTGATCAATGTAAGCCAGGCCTATTTGGAAAGAATTGTATTGGAACAATTTCAGCTTCAGGTTGAAAATACAAAAGATGAAGGCTGTAAGGCTATTTTGAAAAAACTCTGTCAGCTTTATGCGCTTTCAACACTTGAAAAGAATGCCAGCTGGTATCTGGAACAAGGCTATATGGAAGGCGTAAAGACAAAAGCCATACGAAAGGAAGTAAACCAATTATGTTGGGAAATCAGGCAAAATGCCGTACCTCTTGTGAATGCTTTCAATATTCCGGAGAGCTGCCTGAGTGCGCCAATTATCACAAAGCAATAAATCACAAAATCTGAAGCAGGTCAATATTCCAATCTAAATTGGGATTATAAACCAATTCGCCATTTTTTACTTCAAGCGGGCAATCAAAATTGTTTGTATAAAGACTTCCTGTGCCCAAACCTTGCGGCATTGGATTTTGCTGTAGGAATGTCCATTGGGCAATTGCATTCAATCCGATATTACTTTCTAAAGCTGAGGTAACCCACCAACCAATATTGTATTTTTCGGCTAATTCAATCCACTCTTTTGAGCCTCGAAAACCACCTACAAGACTTGGCTTTAAAATGATATATTGAGGCTTAATTTTTTGCAACATGGCTTCCTTTTCAGCATAATCAAAAACACCTATAAGCTCTTCGTCCAAAGCAATAGGAAAAGGAGCGTTTTCACACAGCTCTGACATACTGTCATGCTGTTTTTTTTGTATAGGTTGCTCTATACTATGTATTTTAAATTCAGACAATTGATTTAATTTAAACAAAGCTTCACTTGAAGTAAATCCTCCGTTAGCATCAACACGTATTTCAATGGTAGAAGCATCATAATTTTCACGAATTAAACGCAATAATTCAAGTTCTTTTTCAAAATCTATCGCTCCAATTTTAAGTTTTATACAATGAAATCCTTCCGATAGTTTTTCTTCAATTTGGGACTTCATAAAAGCCGGCTCTCCCATCCAGACCAAACCATTAATCGGGATGTTTTTTTTGCCATTTGTAAAATCTGAAGGAAACAACAAAAAGGGCGTTTCACTTTTTAAGGATTGGAAAGCCATTTCAACACCAAACTGCAAAGAAGGAAATTCAAGAAGCATTTCCCAAAGTTTTTCTTTTCCAAGATGAATGTTTTCGCAAACCCATTTTAGCTTTTCTTCATAATCCGGCCTATCATCTGCGCTTAACGTTCTCAGTATACCGCACTCTCCTATCCCGAATTTGCCGTTTTCCTCAAGAATAAGGAACCATGTTTCCTTTTGGGTTAAAATACCTCGCGATGTACCTGAAGGACGCTTAAAATCGAGTATATACTTTTTATAAGATGCTTTTAGCATTGTCTTTTAATTTAATCTTCAAGCAGTTTCAAAATCCTGTCAAAATCATCATTTACAAATCCCGCCTTTTTAAGGTCCTCAAAATCAAATTGCGTCTTGGCTTTCCATGATAGGGTTGTTGTAACATTCTGCCCTTTATATTTTTTATGGATTTCCTTTGCTTTTTTGTAATCGCCTTTCAGCAGGTATACATGCGCCATATTCAATTGAATAAGCAATTCCGACTCATCTCTGCTTTCTCCCTCTTTTAAAGCCTTTAGTGCCTTGTCAAATTGTTTGGAGTACAAATAATACTGTCCTAAGGCATTATAATCCAATACGGTCGCATTTCCGTTCTCAATAACTCCGGTTTGTAGCAAATCTATCGCCTGTTCGTATTTTTTGTTTTTAAAGTATTGCATCGCATCCAGTCTTATCGAAGTCAGGATTGATTTGTTGGCCGGTTTTTCAGAAAGGCAGGTATTGCCAAAATCTTTTAATGCTTTTGCTTTTTCGATTGCCATAAGGTTTTGGAATTCCTGAAACTTATAGCGTTTCTGCATTTTTTCAAGGATACAGAGCGAAAAATCATCCGAATTGAGCATTTTCTTAGCCAAATCAGAAGTTTTGATCTGCTTGATAATTGTTTGCCTGTTTTCTAATGTCCAGCCACGGCTTAGCCTATTGTCTACCCAAGGCACAATTTCAAGGACTATTTTCTGTTTCATAATCCAGTTCATACTTTCAAAACCGAACCATAAGTATTCCTGTCCTGTTTTTAGGCAGGACGATTTATCTATCGAAAGGCGTCGGGCTTCCTTGTTTACAGCAGTATTCTGAAAAAGGCAGGCGTTATCTGTTTTTCCTTTTTCCTTATATTCCTTAGCAAAGGCGTTGCTTGAAAATATTCCGTATTTGCATTTATCGTCGCCGGAAATCTTAGAAGTCAGGAACACAGCACCGGCAGCACCCTGGCTAATACCACTTGGATCAGGTATTGCTTTTAGCAGCGAACTAAGACTGCTCGCCATCTGCTGGTTTTCATCCAGAATGGTAATCCTATAAACAATTTCTGTTGTACCTATTGGCAGGTCTTCCGTTTTTACCGCTATCTTTTCTCCTGCCGAGACAATAATTTCTTTTGTAGTAGCGCGATCTTTGTCCCAATAGCCGTCTTGCTGCGAAAAAGCAGATTGAGCTAAAAACAACAGTAAAAGAAGCGTAATTTTCCGTGTAAGCATTTCAAATAATTCATTAATAGCTCCGTATTTAGAGCATAAAAAAAGAAAAAGGATTTTTGAAATCCTTTTTCCTTATTGTTTAATTCTACTTAGATATCGATTGAATCCCCGATTTCCAGCAGCATCAGGTCTTTTCCTTTGTCAAAAAATTTCTTTTTGGCTTCTTCTTTGTCAATCTTAATATACCCGAAAGTATCATAGTGGCAGCCTAAAATCTTATCACATTCTACAAAATCAGAAGCAATGATAGCATCTTCTACATCCATCGTGAAATTGTTCCCTATTGGGAAAATAGCCAAATCAAGTTTAGTTCTTAGCGGAATCAATTTCATGTCGTAAGTCAGGGCAGTATCACCGGCAATATAGATATTCTTATGTTCGCCTTCTATGACAAAACCACCTGGATTTCCTCCGTAAGCACCATCATTAAAAGAACTGGAATGAATCGCATTTACATATTTTACGGTTCCAAAATCAAACTTCCAGCTTCCGCCGTGATTCATAGGATGGCTTTTTAGCCCTTTTGCAGCAAAATATCCTGCAATTTCCGCATTGGAAACTACAGTCGCTCCGGTACGCTTAGCAATAGCCTCAACATCCAGGACGTGATCGCCATGAGCATGCGTTACTAAGATATAATCGGCTTTAAGTTCATCAATATTGATATGGCTTGCCAATTCATTTGCCGTGATATAAGGATCTACAATGATGTTTTTGCCTCCTACTTCAATACCAAGGCTTGCGTGTCCGTAGAATGTAATTTTCATAATTTTTTATTTTAATTATTTACAATAATGTCAGAAAGGAAGAAGATAAGGCATAGCGAAAGCAATACAGACAAAAGGAACGTACTGATAGCCAGCTTTTTTAATTCCGGATCTAATTCTTTAGGGTTTTTATTTTTATAAACCGTAATCAGATGGCTGATTAAGGGAAAATAAGCCACTACGAAAATATACTGGTCAAACTGGAAATTATTCAATATTGCAAAAACCAGTACCAAAACCATAGCCGAAATCACCAAAAAGTAATGGTATTTTTTTGCTTTTGCTCCACCAATCTTTACAACGATAGTGTTTTTTCCTGATTTTCTATCGGATTCCTCGTCTCTCATATTGTTGAGGTTAAGCACTCCAACACTCAAAAAGCCTATAGCAATTGCCGGAAGAAAGAGCTTATAATCCAATTCTTTTGAATATAAGAAGTTAACGCCTAGCGTACTTACCAATCCGAAAAACACAAAGACAAAAAGGTCACCATAACCACGATAGCCGTATGCAGTATTCCCTACCGTATATCGAATCGCTGAAGCAATAGCCAGAAGTCCTAATATCAGAAAGAAAATTGAATAGCCTATATTATTTTCTCCAAAAGCGAAATAAATCAGTAAAACAGCCGAAATAAACGTCAGCACAGAAGTAATGATGATGGCACGCTTCATGGCTTGCGGAGAAATAACACCGCTCTGAATGGCTCGTTTCGGGCCAATACGATCTTCATTATCAGTACCTTTGACACCGTCTCCGTAGTCATTTGCAAAATTGGAAAGCACCTGAAGTCCCAGTGTTGTTAGGATGGCAAAACCAAATAACTGCCAGTTGAAAACTTCGGTCGGTGTCAGCACATTCGCTGTTGGATATGCCAAAGCATACATACTTCCCACAATTATTCCTGATACCGAAAGTGGCAATGTTCGCAGACGCGCTGCTTCAACCCAATGTCTCATTTTTAGTGTTTATTCGTAAATAGTGTTTCTTTTTACCGGCAAAGTTACATCCAATTTTCTTTAGATGTCTCCACCTGATACAGCCAATAATTGGCCAATTGTTTTATATGTGTGAAATTTCCAAATCTAAAATCCAGATCACCGGCTGCCGTGTGCAAAATCAAATGCCCTACATCTGAACTTCTATGCCAAAAATACTGTTTAGCAGTAATCGACTGGATTTTATGAGGTTCAATGATTTCATGTTCTACATCCCAGGCACCGTGTCTTTTTATGATAAAGTCCTGATTTACATACAATGCATGATTTTTATATCTGAAATAAATCAGGCTGCTTATAAGACATAAATATACAAAAACAAGCGGAATATATAGCGTCATATTTCCAATTTCTGTGTAGTGCAACAGGCTTAAAATAGCAGCCAGAAAGGCAACCGCAGAAAATGTCCTGAAAATCAGATAGCGGAAATTGGAGCGGTATTGAGTTCCTTTTTCCGGGATTTTTCCAAGTATAATTTTAAGAATTTCATCCCTTTCTTCTATATTGCAGCCCGGAACTTCAATTGCATTGCTTTTTTTCTTCTGTTCTTTTACTTCATCGCTCGATGCCTGCTTCATGTTCATATCCAAAATCTGGAATTTTTTCTGAAAATAATTCTGGCTATAGGATGTGATTTGAACCTTATCAGGATTTAGAAGCGTATTTTTCTTTGCAAATAGTCCGGCTGTAATAACCAGCGACTGTTTTTGCTTAATCATTATAAAATCAAAGTGCTTTATAAAGGTTCTGACAATATTGATAAGCAATACCAAAACCAGCAATACGAAAATCAATATCCCGGCAGAAAAGAAACCGGCTCCTCTTTCAAAAACAGTATCCACCTGTTTCTCGTCGATTTCAAACGTACTAATCGCATCTTTAAAACTCTGATAAAGTGTAATAACAAAGGTTATCAGAAGCGCTATGGTTCGTCCGTAATTTGATGTAATACCTACTTTAAATAAAGTACTGTAACTTATTTTAAGAAAGGTTTTTGGTTCTGATTTTACTTCTTGATTTTCATCCAGGATTTCTGATTCTTTATCGCCATAATCCAATAATCTTTCTTTGAGCAACAATGCCAATTTCTGATCGATTGCGCGAATGCTGATTTCTTTTTTATCGGTACCAGCAGTATCAATATCCAGGCTATAAACGCCAATTATTTTTTGGATTATGGATTGATTGATGTCAACCTGTTGGATTTTTGAGAGCTGAATGCTAATCTTACTTTTATTGATAACGCCTTTACTCAATACAAATTCCTGCTTTTCTTCATCCAGATAGAAAGTAAAATTTCTGTATTTCAAGTAGCCAATCACCAAGGTAAGCAGCACCAATCCGAAAAAGCCAAGCCCCACAACCAGATACTGGTCTTCTTTAATCTTGAATAGAATAAGCAATAAAGGAACCCACATTGCACGGACAATGCTCTGGAAAGTATCGGCAAACATGATGATTATTCCCGTAACCGATTGCCGCTGTGGGGTCGTAAAATCAAGCCTCATCAAATCTGATTTTGAATTTTCTGCATCAACATTTCCTTGATGCTTTCTGCTTTTTCTTTTTCAATTCCAGAAATTTTTATATCACTGGTACTACCTCCTGCCGTAAATATCTGAATTTGCGCCAGATTGTATATTCTGGAAAAAGCGCCTTCATGCATGGCTACATGCTGAATTCTATTGAAAGGCATTATAGTAGTTGTAGTTGAAAGTATACCTCTTTTATAAAGGATATCTTTTTCCCTTATAGCAAAAGCACGCCTTTTTACTGCCATAACCGAGCTGAAATACAAAAACAAAGCAAAAACCACATACGAAATCCCAAAAACCAAATAGGTTTGAGTATCCTGAAATTCTTCATTAAAATAAATCAACGCACCTATTCCAATAGCCAAAATCAATAAAACAATCACAATATTGATATAAACGACCTTGATATAGTTTTTATTCAATGAAGAAAAAAGTACTTCTTCAAATTTTGGAAGCTGATCGATGTCAATGGTTTCATTCGTAAACTCCATCTCGTTTGGGGGTTTTCTGATAATTGTATGTTATGGCAAATATTTTTTCTCGAAGTTAGGCTTTCTTTTTTCCAAAAAGGCATTTCTTCCTTCTTTGGCTTCCTCTGTCATATACGCCAAACGAGTTGCCTCACCTGCAAAAACCTGCTGTCCAACCATACCGTCGTCTGTAAGGTTCATAGCGAACTTGAGCATTTTTATAGAAGTAGGCGATTTTGCCAAAATTTCCTGAGCCCATTCGTAAGCCGTATCTTCTAATTCCGCATGAGGAATTACGGCATTAACCATTCCCATATCAAAAGCGTCCTGAGCGGAATAATTTCTCCCTAAAAAGAAAATTTCCCTGGCTTTTTTCTGTCCTACCATTTTTGCCAGATAGGCAGAACCGTAACCTCCGTCAAAACTTGTTACGTCAGCATCAGTCTGCTTAAAAATAGCATGTTCTTTGCTTGCCAATGTCAAATCGCAGACTACATGAAGACTATGTCCGCCTCCAACAGCCCATCCTGGAACTACTGCTATAACAACTTTAGGCATAAAACGAATCAGGCGTTGTACTTCTAAAATATTCAGACGGTGCATTCCGTCATCGCCTACATATCCTTGGTGTCCTCTCGCCTTTTGATCTCCACCGCTACAAAAAGAATAAACACCGTCTTTTGAGGACGGTCCTTCAGCAGAAAGCAGGACCACGCCAATTGACGTATCTTCCTGTGCATCATAAAAAGCCTGATACAGTTCGCTTGTCGTTTTTGGACGGAAAGCATTCCTTACATCCGGACGGTTAAAAGCGATTCTTGCAACGCCATTGGACTTCTTATAGGTTATATCTTCAAAATCTTTAACAGTTTCCCAGTTTATTGAACTCATTTTTATACTATTTTAGCGTAAAAATAAATCATTTTTTACAGACTACGAATAACAAAAATTAAAATATAAATGAGACAGACTTTCTTACCTATTGCTTTGCTTGCATTTGCTTTTTCAGCATATTCTCAAAAGTATGAATTCCAAACCGTTAAGGACATTGAAGCGACACCCGTGATTTCTCAGGATATTACCGGAACCTGCTGGAGCTTTTCGTCTACTTCTTTTCTGGAAGCTGAAATTATCAGAACAACCGGCAGGAAAATTGACCTTTCTGAGATGTATAATGTTCGTAATACCTATCCAAAAAAGGCATGGAATTATGTGATGCGTCAAGGAAAAGCGCAATTTGGCGAAGGTGGACTTAATCATGATGTTATCAATAGTGCCAAAGAATTTGGTATTGTGCCTTTGACGGCTTACTCTGGATTAGTAGGAAATGCTACCAAGCATGACCATTCAAAAATGGCAAAAGAATTGGAGGATTTGCTAAAAAAATATGCTGATCCTTCCAAGAAGCTAGATCCTAAATGGAAAACTGATGTAGAAGCTATACTGGATAAATATATGGGTGCTACAGTAACTGAGTTTACTTACGATGGAAAAAAATATACTCCAAAGAGTTTCCTTGAAATGACCAAACTAAATTTGAAAGACTACGTTACTATTACTTCTTTTACTAACGAGCCTTACTACAAGACTTTTATCCTGGATATTCCTGATAATTTTTCTAACGGTAGCTTTTACAATATGCCGCTTGACGAGTTTGTACAAAATGTAGATAATGCTTTGGATAAAGGTTATACGCTAGCTTTGGATGCCGATGTAAGCGAAAAGACTTTTTCTGGAAAAAACGGAATTGCCGTAATTCCGGAAAACGAAGCTGACGAAAAAACGATTCTTACTGAAATCAAACCTGAAAAGAAGGTTACTCCTGAATTCCGCCAACAAGAATTCGAAAACTACAATACGACAGACGACCATTTGATGCATATTGTCGGAAAAGTAAAAGACCAAAAAGGCAACATTTACTATAAGGTGAAAAATTCATGGGGTACTAAAAACCTTGGAAATGACGGTTATATTTACATGAGCGTTCCTTATTTGAGATTAAAAGCTATTTCCGTATTACTGCATAAAGACGGGCTTTTGAAAAAAACTAAAAAAGAACTAGGAGTCTAATTCTTTTAATTCTAAAAAAAGAGTCGGGATTTTTTAATCCCGATTTTTTTGTTTGATCTATTTTCTTAAATTTAAAGATGAAAAAATTTTATTCGGACCATCATATCCCTACTGTCACTATGCTGTGGCTGATTGTCGTATTTTTAATCGCAACGCCTTTTTTTACACCTAATCAAATTTGGGGTGAAATGTTTATTCCTATTATCATCGTAGCACTCTGCGCTATTTTTATCCTATGGATTCTTTTGGATACCAAGTATGTAATTAAAAACTCTTTTCTTCATTATACATCAGGCCCTATACGTGGAAAAATTGATATTTATAAAATCAATGCGATAGTACACCAAAAGAAATGGTTTGTACAATCTTCGCTTAAGCCTGCCCTGGGAAGCAAAGGTCTTGTTATTAAATATGGCAAATTTGACGACATTTATATTTCGCCTAAACGCAAGCAGGAATTCATCGATGCGCTGTTAGAAATCAATCCGCACATCGAAATCGAATAGAAAAACTGTTAAAGTTTGCTCTTTTAAAATTATACAATCTGTAATTTTAAAAAGTTTATTTTGCTGAGTCTTCAGAAAATGTTTCGTATTGTTTCCCTTTCGATAAAATGTGACCGAATTTCGGAAATTTATGAACAGCGGTTGATAAGTTACTTATCCTGTCCTCAACTTATTTTTGATAACTTTATCCTACAAAGGCTCTAAAAATGAGCCTTTTATAAAGTACCACTAAAATATAATGGGATATGGAAAACATTAATTTTCTGGCCTTTGCAATGCCTGCTTTTTTCCTTTTCGTCTATTTAGAATATAAATTAGCACAGCGTAGGAAGCGTCCGGAAATCTTCAATTACGAAAGTTCTGTTTCAAACATCAGTATTGGTCTGGCAGAACGGCTTATCAACCTTTTTATAGCAGCAAGTTTCTACCAGCTTTTCTACTATATCTATGAACATTATCGAATTTTTGATATCCCGAGCAATTTCTGGATTTGGGTTGGACTTATTTTGGCCACCGATTTTGTATGGTATTGGTATCATAGGCTTGGGCACGAAGTAAACTTTTTTTGGGCCGCACATATTGTCCATCATCATAGCGAGGAGTTCAATTTTACGGCCGCAGCCAGGATTACGACTTTTCAGGCTATTATCAGGACAGGATTTTGGTGCATACTGCCTTTTATCGGATTCCACCCGAAAATGGTAATCACGATGTTGATTGTTCACGGAGCTTACTCCTTTTTCACACATACGCAGGTTATAGGACGTATAAAATGGCTGGAATATATCTTTGTTACTCCATCTGTACATGGCGTACACCATGCTTCGGATGAAAAATATCTGGATAAGAATTATGGCGATATGTTTACTTTTTGGGACCGAATGTTTGGAACTTTTCAGGAAGAAGAAGAAAAACCAAAATACGGACTAACCCATCCGCTGAAAAGCTACAGTTTCTTATGGCAACATTTCCATTATTATTTTGAAATATATGAGCTTTGGAAACGCTCCAAAGGGTTCAAGGCAAGATGGAATGCTGTTTTTGGCAGTCCTGCGGCAATGGATCAAGATATTAGGCCAATGTTGGAGAAACGCTTCCTGCAAGACAAGACCGATCGTAGCCACCGACTTAAGTTCCGAAATTATTTATACATACAGCTAGCCGTCAGTACGCTTATCCTGACTGTTTTTACGTACTATTTTAATGGTCTTGGTTTCTATGACAAGATTTTCGGACTTTCTTTTATCATTATTACGCTAATCAACTGCGGAGCTTTGTTAGAACAGCGCAAATGGATTTATTATCTGGAATACTCAAGGCTTTTTATCCTTTCTACTTATTTACTTTATATTGAAAATCTTGCGGAATATTTCCTGGTTCCTGTAATTATCATGGTAGCAGCAGAGAAAATGTTCTCTTTAAGCCGAAAATATCAAAATTTGGTATTACAAATGGAAACCGCTAAAAGATAATCAACCTATTTTTACGGATGTCATATTTAGCGAACCTCCTACCAGCTTATCGTTAAAGAAAACGGTATCTTCCTGATTATCTTGCAGTGCAAGCGAATACAGCATCGGATAATAATGATCTGGTGTTGGCACGGCCAATTTTGCTGATTTACTTAAGTTTTCGTAATCAATCAGGGCTTTGTGGTCGCGGTTTTCGATTTTCTGCTTAAAGACGTCATTCATTTCTATAGCCCAATCAAAACCAAATTCGGGTTCACGTAATTTTTTCCAGTCAACCATTCGGAGATTGTGTACCATATTCCCGCTTCCGATAATCAATACGCCTTTTTTTCGAAGCTGGGCTATCTGTTTTGCGAGATCGTAATGGTATTGGGCAGGTTTGTTATAATCAATGCTCAATTGCAGTACCGGGATATCCGCATCAGGATACATATGCCTTACTACTGTCCATGTTCCGTGATCTAGTCCCCAATCATGGTCTAGGCCAACATCTGTAGAATGAATCAATTTGGCTGTTTCTGCTGCTAGTTCCGGATTGCCTTTTGCCGGATATTGCACGTCAAACAGCGCTTGCGGAAAACCTCCAAAATCATGGATTGTTTTTGGATTGTTCATGGCCGTAATGTGTGTGCCTCGCGTGAGCCAATGGGCAGAAATGACCAGAACTGCTTTGGGCTTGGGAATTTCTCTTCCCATTTTTGCCCAGTTTTGAGAAAACTCATTGTCTTGTATTCCATTCATGGGTGAACCATGTCCAATAAATAATACCGGATGTTTTATATCTTCTTCGTTTAAGTCCTGTGTCCAATTATAAAAAGGCTGTAGTGATGCCATAGCTATTCCTCCTGTTATCGTTTGTAAAAAATGCGAACGTTTCAACTCTATAATATTTGTATATACAAATGTATGAAATATTCTTTATAAAATTCAATGACGATCAGGAAGTTAGTATCAGATAAGCGAAACACAAAAAGTATTTGTTAAATAACGCTCTTTTCGCACAGCAAAAGCAAACTCAGAACCTTAGTACCTTTTTTAGAACACGGATTGTCTCGGATTAAAGAAATTAACGCGGATTTGAGAAGTCTACAACCTTAGCGCCTCAGAACCTTAGCATCTAAGTACCTTATTTTAAAAACACTGATTAACGCGGATTAAAGAAATTAGCACAGATTTGAGAAATCTACAAACTCAGCACCTCAGAACCTTAGCCACTTAGTACCTAAAAAAAAGCTCCCTCTAACTGAGAAAGCCTTTTTTATTATTTTTTTCTTGAACTTTTAAAGGTATATCCTATTCTTGCATGAAGATCGAGCCAAACTTCACCAGAATCATCAAAAGAATGTTTTTTGTTTAGCATAAAATTATAGCCTAAACCTGCACCAAGCTCATAGGTAAAATCACTTTTTCCTATGTTTCTTTTGATTCCCCATTTTGGGACAATAGCTACCTGATGATTCAAATACGCATTTTCAATTCCTGTAATAACAAACCAATCCGGTCGGTAGCTTACCATAAGAGTTACGAAGTTTGCTCCATTATTATGTATGTTCTTTCCGGCAGTTCCTCTTTTTTCAAGATTATAATACCAACGTGGTTCAAAAGTAATTACAGGTACCAGGGCATCAAAATCGGCGCTCTTTTCATTATCCTTCTGTGTAAAGACATCGAGTCCTATCTCAGTCCTTAGCGTAAATTTATCAGAAAGCCTGCTTTCATTATTCAACCAAAAACCGACAAGTCCGGTCTGGAATGAAAATGTTGATTTTTCAACAGAATAATCCTGGGCAAAAATTGTGTGGGCAGAGAGAAGAAATAGAATGTAAATTTTTTTCATTTTGGATTTGAATTTATTTAGTCGGCAAAAGTAGTAAAAAACTTTCCTTTCCTATTTAAAATCCTATTACTTTACAAGGTAAATCCCGTCTTCTTTTATTTCAATCAATTTTTGCTTATATAGCACTCCTATTGCCTTTTTAAACGTTTTTTTACTCATTTTCAACACCGTTTTGATGTCTTCCGGATGGCTATTATCGTTCAGACGAAGAAAACCTCGGCTGGCACGAAGCTCATCCATAATTTTTTCAGCATTGGGTTCTACTGCTTCAAAACCTTGTTTCTGTAAAGCCACATCGATTTTGTTACCCGGACGAATGGCTTTGATATAACCTCTCAAACGGTCACCGGTTCTGATGCGGTCATCATATACTTCATCCTTATAGATCAATCCTTTATGCTGTTCGTTGATGATGACATTGATTCCCAAATCAGTAATATGTGAAACAATAAGATCCACTTCTTCCCCTACTTCTACAGTAAGTTCTTCATTATTCAGGAATTGGTTCGTCTTGCTGGAAGCAACCAGTCGGTTTGTCTTTTCGTCCATATAAAGGAACACCAGGTAGCGTTTTCCTTTTTCCATTGGACGTGCCTGTTCTTTAAACGGAACCAGGACATCTTTTTCCAGTCCCCAATCCATAAAAGCTCCCACATTATTAATATAATTGACTCTTAAAAGCGCAAATTCATTAAGTTGGATGTAGGGTCTTAAAGTTGTGGCTACGGGTCTTTCTTCGTGGTCAAGATATACGAAAACTTCAATTTCTTCTCCTATTTCAAATACTTTCGGGACATATTTATTGGGCAGTAAGACATCATCTTTACCATCGGTTAAAAACAGTCCGACTTGCGTGTCCCTGTCAATTGTCAGCGTATTGTATTTTCCTATTTCAATCATTTCTTTTCGGTTGCAAAGTTTCTAAGTTGCAAAGAGCAAAGGTACAATCTTATATGCAAATAATATTGAACCTGTTAAATTATGGCTATTCTTAAACCAATTCTTTAAAATACTGGAGCAATATCTTATCATTTTCTAATGTAGGCGTAAAAATCTCCAGGATTGAAGGTTTTTTGCTTTCATAAAATTCTTTAAGTCCATTCTCCAGAGCCGTTTCATTGCTTGCTGAGAAATAATCAAAAAAGTACATTTTTGCCAAATGTTCTCCGGTCAGGCAATGTGAAGTTTCAAAATAAGTGTTGAAAACAGGCGTTTCCTGATGTCCCGGAAGAATTCTGAAAATTCCTCCACCTCCATTATTAAGCAGGATAATTTTGAAATTTTTCGGAATATAATTGTTCCAAAGCGCGTTACTGTCATAGAAGAAACTAACATCGCCAGTAATCAGGATCGTTTCCTGTGCGCTTGCCAATGCAGCACCTACTGCTGTTGAGGTACTTCCATCAATACCGCTAGTTCCCCGGTTGCAGAAAACGGCTATGCTTGGATCAATATCGACCAATTGGGCATAACGGATCGCAGAACTGTTACTGATTTGCAACTGGCTATTCTTTGGCAAACTTGGAATTACCTTATCAAAGACCGTAAAATCTGAGAATGGTATTTTGGAAAGATACAAATCGTGTTTTTCTTTTCTGATTGCTTTCAGTTGTTGTGCTTTCTCATTATAATCGGATACTACAACAGTTTCAGACAAAAACCGGTTTAGGAAATCATTTGGCTGCGCGATAAAATGTTTCGTTAACGCTCCAAATGTATCATAAGCCCGCAAAGTATCAATATGCCAATGGGCTTTTGGTCTGTATTTCCTTAAAAACGCCTTGATTCTTTTTGATACGACCATTCCGCCAAAAGTCACTAGGATTTCCGGTTGAAAATCTTTAAAATCTTTATCGGTAAAAGGCGTAATTATGGTATCGATATTGTTTATAAAATTAGGATGGTGCAGATTCGATGTTGTTTCGGTCATCACTACTACCGACGGATCTTGCGCCAGATGATTTATTACCGCTTCATCAATCGAATTCGGGTCATTTACTCCTACTAAAACCAGCTTCTTTTTTGCTGTATTCCATTGCGAGATAAACGGTGCTAAATCTTCATCAAAATATGCATCTTCAAAAGTGGTTTGAGAAATAACCGAACTTACTTCTAATTCAGAAACAGTTTCATACAAAGGTTCTTCAAAAGGAGCGTTGATATGAACCGGCCCTTTTTTCGTAGAAGCTAAAGTTATTGCATCTGCAATTTTAAGATCGTTTTCCTGAGACGCATCTTCCGTCAGGTTTGCAGTATAGATGATATGATTGGCATAGACATTCTCTTGCCTGATGGTCTGCCCATCGCCTATATCAATCTTGCTAGAAGGTCTGTCCGCCGAAATCACAACTAAAGGAATCTGGCTGTAAAAAGCCTCCGCAATAGCCGGATAATAATTGAGCAGAGCAGATCCTGATGTACAAACAACAGCCACCGGTTTTTTAGTCTGCTGTGCTATTCCCAATGCAAAAAAAGCAGCACATCTTTCATCAGCTATGCTATAACATTTAAAGTCTGGATTGTTGGCAAAACCAATAGTTAGCGGGGCATTTCGGGAACCTGGAGAGATTACAATATCGGTGAGTCCTTTAGCCTTGCAAATTTCAAGTATACTTTGTGCTAAAGGTATTTTTGGGTAAATCATTCTTTATAGTATCAATGCCTCAAAGATACGAAGTTAGTAAGGCTTTCTGCGCATTCTTGCCAAGTTTTTCTATCTTTGGAAATGAAAATATTAAGAAATGGAAATCCATATCAGAGCTGCCAGAATTGAAGACATAGGAGCTATTTTAGAAGTTGTAAATGACGCCATATTGAACACAACGGCCATTTATGATTATGATGTCAGAACCTTGAACGACCAAATCGATTGGTTTACCGAAAAACAAGAACAGAGCTTCCCTATTATTGTTGCTGTGGATGAAAATGACAGTGTATTGGGATTTGGAACGTATGGCACTTTCCGCCTAAAAATAGGCTATAAATTTACGGTGGAGCATTCCGTTTATGTCAAAGAAGGCTTTTCGGGAAAAGGAATTGGCAGGCAAATCTTATCCGAATTAATTGAGATTGCTAAAAAGCAAAAACTGCACACTATAATCGGGCTGATTGATACTGATAATGCCGGAAGTATTGCCTTTCATGAAAAACTAGGTTTTGAAAAAGCAGGCGTTCTCAGAGAAGCCGGATATAAATTTGAAAGATGGCTGGATGTACAGCTTATGCAATTGATTTTAAAATAAAAAAACTTCCAAAATCGCTGACTTTGAAAGTTTTTATTATTTAAGTTTTAAACTATCTTATGCTTTAATCCAATTTACAATTTCAGGATCGGTTGGCAGTGTTTTCGGAGAGATTACTTTTACCAATTCTCCTTTTTCATTAATGAGGTATTTTTGGAAATTCCATTCTACTTCTGAGTCTTGCAAACCATTTTTAGATTTTTGGGTCAGGAATTTGTAAACGGCATCCATATCATCGCCTTTGACAGAAATCTTAGACATCATAGGAAAAGTCACTCCATAATTTCGTTCACAAAAAGCTCCGATTTCTTCATTCGTTCCCGGTTCCTGAGAAGCAAAATTATTTGCCGGAAATCCAACGATTACAAAATTCTTGCCTTTGTATTGGTCATAAATTGCCTGTAAGTCTTTGTATTGTGGTGTTAGTCCACATTTTGAAGCCGTATTGACGACTAGTATTTTCTTTCCTTTTAGAGAAGCAAAATCAAAATCGTTTCCTTCCAAATCTTTTACCTTAAACTGGTAGATTGTTTCTTTAGTCATTGTCTTATTTTTTTGTGTTGCCGTTTTTGCATTTTTCTCCTGTGCCTGATTCTGCTGGCACGCCAGACAGCTTAGTAAAGCAAAGGCGAAGGCTAGTTTTTTCATCTTTTTATTTTTTATAAAATTAGAAAATTAGGCAGCTGTTTTCGTTTAAACTTTTGTTAAATAAAAAAGACCCTGATATATCAGAGTCTTTTTTATATTATTATTTTATTTGTCCGTCTTTATAGTTTAAAACTTCAAGGATGGAATCTTTTAGAATTTGGGTTTCATATATGATTAAAGTACCATTTCCATTTTCAATCGTTCCTTTATCTATATCATGCCCGTCGAAATTTTTAGCAAAATCTACTGAAATCAGTTTCCCGTTTTCATAATTCCTGATGGTGTGGATTTGCCTGTTCGGGAAAAACCACTTCCAAACGCCTTTAAAATTTCCATCTTCTACCCTACCTGATCCGTATAAAGTGCCATTTTCATGGTAAAACTTCCAAAGACCATCAATCTTCCCATTTTTAAATTTTCCGATCTGTCTTAAAGAACCATTGGGATGGAAAACTTTCCAACTTCCGGTTTCCAAATTATTTTTGAATCTTCCTACTTGATATAGCTTTCCATTTTCATAGCTATATTTCCATTTTCCGATTTTCTTGTTATTCTTAACCTTTCCTGCTTCTGTATAACCCTCTTTTTGAATCTGCACCATTTGAGTGTGACAAGAAACCAATAAAAGAGCAATCAGCAGTATTCCAGATTGTTTTAAAACCATTGCAGGAAAATAAACTTAAGATGATTTAGCTTCTTAAATATTTTTTCTGCTTGAAATAAGCCAGAATCGAAATCAATGTTACAATTCCAATAGAAACAAAGACAAAATTAGGTGTTACTACTTTTTCTCCGCTGGCATAAGAATGCAAACCGGTTAAGTAAAAGTTCACTCCAAAATAAGTCATCATGATGGAATAGAAAGCAAAAACGCTAAACACGTTAAAAATCCAGGTTCCTTTTAATCCCGGAACCAATCTTGCGTGAATTACAAATGCATATACCATGATACTGATTAATGCCCAAGTTTCTTTCGGGTCCCAGCCCCAATAACGTCCCCAACTTTCGTTAGCCCACTGACCTCCCAGGAAGTTTCCTATCGTAAGCATAACCAAACCAACTGTCAATGACAATTCTGTGATATAAGTAATTTCTTTGATGCTTAATTCCAGTTTCTTACTGTTCTTTTTATTGGCAAAAATCATCAGGAACAGCGAAACCAGTCCGAGTATCATCCCTAATGTGAATGGTCCGTAACTTGCCACAATCACGGCTACGTGAATCATCAACCAATACGAATTTAATACAGGCTGTAGGTTCGCAATAGCAGGATCCATCCAGTTCCAGTGTGCAATCATCAGAATCATCGAAGCGACAAAAGCTGTTGAAGCTACCGTCAATTCTGATTTTCTTCCAAAAGCAAGCCCGAAGAACATCGTAGCCCAACCAACATAAATCATCGACTCATAAGCATCACTCCATGGTGCGTGTCCGGAAATGTACCATCTCATAATCAATCCAGCCGTATGCAGTACAAAGAAGAAACCAATCAGGACATGAAAAGCTTTTACGATAACACGAATCGCTTTTCTGTTATTGAATATTTTTACGATGGTAAACAGCAGCATGAAAACGCCCGCCATCATATACAAATAGTACAATTTTTTAAAGATATCGTATTTGTTGTAAAGGATTTCAGAATTGATTTTATCATCGCTTGGACGTACAGCCTTGCCATATTTCTTTTGGAAAAGCGTAATACTTTCCAGAATTTCATCTGCCTGCTTATACCCGCCTGATTTTCTCGCTTCATTCAGGAATCCCATATAGGCAGGAAGTACGTTTTTAGTGTAAGTAGAATCGACACCTTTAATGCCCGTTTCATTCAGTTCCAGATACGAAACCCATTTATTGGCCTTGTTATAAGGAATAGGAAAAATTCTCAGGATTTTTCCGCTCAAGGCAGCATTCAACAGTACTACTTTCTTATCAATTTCAATGAAATCCTTTTGGAATTGGTTTGGAATAGCTGCTTTATAGGCTTCATCCAAATAAGGTGATAATTTGTAGTTTCCTTGTTCGTCAAAAAAGCTAATAAATGGAATATGTTTTGCTTTCAGGTCAACACCTAAAATCTTATGCAAGCTATCATTGTCTTTTTTCAGATAAACGAAAGGCACATTAAACCAGACTTCCGGATATTGTGACATTGACAAAAATACCTGATCGGAATTATATCCTTTATAGTGGTCGCTCTTGCTTACTTTTCGCAATAATTCTGAAGAAAACGTATTGATAGGCTTCATTCTTCCGCCATCATCCTGAATTACGATCCTTCCGAATTTTGCAGCATGTTCCGGCTTTACTTCAATAATTTTCAATAATGAATCAATCTGCTGTTCTGTTGGCATAGCTCTCTTCAAAGGAGCCGCATTTCCTTTAGCATGATTGTGTCCGGGAGCATTATGGTCGTGGTCATGTTGGGCAAAACTTCCTACACTGACAAACAATAACAGTATCGTAATTAGTTTGGCTTTTCTCGCCTTAATCTTGTCTAATTTCTTCTTCACAATTCCAAATCTCGAATTTTTGTCAAATAAGATAGCCATCATCCCAATGTATAAAAGGAAATAACCTATATAGGTAATCCAGGTTCCCCAGAAATCATGGTTTGCGGAAAGTACAGTAATATTAGGCTCATACGTATCTCTTAAATGATTGTCTGTATAATCGTAGGATGCCTGGAAGAAACGGTAACCGCCATGATCCAAAACATTGTTCATGAAAATTTCATAATCAAAAGGTTTTTCGTCTTCAACGGTAATTTTACTTCTGAAAGCCGAGAAACTTTTCAAAGTTCCAGGATATTTTTCTGCGATAAAATCATTCAGCTTAATTTTGAAAGGCAATGTATACACTTTACTTCCGTAGAATAATGTAAAATCAAGACCTCCAACCTTAAAAGATTGAGGCTCGCCCATTTTCCCCTTAGAACCGATTAATGTTACATCCTGCGTCTTTCCTCCTGCCTTAATTGTAACAATCAAAGCATCGTCACTAGCTTTGTCTTTATAGTCATTATTCGATTCGTAACCTACTTTTCCATTAATAGCTGCATCCGGGAAAACAAATTGCGCTCCACCAACATTATATAAGGAACGGAACATCAAATCCTGAACTGAATCTTTTACAACCGTGCCTTGTAGTTTATCTGCCATACGCATAAACTGTCCGCCAAACGGAGCTTTGAAAGTATATTTATCACCTTCTTTGGTAACATTGACTGCACCATCTGTTGGCTTATTGAAAGCAAAAAGTACATTATGGATATTCTGCACTTCACCTGCTTTGAGGTAATGCTCATGACGTGATCCGTCACCAGATTCTACCATTTTTAAATATAGTGTTCCGTTCGGGTCTTCTTTGATAACCTCTTTGGCATTCATGATAAAGTCCTTATACTCTATTTCATAAGGAGTTTCAGCAAATTTACCCTTGATTGAAAAGTGATTATTGGTAACCGGAGAAAGCAACAGTTCTTTTTCTTCAACGCGACGTTTCATTTCGCCTTTATATTCACCGTCAACAAAAACATTCAGGAATGTCTTTTCAGAGTAAATCTGATTTTCGGAAGCGCCTTCGGCAATCGACATCATACCTTCATAGCTGATATAACGGGTCACAAAAGCTCCTACTAAAATAAAAATAAAGGAAAGATGGAGTAATAACGTGCTCCATTTTTCCTTTTTGTATAATTGGTATTTCTTGATATTTCCTAAAAAGTTAATCAGAAAGAGAAACATGATTGCTTCAAACCACCAGCTGTTGTAAATTAGAATTCGAGCAACATCGGTATTGTAGGCATCTTCAATAAAGGTTCCTATTCCCATTGCAGCTGCAAAAACAATAAACAAAACAGCCATTAAGCGGGTGGAAAACAGGAAGGAAAAAATCTTATCCATAAGATTGGAATTACTATAGTTTAAAAAGTGCCACAAAAATAAGGAAAAATGTTTGATGAAACCGTTAATCCTACTCCTGCGTTTTTCGTAATTCCTTGTTAATTTTTTCTAAATATTTTATACATATTTTTATCATGCATCAAAAAACCTGATAGATGATAAATTAATCTGTTTTTTGTCCTTACCATTTAAAGCTACAGGCCGCAGCACATTTCCTACAAGACTCGGCACATTCTCTGCAATGGGCATGATGGGCAAATTTTTCGCATTCCACCGCACAAGCCGTACATATTTTGGCACATAGTTTCATCAAGGCGGTAGAAAAACCGGAGTTTCTGGAACAGAACTTGACACAAAGGATGCAAATTTCTGCACAATCGCGACAAAGCAAAATACAATTGAGGTGATTTTTATCGTTCATTTCGATACAATTGGCCGCGCAAACCTCACAGGCGCCAAAACAAGCCAGGCAGGCATCAACTGCCAGTTTAAACTTTTTCATACTCTCTTTCATTAAAACTTTATAAATCCTTTTATTTTTGGCTATTATAAATGTAGTGATTTAATTGTCCTCTTTATTGTAAGGGTCTGTTAAACCTGCTTAAATTATTGGAAGAAAACCTTTCCTATATTTCATAACTAATCCCTAAATTAGCGCCATGATTACAGCGACTATAATCGGTTCCGGAAATGTGGCACAGCATCTTATCCATGCTTTTAAAAAAAGCAGCGGAATTCAATTGTCACAGGTCTTTTCAAGGCAAAAGGAAAGTCTTTCACATCTGGTTGAAGATTCAAAAATCATTAATGACCGAGCTCAGTTTTTAGAAGCCGATATCTATATTATTGCCGTTTCTGATAGTGCTATTGCTGAGGTTTCTTCAAGCCTACCGTTTGAAAACCGATTGGTAGTCCATACTTCCGGAAGCGTACCGTTGGAAGAATTAAATCCGAAAAACCGCAGAGGTGTTTTTTATCCGCTCCAAACTTTTACTAAAAACAAGGAAGTCGACTTTGCTGCAATTCCGATATGTCTGGAAAGCGAATTTGATGACGATTATATTGTTTTAGAAAATGTTGCCGAAGCTATAGGCTCCAAACATTATCTTATCAGTTCTGACCAAAGAAAATCGCTTCATGTTGCCGCTGTTTTTGTAAATAATTTCACCAACCATCTCTACCAGATTGGAAAAGAGATTTGTGCAGAAAATCAACTGCCATTTGAAATTCTTAAGCCACTAATTGCGGAGACTGCAAACAAAGTACAGCGCCTTTCACCACTAGAAGCCCAAACCGGACCTGCGAAAAGAAACGACCTTAATACGATACAGGCCCATTTGGCGTTACTTACTGACAATACACAAAAAGAAATTTATAAAATACTAACACATTCCATTCAACAATCTAATGTCAAAAAGTTATAAAGAAATCATGAACGACATCACGACTTTTATTTTTGATGTCGATGGCGTTCTAACTGATAGTTCTGTCCATATTACACCTACAGGCGAAATGCTCCGCGTTATGAATATTCGCGATGGTTTTGCCATGAAAGCAGCCGTAGAAAGCGGCTACCATGTCTGCATTATTTCTGGCGGCAGTAATGAAGGCGTCCGAATCCGACTTAGAAATCTGGGCATCACGGATATTCATTTGGCCTGTCCTGATAAAGTCGAGACTTTTAAAGAGTATACCGATATTTATAATATAAAACCGGAGCAGGTGCTTTATATGGGTGATGACATTCCTGATTATCATGTAATGAAATTGGTAGGACTTCCTACTTGTCCGCTGGACTCAAGCCCTGAAATTAAAGAAATCTGTTCTTATATTTCGCATAAAAATGGAGGCCGTGGGGCCGTACGCGATGTTATTGAACAAGTAATGCGTGTCCAGGGAAAATGGATGCAGTATTTTAACGGAAAACACGATTAATAATCTGCTGAACTAACCACTAACTTATGTCTTTTTTAAAACTAATACGCTACCAGAACCTGATTATGCTTGCCATAATGCAATTGGTTTTCCGATACGGATTTTTAGAATCACAGTCTATTCCTCTTGCTTTAAATGATTGGCAGTTTGCGCTTCTGGTATTTTCAACCGTATGTATTGCGGCCGGCGGCTATCTCATAAACAACATATTCGACAAGGCTACGGACGAAATCAACAAACCTGACAATGTCGTAATCGGAAAGCAGATTTCGGAAGCTATGGGATATAATATTTATATCGCCCTGAATATTATCGGTGTCGGTGTTGGTTTTTATTTGGCAAATGCTATCCACAAACCAAATTTTGCTGCCATATTTGTCATTATTGCCGCTACATTATATGTCTATGCCAATGGCTTAAAGCAGACTCTTCTGATTGGCAATATCATCATTGCCCTGCTGCTTTCGTTAAGCATTCTTATTATTGGGATTTTTGACCTTCTGCCAATGGTGGTACCAGAAACCCAAGCCGGAATGGGTATTATTTTTAACATACTCATTGACTATGCGATATTTGCCTTTATCATCAACTTTATCCGGGAAATCGTTAAGGACATGGAAGATGTCAACGGCGATTATAATCTGGGAATGAATACGCTTCCGATTGTCTTGGGTATCGCCAGAACTGGCAAAGTAGTTTTCGGATTGAGCTTTATTCCTATCGGACTGATTGTTTATTACATAAACGAAAACCTGTTTGCTAACGACCTGTTCTATGCTTCAGGTTATGGCTTTCTGTTTATATTGGCTCCATTGCTTTATTTTACAATAAAGATGTTTTCAGCCAAAAAACAAAAAGATTTCCATCACCTGAGCAATGTATTAAAATTTGTTATTTTCTTCGGAATTCTTTCTATTGCAGTTATCAATCTCAATATCAAATATGCTTAATTCTCATTTAAAAGATTATACTATTCTTTTGGCATCAGGATCGCCAAGAAGACAGCAGTTCTTTAAGGACATGCATTTGGATTTTGAGGTGCGTTTAAAGGAAGTAGAGGAAATTTATCCCGATCATCTGAAGGCTTCTGAAATCACCGACTTTCTGGCCAAACTAAAAGCCGATGCTTTTCAGGAAGAATTAGCCCCGAATGATATTTTGGTAACCAGCGACACTATTGTCTGGCATAACGGAAAGGCTTTGGGAAAACCTAAGGATTATGACGATGCATTTCAAATATTAAGATCGTTGTCTGATTCTACCCATGAGGTCTATACTTCTGTATGTTTCAGGCATAATGGAAAGACGGATATCATTAACGAGATTACAAAAGTCACTTTTACCTATTTATCAGACGAAACTATTGCTTACTATATTGACAATTTCAAGCCTTATGATAAGGCCGGAGCTTATGGTATTCAGGAATGGATCGGCATCATAGGCATCAGCAAAATTGAGGGCTCCTACTCCAATGTGGTGGGGCTTCCCGTCCAAAAAGTTTATGAATATTTCACTACCTTTGGGAAAAACCGCTAGAGAATGTCCTTTTTTCAAGAAAATACGCCAAAGATCGTAAGCACGATCATACTGCTAGTTTGCGTGACAATTATTCGTTTTATTATTACTGCCCTGATAAAACGCTACGCCAAGCATGCAGAAATTAATGAGCACCGTGCGATTCTGGTTAGCAAATACATCAGCATAGTAATTATGGCGATGACATTAGCCGGAGTCTTTATGATTTGGGGTGTCCGAACAAACGATATCTATATTGCCTTTACTTCTGTTATCACTATTATTGGTGTTGCTTTCTTTGCCCAATGGTCTATTCTTAGTAATATAACCGCAGGAATAATATTATTTTTCTCGTTTCCATTCAAAATTGGAGATACGATTCGGATTCATGACAAAGATTTCCCACTTGAAGGCGAGATTGACGATATCAAGGCTTTCCATACGTATTTGAGAACCAAAGAAGGAGAACTCGTAACTTATCCAAACAATCTTCTGCTACAAAAAGGCGTTTCTATTGTGAATACGACACGGGAGGAACGGGAATTCATGGATTAGCATCCCACTTTGCTTTGAGATAAGCATAATCTGGATGCTATTTTGTAACTTCACGCTAACCAAGGTACTTTCAAACAGTAAAAATTGCCAATGCCAAAAAAAATCAGATTCTTTTTACTCTTATTGACTGTCTGCTGCTGCCAACTTTCGCAAGCGCAGGATCAACCTGTGAAAAAAAAAGATTCCCTAAAAGGCTACCGTGACCTTGAGCGTTATTCTAAAAAAAGAGGCTTTACTAAATTTATACACAAGCTTATTTTTAAGCCGGTCGATTCAAAAAAACCGAAAAACAGGCAGAAAGACAAGGTTGTTCTTAAAAGTTATAGCGAATACGAAGGGAAAATCATCCGAAATATTCATATTACGACATTAGATCCATTTGGCTTTTCGGAAAAAGATTCGACCAAAAAAGCCCGTAACGGATTTGAAAGGTTTGGAAATAGAATACATATCAGATCCAACCGACTTACGATAAAAAACTTACTGCTTATTCGAAAAAACAAACCTCTGGATTCGCTTCTTGTAAGAGAATCAGAACGTTTAATCAGAAGCCAAAGATATGTGCGTAGTGTTGACTTTACGACCAAAATTGTAGGAACAAGCACTGATTCTGTCGACATCTATATCAGGGTATTGGATTCCTGGAGTTTGATACCTAATGCTTCCGGATCGACTTCCAAGACTACTTTTGAGCTTACGGAACGAAATTTTTTAGGAACCGGACATGAATTAGACAATACGTACAGGCAGCGATTCGACAATGGAAGAAGTGCTGTCAGTACCCGATATACGATTCCCAATATCCTCAATACGTATATCAGGACATCGTTTGCTTACCGTGTCGATGAACATAATAATTACTCAAAAAGCATTTCGGTTGACCGTCCTTTCTTCTCTCCTTATGCCAAATGGGGAGCCGGAGTTTATATCGGACAGGATTTTATGGTAGACTCGTTGCCGGATGCTAGCGGACGTTATGCCGCACAAAACTTTAAAGTAGGAACCCAGGATGCCTGGGTAGGAAAATCGACCCAAATATTCAAAGGAAACTCTGAAGAAGACCGAACCACCAATTTTATCACTTCTTTCCGGTTCTTGAGAAAAAACTACAGCGAGTTTCCTACTCCGGCATACGACAGCCTAAAGTTTTTCTCTGATGAGAATTTTTTTCTGGCAGGGTTTGGTATCACTTCCCGAAAGTTTATCCAGGATAAATACCTGTTTAATTATGGTATTACGGAAGACGTTGCTATTGGAAAGGTCTATGCCCTGACGGTTGGCCATCAGAATAAAAACCATATCAACCGACTGTATCTGGGCGGCCGCTTCTCTTTTGGGCAATATTTCAAATGGGGCTATTTTAGCACCAATGTCGAATATGGTACGTTTTTTAGAGGTCCTATCACGCAACAGACCGTTTTTTCTGTTGAAGCCAACTATTTTACGAACCTTATCGACCTGGGCGATTGGAAACTGAGGCAGTTCGTAAAACCAAAATTGGTAATAGGCAACAACCGTTTTCCTACCGTTGCCGACAGAGTGAATCTTAATGAAGAAAATGGCATACCCGGTTTTAACAGCTATAAGTTGCGAGGCACTAAAAAAGCATTGCTCATGCTGCAAACCCAATCCTATTCGCCTTGGAATTTGGGAGGATTCCGTTTTAATCCTTTCCTAACCTATACGGTTGGCGTATTAAGTAATGAAAATGACAACCTTTATAAAGGAAAAGCATACTCACAAATCGGGATTGGTGTTCTTATCAGCAATGACTTCCTTGTGTTCAACTCTTTTCAGTTTTCTTTTTCCTATTATCCTAGCGTTCCTATTGATGGTAGTGGCAATACGCAAACCAATTCATTAAAAACAACCGACTTCGGAATGCCCAATTTTGAGTTCGGAAAACCGCAAACCGTACCTTACAATTAGTTAAATATTTCTTAAAAAAATCCCGCTGGCATTATTATTGGTTTTGTACACTAGAAAAGAACCTAAAAATACAGCGCTATGAAAACTCTAAAAGTATTAATTGCAGGATTGGGCCTCTTGATGGCCGGCACGCTTGAAGCTCAAGTATCCGTTAATGTAAGTATCGGAGGTCGTCCGGACTGGGGACCGGTAGGATATACAGAAGCTAATTATTATTATCTTCCTGACATTGAATCTTATTATGATGTTAGAGCCGCAAATTTCATCTATATCAACAATGGAAATTGGGTCAGAGCCCGATATTTACCAAACCGATACCGAAATTATGATTTGTACAATGGCTACAAAGTAGTATTGACAGATTATCATGGTTCAAGACCTTATGCCTTATTCAATACTCATAAGGTAAAATATTATCGAGGCCCAAGGCCACAAACGGTTGTAGTAAGAGAAGTCCACCACTATCATGACGACCGTAAACATTACAAAAAACCTAAAAAGCATCACAGGCATCACCATGATGACTAAATGATAAGGAGAGCCAAACAGCTCTCCTTTATTGTTAAAGTCTTGGCTAGAAAAACACATCCGAAAAATTAATTATTATATTTGAAAGTTAGTTCCATAAAATCAAAATGATACCAAAAACTGCTTACCACTCCCTTATCCTTTTTCTCCTTTCATTCTGTACATTAAGTGCACAGAAGCCGCAAAAATTAAGTTCCGGCGAAATATACGAACAGGTACAGAAACTAAACTTTTTAGGATCGGTTTTATACGTAGCCGCACATCCTGATGATGAAAATACCAAACTGATTTCGTATTTCTCCAATGAAGTAAAAGCGAGAACCGCATATTTATCATTGACGCGAGGAGATGGCGGGCAAAATTTGATTGGTTCTGAGCTTAGAGAATTACTTGGCGTTTTAAGAACGCAGGAGCTATTAGCAGCGAGAAGAATTGACGGCGGAGAACAGTTATTTTCCCGTGCCAACGATTTTGGCTTTTCTAAAGAACCTAACGAAACTTTCTCTATTTGGGATAAAAACCAGGTACTAAGCGATGTAGTCCTTGCCATCCGAAAATTCCAACCCGACATTATCATCAACCGTTTTGACCACAGAAGTCCGGGAACCACTCACGGACACCATACGGCTTCTGCTATGCTCAGTATGGAAGCTTTTGACCTGGCGGGAAACAAAAATAGCTTTCCTGAGCAGCTTTCTTCCTTAAAAACCTGGCAACCAAAGCGAATATTCTTTAATACTTCATGGTGGTTTTACGGCTCTGAAGAAAAATTTGAACAGGCTGATAAAAGCAAAATGGCTACCATCAATGCCGGTGTCTATTTTGGAATAAAAGGCAAAAGCAATGGCGAAATAGCCGCCCTAAGTCGAAGCCAGCACAAATGCCAGGGTTTTGGAACTATAGGAACACGTGGTGATGAAATGGAATATCTTGAATTTCTAAAAGGCGACTTCGCTAAAGATAAAAACAACTTGTTTGAAGGCATCAATACCACCTGGTCAAGAGTAAAAGGTGGCGAAGCTATTGGAAAAATCCTGAACGAAATTGAAGCCCACTTCAACTTTAAAGATCCGTCTGTCCATATTCCAAAATTAATTGAGGCCTACCAATTGGTAAGCAAACTCGAAGATGAACATTGGAGAGCGATCAAAAAACAAGAATTAGAAAACATTATCCTGGCTTCAGCAGGATTATTCTTTGAAGGCGTTTCGTCAGAACAAAGCACCAATCCCGACAGTGATTTTACTTTAAAACTTGAAGCTGTAAATCAAGGTGGGCAGGATATCGAGCTAATTAATGTTACTTTCCTTAATAATCCTGAAAATGGAATAATCCTAGGAAAAAAACTGGATAAGAACAAACCGTTCAAAACTGAAAAAAGATTGCATACCCTTGCTTCTACTCCTTACACTTCTCCATATTGGCTGAATGAAAAAGGAACTTTGGGAATGTATACCGTTAAAGATATGGCCATGATAGGCAGACCGGACTCCGAAAAATTAAAATTAAAATGGAGTCTGAAAATTGCCGGACAGCCTCTGGATATCTATAGAGAAATTGTCTATAAAATTTCCGATCCTGAAAAAGGCGAAATCTACCAGCCTTTTGAAGTATTGCCCGAAGCTACAGCTACAGTAATTGATGATGTGACTATTTTTTCTGATTCCAAAACAAAACCAATTTCGGTAAAGGTAAAATCAGGTAAAACCAATTTAAAAGGAACTATCAGCCTACAGGTTCCGCAAGGTTGGAATGTTTCTCCTGACAAAATCGACTTTGATATTGTTATGAAAAACGACGAAAAGATTGTCGTATTTAACGTAACGCCGCCTTCGTATGAAAATAAAGGTATTATTGCTCCGGTAATTACTGTTGATGGACAAAAATATACACAAAAACTGACTACCATCCAATATGACCATATCCCAAAACAATCGGTATTGATGCCATCTGAAGCATCGGTTGTTAGATTAAACATTAAAAGAAGCGGACAACTTATAGGTTATATTGAAGGAGCCGGAGACGAAATTCCGCAAAGCCTGAAACAGATTGGCTATGATGTAAGGATTATAAAACCTAGCGAAATCACAGAAACAACTTTGAGTGGATTTGATGCCATAGTTATGGGAATCAGGGCGTATAATGTTATTACTGATCTTCAATTTAAACAGCGTTATCTTTTGGATTATGTCAAAAACGGAGGAACAATGGTCGTACAGTACAATACTTCTGGCAGACGCGGATTTAATGGATTTAATGTTCCGGATTTTTCTCCTTATGAACTGAACATTTCCAGCGACAGGGTAACCGACGAAAATGCAAAAGTTTCTTTTTTGAACGCAACGCATTCGGTTTTAAACCATCCTAATAAAATAACAGAAACTGATTTTCAGGGTTGGGTTCAGGAAAGAGGATTGTATTTTCCTGACAAATGGGCTTCTGAATTTACGCCTATATTGGGCATGAAAGATTTAGGGGAAACTGAAAAACAAGGAAGCCTTTTAGTCGCAAATTACGGAAAAGGATATTATATTTACACAGGATTAAGCTTTTTCCGCGAACTTCCGGCAGGAGTTCCGGGAGCATTTAAGCTGTTTACCAATCTTATTTCAATAGGAAAAAAGGACAAATCATAAATTAATGAAAGAAAAGAAATTAAGAAGCTGGAAAAGAAATTACACTCTGGTGCTTGTAATGAATGCTCTGTACATTCTAATTTTTTATTTTATAATGCAATATTTTTCATAAATGCAGGCAATTGACTGGGTAGTTTTAATCATTACGCTTTTTTTCATCGTTTTTTATGGTGCCTGGAAAACGCGAGGCAGTAAAAACGTACAAGATTATATTCTGGGCAACAACGAAACTCCGTGGTATACCGTAGGGATTTCTGTAATGGCAACCCAGGCCAGCGCTATTACCTTTCTTTCTACGCCAGGACAGGCTTTTAATGATGGTATGGGCTTCGTACAGTTCTATTTTGGACTGCCGTTGGCGATGATTATCATCTGTATTACCTTTATCCCTATTTATCACAGACTCAAAGTATATACGGTTTATGAGTTTTTGGAACAGCGTTTTGACCTTAAAACCCGTTCGCTAGCTGCCATATTATTCCTGATACAGAGAGGTTTTTCAACAGGAATCACAATTTATGCACCTGCCATAGTATTATCCTCCATACTAGGATGGAACCTGAATCTAATGAATATTGTCATTGGTATACTAATTATTATTTATACGATGACAGGCGGTACAAAAGCCGTTAACGTTACCCAAAAACAGCAGATGTTTATCATCATGTCAGGAATGTTCATTGCTTTTTTCATCATCTTGAGCCTTCTTCCAAAAGAAGTTTCGTTCAATAATGCGTTGCAGATTGCAGGCGTAAACGATAAGATGAATATTCTTGATTTTTCGTTAGATAAGGAAAAAAGATATACGGTTTGGACGGGAATCACAGGCGGTTTGTTTTTAGCCCTCTCTTATTTTGGAACAGACCAATCACAAGCACAACGCTATTTATCTGGAAAATCGGTGAAAGAAAGCCAGATGGGACTTGTTTTTAATGCACTTCTTAAAGTACCAATGCAGTTTTTTATTCTCTTGGTCGGTGTTATGGTATATGTCTTTTTCCAATTCCAGTCGGTTCCGATTAACTTTAACCCGAACAGCAAGGCAAGCATCGAAAAATCCGTATACGCAGGCGATTACAAGCAGCTGGAAAACCAATTGGTCGATATAGCCGCTGAGAAAAAAGAAGTAACCCTGGCTTATGTCAACCAGCTGAATATAGAAACAGACAATAAGGTACTTAAAAACAGGATTATTGCTTTAGGAGAAAAAGAAAAAACGATTCGTGAACAAGCCAAAGTTCTAATCAGTAAAGCGAATAAAAAGAATAAAACTACAGATAGTGATTATGTCTTTATTCATTTCATAATACATTACCTGCCAAAAGGATTTGTCGGGTTATTATTAGCCGTGATTATTTGTGCAGCCATGTCATCGACCGCTGCCGGAATCAATTCATTGGCTTCAACAACTGTAATCGATATCTATAAAAGAAACATAAAAACAGAGAAATCCGAAGCTCATTTTGTGAGAGCTTCAAAAGGCTTTACACTACTTTGGGGCGCAATAGCCATTATGTTTGCCTGTTTCGGAACCTTATTCGAAAACCTGATCCAGTTTGTAAACATTATTGGTTCTATATTTTACGGTACTATACTGGGTATTTTCCTGGTTGCGTTCTATGTGAAATACGTCAAGGCACAAGCCGTGTTCTGGGCAGCTGTATTCAGCCAGATCGCGATATTTGTAATCTATTATTTTGCGATATACATTTTCCCTCCGGGTAAGGAAAAATTAAGCTACTTATGGCTCAACTTTATCGGAGTTCTGATTACGATCATCATTTCAGTAAGTATACAGTATTTCAAAAATTCTAAAGAGATCAAAGCATAAAAAAAGCCACTTTAAGTGGCTTTTTTTTTAGTTTTTTGATTTTTTACTTGAAGTTTTTCTATCAGTACTGTAAGTTGTTTTTGGACTTTTCGTTGCTTCTTTTTTAGTAACATATTTTCCAGTTTCAGCACTTCTATATTGTTTGCTTGGTTTTTGTTGTGCAAACATAGAAAAAGACAGGGCAAATGCGACAAAAACTAATCCTTTTTTCATGATGTATATTTTTTTAAGTTTGTTAGTACTTCAAATATACCAAATTTTGTCAAGAATTTAATTATCAACTGTTTATATATTCTCTATAATCTACATAATTATATGTTTAAAAAAAACAATTTGAAGACCAATAAATACTATTTACTCAACTTACATAAAATTCTTCATTATTTTTATGGGATTATTTTTTGCTCCACTCGTTGATGCTGTCTTTGTTCATTTTTACATAATCAGCATTGTTTGCTTTTTCAGCAGCTGCCAATGATAATTTAGCCGTTTCGATAGCACCTTTCTTATCTCCTAATTTTGACTGGATCAATGATTTTTGTCTTAGGAACCAAAAAGGAGCTTCCCCTTTTGTTTTCTCGATTGCTGCATTTACCCAAGTCAAGGCTTTGTTCATGTCGCCGTTTGACTGATAAAAATACTGTGCTGAAGCAAAATAATCATCTGCTGATGGTCCTGCCAAAGTAGACTCAATACTTGCCATTGCTGTTTTTTGTGTAGGAACATCGAATTTAACAGCTACAAGCGTCTTTTCCCAAGAAATTTCAAGGTTTGCTGAATCATTGCCGATTCCATTTACTGCAATCGTAAGAGTTTCAACATTTCTGTTCAGGTTTTCTGATTTTACCGTTGTTCTTAACGCTACTTTATTTTCATTCCACTCTGCCGGCAATCCCCAGTTGTTTGTGTCTTTGTAGAAAATAACATCCCATGAGTCAGCTCTTGGAACTGTAAATAAGCTATAGCTTCCTTTTGGAAGGTCTTTCCCTCCTATTTTTACATCTTCGCTAAATGTAATAACAGTATTGGCATTAGCACCGGTTCTCCATGTTTTTCCAAAAGGAACCAAGTCTCCAAAAACAGCTCTGCCTTTAGCACTAGGGCGAGAATATTCAATATGTACATCTGTTAATCCGACAACTTGAGTAATGTCAGACTTTGGACTTGCCTGTGGAGTTTTTACCTGGGCTTCAGCCGTCAAAGTAATTAAAAGCAATCCGGCGGCAATAATTATCTTTTTCATATAAATTATAGATTTGATTTTTGCGAATTTAAGAATTTCAAGTCATTTAAATGTTAAATAAAACTAAGAAAAAACTTCATTTTGTTTAACTTATTTTAATTTCAATTAAACAATATTGTATTTTTGTAGCATGAAATTATATGTGATACATACAACACAAAAACTTCCTATTTCGGTTGAAGAAGCCTGGGAATTCATTGCCAATCCAAAAAATCTGGAACTTATTACTCCCATATCTATGGGATTCCATACACTTTCAGGTGATGAAAAAGCGATGTTTGCCGGCCAGATAATTCATTATAAAATTACTCCGCTTTTTGGGATTTCTATGCAATGGGTTACCGAAATCACCCATGTACAGGACCAGAAGTTTTTTGTTGATGAACAACGCTTTGGTCCTTATGCTTTTTGGCATCATAAGCATTTCCTAAAAGCGATCCCTGGTGGTGTTGAAATGGAAGATATCGTACATTATAAATTGCCTATGGGTATTTTGGGCAGACTGGCACATCCTTTTCTGGTCAAACCTAAACTGGATGAAATCTTTGCGTTCCGACGAAATAAACTCATAGAACTTTTTGGCGAATTTAAATCTTAAATCATGAATATATTCTGGTTCAGACGCGATTTGCGATTAGAGGATAACAAGGCACTGTTTGAAGCATTATCAGATGCTACTACGCTTCCTGTTTTTATATTTGACAAAAATATTCTTTCCGAGCTTCCTAAAGATGATGCTCGTGTGACATTTATCTCTGAATTGCTCGAAAACATACAGGCCAACCTAAAACAAAATCATAAATCACTGGCTGTGTTTCATGATGATCCGTTAGAGGTTTTTAAAAAACTGATTTTGGAAAACGCTGAAATCACTGCCCTATACGCCAATCACGATTATGAGCCTTATGCCCGAAAACGAGATGCAGAAATTGGCGCATTTTTAAAATCCAAAAACATCGCTTTTCATACGTTTAAGGATCAGGTTATTTTTGAAAAAGATGAGGTAATCAAAGACGATGGAAAACCTTATGTGGTGTTTACGCCCTATTCTAAAAAATGGAAAGAAAATTTTAATCAAAAACTTGTCGAATCTTATGCTTCAGAAAAAAAGCTAGATCAGATAGCCCAACATTCTTATCCTTTCCTGTCACTGAAAGAAATCGGATTTGAAAAATCAAAGATAAAGGTCGATAATTATGATGTTTCGGGTACGCTAATTGAGAATTATGCTGAAACACGTGATTTTCCCGGTTTGGATGGCACTTCTCATTTAAGTCCTCATTTGCGGTTTGGCGCTGTCAGTATCCGAAAAATTGTAAAGACAGCACTCAATCACCGAAAAGAAACCTTTTTGAATGAGCTGATTTGGCGGGAATTTTTTATGCAGATTCTTTGGCATTTTCCAAATACTGTTACAGAAAGTTTCCGTCCAAAATACGACCATATCCAATGGCGCAACAATGAAGCCGAGTTTAAAAGCTGGTGCGAAGGAACTACCGGTTATCCGATAGTCGATGCCGGAATGCGCCAATTGAATACCACAGGAACCATGCACAATCGCGTACGGATGATTGTTGCCAGCTTTCTG
The DNA here is from genome assembly GCF_041262125.1 of Flavobacterium sp. 28YEA47A. Taxonomy (NCBI): domain Bacteria; kingdom Pseudomonadati; phylum Bacteroidota; class Flavobacteriia; order Flavobacteriales; family Flavobacteriaceae; genus Flavobacterium; species Flavobacterium sp. 28YEA47A. The sequence goes on from NZ_JBGCCI010000008.1 coordinate 212,203, forward strand.
TGCAAGCATCTCCTGATTGACTGGCGTTGGGGCGAAGCTTATTTCGCAGAAAAATTATTGGATTATGAACAATCCAGCAATATAGGAAACTGGCAATGGGCGGCCGGCAGTGGTGTTGATGCTGCTCCTTATTTCCGGATTTTTAACCCAAGCGAACAGGTCAAAAAATTTGACACCGATTTTAAATACATCCGAAAATGGGTTCCTGAATTCGAACAGCTAGACTACAGACCTATAGTCGACCATAAAGAAGCACGCGAAAGATGCCTTGAAGTATATAAAAAAGCAGTCGGATAAAATTACCCGACTGTTTTTGTTTTATGCATTTATGTTTTTGATTTTCTCAAAATTCAAATCCCGGAAATCGGTTATGACAATATCTGCTTTCGATTGATCCTGTCCTTTTCCACTTTCACCTTTATAGGCAATGCAAAAAATCCCTGCGGCTTTGGCAGCCGTAATTCCGTTAGTACTGTCTTCTATGACAATACACTCATTGATTGGCGCTTTTGAATAGGATGCTGCTTTCAAGAATATAGCCGGGTTTGGCTTGGATTCAGGAAAATCTTCACCGCTGACTTTGTGCGTGAAATACGGATTCAGTCCAAAACGCTCAAAAACCTTATTGATAATAGCCATTTCCGAAGAAGAAGCCACAATCAGCTGTATTCCGTTATTATATAAATCAATAATAAGTTCTTTTACTCCCGGCATCAGGTACAAATCTTCCTTCTTATCAAAAGCGTCCAGGAAAAGCTTGTTTTTAGCTTCAATCAGTTCTTCTACTTCATGTGCTAATTGGAAATTATCTTTGATTTTCTGATAAATCATTTTATTTGAGTTTCCTGTGAAGGTGTGGTACATTTCATCCGGAACTGCAATATCCAAATCTTTAAATTGCAATAAACTCACATCATAATGAACAGGTTCAGTGTCGACTAAAACACCATCCATGTCAAAAATTACGGTCTTAACCATTTTTTATTTTACTTTAAATTCTTAATCTTTTCGGCGTTTAGCTCGTTAAAATGATTGATAATCACATCTGCTTTTGACAAATCCTGAAGCTTGGTATTCGCGCTTCTGTAACCTACACAAAAAATTCCGGCCGCGTAGGATGCTTCAATACCGTTGGTACTGTCTTCTATAACAATACATTCGTCTTTCTTTCCTATTGCTAAAGAAGCTGCATACTCAAAAATAGCCGGATGAGGTTTTGACTTTGGAAAATCTTCACCACTCACAATATCCGAAAAATACTGATGTAGCTTAAAACGATTAAAAACACGTTCTATTGTTACCTTCGAAGCTGATGAAGCTACTATTAGCTGTATGCCGTTTTGGTAAAGGTCTTTTATCAAATCTTCAACACCTTCTATAAGATGCAGGTCTTTTTTGGTATCAAAGGCATCGTTAAAAATATTCCTTTTTCTCTGTATCAAATCCTCCACATCGTGGTCCAGGTCAAAAGCATGCTTTAATTTCTGGAAAACATTACGTGTGGAATTTCCGGTAAAAGTAGCAAACAGATCATCGGTTACAGAAATTTCTAGTTCATCAAAATGTTGGAAATAGGCATATCTGTGAACGGGTTCCGTATCAACGATAACTCCGTCCATGTCAAAAATTACAGTTTTTATCATTGTGTGTTGTGTTGTAGGTTTAGGAGTTTAGTCTTCCTTTTTCAATAGATATCGGATAACTGTTTCTGCTGCATGAAGTCCGAACAATCCCGGCATATAGCTATTAGTTCCGTAAAATGATTTTTTGAAGTTAGAACCATCCGTAATTCGTAAACTATTCGGGTCCTGAATTTCAGAAGAATACACAGCTTTTACACCTTTATCGATTCCTGCTTCTTTTAGCCTTCTTTTGATCGTTTTTGCCAAAAAGCAGTTTTCAGTCCTGCTGATATCGGATACTTTTACTTTGGCAGCTTCCATTTTTCCTCCGGCTCCCATACTGCTGACGATTTTTACTCTCTTACGCTTGGAAGCGATAATCAGGTTTAGCTTTGGTGTCACGCTGTCGATGCAGTCCATGACATAGTCAAATTCATTGGTAACAATTTCAAAAGCTCGTTCAGGCGAAAGGAATTCTTTTATTTTCGTAAGCTGTAATTCCGGATTAATATCCATCAAACGATCGCCTACAACATCTATTTTCGCTTTGCCAACGGTAGAATGCAATGCAGGAAGCTGGCGATTAATGTTTGTAATATCAACAACGTCACCATCAACAATCGTCATTTTTCCAACGCCTGCTCTGGCAATAAATTCTGCTGCAAAAGATCCTACACCACCTACTCCAACAATCAATACATTTGAATTTTTTAATTTTTCAAGACCTTCTTTTTTGAACAACAATTCGGCTCTTTCTGTCCACTGCGCCATTTTCTATAATTTATTTTGTATTTATTTTTTAAAAACGTTTTTAAAATTCCGTTGTACGATTTTCTGCAAATCTTCCTCGTTTATAGCTTTATATTTTGAAGCTAAGGCATATACTTCTTCAATAGTTTCTTCAATCGTATCTGTTTCTAAGAAAAAACGATTATCTGGAACGCTTTTGAAAACCAATTCCAATTCGGGATTTCTCAGCAGATATTTCCCAAAAGAAAGATAAAACCCATTGTCTAAAAGTTGTTTTGCCAGCTGCTCGTTTTTTGAGAACCCGTGGATAATCATCGGAACCGTACTCTTTATATCATTCTTGATTGCCATTAATTCCTGAAACGAAGCTACGCAATGGATTACGACAGGCTTTTGGTATTTTTCAGCTAAAGCCAATTGTTTCCGGAATACCTGTTCCTGCAAGCTAAACGGAATTTCAATTCTTTTGTCCAATCCGCATTCGCCAACAGCCAGACAATTCGCAGCTTGTATTTTATCTTCTATAATCGCAAGATCTTCTTCTATCCTATCTTCTACAATATACCACGGATGTATTCCTATTGAATAGAATGGAATTGCGGCATCAAATTCCTGAGGATATTGATTGACCAGCTCCAGGCAATCGGGATGGTTTGAGAATTTATGCGTGTGAAGATTGTATAACAAAGCTTATTTTTTAAATTTTTTCACTCCTGCCCTGATTTCTATTGCAAGATCATTTTCTTGTGGAGGAATCGGGCATGAATATTTATGGTTGTATGCGCAATAGGGATTATAGGCCATATTAAAATCAATTGTGATAGTATCGCCTTGCGGTATTTTCAAATCGATATACTTTCCGCCACCATAACTGTCAACTCCTGAAGTCAGGTCAGTAAAAGGCAGAAAAAGCGCATCTTTATATTCTTCTATTTTTTTCAAATCCAGGCTCTGGTATAGATTCACCTTGAATTTTTTCCCATCTATTACGAAATGAGCTTCACCATACTTTACATACATTGGTTTTCTTGAAGTAGACGTAGGCATTTCAAAAGGCTTTTCATCCGGTGTCCTTATGAATTTTGCATTAACAAAGAACTTTCCGTTTATCGGGTAAAAATCCAACGCTTTGAAGGTTTTCAAATCTTTCTTAAGTAGCGGACTTTTTACAGAGTCGGCATATTCAGCATTTAACTCTTTCTGAAAGTTAACAACAGCTTCTTTATCAAAACTTTTTTGCGCAAACAAAATTGTCGATACTAATAAAAATAGCAGGCTCAGGAAGCTTTTCATAAATTTCAATTTTTATGCAAAAATAAGCAAAATTATCGATTGCGCTTTCCAAAAAAAGGGAAGCAAACTTTGTAACTTTGTGTCGAAAACTCACAATCTGATGCTCCAAAAAGCCTTCAAGCGCTACATTGATTCCTTTAGAGGTTTTTCTAAAGAAATCTGGATACTGGCCCTCATTACTTTTATCAACAGGACGGGAACAATGGTTCTTCCGTTCCTTTCGAAATACATGAAAGAAGATCTTCATTTTGATTATGACCATATAGGGACGGTTATGGTATTTTTTGGTTTGGGTTCCATGATTGGTTCCTGGATTGGCGGTAAGCTCTCCGACAAGATTGGTTTTTACAAAATAATGATTTTCAGCTTGCTTACCAGTGGGTTGTTATTAATTTTCGTACAGTTTGTTACCTCATTTATAGGAATGTGCTTTGCCATGTTTGGAATCATGCTCATCGCAGATATGTTTCGTCCCGCCATGTATGTGTCTTTAGGAGCTTATGCCAAGCCTGAAAACAGAACCCGGGCATTTTCGCTGGTGCGTCTTGCCGTTAATTTAGGTTTTGCTGCCGGCCCGGCATTAGGAGGACTGATTATCATGGGAATTGGCTATAAAGGCTTGTTTTGGGTTGATGGCGCTTCCTGTATTATTTCCATCTTGATTTTTGCGACATTGGTAAAAGAAAAGAAACTAGCTAGCCATGAAGACCATCATGATGCTGAAAAAGCTGTTGTAAAATCTGTATTTTGGGATGGCCCTTTTTGGATATTCCTTTTCGGAAGTTATTTGACAGCCTTGATTTTCTTACAGCTGTTCTCTACATTGCCACTTTATCATTCTGAATGGTATCATATTACAGAATTCCAAACCGGATTGTTAATGTCGTTAAACGGGCTGCTTATCTTCTTTTTGGAAATGCCAATGGTGACTTTTCTCGAAAGAAAACAGGTCAACCGCCTAAAACTCATACTGTGGGGAACTTTTCTGTTAAGCCTGAGCTTTTTTGTACTTCTTTTTGATAATTGGGCCGGTATACTGATTGTCAGCATGATTTTTATGACATTTGGAGAAATGCTAAACTTCCCGTTTACAAATTCATTTGCTATGAGCCGGGCACCAAAAGGGCATGAAGGCAGATATATGGCCCTATTCACGATGAGTTTTAGTCTGGCACATATTACGAGTGCCAAATTGGGATTAGGAATCATTTCCCGTTATAGCTATACTACAAACTGGTTGGTAATGGGAATTTTAGGCCTTCTCTCCTGCGTTAGCATATTGTATCTGAAAAGAATAGTCGCAAAAACCAAATAAATTAATTTTAATCACTATCTGGAAACTTATACCTGATAGGTAAGTTCTTATTTCTATTATTAGGAATTTTGCGGCTCTGCGCCTTTGCGAGCAACTATTTCACGCAAAGGCGCGGAGGCGCAAAGCATGAACATGGAGTTTTTTGGCAATCAATCAATTTTAAATTATTCTTCTGTTTTTCAAGCACATAACTCACAAAAAATCATTATTTTCGTGAGTATCTTTTTATAGTCCTACAATAAAAAACTAAAAATTACGTTAATTAACTAATAAAATAGTTTGCAAACTAAAAAATTAGTTGTACGTTTGTCTTGTTAGAGTTAGGAATTGGATTATCTCCTGAATAAAATCAAAAAAAATATTCAGGAGAAAGCCATAAAAACAAAATGAGATGCAGAAATTGACAAACAAAGAAGAAGAAGTAATGCAAATATTATGGAAGCTGGAAAAGGCTTTTGTAAAAGAGATAATGGCTGAAATCAAAGAAGATCAGCCACACTATAATACACTTTCTACTATTGTGAGAATTTTAGAAGAAAAAGGATTTGTTGGGCATACTGCTTTTGGAAATTCACACCAGTATTATCCAATCGTAGCATTGGAAGATTACAGAAAGCGTTTTATGACAACAGCAATTACTAATTATTTTGACAGCTCCTATAAAAACCTGGTCTCGTTTTTTGCTGAAGAAGAAAAAATTTCTGCTGACGAGCTACGCGAGATCTTAGATATGATCGAAAAAAAGAAATAAGTATGGAAAGTTTCATCTTCTATTTTGCTAAAACATCTGCCTTGTTGGCCATTTTTTTCCTGGCCTATTATTTTCTGCTCAGGAAAGAAACATTCTTTACTGCCAACAGATGGTTTCTTTTGGCTGGAATAGCAACTTCTTTGTTTTTGCCTAAGGTGATTTTGGTAAAAACAGTATCGATTGAACCAGCAGTTACAGCACGCTATATTCCAATTGAAACAGCAAAAGCGCCGATTGCTTTTGAAACGATTCCAAATGCTGGTGAAGAATTAAGTTCTCCTTCTTTTACTGAAGCTGAAAATTCTGTTATAACTACTGAACCTCTTATGGTTGAAGAACCGGCCTTTGAAATCAATTGGATGTATGTTATAATCGGCATATATCTTATAGGAATGCTTTTCTTTTTAGGGAAATTTATCCGGGATTTTAGGGCCTTGCGAAAAATCATCCGAAACCAGGCGGTAGAGCTTAATGGAGGTTTTAAATTTTTGGATACCGATAAAATACAATCCCCTTTTTCCTTTTTCAACTACATTGTCTATAACTCGAAACGCTTTAGAAAAGAAGAACTGGAAAATATATTAGAACATGAAAAAGTACACAGTTCGCAAAAGCATTCTGTGGATATGATTATCAGCCAGCTATTCTGTGTTATATTTTGGTTTAATCCTTTTGCCTGGCTGCATAAAAAAGCCATAGCACAGAATTTAGAATTTATTGCCGATTCAATAGCACTAAAAGCCGTTCCAGATCGTATAATTTATCAAAAAACATTATTAAAAGTAAGTGCACCTCATCAATGCATTCCAATTACTAATCATTTCTTTCAATCATTAATCAAAAAACGAATCGTTATGTTAAACACAGATCAATCCAAAAAGAGGAATTCCTGGAAGTATGCAATCGTATTGCCTTTGCTAACTATTTTTATGCTTCAATTCCAGGTAGAAACCGTTGCGCAGGAAAAAGAAGACGAACAAGTTCAGGCTCAACAAAGAAACAATTATGAAGTCAGAGTAGATAAAAACTCTACTGATGATTATCTAAAAGCACAATCAAAAATCTTTAAGAACAATCACGGAATCGACTTGAAATTTTCCAGAATCAAAAGAAATTCAGACAAGGAGATTATTGCCATCAAAACAACTTACAAGGATAAAAGCGGAAACTCGGGCAATTCATACTTAAAAAGCGATGAGCCAATACAACCCTTCCTTTTAAGCAAAGAAGACGATAAAGTTGTTGTTTCAAATGTGCCGGCTGTTTACGGAAGTTTTAATACGCCAACTGTTTACGGAAAATTCAAAAATAATTCATCGCCAGTAGCTATGACATATAAGACTGGAATGCCGGTAATGCCAACACCTCCTACTCCTCCAGTAATGCCAAATATACCAACATTACCAAATGCGCCAACATTTCCACAATTACCTACACCTCCAACACCTCCAACCACGCCTTATGACGAAAATAGCGCTGCCTGGAAAAAATTTGACGAGCAGATAAAAAAATTCGAAGCGGAAATGAATTCAAAAGAAGGTGAAATAGCAAAATTTGAAGAAGCTATGGAAAAATTTGCCGCACAAGTTGAAGCCACCTATACAAAAGATGTTGAAAAGCAAATGGAAGAGTTTGAGAAAAAAATGGAAGTTTTTGAGCAGCAAATGGAGGTGTATGCCAAACAATTTGAAGAACAAATGGAAAAAGATTCTAGAAACAGATAATCAAAGAACAAATAAAAAAAGCTGTCAATAGACAGCTTTTTTTGTATCTTTAAGATAAAAAGTAATGTTTAAGATATTAGCAAAACTAAATAAATGGCTATTGCCTAATTATACCAAGCAAGGTTTGGATTTGGCTAAAGCAACAAAATTCCAAAAAGCGATAGTAGCATGGAAATATTATGTTACCATTCATGCATTGGATTAATATTTTAAAGGAGAAAAAATATCGTATTGCTTGATTTTTTCTCGTCCGTTAAGGAATGTAAGCTCCATCAGGAAATTACATTGCACAATCTCTCCTCCTAATTTTTCTACCAATTCACATACTGCTTTTGCAGTTCCACCTGTGGCTAATACGTCGTCATGTATTAATACTTTGTCGCCTTTTTGTATGGCATCCGTATGGATTTCTAACGTATCCTGCCCATATTCCAAGTCATAGGTAGCTGAAATAGTCGTAAACGGAAGCTTTTTTGGTTTTCTTACCGGAACAAAACCTGCATTTAATTTATAAGCCAAAAGTGTGGCGAAAAAGAATCCCCTGCTCTCTACTCCTACCACTTTATCGATTTTCACATCAGGCAAACCATTGAGTAACAGTTCCAAAAACACTTTTGAGGCTTCCGGATTGGCTAAAAGTGGTGTTATATCTTTAAAAACAATTCCGGGTTTTGGAAAGTCCTGAATATCACGGATGTACTTTTCTATTGACATTTTATTTACATTTAATTTAAAAATTGATTTGCAAGATAAACATAATTTCCTATATTTGCACCCGCATTAAGGCCTCGTGGCGCAACTGAATAGCGCATCTGATTACGGCTCAGAAGGTTACTGGTTTGAATCCAGTCGAGGTCACTTTAAAAGGACAAATCAAAATTTTGGTTTGTCCTTTTTTATTTCGCAATCTCTTATCAAATAACAACATAAGCCTTAGCGCTTCGTACACTCTTGTGGTTCAATATCCAAACCCGTCAAATGTCAGTTTTTCGGGAAACATCGAACCGATTATCTTTATCCGCTGTATTATGGTACCTCTGTTCATACAGCACATCAAGCCGTAATATGTTTGAAATCCTCCAACAAGATATTAATATCAATGGAAGCCCCCTGTTGGCAGTCTGTTGGTGACAGATACCAACAGGATCGCACAGTCCAATTGTTAATAAAATTCTCATAGCCAGCAGAGAGGCTAAGGAAAAGTTTACTATTTTTCGTACATCTATGACTGGTACATTATACTCCCAGCGGCATGGCATTCCACTAAAAATGCATCTGGCTACACATCAGATATTAATTTCGTTCTAACTTTTAATTACACATATAATGCAAACAAGACTTTGCCTAACATTGCCCTGTACATTACTTTTTAATGTATTTCTTCATGCACAAGACATCCTCTGGGAGAAATCCTACGGGGGAAAGCACTCCGAATATTTATTTGATGCACAGCCAACTCCCGACTACGGGTTCATACTCGCGGGAAGTTCCTTATCCCAAAAGACAGGAAACAAGACCGAGGAGGCCGCAGGTGACCTCGACTACTGGGTATGGAAGATGGACGAGAAAGGAGAACTTGACTGGCA
>NZ_JBGCCI010000009.1:0-218630 GCF_041262125.1 Flavobacterium sp. 28YEA47A
CTAGGACAGCTGAACTACACGAACCTGAACGGCGGACAGACCTATACCATCTATGTAAAAGATGCCAACGGTTGCCAGATCACGCCTCTGACCTTTACGATAAATCGTGGTGTTGACATCCGACCTACGGCTACTGTAGTGCCAAACTGTACCGGCAACGTTCCAGGAAATACGGTTACCATAAACGTGAATCCTGCCGTAGCGGCACAGGTGCAGTACTCGTTGGATGGAATCAACTATGTTGCTTCCAATGTATTTACGAATGTAGCGCCTGGAAGCCATACCGCTTATGTGAAACACCTGAACGGATGCGAGAAGCCGGTTACTTTCACAATCAATACGCTATTACCTGTTGCAGCTAATGCGAATGTGACGGCTAACGTATTGTGTTTCGGACAGTCAACAGGACGTATTCAGGTAGTAGCTACAGGAGGAACAGGAGTATATCAATATGCCATTTCTCCTGCTTACAGCTACTCTTCTTCAAGTACATTCAACAACCTTACTGCCGGAACGTATTCTGTAAAAGTAAAAGATGTGAATGGTTGCGAAATCACGCTTACAAATATTACGGTAACCCAACCCGCTACTGCACTTACAGCAGTAGTAACCGAAACACCGGAAACTTGTGACGGATTAGACAATGGTACTATAACAATAGTACCTTCAGGAGGAACGGCTCCATATTATACAAGCCTTAACTCGAATAACCCTGCCAACTTTACAACGACACTTAATTACACCGGCTTGATTGGAGGAAGGCAGTACACTGTTTATGTAAAAGATGCCAACGGATGTCAGATTACTCCGGTAACACTCCGCATAAATGATGGTTTAAATCTGCAACCTACTGCAGTTGTAACCACTAATTGCAACGGAAATACGCCAGGTAATACGGTAACGGTTTCTGTAAATCCTGCTGTCGTAAATGACGTGCAATACTCATTGGATGGTATCAATTATGTAAACTCAAATATTTTCAACAACTTGCCTGTAGGTCTACACACCATTTTTGTGAAGCATACTAACGGTTGTATTAAACCAACATCAGTTAGGATAAATGCAGTAACACCAATTACAGCAAGTGCAACAGCAGTCAATGCTACTTGCAACGGCCTGTCAAACGGACGAATTACTATAACAGCTTCAGGAGGAACTGGATCACTTCAATATGGAATTTCACCGGATTTCAATCTTTCTTCAAGCAATATATTCCAAAACCTTGCGGCAGGAAACTATATTGTTAGAGCTGTTGATTCTAAAGGCTGCTACAAAGAGGTAAACATTGCCGTAACAGAACCTAATGCGTTACTAGCAACTGCTATAGATGTTCTTCAAGAAATTTGTGTAGACGATAATAACGGTGCTATTGAAATTTCGGTAACCGGAGGAACAGCTCCTTATTCGACAAGTCTTTCACAAAATGGCACTTATGTCCGAAATGAATTCTTATACGAGAATTTAGACGGAGGACAAACGTATACCATTTACGTAAAAGATGCGAAAGGCTGTACTACTTCTGTACAAGTAACCTTAGATGCTCCGATTGATATTGATGCAAATCAAAATATTGTCTATAGCTGTAATGGAAATACCGTTACGATATTGGTAAACCCAAGCGTTGCTAATAATGTAACCTACTCCTTAGATGGTGGTACGCATCAAACAGGAAACATATTCACGGATCTTACTAACGGACGCCATACGGTTGAAGTTTTTCATGCTTCTGCTTGTACAGATACCGTTTCGTTTTTCATCAGTAATGCGGTACCTGTAACTGTTACTCTGGCCGAAACCGGACTTAACAAAATTACCGCAACGGCTTCAGGAGGAACCGGAAATTACACTTATACTTTCAACGGTCATGATAATGGCAGAAATAACGTATATGTTTTCTATCAATCCGGTGCTTATGAAGTTGTAGTGACTGACAGTAATGGCTGTGAAGCACGAGCTACTATCAACGTAGTTTTCGTCGACATCACGATTCCAAACGTAACAACTCCTAATGATGATGGTGACAATGACACTTGGTCGCCTGGTAACACGCAAAACTATCCTAACATTACCACTGACATTTTCGACAGATATGGAAGGAAAGTTGCGACGTTGAGACAAGGACAATCATGGGATGGACGATACAACGGTACTGAATTGCCTTCAGGAGATTACTGGTACCTCATCAAACTTGGGAATCCGAATGACAACCGAGAATTTGTCGGAAACTTCACTATTTACAGATAAATGAGAAAAGCCGTTCCTATCGGAAATGGTAGGAACGGTTTTAATTAAAGTGCCCCAAAAACAAATACAAAATGAAAAAAATATATCACCTTCTGTTGATTTTCTTGACAATACAGACATTGCATTCTCAAGAGTTGTCGATACCTACCTTTACCCAATATCTGGCAGATAACCCATTTGTTATTTCTCCATCATATGCAGGAATAGGCGACAATGTGAAAATTCGAATGAACGGCCTGACACAATGGGTTGGAGTTAAAGATGCTCCGGATATGCAATCGTTGGCAGCCGACATGAGGATTGCGGACAATTCAGGAATCGGAATATTTCTTTATAATGACAAAAACGGAAATACTCGGCAATATGGAGGCAAGTTTTCTTTTGCACACCACCTTATTTTGGATAAATATTACGACCAATTCCTATCTTTAGGTATTTCTTATAACCTAAACCAATTCCGACTTGAAATTGAAAATTTCAATGTTCCCGATATAGGTGTAAAAGATGACCGAGCTGTTATCAACCACAACTTTGATGTATCTGTATTATATCGTTTTCAAGATTTTTATTTCAGCTTTAATGCCAGCAACCTCCTAAATAAAAACCTGGACAAGTTCAACATTAATGAACCTGGAAAGCTTCGAAATTATCAGTTTTATACCGGTTATATCTTTAGAGAAAACAGAAATAGCTCCTTCGAAGTAGAGCCTTCTGCTTATGTACAATATTTCGAAAGTGACGGACGTTCCTCAACAGACCTGAACGTAAAACTCCGTTGGAAAGATAATAATGACGATTATTATTGGGCCGGGTTAACCTACCGTTTTCTAAATGACCAGATGATGGAGCCAATAAACATAGGGCCTATGGCAGGACTTAAAAAGTCTAACTTTTATTTTGCCTATTCCTATCAACTTACCACCAACGAGCTGCTGGCTTACAACAGCGGTACACATATGATTACACTTGGCCTTGATATTTTCCAGGGAGTCAGCAACTGTCCTTGTACTTTTTAAGTAATATATAATATACTGAAGAACGCGGGTCAATTGACCCGCGTTTCTTTTTTAACTAATTTAGCTGTTCTCTTACTGCGCTTACCCACCCTATTTATCCTTTTATACAAGCCTTCAAAAACTAGCGCCACAAATAGTTTTTAGAATGGACATATTCACAAAAGAGAAGCGAAGCAAAATTATGCGCGCCATCAAAAGCAAGGATACCAAAGAAGAACGACTTTTGGCCAAAGCATTATGGCGTCGCGGACACCGATACAGAAAACACGACCACACAATCTTTGGAACTCCTGATCTTTCGTTCAAGAAGTACAGAATAGCCATTTTTGTCGATGGTGAATTCTTTCATGGCAAAGACTGGGACACTATACAACAGCGACTCGACACCAACAAAGAATTCTGGCTTGCCAAAATTGAAAAAAACAGGAACCGCGACAAAATTGTCAATGAATACCTAAACTCAAAAGGCTGGTTGGTTCTTCGGTTTTGGAGCAAAGACGTAAAAAGAAAACTATATACCATCGTCAGGACTATCGAAAAAGAAATTGAAAACATTCATAAAAGAATCTATTTTCAAGATACTCTGCCAAATAAATAATTGCTCAATCAGCAATTTTTCTATCTTTAAAGAAAAAACAGATGAAAAAAACAGTACTTCTTCTTTTCCTGACTGCAACCATAACCGTCTATGGACAAAAGAAACAAGCAGACAACGTTGAAAAAGAAAAAATCGCAAAACTTCTGGATGAATGGCATGCTGCTGCCGCCAATACCGATTTTGATGGTTATTTTGGCAAACTCACCGAAAACTCTATTTTTATAGGAACTGATGCAACCGAAAACTGGAATAAAAAAGAATTTGAAGCGTTTGCCAAGCCTTACTTTCAAGAAGGAACCGTTTGGAATTTCAAAGCACTTGAAAGAAATATCTTTTTGAGCGATGACAAAAAAACAGCCTGGTTTGACGAACTTCTCGATACCCAAATGAAAATATGCCGTGGTTCAGGTGTTTTGGAAAAGATAAATGGCAAATGGATGATTAGACACTATGTATTGTCTACAACTGTTCCGAATGATGTTATAGACGAAGTCATCAAAGTTAAAACACCAATTGAAGACAAGCTGATTGAAAGACTAAAGAAGAAATAAAAACAAATAAAAAACCCGTTGAAATTCAACGGGTTTTTTATTTGCTATATGGGATTATGATAAATGTTCCAGCATATCTTTGGTCATGCTTTCCAAATCAAATTCATGTTTCCATCCCCAATCTTTTCGTGCATACGAATCGTCAATACTGGAAGGCCAGCTGTCAGCAATCTTCTGTCTGAAATCAGGTTCATACGAAATTGAAAAATCAGGAATATGCTTTTTTATTTCGGCTGCAATTTCTTTTGGTGTAAAACTGATTCCTGCCAAATTATAAGAAGAACGGATTTTGATATTTTCTTTCGGCGCTTCCATAATACTCATTGTTGCACGAATAGCATCATCCATATACATCATTGGCAATTCTGTGTTTTCAGATAGAAAACATTCGTATTTTCCATCACTTAACGCCTTGTAGTATATATCAACAGCATAATCTGTCGTACCACCACCCGGAGGAGTCGACCAGCTGATTAATCCCGGATAACGGATGCTTCGAACATCTACTCCGAAAATGTTATGATAATATTCGCACCATCTTTCGCCAGACTGCTTGCTGATTCCATAAACGGTTGAAGGTTCCATAACCGTATATTGAGGCGTATCGTCTTTTGGAGTTGTTGGTCCAAAAACCGCAATACTCGACGGCCAGAATATTTTTTTAATTTTTCCGGCTTTGGCCAGATTCAACACGTGAAAAAGAGAATTCATGTTCAGATCCCAGGCAAAAGCAGGATTCTTTTCTGCTGTTGCAGAAAGCAAAGCAGCCATCAGATAAACATCTTCAATTTGGTATTTCTCAATTACGGTTTCAACCTGATTAAAATCCAAGGCATTTACAACCTCAAACGGACCGGAATTTACAAATTCAGGACTTCCTTTTCGCACATCTGATGCGATAACAGCGTCCTTGCCATATTGGCTACGAAGCTTTTTTGTCAATTCTGTTCCTATTTGGCCACAAGCCCCAATAATTAAGATTTTTGCATGCATTTCACCTGTTTTTTGTTGGACAAATATAACGATTTCGAAAAACAAATTTTGCTTTGGTTCGTTTGATTTCGGAATGAAATCTGAAAGATTTGTGATTATTACATAGCAAAAATCAGGATTTCACAATTTACCATTCGTAATCACCTCATTAACTACTGATTATTCATTGGGCAAATCCTGAAATTTTAGTGAAGTTTTATGAATATGCGGTATCTGGCTCTCGTTTTCTTACACAATTGTTTGCTAACTTTGCATTTCAAAAATTACTCTGATGAAAATCTATTCCTATATCATACTGGCTCTGTTTTGCTTTTTAGTTTCCTGTAAGGATGACGAAGCAGCCCGACTAGAAGCCAATGCAAAAGACAGCAAGAAAAACGAGCAAATTTTTGCTTCCATCGACAAAGCATGGAATTTTAATCCACAGCCAATGAATCCTACTGTTGTAAGTATCATTCAAGATTGGAGCGAATGGCGGCTTTTTATGACAGAACTGCAACAAAAACCTAAAAGTTCAATTGGCGCTTTCCAGCAAAAGGCAAGAACATTGTCCCAAAAAGCCATGGATCTAAATAACCATATTCCTACTGCTTTCGATAAGCCTGAAATCAAGAGCCGCATCATGACGTTGATTACAAAAGTGCGTTCACTTGATTTGTTTATAAATCTAAACCAGATTCAAGAGCAGAAAGTCATAAAGGTAATCCCTGAAATCAATGAAGAAATTGCTTCATTGCAATCCCAAATGGATGAGATTGTTAGGAAAAGTCAGATTCGTCTGGAAGACGGAGAAGCTGAAATGCTGCGTTCGATTGCAAAAGATTCATTGCAAAAACCACAATCAAAACCGGAAAATCTTCCAAAACCGAGCAACTCAACACAACAAGGAGGCATCGTCCCAACCTTGAATCCAAAACAAAAAAGCCAATAGTACAATTTGAAACCGCATATTCTAAAAACATACGCCGGCAATCCAAAAATCAAGCAGATTTCTGAAAATCTTGCCGTAAGGGAAAACAAAATTCAGATCAAGGGTCTTATCGGGTCCTCACTTTCTTTTGTTGTAGCCTCATTGTTCGAAAAAAGCGAACTCCCATACCTACTTATCCTTCAGGACAAGGAAGAAGCTGCTTATTATCTGAACGATCTGGAACAGCTCATTGGTGAAGAAGATGTTCTTTTTTATCCAGGATCGTACCGCCGTCCCTACCAGATTGAAGAAACTGACAACGCCAGTGTTCTTCTTCGTGCAGAAGTTTTGAACAGAATCAATTCCAGAAAAAAACCGGCTGTTATTGTGACCTATCCGGAAGCGCTGTTTGAAAAGGTCGTAACACGAAAAGAATTAGACAAAAACACGCTGAAAGTTGCCGTAGGTGACCAGATTTCTATAGATTTTATAAACGAAGTATTATTTGAATACGAATTCAAACGTGTTGACTTTATAACAGAGCCAGGAGAATTCTCAGTTCGTGGAGGTATTCTCGACGTATTCTCGTTTTCGAATGAAGATCCTTTCCGTATTGAATTTTTTGGAAACGAAGTCGACAGTATCCGAACTTTCGATGTCGAAACACAATTGTCTATCGAAAAGCAGAAAAAAATTACGATTATCCCAAATGTCGAAAACAAATTCTTTCAGGAAAATCGCGAGAGCTTTTTGAATTACATCAATGAAAAAACAGTTCTTTTTATCCAAAATACAGAACTGCTTTTTTCAAAATTGGATCAACTTTTTGGAAAAGCAAAAGAAATCTTTGGCTCAATGCAGTCAACAGTAAACCATATCGCTCCCGAAGAATTATTCCTAAACCAAGAAGCCTTTATCAGAAAAGCGCTGGATTTTACGATTGCAGAAGTAAGTTCGCGGGCTATTTTTAAAACGCAAAAAACTTTTGAGTTCCATATTCTTCCACAACCTTCTTTCAACAAACAGTTTGATTTATTACTGAACAACCTCAACGATAATCATTTTAACGGATACAAAAACTTTATTTTCTGTTCCAATGAACAGCAGGCAAAACGCTTCCATGATATTTTTGAATCGTTGGATGAAGCCAATAGCGAAAACATACGAAAACAGTATCATACAATCGTTTTTCCTCTATACCAGGGATTCATCGATGAAGAAAACCAGATAGCCTGTTATACAGACCACCAGATTTTTGAGCGTTACCATAAGTTCAGCATCAAAAATGGCTATTCTAAAAAACAGACCATTACCTTAAAAGAACTGAATACTCTTTCCGTTGGCGATTATGTAACACATATCGACCACGGAATCGGGAAATTTGGAGGTTTGCAAAAAATTCAGGTCGAAGGAAAAACGCAGGAAGCTATTAAATTGGTCTATGCTGATAATGACATCGTATATGTAAGTATCCATTCTCTACATAAGATTTCGAAATTTAATGGAAAAGACGGAACTCCGCCAAAAATATACAAGCTGGGTTCTAATGCATGGAAAATACTCAAGCAGAAAACCAAGGCCAGAGTCAAGCACATTGCATTCAATCTTATCCAATTATATGCAAAAAGAAGATTAGAAAAAGGATATCAATATGCTCCGGACAGTTATCTTCAAGCCGAATTAGAATCGTCGTTTATATATGAAGACACGCCAGATCAGGTTAAAGCAACCCAAGAGGTCAAAGCCGATATGGAAAACGAACGTCCTATGGACCGATTGGTTTGTGGTGACGTAGGTTTTGGAAAAACAGAAGTCGCTATCCGTGCAGCATTTAAAGCGGTAGACAATAGTAAGCAGGTTGCTATTTTAGTCCCGACTACAATTCTGGCTTTCCAACATTTCAAGACTTTTTCTGAACGTTTGAAAGACATGCCGGTTACTGTTGGATACCTGAATCGATTCCGTACAGCAAAACAAAAGACCGAGACTTTAAAACAATTAGCGGATGGTAAATTGGATATCATCATCGGTACGCACCAACTTGTCAATAAAAATGTCGTATTCAAAGATTTGGGACTACTCATAGTCGATGAAGAGCAAAAATTTGGTGTCAACGTAAAAGACAAACTAAAAACAATCGGTACCAATATCGATACGCTCACGCTTACAGCAACTCCAATACCGAGAACCTTGCAGTTTTCGCTGATGGCAGCCCGAGATTTATCGGTTATCACAACACCTCCACCAAACCGCTATCCTATAGAAACACAGGTTGTGCGATTTGGAGAAGAGCTAATCCGTGATGCTATTTCTTATGAAATACAAAGAAACGGGCAAGTTTTCTTTATCAATAACCGTATTGAAAACATCAAGGAAATTGCCGGAATGATCCAACGCCTTGTTCCCGGAGCAAGAGTTGGCGTAGGTCATGGCCAAATGGATGGCAAAAAACTGGAAGAATTGATGCTTGCCTTTATGAATGGAGAATTTGACGTTCTGGTTGCTACGACCATTATTGAAAGTGGGCTTGACGTTCCAAATGCCAATACGATATTCATCAACAATGCTAACAATTTCGGATTATCAGACCTTCACCAAATGCGTGGTCGTGTAGGACGAAGCAATAAAAAAGCATTCTGTTATTTTATCACGCCTCCTTACTCTTCAATGACAGACGATGCCCGAAAGAGAATTCAGGCTCTGGAACAATTCAGTGAGCTGGGAAGTGGATTCAATATTGCCATGAAAGATTTGGAAATCAGAGGTGCAGGAGATTTATTAGGTGGAGAACAAAGCGGTTTCATTAACGAAATTGGTTTTGAAACCTACCAAAAAATCATGAACGAAGCCATTGAAGAATTGAAGGAAAACGAGTTCAAAGATTTATACGAAGAAGATAACAAAGGCACTGAAAAAGAATATGTAAAAGAAATCCAGATTGATTCTGATTTTGAACTCCTATTCCCTGACGAATACATCAATAACGTTTCCGAAAGGCTCAACCTCTATAATGAGCTGAGCAATGTGAAAAATGAAGAAGAGCTTTTGGCTTACGAAAAAAAGTTAGTCGACAGATTCGGAGCTTTGCCAAAACAAGCCGTCGCCTTGCTAAACAGCATCCGCATCAAATGGATTGCAACCCGTTTAGGAATAGAAAAACTGGTTCTGAAACAAGGCAAAATGGTAGCCTATTTTGTGTCAGACCAGCAGTCAGAATATTACACATCAAACCAGTTCCATAAAGTATTGCAGTTCGTGCAACGCAACGGAAACCTATGCAAGATGAAAGAGAAAGAAACCAAAAACGGCCTGCGCCTTTTACTGACTTTTGAGAATGTCAAGTCGGTTAAGAAAGCTCTGGAATTGATGGAAATGATTTAAAAACAAAAAGCCGCTTATTATTAAGCGGCTTTTTGTTTATAGGCTTTTCAGGTCCTTGATAACTTTGAAAGCAACATCTACTTCATCTTCGCTTACAAGGATTGTAAATTCATAAGATGTAGAAATTACTTCATTGACAATGATTCCTTCCCAGGCAAGACGCTGGAAAATAAAATAATAAACGCCCGGTGTCGAAACGTTATCTTTAGGAAGTTTGACAGTAATCGATGCCAAATTTTCCCATTTGTGAAGCATTTTTTCGCCAACAAAATGTTTGTCGACTAAATGGCTCACGCTTTCACTGACCACAATATTGGTTTCGCTTACACCTCTTGAAGAAGTGTAAAAAATATCCGAATAGGTGTTAATCTCAGAAATCAGGCTAGCCTGTTTGTCCAAAATCTTATCAGAAACAGCGAAAGTAAAATCGGTAAGCGATGAACGTACCGTAATTTCGCCGATGCCTTTTAGAACTTTTAGGATTTTATGGTTTAACCTAAAATCTAAATCTTCCGAAAGACGTTTTAGAGCCATAACAACAGCTCCTTGTTTTACCTCTTTTCCTAATTCTTGTTTTAAATCGGGAAGCATATTTCTAGACAGCGAAGTCAGGTTTATGATTCCTTGAGACAAAGCGCTCAAGAGGAAAGGCTTTGTCTTGATGTAGTGCTCTACAACAGACGATATTGTTTTCATAATGGGTAAATTGGTGGTAATAGTTTTACAAACATACAATTTAAAAACAATTTGTTAAAAGCATAACCGTTAAAAATGTAAAAAAGCATCAATCAGATGCTTAATTGTGAAATTTTCTGCGTTTTTATGAATTGAGATGATGTCAAAGCGAACATTGACATCTAAATTTTTAACAATAACGTATTCATTGACGGCTTTTACTAAAAGCTGTATTTTTTTGGGCTTTACAAATTCCTGTGGCAACCCAAATTCAATACTGGATCTTGTCTTGACTTCAACAATTGCAAGCACATCTCCTTTAAGGGCTATAATATCGACTTCTGCTTTTTGGAAAACCCAATTCGTTTCTAAAATTTCATAACCTTCTTTTTGCAGGTACTCCACTGCAAGTTGTTCACCATGCTTTCCGAGTTCATTATGGACAGCCATGATCTATTCAAATTTCAAAACCGTTTCTTTGTCATTGACTTCCAATGTTACATTTTTCCCTAAAATCAAAGCACGATTGTCTTTGATATGGCCTGCCGGAAAATTATAAGCGATTGGTATTTTGAGATCTTTTACAACATCTTCTATGATTTCAAGAGCGTCTTTTCCCCAAGGAATATCGTTGTCATTCATAGAAGTCATTCCGCCAATGATAATACCTTTTAGCCCGTCAAGCGAACCATTCCTTTTCAGATTCATCATCATCCTATCGATATGGTAGAGATATTCGTCTAAATCTTCTATGAAAAGGATTTTGCCTTTCATATCAACCGCAGATTTAGAACCCTGAATGCTATATAAAACGGAAAGGTTTCCGCCTACGAGTTCACCTTGAGCTTTCCCTTTTTTATTGAATGGATGAGCCGGAATATGATATTCCAACTTTTCTCCAAACAACGCTTTTCGCAAAGATTCAATCGCTTCAGGTGTTGCAGTTTTGGCACTTATAGCCATAATAGCGTGCAGCGTACCTATATCCATATTATTGATATGGCTGTGTAGTACCGTAATATCACTAAATCCTATAACCCATTTTGGTTTTTTCTTGAAATTAGTAAAATTAATTCTGTCAACGATCCTCACGGTTCCATAACCGCCTTTTGCAGCCCAAATGGCTTTGATAGTTGGATTATCCAGCATTTCCTGAAAATCGGTTGCACGCTGCCAGTCGGCTCCGGCTAATTGATTCTGCTCTTTGCCAATCGTTTTGCCTATCACCACTTTGAGTCCCCAACTTTCCAACAACTTAATTCCCGGTTCAATAGTAGCTAAATCAATTTTTCTGGCTGTGGCTAAAATGCCCACCGTATCTCCTTTTTTTAAATATTCTGGCATGATGACTTTGTTTTGCGCATGAAAGGTTAAGAAATTCAACAATGTTAGAGCAGTAAAAAATAACTTTAATCGATTTGGCCTTTGCATAATGTCTGATTTCTGTTAAACAAATAAACAAATAAACGAGGTAATCTGCAAGTCAGATACTTTGAAACCTATTGCCTTCTCCTTTAGATTTGTAATACCATTTTAGGTATTTCAGCGCCAATAGATTATTTTTGCATACTTATTAAAGAAAATCCATGATACAAGATCCAAAAAGATATACGATTACGGCAGCTTTGCCATACACTAACGGACCTATACACATTGGCCACCTGGCAGGAGTATATGTTCCTTCAGACATCTATGCTCGTTTTCTGCGTATGCAAGGGCGAGATGTTGCTTTTATTTGTGGAAGCGACGAACACGGAGTTGCTATTTCAATGAAAGCAAAAAAAGAAGGAATCACGCCACAAGAAGTAATCGACAAATATCATACCTTGATTAAGAAATCTTTTGAAGATTTCGGAATTTCTTTTGACAACTACTCCAGAACATCGGCAAAAATTCATCATGATACGGCTTCCCAGTTTTTCAGGACTTTATATGACAAAGGCGATTTTATTGAAGAAGTAACGGAGCAATTATATGATGCCAAAGCCAATCAGTTTTTGGCCGACCGTTTCGTTATAGGAACCTGTCCAAAATGCGGCAATGAAGAGGCTTATGGTGACCAGTGCGAAAGATGCGGTTCGTCGTTGAACGCTACAGACCTTATCAATCCGAAGTCGACAATTACCGGGGAAACACCAATCCTGAAATCGACAAAACACTGGTTTCTGCCTTTAGACAGATATGATGCCTTTTTAAGAGAATGGATTTTAGTAGGACACAAAAACGATTGGAAACCTAACGTTTACGGCCAGGTTAAATCATGGTTGGAAGATGGCCTAAAGCCTCGTGCTGTTACACGAGACTTAGACTGGGGAATTCCTGTTCCGGTTGAAGGTGCAGAAGGCAAAGTTTTATATGTATGGTTTGATGCGCCAATCGGCTATATCTCATCTACAAAAGAATGGGCACAGCGCGAAGGAAAAGACTGGGAACCGTATTGGAAATCAGAGGATACAAAACTGGTGCATTTTATCGGAAAAGATAATATCGTATTCCACTGCGTGATTTTCCCTGCAATGTTAAAGGCTGAAGGAAGCTATATTCTTCCGGATAATGTTCCTGCAAACGAATTCCTGAATTTGGAAGGAAATAAACTTTCAACATCAAAAAACTGGGCTGTCTGGTTGCATGAATATTTGGAAGATTTCCCGGAGAAACAAGATGTATTGCGTTACGCGCTGACATCCAATGCTCCGGAAACAAAAGACAATGACTTTACCTGGAAAGACTTCCAGGCGAGAAACAACAATGAATTGGTTGCCATTTTTGGGAACTTTATCAATCGTGTCGTGGTACTGACCAACAAATATTATGACGGAATCGTACCTCAACCAAATGATTTTTCAGAAATTGACGAAGCTACCTTGACAGAATTAAAAGCCTATCCGGCAGTAATTGCAAGTTCTGTTGAACGCTACCGTTTCAGAGAAGCATTAGGCGAGTTGATGAATGTTGCCCGTCTTGGAAACAAATATCTGGCTGATGAAGAGCCTTGGAAAGTCATCAAAGACAATCCGGAAAGAGTAAAAACCCAAATGTATGTTGCCTTACAGATTGCAGGTGCATTGAGCGTATTGGCAGAACCTTTCTTGCCTTTCACAGCTCAAAAACTGACGCGCATCTTAAATACAGAAAGTAAATTTTCTTGGGATACCATTTCTGAAAATTCTGACCTAATCCCGGCTGGACATAAAATTGGCGAGGCCGAATTGCTTTTTGCAAAAATTGAAGACGAAGAAATACAAAAACAAGTAGATAAATTAGAAGCTACAAAAACAGCCAACAAAGCAGAAAACAAAAAAGCAGAACCTCAAAAAGACCTGATCCAATATGAGGATTTTGCAAAAATGGATCTGCGTGTTGGAACCATTCTTGAAGCAGAAAAAATGCCAAAGGCAAACAAACTCCTTGTTTTAAAAATAGACACCGGAATCGATATTAGGACTATTGTTTCTGGTATAGCCGAAAGCTTTTCTCCTGAAGAAATTATTGGAAAAAAAGTTACTGTTTTGGCGAATTTGGCTCCAAGAAATCTACGTGGCGTTGAAAGCCAGGGAATGATTCTGATGACGACTAATCCGGAAGGAAAATTAGTCTTTGTAAATCCGGATGCTGAAGCTGGTAACGGAGAAACTATAAATTAATAAATTCCCACCCTGGCAGGATTTAAAACCCTACCGGGATGGTAAAAAAAGGATTGCCTAAAAAAATGAATATAAAAGTAATTGCTTTCGACGCAGACGATACCTTATTTGTAAACGAACCCTATTTTCAGGAAACAGAAGAAAAATTCTGCGCCCTGATGCAGGATTATTTATCACACCAGGGATTATCTCAGGAATTGTTTCGGGTAGAAATCCAGAATCTTTCCCTATATGGTTATGGAATTAAAGGATATATCCTTTCCATGATTGAAGCCGCAATGAAAATTTCAAACAAGACCATCAGCGTTGATGTGATTGAAAAAATAATTGAATACGGTAAAGAATTACTTCAAAGACCAATAGAATTGTTAGATGGTGTTGAAGAAACTTTGGAAGCGTTGCACGGAAAATACAAATTAGTCGTTGCCACTAAAGGTGACCTGCTAGACCAACGCCGTAAATTGCACAATTCAGGTCTGGGGCATTATTTTCACCATATCGAAGTAATGTCAGACAAACAGGAAAAAGACTATCATGATTTGCTTAACCGATTGGAAATACAACCGCAAGAATTTTTCATGATTGGAAATTCCTTAAAATCAGATGTACTGCCTGTATTGGGAATAGGCGGCCATGCCGTACACATTCCTTTCCATACGACCTGGGCACATGAAAAAATAGACCATAAAGTAGAACACAAAAACTTTAAGGCTTTAGAGAAGATTGCAGAAGTCTTGCCGCTTTTGCTATAATTAAAATACGACAGCACTAGTTGCTGAAAAATAGAATGAAAACCAAATTAGACCTGAACACCTGGCCAAGAAAAGAACACTTTGAATTCTTTAGCAAATTTGAAGAACCATTTTTTGGAATAACCGCCACTATAGACTGTACAAAAGCATACGAAACTGCTAAGAAAAAAGGCACTTCTTTCTTTTTGTACTACCTGCACAAAACACTAGCAGCAGTAAATTCTGTTGAGAGTTTTCATTACAGAATTTCTGAAGGAGAAGTATACCGTTATGACAAAATCGATGCTTCACCTACATTAACACGAGATGATAATACTTTTGGTTTTTCATTGGTCGAATTTTTTCCTGAATTTGAAATTTTTGAAGCCAAGGCTAAAGAAGAAATCGAAAGAGTAAGGAATACGCCTGGCCTATTTACAAGAAACTTTGAGGTTGACAACCTGATTCATTTTTCTGCTATTCCTTGGGTTGATTTCACTTCTTTGTCGCATGCCCGCAGCTTTACTTTTCCCGACAGCTGTCCTAAAATTTCAATAGGGAAAATGGTTACCCATGACAATGGAAAAAGAACGATGTCAGTTTCCGTCCATGTACATCATGGATTGATGGATGGTTTGCATGTTGGAGAATTCTTCAACAGGTTTCAAGAATTTATGGATTCTTAAACTGGTATTGTTTTTGAGCAGAAAGAAACTAAAAAACAACAGCTTATGAAAAAAATACTCCTTACGCTTTTTACTCTTTGCTGCATCAATCTTTCTTTTGGCCAGACACTACTTGCCTCGCATCCTTTGGAGCTAAAAAAAGCAACGAGCTACCACCAAATCATCAATGCTGTAAACAACCAAAATCAGGTGTTTGCATTTGCATCGGACAAAGAAAAACTAAAAGTCCTGAAATTCAGCAATGCCTTGTTTTTTAAAGACAGCCTATCCGTAAGCCGTCCTGACAAAAGCTATGAGGCTATGGTAGGATTTAGTTTCGAAGACAATGGAAATCCATACCTGTATTGGTCTTCAGAAGATTATACTAAAATTCAATCGCTGTATTTTGATTTCAACAATCGTACATCATCAACTGCTTCCTATCAGGTTTCCTTTAAAAATGAGGATATCCTTTCTGTCTTTAGCGAAAACAATTCCTTCTACATCCTATCGCTGATCCAAAAAGAAGACAAACTGAAATTTTATTGCTTTAATAAAGGGCAATTAGAAGAAAAAACCGTTGATTTCTCGTCCTTTAAATTCATTGATGAAAACGGAAAATCGTCAACCTTTTCTAAACTAATCAAAGAAAATGCAATCGAAAAAATCGACACCCGATCATCAAATCCTCTTTTCCAAAGTGTTTCGAAGATAAAATTCTATGTTACCGGAAAACAAATGGTGCTCACTTTTGATGCAACAAGCAGGACACAACTTTTCGATATCGACCTTACTACGTTTGCCATAAGCGAAAAAACAATTCCATCACTAACCATAAAAGGAAGCGGCGCCCAATCCAACTCTTATTTACATAACAATAAATTATACCAGATTAAGGCTAACGGAGAAGAATTGGCAATAGCAGCAGCTGATGTAGCAACCGGAGAACAGTTGAAAAACTATACTGCCACTCCAAAAGATTCCATTTCGTTTAGAAATTCCCCACTCTATTCCCAAACAGGAAATCAAAGAGGACAGGAATTAAAAACCACTAAAAAATTCTTCCAAAGGTTAAACAATTCCTATTTAGGAATTACCGTATATAAAACTCCTGCATCTATCATGGTTACTGCCGGAGGCATACGAGACGTAAGCTCAACCGGAGGGATTCTTTTAGGATTATCAACCACCGTAGCAATGGCCGTTTCTGGAAGCTATTATGCTCCAGACGATATGTTTGACAGCCAAAATATGCAAACAGTATATTTCGAGGGACTTTTTGATGATAAATTCGAACATAAAAAAGGCCCGCAGCAGGGATTGGCTGTAGATTATATTTCACAGTTCCTGTATGAAAACAATGTTTCTCTCGTTTCCGTTTTCCCATATAAGGATTATTTTATCATGGGATATTATGATTCTAAGAAGAAGGAATATGCGTTGAGAAAATTCGAAGATTCTAATGACTGATCGTATTTGATGCTACCCATAGCTTTTCATCCTATATACAAGCATCCTTTGCCGGAAAGTCATCGTTTCCCTATGCTGAAGTACGAACTGCTTCCGCAACAATTGCTTCATGAGGGAATTGTTATTGAAAGTGATTTTTTCACGCCGGGAATTCCGGACTTACAATACATTCTGGCAGTTCATGACAAAAAATATGTTGACGAGCTAATTAATCTGACATTAGAAGCAAGAGCGGCACGCAAAATAGGATTTCCACTTTCAACCGAATTGATTGAACGTGAACTCCGTATTGCGCAGGGCACAATCTTAGGCTGTGAAAAAGCGCTACAGACAGGAATAGCCTTTAATATAGCAGGAGGCACACACCATGCCTATTCTAATCGAGGCGAAGCCTTCTGCCTTTTGAACGATCAGGCTATTGGCGCACAATATATCTTAGATAAAAATCTGGTATCAAAGATTCTTATTATCGATTTGGATGTCCATCAAGGTAATGGAACTGCAGAAATATTCCATAACAATCCCAATGTTTTTACTTTTTCAGTCCATGGAAAATCCAATTATCCTTTTAAAAAGGAAACTTCTGACCTGGACATTGCTTTGCCTGACAAAATCGGTGATGAGGAATACCTACATATCATAAACGATACGGTTCCTGAATTAATCCAACGTGAGAAACCAGATTTTATATTTTATCTCAGCGGAGTAGACATATTAGATTCTGATAAGCTAGGAAAATTAGGATGTTCAATAGAAGGCTGCAAAAAAAGAGATGAAATTATCTTCTCTCTGTGCCATCAGCTGGAAATACCTGTCCAATGCAGTATGGGTGGAGGTTATTCTCCGGAAATAAAAACTATTATTGAAGCCCATACAAACACATATCGGGTTGCAAAGAATATTTTTTCATAAAAAAACCATCCCGATTCTGAGATGGTTTGGAGGCAAATTAAATTTGGATGGCGCATAAACATTTTTCAGCTTGTCAACAATTTAATTGCACATCTGCGAAACCTAAAAAACTAAATATTATTTACCCAATAACATGATTTCATTAATCGTGATTTCCGTGATATATCGTTTTTCTCCGTTTTTATCATCATAATTTCTATGGACTAGCTTGCCTTCAATTGCAATCTGATCTCCTTTTGTTACATATTTTTCAATAATCTCAGCCGTCTTCCCCCAGGCTATAACAGAATGCCATTGGGTATCTGTGACTTTCTCTCCCTTGTCATTGGTATACGACTCATTGGTTGCCAATGTTAATGAGGCTAATTTTTTCCCACCGTCAAAATTTTTGATTTCCGGATCCTTTCCGGCATGCCCTATAAGCTGCACTCTGTTTCTTAATGTACTCATGGCGTTTAAAATTTAAATTATACGTCATTAATGCTTAACTATTATTACAAATATGTAACACTTAGTTTGAATTATCCGGTATGTACCCGTTTACTTTCGATTGTAAGCGGATGTAAACGTTTGTAGACCAAAAAAATATGCGTAACTTTCGTGAAATGATTTTTTTATGCAGGCGGAAATTAATAAAGTTGAATTACGAAACTTACAGATAGAAGATTATAAGCAGCTCAAGACTTCGATGTTGCATGCTTACGATGAATTTGATGAACCTTATTGGGAAGAAAAGGAAATTGAAAAATTGCTTTCTCTTTTCCCGGAAGGACAACTGGTCATATTGGTTGATGATAAAGTGGTGGGCTCGGCCCTTTCCATTCTTGTGAACTATAAAAAAGCCAGTTCAAACCATACTTACCAAAAGATTACGGGAAATTTTTCTTTTTCCACACACGATCCTGATGGGGAAGTTTTATATGGAATTGATGTATTTATCGATCCTGCCTATCGTGGACTTAGGCTAGGCAGAAGGTTATACGATGCCCGTAAAGAATTGTGTGAAACCTTAAATCTGAAATCCATAATATTTGCAGGAAGGATTCCGAAATATTCTCAATATTCGGAAGAAATGAGTCCTAAAGAATACATTGACAAAGTACGGATGAGTGAATTATATGATCCTGTTCTTTCTTTTCAGCTAAGCAATGATTTCCACGTATTGAAAATCATGAAAAATTATCTTGAAGGCGATATCAGCTCACAAGAATATGCGGTGTTATTGGAGTGGAATAACATCTATTATGAAAAAAGTCCAAAGCTAATTAATGTCAAAAAAAGCGTTATCAGACTAGGACTGGTACAATGGCAGATGCGTCCGTTGGCTAATCTGGAAGCTCTTTTCGAGCAGTCGGAATTTTTTATTGATGTCGTTTCAGGCTACAGCAGCGATTTTGTATTGTTTCCGGAACTATTCATCGCTCCTTTGATGGCAGATTTCAACCATCTTTCAGAAGCCGATGCTATTAGGGAAATATCCCATTTTTGCGAACCGATTCGCAAGAAATTTCAGGAATTTGCCATTTCATACAACATCAACATTATTACAGGAAGCATGCCGTACATAGAAGATGGAAATCTCTATAATGTAGGATTTCTGTGTAAAAGGGACGGGACATCTGAAATGTATACCAAAATACATATCACTCCCAATGAAGTCCAATATTGGGGAATGAAAGGCGGTTCAGAAATCAGGACTTTTGATACGGACTGTGGTAAAATTGGCATCATGATCTGTTATGATGTAGAATTCCCTGAATTATCCCGATTAATGGCCGATGAAGGAATGGAAATTCTTTTTGTTCCTTTCCTCACCGATACGCAAAATGCCTATACCCGCGTAAAATTTTGCGCCCAGGCCAGAGCTATCGAAAACGAATGTTATGTGGCCATAGCAGGATGCGTAGGTAATCTTCCAAAGGTGAACAATATGGACATCCAATATGCGCAGGCAGCCGTTTTCACACCTTCTGATTTTGCTTTCCCTTCTAACGGGATCAAAGCAGAAGCTACACCTAATACAGAAATGACACTTATTGCCGATGTCGACCTCGACCTGCTGAAAAAACTGCATGAACAGGGAAGCGTCAGGATATTAAAAGACAGGCGAGACGATTTATATAAAATTAAAAAGCTGAAATAGAAAAAAATTTCTGATGTTTGTGTAAGAAAAAGACGTAGTTAGCTCCCGCAAAAAATTTAAGCCTTTAAAGCATAGGATTTCCATGCTATTTATAAATATTCACACAAAAGAAAAAAGTTATGCCAAGATCATGTTTAGAATGCAGGGAGAGAATTACGGGTCGCGAAGACAAAAAGTTTTGCAGCGATGGATGCAGGAATTCATATAATAACAAAATAAATAAAGATTCGAATAATTTAATGCGGAACATTAACAACAAGTTACGCAAAAATTACAGAATTTTATCGGGAATGAATTCTGACGGCAAAACGCGGGTTTCACGGTCAAGATTACTGATTAAGGGTTTTGACTTTGAGTTTTTCACAAGTGCGTTGCCAACAGAAACCGGAAATACCTACTATTTCCTATATGACCAAGCATATCTGCCTATAGAAAATGATTCCTATATGGTAGTAAAGAAAGAATATTTAACACCACCTAAATAATCTCAACTGAATGAAAAAAAGATATAATTC
Organism: Flavobacterium sp. 28YEA47A; assembly: GCF_041262125.1. Lineage (NCBI taxonomy): Bacteria > Pseudomonadati > Bacteroidota > Flavobacteriia > Flavobacteriales > Flavobacteriaceae > Flavobacterium > Flavobacterium sp. 28YEA47A. The sequence goes on from NZ_JBGCCI010000009.1 coordinate 20,449, forward strand.
CCTTATTTCTGCTTTGCTTGTCGCAGGAATCATCTATGGGGTTTTCTTTGCAATGATGCCCCAAAACGTTGCCGAAGGAGAAGTCCCACTGACGGAATTTTCTACTAAAAGAGCTCTTGAGCAGGTTGCCACTATAGCTAAATCACCACACTATGTTGGCTCTGAAAATCATAAAACCGTTGCCTCGCTTCTTGAAAAAGAACTTCAAAAAATGGGACTGGAAACGGTAACCCAGGAAGGATATACCTTAACAGAATGGGGGAACCTGGCAAAATCAAAAAATATTCTTGCCCGGATTAAAGGTTCAAACAACTCCAAAGCATTGATGCTCTTATCGCATTACGACAGTGCCCCGCATTCTTCTTCCCTCGGTGCAGGTGACGATGCTTCCGGAATTGCTACCATCTTAGAAAGTGTCAGAGCTTTTCTCGCCAATAAAGCAGCCAATAAAAACGATATCATCATTTTGTTTTCTGATGCAGAAGAGTTAGGCTTAAACGGAGCCGCTCTTTTCGTAACGGGACATCCCTGGGCTAAAGAAGTTGGACTTGTCCTGAATCTTGAAGCAAGAGGAAGCGCAGGACCATCCTATATGCTGATGGAAACCAACAAAGGAAATGCATCTATGGTTAGAGAATTTACAAAGGCGAATCCTGGTTTTCCTGTTTCAAACTCCCTGATGTACAGCATTTATAAAATGCTTCCAAACGACACCGACCTGACGGTTTTTAGGGAAGAGGGAAAAATCCAGGGATTTAACTTTGCTTTTATTGATGACCATTTCAATTATCATACGCAACAGGATGATATCCAGCATTTGAGCCACTCAACTTTAGCACACCAAGGCACTTATATTGTTCCGCTACTCAATTATTTTGCTAATGCCGATTTGAATACGCTCAATAGCAGCGAAGATTATGTTTATTTCAATACTCCTTTTTACTTTGTAAGCTATCCTTTTTCCTGGAATTTTATCTTAGTCACTATTGCCGGAGTATTATTCGTTTTCCTTGTTTTCATCGGTATCGGAAAAAGAACCTTATCCATCAAAGAAATAGGACGCGGCTTTGCTCCGTTCTTTGCTTCCCTGCTGATTTCTGGCGCTGCCGCTTTTCTGGGATGGAAAGTCCTGAACCAGTTTTATCCTCAATACAAAGACATTTTACACGGATTTACATATAACGGCCACTATTATATTGGCTTTTTCGTGTTCATCAGCTTAGCTATCAGTTTTGCTTTCTATAAAAAATACTATTTCGAAAACCAGGCGATGAACTTTGCTATAGCGCCTATGTTTGTATGGATCTTGATAAACATAGCCCTGGCGATTTTCCTTCCGGGAGCAGGATTCTTTATAATTCCTGTTTTTTGCTCCCTTATCATGTTGGCGTATTTTGTAATTACTCAGAAAAAGAGCTGGATACTGAACCTTATTCTCAGTATTCCGGCTTTTATAATTTTTGTCCCGTTTATTACCACATTCCCAATCGGATTAGGACTAAAACTATTGGCCGGAAGCGCAGTGCTGACCGTTTTGGTTTTCACACTCCTATTACCTGTTTTTGGTTATTATCCAAAAAAAGGTGTCTGGGCTACTGCAATGCTGTTGATCGCCCTAGGCTTTTTTATAAAAGCGCATCTGGAATCGGGTTATAAGCCCGGAAAGGCAAAACCAAACAGTCTGTTGTATGTTTACGATGGCGATACCAACAAGGCATTATGGGTGACGTATGACGAAAATCTCGACAGCTGGACGAAAGGATATTTAGGTGAGAAACCTTCAGATGCAAAACAACTGGAACCCTATAACCTATTTAGCAAATACGATTCAAAATTCACTTATTCTAATTCGGCTCCGGCTAAAGAATTGGAAGAACCTACCATCCAATTCCTACGTGATACTATAATTGGAACCCAAAGACATCTGAAGATAAAAATCAGCCCTAACCGAAAAGTAAACCGTTATGATATTTTTGCACATGAGAACCTTACTTTCCATAATCTGAGAGCCAATGGTGTAAAACACATCAACCAAAAGGGCTCTGCCTTCAAGAGAAAGGGGAGAAAGCTTTTGAGTTATTATGTGACGGATAACGAACCTTTAGAATTGCAGTTCAGTATTGCTTCAAAAGCAGTACTTGATATGGATCTGATGGAGTCTTCTTTCGACCTCATGAGCAACAAAATGTTCAGTATTGCAAAACGTGAAAACTGGATGATGCCGACTCCTTTTGTACTAAACGATGCAGTAGTCATAAAACAGAAAATAAAACCTAATTTAAGAAAGGAAATCGTTCCCGAACAGTTATTAGACAGTTTAGAGCAACAGCCAACAAATTTGGAAATCAACGCCAATGCCGCAAATTAGTATTTTAGGTTGCGGATGGCTTGGACTGCCTTTAGCCAAGGATTTACTAGAGAAAGGATTTTCAGTAAACGGTTCTACAACTTCCGAAAATAAGCTCAGTATTCTGGAAAGTTCCGAAGTAAAGCCTTTTTTGGTTACTGTAAGCCCCGAGGGAATTCAAGGAAATCTAAACGACTTTTTAAAAGATTCTGAAATACTGATTATTGATATTCCTCCAAAACTGAAAGGTGATACGAATGAAAATTTTGTAGCAAAAATTCAGAATCTGGCTTTGGAAATCGAGAAATCTTCCATCAAAAAAGTGCTTTTTATAAGTTCAACATCGGTATATACCGATGCGGAAAACATTCCCGTTATCACAGAAGAAGATATTCCAAATCCTGATACCAAAAGTGGCAGGCAGCTTTTTGAATCTGAAAATCTCTTATTGAATAATCCTAAATTCAGCACTACCATTTTGCGTTTTGGAGGATTGATAGGTGAAGACCGCCATCCGGTAAAATTTCTTTCAGGCAGAGAAAATATTGAAAATGCAGATGGCCCAATAAACCTCATCCATCAAAAGGATTGTATTGGAGTTATTTTAAAAATTATTGAAAAAGATTGTTGGAATACGGTTTTCAATGCAGTGGCTCCTATTCATCCAAGTAGAAAAGAATATTATACTCAAAAAGCAGAAAGTCTTGGTTTAGATCTACCAAAATTCAATGCTGAAAAAAAATCAGTTGGAAAGATTATCGACAGCAGTAAACTAAAAGCAGTTTTGGATTATAAATTTGGAGGGATATGAAAAAATCTTTTGCTTTTCTAACTTCAGGGTTAGTCTTTTTTACCATTAGTTGTAATGACAAACTGGCTCTTGAACAAAATGAGAAAGAAACCTATATTATTTCAAAAAGAGATAGCATACAAAATTTATCGTTTAAACTTGAGCATGCTTATTATGCAAGTGCCAATTTTATTCTTGCCGATACTAACAAAATTTTTTTCTATAGAGATTATTCACATTTTGCACGATGTATGCCTCCTATAGACAATCGTCCAACATTCATTGACTTAGATCCAAGAGACATAATACAATTACCCGCATCAAGTATTGGGGAATTTATTGTATTAAATTTTAGTAGGGAGGAAATGTTTAATTCTATTGCTATTGCTTCTTATACGGATACTATAACATCCCCTATTTTAGAAAAAATGTTTTCTGCTTTTGCGAAAAAAAGGCTTCCAAAATTTCTTATCCGTAGGACAACTTTAGAGGAAGAAATTGTGCTCTATCATAAAACCCACAATTTGCCCTATTTTCCTGATGAAGTTGAATGGGACACTACTCGTGTAAATTTCGAATCGGAAGAAGACGTAAAAAACATATTAAAGAAAAGTCAGGAAAAGTTTAAAGAATAAAAAAATCCCAAGTTCACACTTGGGATTTTTAAGTTTATTACCAGATTTTGACTCTCTTGTCTGGTTCTACATACATTCCGTCTCCTTTTTTGATTTTGAATGCTTCATAGAATGCGTCCACATTTTGAAGTGGTACATAAGCTCTGTACATTCCTGGTGAATGCGGATCTGTTTTTACCTGATTCTTGATTGCTTCATCACGAGCTTTGGTTCTCCAAATAGTCGCCCATGAAATAAAGAAACGCTGTTCCGGCGTATATCCGTCAATCAATCCAGGACGTCCATTCGCTTTTAAGTACAATTGCAAACCATCGTAAGCTGCATTTACACCACCTAAATCTCCGATATTTTCACCCAGGGTAAATTTACCGTCAACATAAATTCCAGGTAGCGGCTGCAAAGCACTGTATTGGTCTGCCAAAGCACCGCCCAATCCTGTAAACTGCTTCAAGTCTTCATCAGACCACCAGTTTACCAGGTTTCCATCAGCATTATATCGAGATCCTGAATCGTCAAATCCGTGTGAAATCTCATGTCCGATTACTGCTCCGATTCCGCCATAATTAACAGCTTCATCCGCTTTGTAATCATAGAATGGCGGTTGTAGGATAGCAGCCGGGAAAACGATTTCATTATATGAAGGGTTGTAATATGCGTTTACAGTCTGAGGAGACATAAACCATTCGTCTTTATCAACCGGCTTGTTTAATTTCTCGATGTCATCTTTATAGTTCCAACGAGCTACATTTTTCATGTTTTCAAAATAAGTTCCTCCTTTTTCTGGAGCAACAATTGTCAATGTAGAATAATCTTTCCATTTGTCAGGATAACCAATTTTGATTCTTGACTTGTGTAGTTTTTCAATGGCACTAGCTTTTGTCGCTTTTGTCATCCAAGGCAATCTGTTGATTCTGTTTTCAAAAGCCAGGAAGATGTTTTTGATCATCAATTCCGCTTTAGCCTTAGCTTCTGGCGGGAATTTTTCAGCAACGTATAGTTTTCCTAATGCTTCACCAATTGTTCCGTTTACAGTTTGCAATGCTCTTTCGTCACGAGGTCTTTGCTTGATTGCTCCTGTCAAAGTTTTGCCATAGAATTCCCAGTTTGCTGTTTCGATTTCTGTAGAAAGTGTTCCGGTAGATCTGTTCAGCAACGTCCATTTCATATATTCTTTCCAATCCTCAACCTTATTTTGTTTGAAGATTTCTTCCAAAGAAGTCATGTATTTTGGCTGAGATACGATAACAGAATCTAATTTTGGAAGTCCGATTCCTGTCAGGTACGTATTCCAGTTAATAGAAGGAGTCAGTTTTTGCAAATCAGCAATAGACATCGGATTATACGTCTTTCTTCTGTCTCTTCTTTCTACTCTGTCCAATCTTGGCTTCGCCATAGAAATTTCCAACGCTAAAATCTTCGCTGCGTTTTTCTTTGCCTCCTCTGGTTTTTCACCAAGATATTGCAACATTCTTGCAACATGCTGTTCGTATTTTTCTCTCTTTTCTTTAGAATCGGCTTCATCAGAAACATAATAGTCCCTGTCCGGAAGACCTAGGCTTCCTAAACCAACAGTCACTACATTTCTGTTACTGTTTTTAGCATCAGTTCCTACTCCGGCTCCTGTAAATCCAACTCCGCCAGTCGGCTCCATCTCAATCATCAAGGCCTGAAGGTCTTTTACATTTTTAACTGCATTGATTTTTGCCAAATACGGTTTCAGAGGAGCAATTCCTTGTTTATTTCTTGTTACCGTGTCCATAATGGACTTGTAAAGATTTACAGCCTTGGCCTGATCTGATTTAGGGTCCAGCTTTTTATCCGCTGCCGCTTTCTTAAGGATAGCTAACGCATCTTCATCTGTTCTTTGGCGAAGTTCGTCAAAGCTTCCCCAACGAGTTCTGTCGGCAGGAATTTCCGTATCCTTTACCCATTTCCCGTTAACAAATTTAAAGAAGTCGTCATTGGGTCTTACTGACAAATCCATATACTGGATTTCAATCCCAGGATGCTGTGATTTTTCCTGAGCATTTGCCGAAATTGCGGCTAAAACCATTGCCGTAAAGGACAGCATACCCTTATTCGAAATTATTTTCATATAAAACTCTGTTTGTGTTGCACAAATTTAAAAAGTAAACTATTTGCATCGACTTATATAACTGTTAAAATAAAATCTGCATGATGCTTTCTTTTGTAATTTCGCAAAAATTTCTTCACGATGCTTACCTTTTTTAAAAAATATAGAATTTTCTTTCTTGTCCTTTTCTTATTATCAGCGACTATCATTACACTTTTCTATTTCGCATTAAAACCGAAAAAGATGCTCAAGATTTATAATCCTGCCGATGTCAATCCTGAAATGGTGGACACTACCGTTCAGTATGTAAAAAAATACCATACCATTGATGATTTTTCGTTTACCAATCAGAACGGCAAAACGATAACTCAGAAAGATTATGAGGGAAAGATTTATGTTGCCGACTTCTTCTTTACGACTTGTCCGTCAATCTGCGTACCGATGGGCGAAAATATGGCATGGCTTCAAGAACAGATCAAGGACAATCCTAAAGTAATGTTGCTTTCCCATACTGTAATGCCTGACATTGATACGCCTGAAGTATTAAAAGCGTATGCCCTTAAAAAAGGAGTGATCGACAGCAAGTGGAACCTAGTTACCGGCGATAAAAAAGACATCTATTATATTGCCCGAAAATCATATCTGGCAGTAAAAACTACAGATTCCAGCGAATTATACGATATGGTTCATACCGAAAATTTTGTCCTTGTAGATGCAAAAAGACGAATCAGGGGATTTTATGACGGCACCAAACCTGAAGAAGTGAAAAGACTTCTGGAAGACATTAATTATTTATCCGCTGAAAAATCAGAATAAAAAAAGAGAGGCATAATGCCTCTCTTTTTAGTAATCCCAAAGGTTATTGTTTTTCTTTTTTCTTTTTGCTATCATCAATAATGGCTCCGGTTCCGGCACCTACAGCAGCTCCAGCTAGACCGCCAATAATAGCACCTTCGCCTTTTTTCTTAGAAACGGCCGCTCCGGTAATCGCTCCGGCTCCGGCTCCAATCACAGCTCCTTTTGCCGTATTGCTCCATCCTTTTTTCTTCTGTGCTGCAGTTACGGGCGCAGCAGTCTTATTCGCTGAAGCCTGAGCGGCCTTAGCCTCAGCTGCGGCTACCACGGCATTCATAGAATCGATAGTTCTTTGTTTGGCCAGTGCTTCTTCTTTTTCTTTCATTACCACTTTCATAGAATCTATCTCACGCTGTTGCTTTAACATCGCATTTTCACTGGCTGTATCTTTACACGCTGAGAAAATAATAACTATAAACGCGGCATACATTAGCTTTTTCATGACTTTTATTTTTGATTATGGTATAAAAGTAATCTTATAAAGCTGAGTAATTTTATAGGATTGCACTATAATTTTATAAAACTTGAATGCGGTTTTTTCTAAAAAAGGCCTCCTTTAAATCAAAAAGACTTTGTAAATACTGAGGTTTTGCGGCATTTTTTTATTTAACAGGCCTACTTCAATAATAATTCCTATTTTTGCAATCTAAATTGAATCTAAATAAGGCTTGAAAACTTTAGCACAGCTCAAAATCGGTCAGAAGGCACTGATACTCGACGTTAATATCGATACGATTCCTTTAAAATTGCTTGAAATGGGATGTCTTCCCGGCAATTTTGTAGAGCTATTGCAGATTGCTCCTCTTGGCGACCCGTTATATATTGATGTCAATGACAGTCATGTTGCCATACGCAAAGAAACTGCCCTTGCTATAACTGTTGAAGTCGTGAATGAAGCTCTATGAGTCATAAAAATCTTAAAGTCGCCCTTATAGGCAATCCAAATACCGGGAAAACTTCTGTCTTTAATCAGCTTACTGGATTGAAGCAACAGGTTGGTAATTATCCCGGAATAACTGTTGAAAAGAAAATCGGCTACAGCAAACTGACCGAAAACCTGAAAGCCACCATTCTTGACTTGCCGGGTACTTACAGCTTAAATGCCAGTTCTATTGATGAGAATGTGGTGATTGAACTGCTGCTCAACAAAAATGACGCTAATTATCCCGATGTTGCAGTTGTTGTTACCGAAGTAGAAAATCTTAAACGAAATCTACTACTCTTTACCCAGATAAAAGATTTAGAAATCCCTACAATTCTGGCTATAAACATGTCGGATCGGATGGATTATAAAGGAATCAGCCTCGACATTCCTTATCTTGAAGAGCAATTAAAAACCAAGATAGCGCTAATTAGCTCTCGAAAAAATATAGGCATTGACAATCTAAAACACCTCATAGCCGATTATAAAACCCTATCTACCGAACCTTGTCTGAATGCATCAAGCATTGATGTTGATTATTTCGATAAGCTCCGCCATGCTTTTCCAAAAGAACTGCTTTATAAATTATGGCTTGTCATTACACAAGACGTAAACTTTGGAGGATTGGAACGAAAAGAAATTGCTGAAAAATCTTTTGCAAAATCCAATTCCGAACTGAAAAAAATGCAACAAAAAGAAACTATCAAAAGATACCAGTTTATCAATGATGTTCTCAAAGTTGGATATACAGTAGATTCGTCCAAAGCGAAAGGCGTAAGAGCAACGCTGGATAGAATCCTGATGCACAAAGTTTTTGGATACGTTATCTTCTTTGCAATTCTGATGCTTATTTTCCAATCGGTCTTTTCATGGTCAAGCATTCCGATGGATTTTATTGACGAAAGTTTTGCTAAGCTGGCTAGTCTTTCAAAAGAACATCTTCCGCCTGGCGTATTGACCGATCTTGTTTCGGAAGGAATCATACCGGGAATTGGCGGAGTTGTAATTTTCATACCGCAAATTGCCTTTTTGTTTCTTTTTATTTCTGTATTGGAAGAAAGCGGTTATATGAGCCGTGTGGTTTTCCTAATGGATAAAATCATGAGAAGGTTTGGACTTAGCGGCAAGAGCGTCGTCCCGTTGATTTCAGGAACAGCTTGTGCGATTCCGGCTATCATGGCATCGAGAAATATCGAAAACTGGAAAGAGCGGTTGATAACCATCCTGATTACTCCTTTCACAACCTGTTCAGCAAGACTACCTGTATATGCCATCCTGATTGCCCTGATTATTCCCGATAAAAGAATTCTTGGCATTTTAAACCTGCAAGGACTGACCTTAATGGCCTTGTATCTTTTAGGTTTTTTCATGGCTATATTTTCTGCGTATATCCTAAACAAAATATTAAAGATAAAATCCAAATCCTATTTCGTGATTGAGATGCCTAATTACAGGCTGCCATTATTTAAAAATGTGGCCATCAACGTAATCGAAAAAACAAAATCTTTTGTGGTTGGAGCGGGAAAAATCATCCTTGCCATCTCGATAATCCTTTGGTTCCTGGGATCTCATGGTATGTCTCACGAATATGCAAATGCAGAAACTATTGTCAAAGAAAGAATCCAGAAGCAAGGACTAACGCGGTTCAACCAAAATTATATAGACAACACGCTTTCACAACATTATACAGCACTGCAAGACAGTGTTGCCAAAAATATTTATGCGATAAGTAACCAAGATATAGCCGACTCTTTAGCTGTTAAAAAAGTGGAACTTTTTGAAAAAGTAGAAAATCAGGAAATTTCCAGCTTTAAGCTCGAAAAATCCTTTATAGGAGTTTTAGGAAAAGGCATAGAACCTGTCATCAGACCTTTGGGTTACGATTGGAAAATTGGCATTGCGGTTATTACTTCCTTTGCAGCAAGAGAAGTATTTATTGGTACGCTGGCTTCTATTTACAGCGTAGACAGTGAAGAAGAAGCAACCATAAAAAGCCGAATGGAAGCCGAAGTCAATCCGGTTACAGGCGATAAAATTTTCAATTTTGCTACGGGAATATCGCTGTTACTTTTTTATGCTTTTGCGATGCAGTGTATCAGTACGCTGGCAATTACAAAAAAAGAAACCAATTCATGGAAATGGCCTATCATACAGCTGGTTTTTATGAGCACATTTGCCTATACCGTTTCGTTAATTGTCTATCAAATTTTGAAATAAGGTCCTGTTTATCATTTTCTTGGCATAAGCCAAAGAATTTAATTTTTAACTTTGAGATATGAATATTCAGCAAATCATAGCATACCTACTTGTAGCAGGAGCTTTTGCTTTTCTTGTCAAGAAATTCTTTTGGAAAAAGAAAAAGTCAGGAAATTGCGGTAATGACGATTGTGGCTGCCACTAAAGCAGCTTGACAAAAAGATTGCTTGCAATTTTATTGGAAATGGTAAGTTCTTTCCCATTCACTTTTATCCGTAAAGACAAATCAAAACTTTCTTTAGACAGAAACTCGATTTTTGATCCCAAAGCGATTTCTTGCTTATCGAGGTATTTTAAAAATTCCGAAGATGTATCTTTTACACCAACACAAATTCCAAATTGGTTTTCTGACAATTCCGAAAGCAGCTGTTTTTCTATTTTTATAATTCTTCCTTCTCTATCTGGTATAGGATCACCATGCGGGTCTTCTGTAGGATTATCTAAAAAATCATCCAGTTTATTGATCAATTTTTCTGACTTGATATGTTCCAGCTGTTCAGCAATATCATGCACCTCATCCCATGAAAAACCGAGCTTTTCCACTAGAAAAACTTCCCAAAGGCGGTGCTTTCTCACAATCATTTTTGCAGCCAACTTCCCTTCTTCCGTTAAGGAAACACCCTGGTATTTTTTATAATTGACCAGGCCTTTTTCAGCAAGCTTTTTCAACATATCCGTAACCGAAGAGGCTTTCGTCTCCATCTTTTCGGCAATAGCATTCGTACTGACTTCAGAATCTGAAGCTGTGGTAAGATGGTAGATTGTTTTTAAGTAATTTTCTTCTGAAAAAGTCATTGCAAAATATTTAAAATGTAAAGGTAACCTACTTCTTGACAATAAATAGTGGAATCGATATTTGATGGCGCAATTTATTAACCGTAGTCCCAAAAAGCAAATCCTTGAAACCGGTATGTCCGTGCGTTCCCATTACCAAAATATCAAAATTTCCTGCATTTACGATTTTCGGAATCACTTTGCCCGGCTTGCCAAATCCTAATTGAATCTCAATATTAAAGCCTTTTTGGATAAGCATGTCTCTATATTCGTTCAGTAGTTTTTCATCAATTGTCGTTTCATGATCCTGGATATTTTCACCATACATCATGGCCCCGACAGTTTCCACCACATGAATTAAGGTGTACTTTGCCTCAATTCCGCCCAGTTCAAAAGCACTGTTTATCGCAATTTCATCTGCCTCAGAAAAATCAACGGAAATAGCAATATTCTTTTTACTATAAGTTGCCTTTTCAGAAAACGTAAGAGTCATATTATGCGGTGAATGGTTGTAATTTTTGGCTTTCGACTTGGCTATAAAAGGCTTGAAAACAATATATAAAAGCAAAACCATAAACCCTATTGCCAAAGGAACAACCGTTAACCAAAGAACCAGAGGATTTTCCGCATTTTCTATCCATCCGCTAATCTCATCATACACTAATTTTGCGTTAAGCGAAACAATGACGGATGCGATAATCCAGGCAGCTATTTGGGTAATTTTTCCAATATGGAAACCTTTCATCTTTGTCTTGTCGCTTACAAAATGAATCAGCGGAATAATAGCAAATCCCAATTGGAGGCTCAAAATTACCTGACTAAAAATCAAAAGTTTTCCAGTAACCTGCTCACCATAAATCATAATGACAATAACAGCAGGAACAATGGCGATTAATCTTGTAATTATTCGGCGCACCCACGGCTGTATTCTCAAGTTCAGGTAACCTTCCATAACGATCTGTCCGGCTAACGTTCCTGTAATCGTAGAGCTTTGTCCTGCCGCAATTAAGGCTACAGCAAAAAGAATCGGGGCCCATTTTGTTCCCAAAAGCGGTTGTAAAAACTGATGCGCATCTTGAATCTCTGCCACATGAAACATCCCATTGCGATAGAATGTTGCCGCTGCCAGAATCAAAATAGCCGCATTCACGAAAAAAGCCAGGTTTAACGCTATCGTTGAATCGATAAGATTGTATTTTAAAGCCTGCTTGATTCCTTTATCTGTCCTGTCAAACTTTCTTGTCTGTACCAGTGAAGAATGCAAATACAAATTATGAGGCATCACAGTCGCACCAATAATACCAATGGCGATATATAATGCCGCTTCATTCGGTATGGAAGGAATCAGTCCTAATACGACTTTATCAAGTTCCGGTTCGGCAAATACCATTTCAAATACAAAAGAAAAACCTATGATCGCTACCAAAGCAATAATAAAAGCCTCCATTTTCCGTATGCCTTTATTGATAAGGAATAATAAAAGAAAAGTATCAAGAACCGTAATCAATACGCCTTCAATCAAAGGAATGTCAAATAGCAGGTTAATCCCGATTGCCATTCCTAATACTTCGGCAAGGTCGCAGGCCGCAATAGCAATCTCCGCTAAAAAGTAAAGAATGTAATTGATAAAAGGAGAATAGGTTTCTCGAGACGCCTGAGCCAAATCCCGCTGCGTCACAATTCCAAGTCGGGCGCTCAAACTTTGCAGAAGCAGTGCCATGATGTTGCTCATCAGAAGCACCCATAAAAGCGTATAACCAAACTGGCTTCCTCCTGCTATATCCGTCGCCCAGTTTCCCGGATCCATATATCCAACACTAATCAGATAGGCCGGACCCAAAAAAGCCAGCACTCTTCTAAATGCCGATTTTTTGTTTTGGGTAGCAACTGACCCGTGTACTTCTTCAAGTGATTTACCCATATAAACAATTATTAATACAAATATAATTATTTTATTTGCTTAGTAAAATATAATTTTTAGTTTTGTCTAAAAATAATTTGACTTAAATGAAAAATATAATTTTACTATTATTAATCTTTTCTTTTCAAAACTTTTACGCACAAGAAAAAGGTACTCTTTCCGGAAAAATTACTTCAGATGGAATTGCTATTACCGATGCTGATATCAAAATCTTGGGAACAAACTTTGGCGCTTCCTCAGATAGCTTGGGTCATTATAAAATCGAAAACATTCCTGCCGGGAATTATAAAATCCAAATAGCTTATGTGGGCAACAAAACCTTGAAAAAAAATATTACTATTAAAAAAGACGAAATTCTGAGTTGGAATGCGGAATTGGAAAACGACAAAAATTCTCTGGAAGAAGTCGTTGTCAGCGGTACTTTAAAACCCGTCAGCCGATTGGAAAGTCCGGTTCCCGTAGAAGTATACAAGCCTTCTTATTTCAAGAAAAACCCAACCGCTAATATTTTTGAAGCATTACAGAATGTGAATGGAGTACGCCCTCAGCTGAATTGCAATATCTGTAACACGGGTGACATCCACATCAACGGACTGGAAGGACCTTATACATTGGTATTGATTGATGGAATGCCTATCGTTAGCGGATTATCAACAGTTTACGGATTATCCGGAATCCCGAACTCGCTATTAGAACGCATTGAAATTGTAAAAGGTCCGGCATCATCCTTATATGGAAGCGAAGCCGTTGGCGGACTAATCAACATCATTACTAAAAGCCCATCCAATGCTCCACGATTTTCAATAGACGGCTTCAGCAACTCCTGGGGCGAAGTCAACCTGGATGCAGGATTTAAAGGAAACTTAGGCAAAAATTCTTCGGTCTTATTAGGTGTCAACTATTTCAATTACAGCAACCCGATAGACAACAACCATGATAATTTTACAGATGTTACGCTACAACACCGTATTTCTGTCTTTCAAAAATGGAACCTGGGCAGGAAAAGCAACAAATTATTTTCGCTTGCCGGCCGTTATTTTTATGAAGACCGCTGGGGAGGCGAAATGCAATGGGAGAAAAAATACCGTGGCGGTGATGAAGTTTATGGTGAAATCATTTACACCAAAAGATATGAATTATTAGGAGCCTATGAACTTCCTATTGAAGAAAAAATGCTGTTCTCTTTTTCATATACAGACCATGACCAAAATTCCGTCTATGGTAACACGCCCTATATGGCCCAGCAGCGAATCGGTTTTGGACAATTGACCTGGGATAAGAAAATTTCCAACCACGATTTGCTTTTTGGAACTGCTGTCCGTTATCAATTTTACAACGACAATACGCCTGCTACTTCAACTGCTGACAAAACCTGGATTCCGAGCATTTTTGCACAGGACGAAATCAAGTTCAACGACAAGCACAGCATCCTACTTGGCGCTCGATATGACTATAACAGCGACCACGGTTCCATTTTTACACCTCGTTTTGCCTATAAATTCAAGGCAACCGATAATGACATTATCCGCTTGAATGCAGGAACAGGATTTAGAGTAGTGAATTTATTTACAGAAGAACACGCCGCTTTGACCGGATCCAGGGAAGTTGTTATTGCAGAAGAACTAAAACCGGAGAAATCATATAATGCCAACATCAATTACCTGAAGAAAATCTATACTGAAAATGGTACTTATATTGGTCTTGAAACCGCTGCCTGGTATACGTATTTCACAAATTCTATCCTACCCGATTATGACACTGACCCGAATAAGATTATTTATAAAAACTTAGACGGTCATGCCGTAACTACCGGAGTTAGCACTAACATAGACATTGTTTTCCAAAACGGATTAAAACTTATTCTTGGAGCTACCTATATGGATGTTTCTAAAACCGAAAACAACATCAAGACAAGACAAATCCTCACGGAAAAGTTTTCAGGAACCTGGGCTATTTCCTATCGTATTCCAAAATTATTTCTCGATATCGACTATACCGGAAACGTCTACGGTCCGATGCGATTGCCACTGCTTGGAGAACTGGACCCGAGAAAAGAATATTCGCCTACATGGAGCATACAGAACATCCAATTCACTTACAATAAAATAAAAGATGTCGAAATTTATATGGGCATCAAGAACTTATTGAACTGGACACCAAACAAAGGGAATCCTTTTATCATTGCAAGAGCGAACGATCCTTTTGATAAAAATGTACAATACGGTCCGCAAGGAAATGTCCTACCTACGCCAGACAATCCGTATGCTTTGACTTTTGACCCAAGTTATGTCTATGGCCCAAATCAAGGCATCCGAAGCTTTTTTGGCGTGCGATATACTTTGAAATAATTATGAAAAAGTGGTTTGTCATACTAGCATTTTTAACGGCAGTCCCAACTTTTGCCCAACTCAACACGCATACTTTTGAAGAAGCAGAAAAACTAGCCTCAGACACTCCCAAGCCATATGTTATTTTTATACATACGGATTGGTGCAAATTCTGTAAGATGATGGAAAACACGACTTTTAAAAACAAAGAAATCATAGCAACCCTGAACCAGAATTTTTATTTTATTTCTTTTGATGCAGAAAACAAAAAGGATGTCTTTTTTAATAAAACGGTCTTTAAATTCAAGCCAAAAGGAAACAATTCAGGCATTCATGAATTGGCTACGGCTTTGGCTGAAAAAAATGGAAACACGACTTATCCGACAATTGCTATCCTGAATCCGGATTATTCGATAGCCGCACAGCTTCAATCGTATATGAATGCGAAAGATCTGCTTCAGGTTCTGAATAAAATCCGATAAAATATTCGCTATTTTTGGAATATGAAAAAGTACCATTACATTTTTGCGGGATCGGGACTGTCTGCTTTGATGACTGTCTACCAGATGGTACTTTCAGGAAAATTCAAAGAAAAGAAAATTCTTCTATTGGATACCGACTTGAAAAAAAACAACGACCGAACCTGGTGCTTTTGGGAAAAACCAAATGGAGATTACGAACATCTTGTATACAAAAAATGGAATACCGCTATTTTTTCGGATATGGGTTTTACACGTGATTTAAATCTAAATCCCTATCAATACAAGATGATACAAGGGTTGGATTTTTACCAACATGTTTTTGAAGCAATTTCAAAAGAACACAACATTGAATTCTTATCTCAAAAAATTATCCGCTTCACAGAAGATAATGACGATGTTTTGGTAGAAACGGAAACAGAAAAATACTACTGTGATAAGCTTTTCAATAGTATCTTAGATCTACAGGAAATTACTGCACAAAAAAAATATCCTTACTTGCAACAGCATTTTATTGGATGGAAAATCAAGGCTAAAGAACCTCTTTTCGATCCCGAAAAAGCTACTTTCATGGATTTTTCGGTAGCCCAAAAAGGAAATACGCGATTTATGTATGTATTACCTTTTTCAAAATCGGAAGCATTGGTAGAATACACCTTATTTTCAAAAGATCTGCTTCCGGAAAATGAATATGAAAACGAAATCCGGGACTATTTCAAAAAATTAGGAATTACAAATTACGAATTGATTGAGAAAGAACAGGGTGCAATTCCGATGACCTGTTATCCTTTTTGGCAAAAAAACACTAAAAACCTAGTGAATATAGGAAGTGCTGGCGGATGGACAAAAGCCAGTACCGGTTATACTTTTAAGAATGCCTCAAAAAAATCAAAAGAACTGGTTGCTTTTCTATTAACTGAAAATGATTTCAGAAAATTCCATAAAAAAACCAGATTTTGGTTTTATGACTTGCTGTTATTAGATATCCTGGATCGGAAAAACCATATCGGAAGCCGCATCTTTTCCTCCATGTTTCAAAAAGGAAATCCGGCACTTATTTTTAAATTTCTGGATGAAGAAACTTCATTTACCGAAGACATTCGTGTCATTTCCAAATGCCCAAAAACACCTTTTCTTCAGGCATTAGTCAGAAGAATCAGAATATAAAATCGCTTATGAAACTATAACAAATCTTTATACTCTATTTTTTTACAGCACCTCAAAACTTCGTAACTTTGTATTCTTAAACTTTAAACTAACAGAAGTTATGTATCCAGAAGAAATGGTAAAACCAATGCGTGCTGAATTGGCTGACGCAGGTTTTGAAGAATTATATAGTGCCGGTGCAGTTGAAAACGCAATTGCAAAATCAGGCACCACTTTGGTTGTTGTAAATTCAGTTTGCGGATGTGCTGCAAGAAATGCTCGTCCAGGCGCAAAAATGAGCTTGGATGGTGTTAAAAAACCAGACCATTTAGTAACTGTTTTTGCTGGAGTTGATAAGGAAGCTGTAGATGCAGCACGTGGATTTATGTTCCCTTTCCCTCCTTCTTCTCCTAGTATGGCACTTTTCAAAGATGGTGAATTAGTTCACATGTTGGAGCGCCACCACATCGAAGGTCGTCCAGCTGAAATGATTGCTGAGAACCTAAAAGATGCTTACACAGAATTCTGCTAAGAGATTTAAACATCTTTATATCAAACCAACCCTTTCAGCGTTTTAAACGCTGAAAGGGTTCTGTTTTTAAAAAGGATTCCCGAAACATGACAAATGTCATTTTCGATTCTTAGATAAAAGTCCTATTTTTGCACCAGATTTAAAAAAATCGACATAATTCTCTCAACTTAAAACGTTTATAGCATGCAACTGTACAACACTTTAAGCGCAGAAGAAAGAGCGGCACTTATTGACGAGGCCGGCAAACAGCGACTCACGCTGTCATTCTATGCGTATGCCAAAATTGAAGACCCGAAAAAATTTCGCGACGATTTATTTATAGCCTGGAATGAGCTTGACGCCCTTGGCCGAACGTATGTAGCCAAAGAAGGAATCAATGCCCAGATGTCTATTCCTGCGGAAAATTTGGAAGCTTTTCGTGAAACATTAGAAAAATATGATTTCATGAAAGATATACGCCTGAACGTAGCAGTGGAGCACGACGACCATTCTTTCTTGAAATTGACTGTTAAAGTCCGAGATAAAATTGTAGCTGACGGATTAAATGATGATACTTTTGACGTAACTAATATTGGTGTACACCTAAAAGCTAAAGAATTCAATCAGATTTTAGAAGACCCGAATACTATTGTTGTTGATTTTAGAAATCACTATGAAAGTGAAATCGGGCATTTCAAAGGAGCCATCACACCTGATGTTGAAACATTCCGCGAATCGTTGCCCATAATCAACGAGCAATTAAAAGACCATAAAGAAGATAAAAATCTGGTCATGTACTGTACCGGAGGAATTCGTTGTGAAAAAGCTTCTGCCTATTTCAAACACCAGGGATTTAAAAATGTCTTCCAACTCGAGGGCGGTATTATTAATTATGCCAAGCAAATCAAGGAAGAAAATATAGAAAGCAAATTCATTGGAAAGAATTTCGTTTTTGACCACAGGTTAGGCGAACGAATTACTGATGATATCATTTCACAATGCCACCAATGTGGAAAACCGTGTGACAATCATACGAATTGCGAAAATGAAGGCTGTCATTTATTATTCATCCAATGTGATGACTGTAAGGCCGTCATGGAAAACTGCTGTTCTACAGAATGTCAGGAAATTATCCATATGTCACTGGCGGATCAAGTAAAATTGCGTCGCGGTGTAAAAAATGGAAACATGATTTTCAGAAAAGGAAAATCTGAAAAATTAAAATTCAAACATTCTGGAGAATTATCGGATACGCCTCTAGCAAAAGCCGGCGACAATACTCTTGAAGCGGTTAAGCCAAAAGACATCCGACAAAAAATCAAAATAAAGAAAGCACTGATTGGAAAAGCAGAACACTATTTTGTAAAATCTGAAATCGGGCAATTCTTGATTGAAAAGGACGAATTGAAAATTGGCGACAAAATTATCATTTCTGGTCCTTCAACCGGAAACCAGGAATTACAGATAACCAAAATGTTTGTGGATGGTGCAGAAGGAACGTCTGCAAAACCTGGAGACAAAATAACCTTATCTCTTCCTTTCAGAATTCGCCTTTCTGATAAGCTTTATAAAGTCTTAGACTAAAAATATTTCTGTTTTATTTACGTTAAACCTATTGCGGGAATCTGCAATAGGTTTTTGTTTTTCTGCTGAATGGCAACAAATTACAGGCTTTGTATCATTAAAACTAAAAATACTATCTTTACGCACAAAATCATTTTACGAATTTTAAGTTGCGTTAATCGTGACATCTATATAAAATTATGGCTTGTACCAGTTGTTCAACGTCTGATGGCAGTGCGCCAAAAGGCTGTCAAAATAAAGGGACTTGCGGCACCGATAGCTGCAACAAATTAACCGTATTTGACTGGCTGTCAAACATGAGCCTTCCAAACGGAGAGACTCAATTTGACTGCGTAGAAATACGTTTTAAGAATGGGAGGAAGGAATTTTACAGAAATCCTGAAAAACTTTCTCTAAGTATGGGAGATATTGTGGCAACAGAATCTTCTCCCGGACACGATGTTGGAATTGTAACCCTGACCGGAGAATTGGTAAAGATACAAATGAAGAAAAAGTCGGTAAACCCTACGAGCAATGAGATTCTTAAGATTTATCGCAAGGCAACCCAAAAGGATATCGACATCTGGTCTGAAGCTCGTGCCAAGGAAGAACCGATGAAAGTCAGAGCACGCGAAATAGCTATTGCCCTAAAATTGGAAATGAAAATTTCTGATATCGAATTTCAAGGCGATGGTTCAAAAGCTACCTTTTACTATACTGCCAATGACCGTGTTGATTTCAGGCAGCTGATTAAAGATTTTGCCAGAGAATTCAGCACTAGAATTGAAATGAAACAAGTAGGTTTTCGTCAGGAAGCCGCCCGTTTAGGCGGAATCGGATCTTGCGGAAGGGAACTATGCTGTTCGACATGGCTGACCGATTTCAGAAGTGTCAATACCTCAGCGGCAAGATACCAGCAACTGTCGTTAAACCCACAAAAATTGGCGGGACAGTGTGGAAAATTAAAATGCTGTCTTAATTATGAGTTGGACACTTATATGGACGCCTTACAGCATTTTCCTGATTTCGACATCAAATTGATAACCGAAAAAGGTGATGCTATTTGCCAAAAACAAGACATTTTCAAAGGTCTTATGTGGTTTGCCTATACCAATAATTTTGCAAACTGGCATGTTCTTAAGGTAGAACAGGTCAATGAAATTATTGCGGAAAACAAACAGAAAAAGAAAGTTTCTTCGTTAGAAGATTATGTACTTGAGGTAACTGAGGAGCCAGAAAAGGATTTCAACAATGCTGTAGGACAGGAAAGCTTGACGCGTTTCGACCAGCCAAAGAAAAAGAAAAGACCGAAAAAACGCAAACAGACAGCAACGGCAGACAGTCCTGTTGCAGAAAAACCGGTAACCGAAAACAAAAATCCGAACGCAAATCCGAATAAGAATAATAACAACCGGAATAATCAGAAAAACAGGCCACAAAAGCCTGCAAACGAAAAAAAACCGGATAACAAAAACAACAATAACAACAACCGTCCAAAAAATGAGCCTAAAAAATAGCTTACTATTTGTTTTTGCAGCAATACTTTTGGTTTCCTGCGACAAGAAAAGGGTTTTCGACCAATATAAGTCGGTTGGAAAAGAATGGCACAAAGACAGCATTGCGTCATTTACTTATAACAGCCAGGACACTACGAAAGCCTATAACTTGTTTATAAATCTGCGTTCTAACAACGACTTCCCTTTCAACAATATCTTTTTAATAGTTGCTATGGAAGCGCCGGGCGGATTAACCAAAGTTGATACGCTCGAATACCAAATGGCCAATCCGGACGGAAGCCTATTGGGCGAAGGATTTTCCGATGTAAAAGAAAGCAAGCTTTATTTTAAAGAAAAATACAAATTCAAATCCTTAGGAGACTATAAAATTGGCATAATGCAGGCACTCCGCCAGACAGGAAAAGTAAATGGAGTAGAGTCATTGGCAGGAATAACAGAAGTCGGCTTTAGAATAGAAAAATTAGATTAGCAGTTATGGCAACTAAAAAAAAGAACAATACACAACAAGTTAAGGACGTAGCTTACTACAATAAGAAGTTCTGGAAAATATTCCTATACACTATGGTAGGAGTTGTCCTGATTTTTCTATTTGCCTCATGGGGACTTTTTGGCTCAATGCCTTCCTTTGAAGATCTTGAAAATCCGGAATCCAATCTGGCTACTGAAATCATTTCTTCCGATGGAGAAACTATCGGAAAATTTTATAACGAAAACAGAACTGCTATAAAATACTCTGATCTTCCAAAACATTTGGTTGATGCGTTGGTAGCTACCGAAGACGAGCGTTTTTACGAACACTCAGGAATCGATGCAAGAGGAACTTTAAGAGCCGTGACAAGCTTAGGAACAAGCGGTGGAGCGAGTACCATTACACAGCAATTGGCAAAAATGCTTTTCCACAAAGAAGGTTCCCGTTTCCTACCTTTCAGGATGATCCAGAAAGTTAAAGAATGGATTATTGCTACCCGTTTGGAAAGACAGTATACCAAACAGGAAATTATTGCCATGTACTTTAACAAAGCCGACTTCGTCAATAATGCAGTTGGAATCCGTTCTGCGGCAAAAGTATATTTTGGGAAAGAACCTCGTGATCTGAAAATTGAAGAAGCAGCGGTATTGGTAGGAATGCTTAAAAACCCTTCTCTTTTTAATCCTATCAAGGAAAAAAGAAAAGAACTGGTCTTTAAAAGAAGAAATACTGTTTTAGGGCAGATGGTAAAAAACAACTTTTTGGAAGAAGCCGCAAAAGAATCTTTATCCAAAAAACCGTTGGTTTTAGACTACCATCCTGAAAGCCATAACGAAGGAATTGCGACCTATTTCAGAGAATACCTGCGTGATTTCATGAAAACATGGGTAAAAAACAATCCTAAAAAAGACGGAACAGAATACGACATTTACCGTGATGGTCTGAAAATCTATACAACAATCGATTCAAGAATGCAGAAATATGCCGAAGAGGCTGTTGATGCGCATTTAACCAATCTGCAACAAGAGTTTTTCAAACAGGCCAAAACCAATAAAAATGCACCTTTTATTAAATTATCAGATGCAGAAACTGAAAGATTAATGGATCGCGCCAGACGAGCTTCAGAGCGTTGGAGACAGATGAGCAATCAGGGAAAAAGCGAAAGCGAAATCATAAAATCATTCGGTATCAAAACAGACATGACCGTGTTTTCATGGAAAGGCGAACGTGATACTGTTATGACACCTAACGATTCTATCCGATATTACAAGCACTTCCTTCAAACCGGAGTTATGGCTATGGAACCGAAAACAGGTTTTGTAAAAGCCTGGGTTGGTGGTATCAATTACAAACATTTCCAATACGACCACGTAGGGCAAGGTGCCAGACAGGTAGGTTCTACCTTTAAGCCATTTGTTTATGCTGCGGCAATCGAACAGCAGGGCTATTCTCCATGCGATTCCATCATCGATGCGCCTTATACCATTCCAAAAGGCAGACATAATGTAACCGAAACATGGACACCGCGAAACTCTAACGGAACTTATAAAGGAATGGTAACGTTGAAATATGCGTTAGCACAATCTATCAATACTGTTTCGGCTAAATTGATTGACAAGGTAGGCCCGGATGCGGTAATTGACCTTGTTAAAAAATTAGGTGTTAAATCAGACATACCTTCTCAACCTTCTATTGCTTTAGGAGCCGTAGAAATCACTGTTGAAGATATGGTAGCAGCTTATAGTACTTTCGCTAACCAGGGTGTTTATATAAAGCCTCAGGTAATCACTAGAATTGAAGATAAAAATGGCGTTGTTCTGTATGAATCAGTGCCAGAATCTCATGATGTATTGAATAAAGACATTGCATATGCTGTTATCAAGCTCCTTGAAGGTGTTACCGAATCAGGATCTGGAGGACGTTTAAGAACAGACGGTGGCGGTTTTGGTTATGAAATGATGACCGGTTATCCGTATGTACTTAGAAATCCGATTGCCGGAAAAACGGGAACAACCCAGAACCAATCTGACGGATGGTTTGTTGGTATGGTTCCAAATCTGGCAACAGGCGTATGGGTTGGAAACGAAGACCGTTCTGCACACTTCAAGAGCATTACTTATGGTCAAGGAGCTGTTATGGCCTTGCCAATATGGGGACTATTCATGAAAAAATGTTATGCTGATAAAGAATTAAACGTTTCCAAAGAACCGTTTGAAAGACCGGCCAACCTATCTATAAAAGTAGATTGTTGGAAACCAGCCGTAAAAGACACCACAAATGTCGATACAGATGATCAAAATTCCGAAGAATTTCGTTTTTAATAGAAACGCCTTTTTTAAGGCGTTTTTTTATATATTTATCCTCCAAAACAAACATTCATTATATGATTAATAAAAAAGTAGCGTCTGTTTCTGATGCACTGAAAGATATTCAAAATGGGCAGACCATAATGCTTGGCGGTTTCGGTCTGTGTGGAATTCCAGAAAACAGTATCGCAGAATTAGTAAAACTTGAGGTGACAGATCTGACCTGTATCTCAAACAATGCCGGAGTTGATGATTTCGGATTAGGCTTATTGCTTCAAAAACGCCAGATAAAAAAAATGATTTCTTCTTATGTAGGAGAAAATGCTGAATTTGAACGCCAGATGCTTTCAGGTGAACTGGAAGTAGAACTGACACCGCAAGGAACGTTGGCAGAAAAATGCCGTGCTGCACAAGCAGGAATCCCTGCATTCTTTACACCTGCCGGTTATGGTACAGAAGTCGCAGAAGGTAAGGAAGCGCGTGAATTCAACGGAAAAATGCACATCATGGAAGAAGCCTTCAAAGCTGATTTTTCTATTGTGAAAGCATGGAAAGGCGATGAAGCAGGCAACCTCATCTTTAAAGGAACAGCAAGGAATTTTAACGCTTGTATGGCTGGTGCTGCTAAAATCACCATTGCAGAAGTAGAAGAATTGGTTCCGGCCGGAGTATTAGATCCGAACCAGATCCACATTCCTGGAATCATGGTACAGCGCATTTTCCAAGGCGAAAAATTTGAGAAAAGAATTGAACAACGAACTGTCAGACAAAAAAACTAATTATGGCACTTACTAAAGAAGATATTGCAAAACGAATCGCCAAAGAAGTAAAAGATAAATATTTCGTCAACCTTGGAATCGGTATCCCAACTTTGGTTGCCAATTATGTTCGTGAAGATATTTCGGTAGAATTCCAAAGCGAAAACGGAGTATTGGGCATGGGACCTTTCCCTTTTGAAGGCGAAGAAGATGCTGATGTTATCAACGCAGGAAAACAAACCATCACGACACTTCCTGGAGCCAGTTTTTTTGATTCCGCATTCAGTTTCGGAATGATACGAAGCCAAAAGGTTGACCTGACCATTCTTGGTGCTATGGAAGTTTCTGAAAACGGTGACATCGCCAACTGGAAAATTCCTGGAAAAATGGTAAAAGGAATGGGCGGCGCTATGGATTTGGTAGCTTCTGCTGAAAATATTATCGTTGCCATGATGCATGTGAACAAAGCGGGAGAATCAAAACTTTTAAAAAGATGTTCTCTTCCTTTAACGGGTGTTGGATGCGTGAAAAAAGTAGTAACAGAATTGGCCGTTCTGGAAATTGTTCCTGAAGGATTCAAACTTTTGGAAAGAGCTCCGGGCGTTTCTGTAGAAGACATTAAAAAAGCCACTGAAGGCAACTTGATAATCGAAGGAACTATTCCGGAAATGGTTATCAACTAATATAAAAAACAAAAGCCACAAATTAACTTGTGGCTTTTGTTTTTATTGCTTGTAATATTCCTCAAAAGTAAAATTCTCCTTTCGGTATACCTTCCCTTTTTGTGTAAGCGGGATTTTTTTCCATTTCCCATTTTCAAAATTATAACGAACCGAATCCGCATAGGAAACTACTACCCTTTCTATCGAATCATTTGCGGTTTCATCAGAAGCCACTTCAATTGTCCTGGCGAAAAATGATTTCATCGGCTTGGTTTTAAAATCAGGCTCAAAGCGCTGGTCAACACCATAACCTCCATCCCACATAGAATCCCATTGTGTTACCAATTGTACGCCCTTTTCATCTAAAAAGAACAGGAAATGAGTATGCGTATAACCGCAGGCAGCAATACCATTGTTACAGTGGATAAATCTAGTGTCAGTATTTTCATTCTCTGAATCTGACATGAATTCCTG
Organism: Flavobacterium sp. 28YEA47A; assembly: GCF_041262125.1. Lineage (NCBI taxonomy): Bacteria > Pseudomonadati > Bacteroidota > Flavobacteriia > Flavobacteriales > Flavobacteriaceae > Flavobacterium > Flavobacterium sp. 28YEA47A. Next base: position 45,235 of record NZ_JBGCCI010000009.1, read on the forward strand.
ATTGATATTCCATTCGGCCCCACCTTCCATTCCAAAAACAATCTTTGAAGGATAGGTATAGATTACCTTATTATTCTTAAAAAAACCTATTTCAAAATAAGAAGTACCGATACTGTCTTTGTCATAGCTTCTTTTTATTTCTGTAATGACAACTTTATCGGCAGAGATTCCTTTGGAATCCAGCAATAATGAATCTTTCTGTATAAAATTAGGCTCGGTTGTTGGAACCACTTCTACATCTGAAGATGTTGCAACATCAACAGTTTCTTCTTTTTTATCCGTACAGGAAACACATAGTAAAAAAAGTGTGATAAGTATATATTTCATAAATTTAATTAATTCCCTTTTGGGATTGCTGCAATTAATTTTTTAGTGTATTCTTTCTGCGGATCATCATATAACACATCCGCATCTGCCATTTCTTCAATCTTGCCTTTGTTCATTACTAAAACCTGATCCGACATATATTTTACAACTGCCAAGTCATGGGAAATAAAAATATAAGTAAATCCGAAATTTTCTTTGAGTTCATTCAAAAGATTCAAAACCTGTGCCTGAACAGAAATATCCAAAGCAGAAACCGATTCATCACAAACAATCAGTTTGGGCTGTAAAGCAATAGTTCTGGCAATTCCTATTCGCTGTCTTTGTCCACCTGAAAATTCATGCGGATAACGATTGAAATATTCTGCACCGAGACCCACTCTTTCTAAAATTTCTATTGTCCTCGCTTTTCGTTCAGCATCATTTTTATACAACTTATGGACTTTCATCGGTTCCATAATAGCTTTGCCAACAGGAATCCTCGGGTTCAACGATGAATACGGATCCTGAAAAATAATCTGAATTTCTTTTCGTAACGCTCTGATATCATCTTTTGGCAACTTCATAATATCGACACCTCTGTAAAAAATCTGGCCTGCCGTTGCCTTGTCTAATTGCAGAATCGCATTTCCTAAAGTCGATTTTCCACATCCTGATTCACCAACCAAACCTAAAGTTTCTCCTTCATAAATTTTAAAACTGACATCATTGACCGCTTTGAAACCAATTTTTTTTCCAAAAAGTCCTGCTGAAGAAAAATATTCCTTTTCTACATTTTTAACTTCCAGAATCGGAGTTTGATGATATAATTTTTCATGCAGCTTTTTCCTTTCATCCGATGTAATAATTTCCTCACTAACTGAATTTTGCAGATAATCCTGTATGGTAGGAAGCCTTTTCAAGCGGACATCAAGTGATGGTCTTGAGCTGACTAATGCTTTTGTATAGATATGTTGCGGATTGTGGAAAACATCAGAGGCAATGCCTTGTTCTACAATTTCACCCTTATACATCACCAATACTCGGTTTGCAATTTCAGAAACCAAAGCCAGATCATGCGAAATAAACATAATGCTCATTCCAGTTTCCTGTTGGATATCTCTCAGCAATTGGATAATTTCCTTCTGTACAGTTACGTCCAGAGCGGTTGTTGGTTCATCGGCTATCAGGATTTTTGGCTTGCAGGCTATAGCCATAGCAATCATAACACGCTGTTTTTGTCCGCCCGAAATCTGGTGCGGATAACTTTCATAAATTTTTTCCGGATTAGGCAGCTTCACCCTGTCAAATAAATCAAGGGTTTCTTTGTGTATCTCTTTCTTGGAAAGTTTGGTGTGTTGCAACAGCATCTCTTCTACCTGAAATCCACATTTTAAAGATGGATTCAGCGAACTCATCGGTTCCTGAAAAATCATCGAAATGTCACGCCCTCTTAAATTCTGGAGTTCTTTTTTTGAAAACTGGGTTACATTTCTCCCTTCAAAAAGAATTTCTCCCTTTGTGATTTTAGAAATATTTTTAGGAAGTAATCCCATAACTGCCAGAGAAGAAACAGATTTCCCTGAACCCGATTCTCCTACAATTCCCAAAATCTCATTGCTTTGCAGTGCATAGCTTATAGAATTGATAATAGGTTTGTAGCCATCGTCTTTCTTAAAAGAAATTTCCAGGGTATTGACTTCTAATAATGGCTGTTTTTTCATGTCATAAAAATAGCAAAAAGATTTTCCTAAAAATAAAACCCTAGCTTCTTTTTAGCCGTATATCATTTATGATTATTTCACAAAACATTGACAATTATTATATTTTTATCTATATATGCCCGTTTATAATTTCATTTGAAATAAAATTTTCAAAACATTATTGAATAAAAGACAATTCCCTATATTTGGAAGAATTTTTCAAAAACACATAATTATATCCAGTGACAAAAAATTCCACTTCCGTTTTTAAGATACTTTCATTACTATTTCTGTTTTCAATTCCTTATGCCGGTTACAGTCAGAATAAAAAAGATATCGAGCAAATTACCAAAAACTACGATTTAAAAAAACTAAAAGAATTACAAGAAGTTTATCGGAAAAAAGCCGCTTCTGAAAAGCGGCAAGCCCTAAAAGCTGCCAAATTGAACAACTGGCCTGAGTTCATTAAAAATGAAAACGGCACTGTTGATGAATTAATAAAGCTTACTCCCGATGGATTCCCTCTATATTATTCCGTAAATAATAAAAATGCAGCCAAATCAACAAGAACCAACTTTTTAAATACAGGTGGTGCTTTAGGATTAAATCTGGATGGACAGGATATGGTTGCCCGTGTTTGGGATGGTGGAAAAGTAAGGGCATCCCATAGAGAGTTTGGCGGCAGAATTACTGTGAATGATGCCGTTGCAAGCTCATCAGGAAATAACTTTCACTCCACTCACGTTACAGGAACCATTGCAGCAGCAGGAATTGATCCTAATGCGAAAGGAATGGCACCAAGGGCTCAGGTAAGGACTTTTAACTGGACAGATGATGAGAGCGAAGCTTTAGCTGAAATCCAATCCGGAATGTTACTTTCCAATCACTCCTACGGCGTGCCAATTGTCAACAATGGGCAATTTGTTCCATCTTGGTACATTGGAGCTTATACTTCAGACGCAAGAGCATGGGATGAAATCGCTTACAATGCTCCTTACTACCTAATGGTGGCTTCAGCCGGAAATAATGGAGAAGATGAAAACCCAAATCCACTGGCAGCAGGTTTTGATAAATTGACTGGAAATAAAACAGCCAAAAACAATTTGGTTGTTGCCAATGCGCAAGATGCGTTTATTGCAACCAATGGAAACCTTACGGGCGTCTCTATTAATTCCGGAAGCAGCCAAGGACCTACTGATGACTTTAGAATAAAGCCTGATATTACAGGAAATGGCACGACCTTATATTCAACTTTTGAAACATCAGATTCTGCCTACGGAACACTTTCCGGAACATCTATGGCTTCTCCAAACGTAACGGGAACATTATTGCTTTTGCAGCAATATTATAAGATAAAAAATAAACGCTTTATGAAAGCGGCAACCTTAAAGGCGTTAGCCTGCCACACAGCAGATGATGCCGGAAATCCTGGACCAGATGCTGTTTTTGGATGGGGATTACTGAATGCTAAAAAAGCAGCTGAAACCATTACAGCCGATGGATTGGGAACATCCATTTCTGAAGAAATCCTCCAACAGGGACAGACTTTTACAATGACTGTAAATTCAAATGGTACAGAACCGCTACAGGCAACAATTGCATGGACAGATGTTCCGGGAACAATAAATAATGGCTCTCTAAATAATTCAACTCCTGCTTTGGTAAACGATCTGGATATCCGAATCACAAAAGGAACTTCCACTTATTTTCCGTGGAAATTGACCAATAATCCTAATGCCAATGCGGTAAATAATGGTGATAATAATGTAGACAATATTGAAAAAATAAATATTCCAGCTGCATCAGGAACTTATACTATAACTGTAACACACAAGGGAACTTTGGCTCTAGGCCCTCAAAATTTTTCTCTTATTGTTACCGGCGTAAATTCAACTTTTGCATTGGCATCACTTTCTGAAGACCAAACAGTGTGTAGCAATAGCGTTGCCATATATAACTTCCAACATACTACTACTACGGCAGAAAATACTAATTTTTCAATAATAGGTCTTCCTGCGGGAGCTTCCGGTAGTTTAAGCAATACCTCTTCATCAACAAATGAAGCCCTGTCAATGATGATTTCGAACCTGAATAATGTCCCTGCTGGTGATTATACTATTGGTCTTAGAGGAGCACGTGGAACCGATATAGAAACGAAATATGTAAATCTGAAAATCTATAACACGACTTTCCAAAACAGCACACTTTTAAGTCCTGTAAACAATAAAACAGGCGTGGCTCCTTCGTTGCGATTAGATTGGGCATCTTCCGTAAATGCAGAGTCCTATATTATTCAGGTAGCAACCGATACTGGTTTTGGAAATTTAATCGTAAATCAGGAAGTAACCGAAACGTCTTATTTTTTAAATAATCTTACACCAGAGTACAACTATTATTGGAGAGTTCTGCCAAAAAACAGATGCGCAACTGCCACCTCAAGCACCATATATAATTTCCAAACCGGAACTTTGAATTGTGGACAGGTTTTTTATGCGACAGATTTCTCTGATGCAACAATAGCCTCTACCGCAAATGCAGTAGGCTCTGTTCCTATTGTTGTCACAGGCGGTATGACCGTTGGAAACCTTACTGCAACAATAAACATTGCCCATACCTATATTGAAGACATGACTATTTATCTGGAAGGACCGGAAGCTATTGGTGCGCCTTTCATCAAATTATTTGAAGAACCTTGCGGAGACAACGATGATATTGTTGCCACACTGAGCGACGCAGGTAATCCATTTACATGCAGATCAACTACTCCTTCAATTTCTGGAACCGTACGCCCTTTAGAGCCTTTAAGCAATTTCAACAATCTTCCTGCTGACGGTGTGTGGACATTATATGCTATCGATAAATATAATGGCGACGGTGGCTTTATCAATGATTTCAACCTGAGTTTCTGTAATGTTACTCCTTCCAGCCTTAGCATTGCAGACAGCCAATTGGCGAACATTTCTGTCTATCCAAATCCATCGAAAGGAATCTTAAATGTAAACCTGCCTGCCAACTCTGGAAAGACTACTTTATATCTGAACGATATTCAGGGAAGAAGAATACTTACGAAAGAAACATCAAATACAAACGAAGTACTCAATATTGATAATTTTTCAGATGGAGTTTATATACTTACTATCGAAAACGGAGCCTTGAAAACAACAAAAAAGATTATTTTGAACCGATAATCAAATTTTATTTCAAAACATAAATCACTGATATTAATCCCGATAGCAAAAAACTATCGGGATTTTTCTTTTTTAGTTACTAATTCGGAAAAGTTTTGGCATGTAAATTGGATAGCTATAAATAACCTTGATTTTTTAAGGTTCGAAAAAGCTGAAAATCGAAAGAGTAGGCAAAATTTTAATTCTTTTGATCATGAAAAAAATTACTCTCTTAGTGGCTAGCATTTTATTCGTTGGAAACATAGCAAATGCGGAAACAACTCATTATTTGGGTGAAAAGAATTTCATTGCAAACTTTGATATGGATGAACCGATTGCCTTCGTAGAAAGAGGAATTACATTTTATGTTTTTCCTGACGGGCAATTTGATTTTAATACAGAGCCAACCGTTACTACTAATGATGCGATTTATTATAGAAACGGCAGAAGAAGCTCAAGTGCTAATGTAAATACAACCTATGGTGCTCCTGGCGTGCGAAACGGACAAGGCGTAAAAATTGAACATGACGGACAAGGCAGAATCAGAAGAATTGGAAACGTATTTGTAAACTACGATGCCTATAACAGAATTAAAAGAATTGGTACCGTTTATATGACTTATAACCGTTATGCCCTATCTCAGATAGGCGGACTGCAACTTATTTACAACCGTCGCGGTGAAATCGTTGACATGATGGGAAGTGTAAAAGATAATGATTATGCTGGAAATTACGGGAACACTTATTATTACGGAAGCGGCAGCCAATATGGAAATAACAATACTAATGACCAGTATTATTACAGAACAGATAAAACGCCTGAAAAGAATAAATAAAATGCTCTGAAAAAGAAAAAGCCTTGGAAATCCAAGGCTTTTTTTATTTATATGTGTATTATCTCATCTTCAATCAACAGATCTTCACGTCTAAAACGCAATAAAATCTGCGCTACAGCAATTACATCTTTTTCACAATAGGTAATGATTCTATCAATGTCTTTTTCAACATAATAGACATGACCAACATCGCTTCCGCTGATATCATCTTTAGGAGATGGAATGTTTAAAATTTTAGCCATTAATTTCAGGGAAGTATAATGTTTGAAATCGCCAAACTTCCATAATTCCATAGTATCAAGGTGAGGTATTTCCCAAGGTTTCTTTCCAAAAAGATTCAATTTACTCGGAATCTTTATCTGATTGATAATCATTCGTCTTGCAATAAAAGGAAAATCAAATTCTTTGGCATTGTGCCCGCATAAGATATGCTGCGGCTGGCTAAAATGATTATCCAAAAGATTACTAAAATCCCGGAGTATTTTCTTTTCGTCACCAAAAAAAGAGGTAACTCTGAAATGTCGGATATCGCCCTTGAAAGTAAAATATCCAACAGAAATGCATATTATTTTACCAAACTCGGCCCAGATTCCAGCACGGTCATAAAACTCTTCCGGTGTAAATTGCTCTTTTCTCTGGTACTGTGTTTTTAAATCAAATAATTCCTTCTTTTCTTCATCTAAGGCGTTAAATGTTTCTTCTTCCGGAACAGTCTCAATATCCAAAAAAAGGATGTGCTCCAGGTTAATCTTTTCTATCATGGCTTAGCATTTCGTATGTCTCGTCAATATATACATAAAAATCATTTCTATGGGAATTACCATCGGCTCTTTCATCTCTGTTGCGGCCTAATCGCACTATTATCAGGTCATCTTTCGGAATTACAATAACATATTGTCCTAAATGTCCCTGCATATAATAAATCTGCTTATCCATATAATCGCTTAACCACCAGCCATATCCATACATTGGCGCATCTGCAAATCTAGGCGTAACACACTTTTCTACAAAGGCAGAATCCAGAATCTGCTTGCCGTTCCATTTCCCTTGTTGTTTGTATAGTTTCCCGAAACGTGCAAAATCTCTGGCATTACTGGCAATACAGCAATAGGCTTTTTCGATTCCATCTGGACGGTCAATCTGCCAAAGCGCTTCGTGTTCTGCTCCCAAAGGTTTCCAAAAATGTTCCGAAACATAATCTGCAAGATGTTCGCCCGTTGCCTTTTCTATTACCATAGACAATAGCTGTGTGTTCCCGCTCAAATATTTGAATTCTTTACCCGGTTCACCAGTAACTTTCAGCCCGAGCATCAAATCGGTAAGATTATCGTCAAAATAGGCTCGGGTTGTAATTGAAAAAGGGCTATAATACGATTCGTCCCAATCCAGTCCTGATGACATTGATGACAAATCGCCTACAGTCATCTTATCACCGTATTTACCTGCAAATTCAGGGAAAAAATCGGTCACTTTTTGATCCAGGCTTTTGATTTTCCCTTGCATAATTGCTTTTCCTAAAGCAGCCGTGACAATACTTTTTGCCATAGAAAATGAATTGGACTTGCTGTCTTTATTGTAACCATCATAGTAGCTTTCATACCAAATACTATCGTTTTTGATAATTAAAAAAGCAACTGTCTCGAATTTTTTATTGGTTTCTTCGAGTACATCAGTTGGTTTAGCCTTGTTATACTCTTTGCTAACAGCCCAAGGTTGTCCTGCTCCTTTTTTAATTTCACGATTTGGAAATTCAGTATAATCTTCAAGAAAAGCAGTCTTCTCTCCATTCAGATATGTAATTCTAATGGCACGTAAGAGATAGTCCAAATTAAAAATATACAGCAACAGGATAATTGTTGCCAATACGATCGCAAACCACAAAAGGAATTTTTTCAGAAATCTCATACTATTTAGTTATTGGTTCTAGAATAAACTTTGCTGCTTTACAGGATTTTCATGATCCAAAAGCCATTTTTTTCTCCATAATCCTCCCGCATATCCTGTTAGTGAACCATCAGAACCAATAACGCGGTGACAGGGAACTACAATCCAAAGCGGATTTCTACCATTAGCAGAAGCTACGGCACGTATCGCCTTGACATCCCCTAATCGGATAGAGAATTCCTGATAAGACAATGTTTTTCCAAAAGGAATTTCGAGCAATCCATTCCATACTTTTTTCTGGAATTCTGTTCCCGAAGGGTTCATTTTGAAAGTAAAATCTTTTCTTTTCCCATCAAAATAATCTTGCAGTTGGATTACGGCATCTTGAAGTTCTGAAGGAATCGTTGCAGAAACAGGCTTTCCTTCGTCAAATGCCAAAATACTGGATATTCCGTTTTCATCACCGCTAATTTCAGCAATGCCCAATGGCGTATTGATGTAGGCTTGTAACATGGAGGATTATTTAAAATCTAAAGTTATGAAAAAAAACTTTTGGATTTAAAATAAGCTGTGAAAGCCGATTGTTATTCCATTACCAACTTGAAGCCTATTCTTGGAATGTTTTCAATCCTTACCGTATTTTCTTCTTTGAAAATTTTGCGAAGGCGCGAGATAAATACATCGAGGCTTCTGCCCATAAAGTAATCATCATCTCCCCACAAGGCTGTAAGGATTTTTTCGCGTTTTAGTATTTCATTCTTATTGTCTAAAAATAGCTTCAGCAGGGCAGATTCGCGTTCCGTCAGGTTGACTTTTTCAGCATCTCTTGTTAAGCAATAATCGTTTGGGAAAAACTGAAAGCGTCCTATTTCATAGCTCTTCTGAACAATGATTGGAGCTTTAGAACTTCTTTTCAGGAAAACTTCTATTTTGAGACTTAATTCTTCAAGACTAAAAGGCTTGACTAAAAAATCATCGGCTCCTAGTTTCAATCCTTTGATCCGATCTTCTTTTAACGATTTTGCAGAAAGAAAAAGTATAGGTATTTCAATATTGGAATTTCTGATTTCCTGGGCAATTTCAAAACCGTCTTTTTTAGGAAGCATGACATCCAGGATACATAGGTCGTAATTGCCTTTATGAAAATTCTTTACAGCTTCAGCTCCATCCGAAAAATGAGTGATATCATAAAACTGCTCTAAATAATCTATAGTCAGAAACGCCAATGTAGCATCGTCTTCTACATAAAAAATTTTGCTTTTTGCCATATATACTATTTCGGAATGCTGATTGTTACTGTTATCCCGTTATCCGGATTGTTTTTAACATTTATCTTCCATCGGTGCAAGGTGCAGATTTTCTTTACGTAGAACAGTCCTAATCCAAAGCCACCTACTTCGTTTCGTTTTGCACTTGAAATACGATAAAATTTATCAAAAATAGCATTTAATTCGGGAGTTTCAATACCAATCCCATTGTCCATAAATTCAAGTCGGACTTCTTTTTGAGTTTCTGTAATCGTAATACGTATTTTGGGAACGGAGTCGTTGTATTTTATAGCATTGTCCAAAATATTGTATACGACATTTGAAAAGTGAAATTCATCTGCAACGATTAGATATTCCGTCTTTCCACTTTGGATTTCAATCGAAATCTCCTTGCCATATTTAAGCAATATGGTCTCTTTAGCCAAGCCTATCACATCAAGTATATTAAATGTGGTTTTTTCTAATTCCAACATGTGTGAATCGCTTTTGGCAATATGCAGGATTTTTTCAATATGCTGGTTGAGCTTATTGCTTTGTTCGATTATAATCTGAACGTACTTGGAAAGCTTTGGGTTTTTGGTAATCTCTTCCTGGTTTTTGGCATAGTTAGACGCTATAAGAATTGAAGATATGGGCGTCTTGAATTCATGCGTCATGTTATTGATAAAATCGGTTTGGAGTTCTGTATATTTTTTCTGCTTGATCAGGAGCAATACCGAATAAACATATATTACAAGGACCAGAACAAGCACACCAGTATACACCCAATATTGTTGGAGTGAAGTAATATAATTGTATTTCAACTGTGGAAAACGAATGGCAAAATAATAAACAAGTCCTTCCTTTTTGGTAAAGCATTTTTCACATCGTGGTGCTTTCTTGTCTGATGAGGAAACATATTTTCCATACATCATTTCATCTGAACTGCAATCGTAGATGGCATATTCGTAATCGATATTCAGCTTTACTTTCTGAAATTCCGTCTTTAGATAATACTCCAGCACTGAAGCTTCAAAAACATCATCGACATTTACGATATAATAATCGTCTGTAATCTTTTTTATCTGACTGGTTATCGGGACTTCTGTCTTATTGTCTTTATGAATTTTAGCGACCACATCCTGCAAGGCAAAATGGATCTTCTCGCTAAATTCTTTTTTCTCAAACGCGTAGGCTTGTGACAGGGTCAGCAATTGCATAAACAAAACGCCTATGATTGCCAAAAGCCCAATGAAGATAATTATATTTAATTTGTTGAATTTCAATACATGAGGTATAAACAGAGCACGATATTACTATAAATTAGACTGCAAAACAACCCATTAACAAGTCATTAACAAGAGTTGCGAAATGCTTAACATCTTTCTTAAAAAAACTAAATACATTTGTATTGTTCATTTGAAACACCAATCACGAAAATCTAAATTAATTTAAAATTTATCTGATTTATGAAAACATTAAAATTATCATTTTTTGCTTTAGCTGGAGCTTTATTATTAAGTGCTTCTTCATTTGCTCAAACGGCTGCTGCTCCAAAAGTGCAAGCTGCTCCTGCAAAACAAGCTACAAAAGCAGCAGCTGGCGTAACTTGGACATCTGATGTTCACGATTTTGGAGATATCCAAAAAGGAAAACCAGCTTCTTTTGATTTTACTTTCAAAAACACTACAAAACAAACTGTTTTGATTACGAATGTAAAGGCTTCTTGTGGTTGTACAGCAACAAATTACACAAAAACTCCAATCAAACCAGGAGAAACTGCTAGCATTACTGCTACTTACAATGCAGCTACACCAGGTGCATTCTCAAAATCTGTTACAGTAACAACTAACGATACTGAAACTCCAAAGATTTTGACTATCAAAGGAAAAGTTATCGAGCCACAATCATAATTGTGACCGATTCTAAAATAAGAAAGCCATCTCAAGAGATGGCTTTTTTTATTTTTCGTTTTTCAAATGGCTATAAAAATAGGCTTCAACAGCTTTCAGCTCTTCATCAGAAAATGTCTTGGTGATGGCAAAGTTGGTCTTCATCACAGAATATTGCTTCGGGTCGACAATAGGCTCGCTCTTTTCTTTCAGGAATAATTTGATATCGCCATTCTTTTCCTTGTAGATTTTCGCAATTTCAACAATACTAGGCCCTATCACTTTCTGGTCCGGCTTATGGCAAGAATAACACATTCCTTTTCCATCAAAAATTTCACGTCCCAATTCCAACTGTTTTTCTTCAGCAGAAAGTGTTTTCTCCGGATAAAGCGATTCTTTTTTTGTTTCTTTTTGACAGGAAATAAAGAATAAGGCCGGAAGGATAAAAAATAGATTTTTCATGTTTAGTATAAAACCTTAAACCTCGCCAGGGTTTGAAACCCTGGCGAGGTTGGGTTGAATTTAATTATTTATTCAAAATGATTGCTGCTTCTTTAGCAAAATAAGTAGAAATAATATCTGCTCCTGCTCTTTTGATACAGTGTAATTGTTCAATCATGATTTTATCATGATCCAACCATCCTCTTTCTGCAGCGGCTTTTACCATAGCGTATTCGCCGGAAACCTGATATACTGAAACTGGAACGTTTACCGCATTTTTTACTTCTCTTACAATATCAAGATAAGCAATTCCTGGTTTGACCATAACAATATCAGCGCCTTCTTCCACATCATGCAAGGCTTCTTTGATGGCTTCAATCCGGTTTGCATAATCCATCTGATAGGTCTTTTTATCTTTTGGAACATCCATATTATCTACAGGCGCGCTGTCTAATGCTTCACGAAACGGTCCATAAAAAGAGGACGCATATTTGGCACTATAACTCATAATCCCAACATTATGGTGTCCGTTTTCTTCTAAGGCTTTACGTATGGCGAGCACACGTCCGTCCATCATATCGCTTGGCGCTACAAAATCAGCTCCGGCTTCTGCATGACTCAAACTCATCAGCGTCAAGGCATCGACAGTAGCATCATTGATTACCTGTCCTTTTTCGATAATCCCGTCATGTCCATAAATAGAATATGGATCAAGGGCCACATCCGGCATTACGATCATTCCCGGAACAGCATCTTTGATAGCGCGGATGGTTTCCTGCATCAGACCGTTTTTATTCCAGGCTTCTTTTCCTGTATTGTCCTTTAGCTTATCGTCTACTTTTACATAAATATTGACCGCCTTGATTCCCAAATCCCAAAGTTCTTTTACCTCTTTGACCGTCAAATCCAACGAACGACGGTAAATACCCGGCATAGATGGAATTTCAACTTTATAGTCTTTTCCTTCTGCAACAAACATTGGAAACATAAAATCGTTAGGAGACAGATGCGTTTCCCGAACCAGGCTTCGGATGGAATCATTGGTTCTTAAACGGCGATTTCTTTGTAGTGGAAACATAATTTTGAATTTTAGATTTTAGATTTCAGTCAAGACTTTCATCTAAAAAGGTATTTATTTAAATCCAGTCAATCGGATTCTGTAATATCTTGATTAATTTTTCTTCTTCGCTTCCGGCTTCCGGATGATGGTCATACACCCACTGTACGTGCGGCGGTAAGCTCATTAGTATACTTTCTATCCTTCCGTTGGTTTTTAATCCGAAAAGCGTGCCTTTATCATGAACCAGATTAAACTCTACATAGCGTCCTCTACGGATTTCCTGCCAGTTTCTGTTTTCTGGTGTGTATTCTAAATTTTTTCTTTTTTCAACAATCGGGACATACGCTTCCAAAAAGCTGTTGCCTACTTCTGTTACAAAATCATACCAGTTTTCCAGTGTAAAATCTTCTGAAGCCTTGCAATAGTCAAAAAACAATCCGCCTAAACCTCTGGCTTCGTTTCTGTGTGCATTCCAAAAATAAGCATCGCATTGCTTTTTAAATTTTGAATAAAAGTCCGGATTATGCTTGTCACAGGCAGACTTACAGGTGTGATGAAAATGTTTGGCATCTTCTTCAAACAAATAATAAGGCGTCAAATCCTGTCCACCGCCAAACCATTGGTCTACTATATTTCCCTCTTTGTCATACATTTCAAAATACCTCCAATTGGCATGAACCGTTGGAACCATCGGGTTTTTAGGATGGATAACCAGACTCAATCCGCAAGCGAAAAAATCAACATCGCCAACCTTAAAATAAGCCTGCATGGCTTGTGGCAATGAACCGTGAACCGCAGAAATATTAACACCACCTTTTTCAAAAACGGCTCCATTTTCAATTACACGGGTTCTTCCGCCTCCGCCTTCGGGACGTTCCCAAATGTCCTGTCTAAAGGTTGCTTGTCCGTCAACTCTTTCCAGCTCGGCAGTAATTTTATCCTGAAGATTTTGTATGTATGCGTAAAATTTGTTTTTCATTTTGGTTATGCTTTGGCTTTGGCAATTTTATTGAAAATATCAAAAGAAAATACTTTACTTTCTTTTTGGATGTATTCGTAAATAGCCACGGCTTTTTCTTTTAATTGTGTTCTTTCTTCTTCTTTACGGTCAGAAAGCAATACTATAAAATCTGCGAACTGTTCAGCATTGGCCCAATCAAAGTGAAATTTTTCCAGATGGGCAATCAATTCATCTGACGAAAAATCCAATAGGTTTCTCAAGGTCAGTTCTAAATAATTAAGATGTTTTTCCAATTCGTCCAAATTCCAGTTTTCCGGAATATAGGTAAGTGAAATCAGCTGTTTCAGGATATTGTTTATCCTTTCATTTTCTTCGTCACGCAATCCTTTGGTTAGCATCTTTTTTTATTTTTGATTTGAGATTTCCAGATTTAGGATTTTAGATTTAGGATTTCAGACTAAAATCTTAAATCAAAAATCCTAAATCAACTATCTATATTCTTTTACTGCATCTACAAATGCTTTGGCATGGTCCACAGGAATGTTTGGTAGAATTCCGTGTCCAAGATTGGCAATGAATTTATCTTTACCAAATTCGTTAATCATTTCCGTAACCATTTTTTTGATTGTCGGTATTGGCGAAAGCAGTCTTGACGGGTCAAAATTTCCTTGTAACGTAATTTCTCCACCTGACAGGTATCTGGCGTTTCTTGGCGAACATGTCCAATCTACTCCCAAAGCCGAAGCCTTACTTCTACCCATTTCATTCAAGGCAAACCAGCAGCCTTTTCCAAAAACAATAACGTGTGTTTCGGGAGCTAATGCCTCAACAATCTGATTGATATATTTCCATGAAAATTCCTGGTAGTCTGTTGGAGAAAGCATTCCGCCCCAGCTGTCAAAAACCTGTACCGCATTTACGCCGGCTTTTACTTTTTCTTTTAGGTAAGCAATTGTCGTATCGGTAATCTTTTGCAGTAATACGTGCGCCGCTTCAGGATGCGTAAAGCAGAATCCTTTGGCAGTATCAAAACTTTTTGAACCTTTTCCTTCTACGGCGTAGCAAAAAATAGTCCACGGAGAACCGGCAAACCCGATTAACGGAACCTCATCGTTCAGCATTTCTTTTGTCAGCTTGATGGCATCCATCACATAGCCTAATGTTTCATGAATATCCGGAACCACAACTTTTTCTACATCCTGAATGGTTCTGATTGGATTTGGCAGAAATGGTCCGACACTTTCTTTCATAAGAACTTCAATTCCCATAGCCTGTGGTACGACCAGAATGTCTGAAAACAAAATGGCTGCATCAGGAGCAATTCTTCTGATTGGCTGTACTGTAATTTCAGCTGCCAATTCAGGAGTCTGGCAACGCGTAAAGAAATCATATTTGTCACGCAGGGCGATGAATTCCGGCAAATATCTTCCGGCTTGACGCATCATCCAAACTGGCGGACGTTCTACAGTTTCTTTATTGAGTGCTCTTAAAAAAAGGTCGTTTTTTATCATTTTTTTTGGCTTTTGGCTTTAAGCCTCGAGGCTTTAAGCTATCATTTATGACTTAAATTTGCTTAGGGCGTTGCCTAGAGCTTTTTGCTATAATAATTTATTGCTTGGATAATCACACTTTCAACGGTCTGCTGTTTTGCAATTATTATTTTATCTGTTATTTGTTCTAAAGGCTCTGCTGTGGTGGTGCCAATACAAAAACAAATCTGGTTTTCTATCGTATTTTCCTTCAGGTAGCTTTGCACGCCTGACGGACTGAAAAAAAGTATTCCGTCTACTCTGCCATTTATCTTTTGCGGCGTGAGGATGGTTTCATATACTTCAATTTCTTTCAGGCTTATATTGGCTTTTTCTAAGGCTTCCGGTAATGTATCACGTCTCAGGCTTCCTGAAAAAAACACAAAACTTTCTTCTTGAAAATCTCTTACTATAATTTCTGCCAGTTCAGAAGCATATTCTTTTGAAGCAAGAACCTTGTAGCCGTTTTGTTCTAATACCGCTTTTGTTTTTGTACCTACACAGAAAATCTTTTTGCTTTTCAGGTTTTCGGATTTCTTGTTTTCCAAAAAACTCTTTACCGCATTCTGGCTGGTAAAAATCAGGTTTCCGACTTCATTTCCTAACTCAAATTTCTTCCCTGTTGCCTGAATAAAATTGGCTTCTAGTACTGAAAAACCAGCATTCAGCAAAAACTGCTTCTGGTTTGGCAGCAGTTTTTTTGTGGACAAAATTCGAATCGGTTCAGACATCTTATTTGAAATTTATTTCTTTAAATCTCTCTTAATAGCTTCCATTAATTCCTGTCCGCCATTGGCAAGAATTTCTGATGCGGCTTCCTGTCCGAAATTTTTATAATGAGTCACTTCAACTGTCTTTTCTATCTCGATTTTTTCTTTTCCATCAATCGAAAAAAGTACGCCTTCAAAACGGATTTTATCACCCAATACTTCTGCAAAAGCACCGATAGGTGCAGTACAGCCACCTTCGAGCGTTCTTAGAAACTGGCGCTCAATATGCGTACATATTTCACTTTCGAAATGGTTTAGTTTTGCCGTTGCTTCTTTGCAGAAATCATCACTTTCCATTGCAACAATTACCATCGCACCTTGTGCCGGAGCCGGAATCATCCAATCCAGGACAGTATGATTTTCCGGTAAAATTTCAATTCGTTCCAACCCTGCTTTGGCAAAAACGGCACCATTCCAATCATTATCTTTTAATTTCTGTAATCTTGTATTGACATTGCCACGCAAGTCAACAACTTGATGGTTCGGGTATCTATGTAGCCATTGTGCCTGACGGCGCAAGCTCCCTGTAGCTACCGTTCCGTTGGAATGCAGGAAATCCAGATTTCCTTTGTGCACTAAAATATCTTCGTGATTGGCTCTTTTTAAGACTGCGGTCTGTACAATACCTTTTGGAAGTGCTGTTGGGACATCTTTCATCGAATGCACCGCAATATCAACTTCGCTCTTAATCATGGCTATGTCCAATGTTTTTGTGAAGATTCCGGTAATTCCGAATTCGTAAAGCGGAATATCAAGAATGACATCGCCTGTAGATTTCACGGCAACAATTTCTGTTTGGTACCCTAAATCATTGAGTTTTTTTTCAACCGTGTGAGCCTGCCATAGCGCCAATTGGCTGTCGCGGGTTCCTATTCGGATTATTTTATTCATTTTCTGGAAGGTTCAATCTGAAAAACTTTCTCAATCCATTCAATACTTTCATCTACCATGGTATCACTGTCTTTCAAATGATTGGCAAAATGAGTCGTTATTTTCTGGATAATCCTCTTGCTGATAATTTCAGCCTGCTCTTCATCAAAATTACTGATTTTTTTTCGCTGAAAATTCAGTTCGGTATCTTTAATAGAGTTTAGTTTTTCTTTTAGGGCATGAATTGTAGGAGCAAATTTTCTGTCATTAACCCAGTCCGTAAATTCTTCCATCATTGTTTCAATAATAGATTCAGCCTGAGGAATGTGTTTTTTCCTGTTTTCTAACGTAACATCGGTTATTTTTGACAAATCATCCAAATGGACTACGGTTACGCCAGGAATATTCTTGACATTGTCATGAACATTTTTTGGAATTGACAAATCAAGGATTAAAAGCGGTTTGTTTAGCGCCAGGATTTCGTTATCGATAGTCGGGTTGCTTGCTCCTGTAGCTACAACCAGTACATCCGCCTTAGGAATTTCCAACGGCAATAAATCATAATCTTTTACAATCAGGTTGAATTTCCCAGCTATTTTTTCAGCTTTGTCCTTTGTACGGTTGATTAATGTGATATGGTCATTTTTGGTATGTTTTACCAAGTTTTCACACGTATTCCTTCCTATTTTTCCTGTTCCGAAAAGCAATATGTTTTTATTGCTGACATCAGGAACGTTATTCATTATATATTGTACCGAAGCAAAAGAAACAGAAGTAGCTCCTGAACTTAATTCGGTTTCATTTTTGATTTTTTTGCTGGCTTGAATAACCGAGTTTACCAATCGTTCCATAAAAGCGTTAGCAAGACCTTGCGATTTTGCTTCTGAAAAACTGGATTTTATCTGGCTGATGATTTCAAAGTCTCCCAAAATCTGGCTATCCAAACCGGTTCCAACTCTAAAAATATGGTGTATGGCTTCCTGGTTTTTATACACAAAGCCTACTTTTTGAAACTCATCTACAGTTCCCTGGCTGTTGTCACAAAGTAATTTAATCAGTTGAAATGGGTGTTCTGCAAAACCGTAGATTTCGGTCCTGTTGCAAGTTGAAGTAACTATCAAACTGCTAATGCCGTTTTCTTTTGCCTGTTGCAAAACTTCGGATTTAGCCTCATTCCCTAAACTGAATTTTCCTCTAATCTCTGCATCAGCTTTCTTGTAACTCAATCCAACTGCATAGAAGTAATGATGCTTTGACAAGTTATTTTTGTTCATAGTGTTACTTTAAAGTATAACGAAACAACCCTTCGAACGGATTTTATTTCGAACACCACAAAATTATAGCTATACGTTTTATAAAAGTAACGCTAAAAGTGCTATTTATATCGCTGTGAGATATTTTGATAATTTTGGCGATTATAAATTAGAAAAACTATAAATTTGCAGTGAAATCAGCATTTGACAGCTTTTTTGTTTAGAACCATTCTAAATAAAAATCTTTCCGATTTCAAATTTCTTACGATAAAAAATACCGCTATGAGTTCAGCCGAAGAAATCAAAATTGAAGATGATTTTATTATCATCCGGATTCAAAATGACAGTGATGAAACCTCGCACTTTGAGCGAGAAGTGAATGTTGACCTGATACAGTTTCATTTTGGTATCAAAGGCCGGGCGAAGTTTATTTTTAATCAGGGACGCTATGCATTAGATCTTAAAGAAGACCTTTCTTTATTTCTTTATAACCCGCAAAAAGAACTTCCCGTGCATTTGGAAATTGCACCACACTCCTGGGCTATTTCCGTATTGATTTCAATTAAAAAATTCCATGGTTTATTTTCTTCCGAAGCAGATTACATTCCTTTCTTAAGCGAAGAAAACAAAGACAAGAAATACTATAAAGACGAGCCTATCAGTCCGTCAATGTCAATTGTGCTCAACCAACTATTCAATTTCAATCTGCATCCGTCGATAAAAAACCTATACTTTAAAGGAAAAGCCTATGAACTGCTGAGTCTTTATTTCAACAGGAACGAAGACCCGAATGCAGAACAGTGTCCGTTTTTGGTTGACGAAGAAAACGTTCTCAAAATCAGAAAAGCCAAGGATATTGTCATAGCAAATATGGCTGAACCACCAGGATTGCAGGAACTTGCCGATCAGGTGGGAATCAACCTGAAAAAGCTAAAAATGGGCTTTAAGCAAATTTATGGCGACAGTGTCTACAGTTTTCTTTTTGACTACAAGATGGAATTTGCCCGAAAACTATTAGACAGCGGCTCTTATAATGTAAATGAAGTCGGTCTAAAAATAGGCTACAGTACAGCGAGCCACTTTATCGCCGCATTCAAGAAAAAATTCGGAACCACTCCAAAAAAATATTTAATGTCGATTGCAGTAGCTAACTAAATCGCAATCCGTAACCCTAATAAGGAATAAAAACAAACAAATGAAAGGCGTATTATTAGTAAACCTTGGCTCTCCAAAAAGTCCTGAACCCAAAGACGTAAAACCCTATCTCGATGAATTTTTAATGGATAAGTATGTTATCGATGTACCTTATTTATTAAGAGCTTTCTTAGTACGTGGTATTATTTTAAGAAAGCGTCCAGAAGAGTCAGCCCATGCTTATAAAAAAATCTGGTGGAAGGAAGGCTCTCCGCTAATGGTCTTGTCTGAAAGAATGCATAAAAAAGTACAGGCGAAAGCAACTATTCCGGTTGCCTTAGCTATGCGATATGGTGAAATGACAATAGAAAAAGGACTTCAGGAACTCCATGAAAAAGGCGTTACCGAAGTTTTGCTTTTTCCGTTATATCCGCAATATGCAATGGCTTCAACGCTGACTATTTTGGTATTGGCCGAAGAAATCAGAAAGAAGAAGTTTCCACATATGAAATTCACTGATGTTCCTGCTTTTTACAACAAACCGGACTACATCAAAAACCTGGCAGATTCAATCAAAAAGTCTTTGGATGGTTTTGGCGCTTACGACCAACTGGTCTTTTCGTATCACGGAATCCCGGAACGACATGTTAGGAAAACCGACAAGACCAGATCACATAAAAAATTTACAACTAATGTAATGTGCTGCCAACCTGGAACTCCTGCTGCCGAATTCTGTTACAGGACACATTGTTATGAAACCACAAGACTGGTCGTTGAACAGTTGAATCTTCCAAAAGACAAATATTGTGTGACTTTCCAATCGCGTTTAGCCGGTGACAAATGGCTTGAGCCTTATACCGATGTTGAAATCAACAATATGCCCGCCAAAGGAATCAAAAAAATTGCCGTGGTAACGCCTGCCTTTGTAACCGACTGTTTGGAAACTTTGGAAGAAATTGCTATGCGCGCCAACGAAGATTTTTTAGAAAATGGCGGAGAAGAATTTTTGGCTATCCCGTGTCTGAATGATGATGACAATTGGGTAGAAACCGTAAACAATTGGATTGAAGAGTGGGCTTCAGAAAAAGCAGCTGTCTGATAACTTTTTACATTTTTGACTATCGATGGAAAACTATTACGACTACCTAAAATCCCTGCACCTAATTTTTGTGATTACCTGGTTTGCAGGATTATTTTATATCGTTCGCTTGTTTGTTTACCAAATTGAAGCTTCGCAGAAAGAATCTCCAGAAAAAGAAATTCTGCAAAAACAGTATAAAATTATGACCTACCGCCTGTGGTATATCATCACCTGGCCATCGGCAGTTTTAGCCAGTATTTTTGCGTTCTGGATGTTGTTTTTTACACCACAAGGAAATTTTTGGCTGCAACAATCCTGGATGCATGTCAAACTTGGCTTCGTTTTTGCTTTGTATTTGTACCATTTGAAATGCCATCAGATATTTAAACAGCTGCAAAACGACGAGGTAAAACATACTTCCAATTTTATGCGTCTTTGGAATGAAGGTGCTACAATCATACTTTTTGCAGTAGTTTTTTTGGTAATTTTGAAAAATGCCGTCAATTGGATTTATGGAGTAGTCGGGATTTTCCTGTTTTCTATACTAATCATGCTTGGCTTTAAATTTTATAAAAGAATTCGGGAAAGAAACCAGTCTTAATGCTGAAACCTATCAAAATAAAACGCCTATCGCTTCGTGTCAGAATCTTCCTTTCGATGATTTTCCTGACCCTGATTTCGTCAATTTTGATGGCCTCGCTTTCCGTTTACCAATTCAAGACCGCTGCAAAAGAATATCATGAGGAACGTCTGGAACGTAGGGAAACAGCAGTCAAAGAACACATCAATTATATCCTAAACACGACAACCTATCCGCTGACTACGGAAAACCTGCCGCTTATTTTCAAAGATGAGATATACAAGCTGGCCGACATCCATAGTTTGGCGATAAACATTTACAGCCTGGACGGAAAACTTCTCAAATCATCTAAGGCCTCGTTTACAGTAGACACCATTCTGCCTCCAATTCCAAACTACATTTTGAAATTGGTACAGTCGTCTATGGACAAACGATATGTAGATGTCCAAAGTATTGACGGCAAAAAATTCCGATCTTCCTACACGCAAATCAAGGATACCAAATTCAAGCCTCTTGGAATTTTGAACCTCCCTTATATTCCGGATGACGGATTTTACGAAAGAGAGCTTCGGAATTTCCTTATCAGTCTGGGACAGGTGTATTCCATCATGTTGATTGTGGCTTTTATCCTGGCGTATTTCCTATCGAGTTATATTACTAAGTTTTTAAAGTCGATTACGGATAAGATTACAGAAACCCGATTCAATCAGAAAAACGAAAAGATTGAACTTGAAGAAAGCAGTAAGGAAATTGCCCTGCTGGTTCATGCCTACAACTCCATGGTAGAAGAACTTGATGAAAGTGCCACTAAATTAGCACAAAGCGAAAGAGAACAGGCATGGCGTGAAATGGCAAAACAGGTTGCCCATGAAATCAAAAATCCTTTGACGCCTATGCGCCTGACCGTGCAAAGTTTCCAAAGAAAATTTGATCCAAATGACCCGGAAGTAAAACAGAAAATGTCGGATTATTCCAATAC
Source organism: Flavobacterium sp. 28YEA47A (assembly GCF_041262125.1). NCBI lineage: Bacteria > Pseudomonadati > Bacteroidota > Flavobacteriia > Flavobacteriales > Flavobacteriaceae > Flavobacterium > Flavobacterium sp. 28YEA47A. The sequence goes on from NZ_JBGCCI010000009.1 coordinate 66,924, forward strand.
GCTCATTCAGCAAATCGACACGATGAGTTCCGTAGCTTCGGCATTCTCAAATTTTGCCTCTATGCCTGCACAACAAAACGAAACGTTGAATGTGGTTGATGTCGTACAGCTTACTCTGGATATTTTCAATGAAGATTATATTGAATTCCGTAGCGATGAAAAGGAAGTCATTACCATTATGGATCGTACTCAGCTTATCCGTATCGTAACAAACCTGGTTAAAAATGCCATTCAGGCTATTCCGGAACATCAGGCAAAAAAATCAATCATTGTTTCTGTCAAAAAAGAAGGAGAACAAGTTTTAATTAGCGTACAGGATAACGGAACCGGAATAGAAACAGATAACCTCAACCGGATTTTTGAACCTAAGTTTACTACAAAAAACAGCGGCATGGGATTGGGACTGGGAATCATCAAAAATATTATTGAAAATTATAACGGAACTATTACTTTTGAAACTGCATCCGGAAAGGGAACCATTTTTAATGTCTTCCTTCCGATAATCAAAATGTAATTTCAACAAAGACAAAACAAACAACCATAAATTTATAGATCATGAATTACGAAAATATTCTGGCAGCTTCTGAAAATGGTATTGCTACGATAACCATTAACAGACCGACAAAATTAAATGCTTTAAACAAGGCTACTATTGAAGAACTTCATTCAGCATTTGACGCATTCGACAAAGACCATTCTATTCGCGTAATCCTATTAACAGGAAGCGGTGACAAGGCTTTCGTAGCCGGTGCTGACATTTCTGAATTTGCTAATTTTTCAGTTACAGAAGGTGCTGAACTGGCTGCAAAAGGGCAAGCTACTTTATTTGATTTTGTAGAAAATTTAAAAACTCCTGTTATTGCAGCGATAAACGGATTTGCTCTTGGCGGTGGATTGGAACTTGCTATGGCATGTCACTTCAGGATTGCATCTGATAATGCTAAGATGGGACTTCCGGAAGTTTCTTTAGGTGTGATTCCAGGCTATGGTGGTACTCAAAGATTACCTCAATTGGTAGGAAAAGGAAAAGCTATGGAATTAATCATGACTGCCGGAATGTTAACAGCTGAAGAAGCTAAAACATCCGGATTGGTAAACCATGTTGTTCCGCAATCCGAATTACTGGAATTGGCAAATACCATCGCACAGAAAATCATGAAAAATTCACCGGTGGCTATCGGAAAAGCAATTGAATCTATCAATGCTAACTTTAAAGACGGAGTAGATGGCTACGCTGTAGAAATCAAAAACTTTGGTGATGCTTTTGGAACAGACGATTTTAAAGAAGGCACAGGTGCTTTCTTAGAAAAAAGGAAACCTTCTTTTACAGGAAAATAAAAATAAAAAAGCCAGAATTTAATTCTGGCTTTTTTATTTTAATAATTCTTCTGGCGGAATTCCAAATAAAGCTGCCAGCTTTAATAGTAACTCTAGAGTTAAATTGTTTTTCCCCGATTCAACTCTGGAATAAAAACTCTGAGAAATTTTTAATTCATTGGCTACAAATTCTTGCGAAAAACCATTTTTGAATCTTTCGAGCCTGATTCTATTTAATACTTTCTCTATCATTCTTTGTTTCTGCTTATAAATTTATCTGTATCGTTGTATAAATCAATATTATACAAAATAACAACATCAACAAAAGAAATATTTGTATAATTTCCTATTCGCATAAGTTCTAATTTAGAACCTGCAAAAAAACTTTCAGGACGAAATAAACTTTATGTTTGTTAGATATCAACCATTTAGAATTATTTCATGAAAAATTTGTTGTCGCCGAAATTAACATCATTCGATACAAAGGCTTTGGTGCCAAAGATGAAAAGAGAGTCAAAAAAGTTAGCTTTTGTATTTTCTATACTTGCTTTAAGTTCCTGCAGTACAGAGGAAGATTTTACAGAAAATAAAACCGTCCAAGAGCTTAATAAAATTTCCAAAAAAGATGAGAAAAGCATTTTGAAAGAGGAATTTGCGCTTAGCTTAATGAAGAGTATAAAGGAAAGTCCAGCTTTAAGAAGTTTAATAAAGAACGAAGCCCTTAAAATGTTCAATAAAGATTATGAGGTTTTAGTTTATACTATTAAAGATTATACGTTAGAAAACGGCATGACATTGGAGGAAACAATAAATCAAAATGCGGATAGTAATTTCCAATTGTCAAATTTATTACGAGTTGAACCTACATTAACCTTATTAGTTCCTGAACTCCCTTTGGAGTCATTTTCTGCAAAAAAATGGAATACTCTATCAGAAATTCCAGCTGTTGCTATAAGAACAAACTATACTAATGAAGTACCATTAATCACTCCTGATCTAGATTTAGAAATGATACCAAGTGACGTTATACCCGGATTCCCAGTTATAGTAGTCAAAAACAATGAAAGAGTAGTTTCTAATTTAGAAAATCCAAACATAAGAGATTTAAAAACTAAAACTGTTTTTGAAAAAGATGGAATCATAATAAAGTTTTGGGCTAACTCTTTTGACAATGAAGATAAAAGAAATGTTTCGGCAAGGTTAGTAAAAAATTTAAATCCCTCCTTAGTAAGCGCTTATACTATTTATGACCAGCAAAATCCAAATTTAAATGGTTGGCAAAGAGATTTTATTTATTATAAAATTCAACCATCATCTCCGAATGGCCCATTTATTTATGATTTTAAAGAACACCTCAGAAGTTTTAGTATGACGGGAGATCCTATAAACGCATATAATAAAATTTCCGATCAGACTGGTGATCCAACCTACAGAAATAACCACAGAATAAATTCAAGCCATTGGACCGGTGGTTTTTATGAATTCAAAGTTAGAACTATAATAAATGCTAAAAATGGTGTTGGTAACGAATTAATTAATGGTTTTACTGTTTCACCTGACCAATTGTTTTTTCTTGAATACGATACCTACACTAGAGGAACTCTGTTTTGGGAAAAAACTTACTACAGACTAAAAAATATTTCCAATCAAACTATTTTGGCTGACATTCCTTTAATCAACTGGGATTTAGACGAATATGCTTCATCGATAAAGATTGAAATCGAAGAAGTAGATTTAACTACTACCTCTGTAATAACAGATACTAGAACCGTAAAATTTGCAACTAATTTTGGTATTGATGCCGCTTTTGGCGTAAAAACAAAAATAGGTTTAAAGTTTGGTATGAGCTTAGAAACAACGCAAACTCATACTGTCCAAAAAACATTCACTCAAGGAAATGATTTTCTTGGTGAGGCAATTGTAAATTTTGCCGACAAAATTATTATAGGGCAAGCAAATTTACCCTTAATGGGGAATATATGGTTAACCCGTGACTATACTACAGGTTTAGGATATTGTAAATTCAGTATTGAGCCAAAAAAAGTACAATAACCCAACTATGGCAAAGCATAAAGAGCTCTGCCATTAAATTATATACTTATGAAAAAAATTATGTTTCTGTTTTTATGTTTTACAGTAATTTTTTCATGTGAGAATGATTCTAAGATTGAAGGAGAAATAAAAAGAGATAGTTACTTTAGAATAACTGAATTCATTATTTCTGAAAACTCAATTGACTTAAACAATGACAACATAATGAACACAAATATGTTCCTTGAATTTTTAAATTATTTCAACAGCACTTATGATTTGCAAATAAAAACAAATAAAAATTCATCACTACTCTCTTTTTATTTACCTAAACAAAATATTTTCTTCGACTATCTATGCTGTCCGAATGGGTATGTTGAATTCTCAAAGAATGGATTTACAATAAATATGAATCGAACACAAACAAGGCTGGAAAATCAAATAATTGACAATGAGAATAAAGTTATTTTATTCTCGAAATTAAATGATTCTAGTTACAAACTTATTTTAGAAAAAAAATATTTTGATTTTAATTCAAACTCTCTTTCTGCTAAGATCTATGAGATAAAATATGATATGATAAATTAACAAATAACCTTTACAAGCAAACTCTAGTTTACTTTTAGTCTATCTCTTTCCTTCACATTCCGCAAAAAACTGCTCGAGGAATTTCTCCATATAGGCATGTCTTTCTTCAGCTATTCGTTTTCCTGACTGGGTATTCATTCTGTCTTTTAGCAACAGTAGTTTTTCGTAAAAATGGTTAATTGTAGGCGAAACGGCACTTTTATATTCTTCCTTGCTCATATTCATATTTGGTGCGATGGTTGGATCATACAACGCCCTGTTTTTAAATCCTCCATAATTAAATGCTCTTGCAATACCAATAGCTCCAATAGCGTCCAAACGGTCTGCATCCTGTACAACGTCTAATTCTGTTGAAGAAAATTTGCGCTCGAAATTGCCGCCCTTAAAAGAAATATTCTCAATGATATTTACTACATGAATAATTGTTTCTTCCGGTACATCCTGAGATTCTAAAAATTCCCAAGCCAATTTAGGTCCGATCGTTTCATCTCCGCCATGAAATTTACTGTCAGCTATGTCGTGCAGCAAGGCTCCTAGAGCTACGATTGTGGTATTGCAGTTTTCATGCTCGGCTATGTTCATGGCATTGTTATACACTCTTTCGATGTGGAACCAATCATGACCGCCTTCGGCATCCTTAAGCTTTTCTTTTACAAAAACAATTGTCTTTTCTATTATTACGTTGTCCATAGTATTGTGAGAAAAAAAATCCTCTCTGTGAAGAAAGGATTTGGTTTATTATCTTAATGTTGCAGGTTCAACCCATTTAAAAATATGTGATTCTGCAGGAATGACCAATCGTTCTGAAATCTTTGCCATTCTTGCCGGAAGTTTCATCAGGTAATCTCTGGCTTTTTCTGCTTCATCTGTCAATCCTGTAATTTTGCTGATATCCCATTTGTCAATCAGCTTTTGCATGATGTCAATATAATCAGTTGCCGTATAGACGCCAATTCTTTGTGCCGAATCTGAAAAAAGTTCAAAAGCCGTACTTATCTTTTCTCCTGATTCTCTTAAAAAATGAGCCGGCATGACTATTTTTTGTTTCATCATGTATTGGAAAGCCAACATCATTTCACTTGGATCTACCTGAAAAATTCTATGTACAAATTCAGAGTATGCATGATGGTGACGCATTTCATCACCTGCTATCAGTTTACACAATTTGGAAAGTTTTTTATCTCCAAACTTTTTGGCTATTTGTGAAACCCTATTGTGCGAAACATAGGTCGCTAATTCCTGAAAGCTGGTATAAACAAAATTTTTATAAGGATCTCTTCCTGTGCCGATATCAAATCCGTCATTAATCAAATGCTGCGTCGTCATTTCAATTTCACGCATATTCACACGTCCGGAAAGGTAAAGGTATTTGTTTAGCAAATCTCCATGACGGTTTTCTTCACCGGTCCAGCTTCTTACCCATTTTGACCAGCCATTGCCGCCTTCATCAATCTGATTCACACCTTCCACATCCATCAACCACGATTCATAAGTTGGAAGTGCTTCTTCAGTAATGGTATCGCCTACTAAAACTACCCAAAAATCATACGGTAGTTCTTTTGCTATTTCTCTTAATTCTTTTACGTCTTCAAAAAAAGTTTCGCTTCGGGAATCGGGCAAAAGGTCAGAAGGCTGCCATATATTCTCCACAGGAATCAAATACTGGTCAACAAATGCATCAATATTTTTCTCTAGAAACTGCATTACTTCTAGACGAATGTTTTTTACAGACATGTTTTAATTTTTTATTCCGTCAACTACTGCTTTTTCTGTCTCTCTCATTAATTCATCAAAAGGAACTTCTGCCACAGCCATTGGCTTATGAGCAGTAAAGGTAAGGCGATTTCCTAAACCTACAGGAAAAAAGCCATATTTAACAATTTTCCAAGAATTGTTTATGGTTATAGGAACTACAACTGCCGAAGGCGAATTTTTGCATAAGATTTTCAATCCTGTCTGTGCAAATTCTTTCGGTTTTCCGTTTTTGCTTCTTGTTCCTTCCGGAAAAATTACAGCAGCTCGTTTGTTCTTTTCAATATATTCTCCCAATCCTTTGATTGCTGGCAGTGCTTGTTTTGGATCTTTCCTGTCGATCAGGACAGAACCTCCGTGTCTTAGATTATACGAAACGCTTGGAATTCCTTTTCCTAATTCTTTCTTGCTTACAAATTTTGGATGGGATTTTCTGAAAAACCAGATTATGGCAATTATATCGTACATACTTTGGTGGTTGGCAACGAAAATTACCGGAACTCCTTTAGGTACCAATTCCCTTCCTTCCACTTTATAGGTTGTACCTAAAAGATGGGTTGACCTGAGCAGGCAAAAGTTCAGATAATCAACACTTTTTTTATGCGCCTGATATCCGAAAAGATTAAAACACAGCCATTGGATGGGATGAAAAATCACCAAAATAAGTCCAAAAATCAGATAATATACAACCGAAATCGGATACGAAATTAGCTTCTCCATAATTATTATAATTCCCCGCAAAAGTACTAATTATATTTTTGTTTATTTTAATTGAAAAACATCAAATTTCTAACAAAAAATAACACTTGCCACGTAGAAAAAAAGAACTATTTTTACGAAAAATAAGTGCCAATTATAAATGGAAGAAAAATGAGTTCAGAGAAAGAAGCCAAATTAAAAGCGTTACAACTAACGCTTGACAAATTAGATAAAACTTACGGAAAAGGAACCGTAATGAAGCTTGGTGATCAGGCAGTTGAAGAGGTAGAAACGATTCCTTCAGGATCTTTAGGATTGGACTTAGCTCTTGGAGTTAACGGATATCCTAAGGGAAGAATTATTGAGATTTATGGTCCTGAATCTTCAGGTAAAACGACCTTGACATTGCATGCTATTGCCGAAGCTCAAAAAGCAGGTGGAATTGCTGCCTTTATTGATGCAGAACATGCTTTTGACAGAAATTATGCAGAAAAGCTAGGCGTTGATATTGAAAACCTGATTATCTCACAACCTGACAATGGTGAGCAGGCTTTAGAAATTGCAGAAAACCTGATCCGTTCAGGTGCTATTGATATTGTTGTAATTGACTCTGTTGCCGCATTAACTCCAAAAAGTGAGATTGAAGGCGAAATGGGTGATTCAAAAATGGGACTTCATGCCCGATTAATGTCGCAGGCATTGAGAAAATTAACCGGAACAATCAGCAAAACGAATTGTACTGTTTTCTTTATCAACCAGCTTCGTGAAAAAATCGGAGTAATGTTTGGAAACCCTGAAACAACAACAGGTGGTAACGCACTTAAATTTTACGCATCAGTTCGATTGGATATCCGTAGATCTTCTCAAATCAAAGAAGGTGAAAACGTAATCGGTAACAGAACGAAAGTCAAAGTTGTGAAGAATAAGGTTGCTCCTCCATTCAAAACAGCAGAATTTGACATCATGTATGGTGAAGGTGTTTCAAAAACAGGAGAAATCCTTGATTTGGCCGTAGAATTTGAAGTCGTGAAAAAGTCAGGTTCCTGGTTTAGCTATGGCGACACCAAGTTAGGACAAGGTAGGGATGCCGTGAAATCCTTGATTAAAGACAATCCTGAGTTAGCGGAAGAATTAGAACTTAAAATCAAAACGCTGATTAAAGAAAATAACGCTTAATTAAAAAACCCGAAAATTTTCGGGTTTTTTTATATCCTGACGCAACCTTTATCCAATACGCACATCTAAACAATAAAGCATAAACAGAATACAAAAAATGAAAAAATTAATTTCAATTTTATTTTTGGCAGTTATTACTATCACAGCATTTAGCTCTTGTGAGCTAAACGATGATAATACTGTTAGTTACCATTTTGAACTGATCCCTACAGAAAGTGCCGTATTTCCTGAAAGTTTTGTATTAGGAAGAACCTATACTATAAAAGTATATTATAAAAGACCTACTAGTTGCCATTTTTTTGAAGGATTTTATTACGAAAAAAATTTAAATGTCAGAACAGTAGCAGTACAGACTGGCGTTATCAATGCTAACAATTGCACTCCTTTGGACGAAGAGCCCGTAGAAGCTACATTTGATTTTATGCCAACAGGCGAAAGCAGCTATATCTTTAAGTTTTATAAAGGAAAAGACCAATCTGGACAAAATCTTTTTATAGAATATGAAATACCAGTAGTTCGACAATAATTTTTAATTTATAAAGAAAAACTTTGAGTTTAGAACAACTCATATACGGTTGCAGAGATCATGATACCAAAGCTCAAGAACAATTATATAAGTTATTATCACCTAAATTGTTCAGTGTCTGCTTGAAGTATTCGCGGAATTATGCCGAAGCCGAAGATAATCTTCAGGACGGATTTCTTATTATTTTCAATAAGATAGGTCAGTTCAATTTTAAAGGATCATTCGAAGGCTGGGCAAAAAGGATAATGGTAAATAATGTCCTGCAGAAGTATAGAGGAAATTCCGTTTTTGAAATCGTCAACGATACTATTCCGGACGAAGCAGAAGTCGAGATTGATGACGAGAATGTGACACTCGAATTTTTGATGAAAATCATACAGGAACTGCCAGACAGATACCGATTGGTTTTTAACCTATATGTAATGGACGGTTATTCGCACAAAGAAATTGCCGAAATGCTTGATATCACAACCGGAACCACAAAATCTAATCTTGCACGCGCAAAAATGATTTTAAAAGAAAAAATAGAAGCCCAGGCTGGAAACGGAAATTATACAGCAGCAAAATGAATGAGAAAAAAAATATAGAACGGCTTTTCCAAGAAAAGTTCAAAGACTTTGAAGCAACGCCTTCTCCCGAAGTCTGGGACAATATCGAGGCTAAGCTCAAAGAAAAGAAAAAGAGAAGAGTTATACCGTTATGGCTTCGACTTTCAGGTATTGCTGCCATATTGCTCATCGGATTCATGATAGGCGACGGAATTATAAATAATCCTATAAAAACTGACACTGATAACGGAGTCGTTAACCAAAACACTCCAGATGTTGACCGATCCAAAGATTTGGCACCTATGCAAAGCCCAATCAAAAGCAATGAGGTCGTTACTGAAAATGAAAATACTGATTTAGAAAAAAACAATCCAACACAACAATATAAAAATTCTGAAAATCCAGAGCAGGACCAACTGAACAAGTCAATTATTTCAGGAAAGAATAAGGCTAAAAACACGGCAATTGCCCGTCAGGATAATTCTGATCAAGAACGCCTGAAAAACACAGCCAATAAACATCTTCCTGTTATTAAAAATCAAAAAACGAAAACAGAATCCGGACTTGCCAGCCAAGATCCTGCTCAACAACATAATGGCCAGGTAACTGCCAAATTAAACAAGCTCGACGAAAAAAACCAGAAGCGTTCTTTTAACGAAAATGCTGTAGCAGATTCAGGAAGCAACGGAAAAAACCAGGAAAAATCAAGTTTAAATCGAGATTCAAACAAAAATTTAATTCCTGAAAATCGAAAAGAAAACGAAAAGCAGCTTGCTATTTCTGAGAAAAAACAAAATGATCTTTTGCAGAAAAATGACAAGCTCAACAACAATACTTCAGAACGCAACAAGCAATCTGATAGTGATAAAAATTCCCGAATTGCTTTTGATACCAAAGCATTCGAGAAGCAAAAGAAAGATTCGGCAGCTGTTGCTACTGCCGGGCCTAATCCGCTGGAAGAATTGCTAAAAGAAAAAGAAAAAAAACAACAAGCGGACACAGAACCTAAAGTAAATAGGTGGCAGATTACGTCAACCGTAGCCCCTATTTATTTTAGCTCTGCTTCCAAAGGTTCTCCAATCGACCAGCAATTCGCAGATAACGGTAAAAGTTACGAGAAAAACATGAGCTATGGGCTTGGTGTCAATTATGCGATAAACAAAAAATGGTCTATTCGTGGAGGAGTTAATAAACTGACTCTGGGCTATAACACCAATAATATCGTCTATTATGCCGGATTATCTAACTTTAGTACCAGTGGAGAAGCACTTTCGCCAAGCACTATAAGGGAAAACAAAAATGCAATCATAATTGTTGAGGACAATACGGCTGCCAATACGGTATCGTTTGACGATGTTCCCGGCAAGAAAGGAGGACATTTAAATCAGACTATGGGTTATGTAGAAGTTCCTGTAGAACTTTCATATAAAATATTGGATGATAAATTTGGGATATCATTAATTGGCGGTATGAGTACGCTTTTCCTAAATGAAAACAGCCTTTCGGTAGTATCTCCAGGAATGTCAACCTCTATTGGAAAAGCGACGAATTTAAATGACGTTTCTTTTACCTCTAATATTGGAATAGGATTCAAATACAAATTTTGGAAATCATTTGAAGCAAATGTTGAACCAAAATTAAAATACCAAATTAATACGTTTAGTGAAAATGCTGGAGGATTTAAACCTTATTTTATAGGCTTATATTCTGGAGTCAGCTTTAACTTTTAGATAGTTGGTTTTATAGTTTAGTTAGGTTCGTCATTAAATACGTTAATGACAGAAAAAAGCGTCTTGGTTAGGCGCTTTTTTTGTTGTTGAATTTCAAGAGCTGTTTGTAGATAATATCCCTGATCTGTTCTTTAATTTCTTTGATTTCCTTTTTGTCTATGTTGTGACCTTTCGTCTCCACAAAATGATGGATTTTAGCTCGCATGATTCCCGGGCTTCCGCTTAAAAAAGTATACGAAAATCGCTTTTTATTATCTGGAAAAGTCATAGGAACTATCGGGATTTGATGCTCCAATGCCAGACGAAAAGCCCCGTCTTTGAATTCATCCAAAAGAACCGACTCATCGTCCGGAACACCGCCTTCGGGGAAAATACAAATACTAAGACCTTGTGCCAATCGTTTTTGGGCTCTATTAAAAACCTCCATCCTACTTTTGGAACTGCTTCTGTCAACCAAAATACAGGTTCTCTTGTAAAAAAATCCAAATAAAGGAATCTTAACCAATTCTTTCTTCCCGACAAAAACAAACGGATTGCGTACCAAAGCAAGCATCAGCATAATATCGATCATTGAAGTATGGTTTGATACTAACATATAGCTTTTCCCTGCTTCCAATTCTTGTTCCCGTTCAACTTTGTAATGAAAGCCCATGCCAAAAAGGATTATTTTCGCCCAGATTCTCGCCATAACAAAAAAATAGGGATACCATTTTTCTTTTAAGATGGAAATGAATAAAAACGGAAACATGATAATAATAGGAAGTCCCATCAGAAAATAGAACCAAATCCGCCAAAGAACCCAAAAAATTACTTTAAAAATACGCATGCAGGTGTGTATCAAAAATTATTCGTGAAGACAAAACCTGGTTTTCAAATTTTGTCTCCCAAATGTAAGAATTCAAACCTTACAATTCTGCCAAAACATTTACCTTTGCAAAAATTAAGTTATTATGTCAAAAATACTCACAGGAATTCAAAGTACTGGAACGCCGCATTTAGGAAATTTGCTAGGGGCGCTTCTTCCGGCCATTGAATTATCAAACAAGCCGGAAAACGAAACTTTTCTTTTCATTGCCGACCTGCATTCAGTAACGCAGATTAAAAATGGAGAAACATTACGTCAGAACACGTACAGTACTGCTGCAACGTGGCTTGCCTGTGGAGTTGATGTAAACAGAGTTACTTTTTATCGCCAGTCTGATGTTCCTCAAACAACAGAACTTTCCTGGTATTTGAGCTGCTTTTTTCCGTACCAACGACTCACTTTAGCCCATTCTTTTAAAGATAAGGCGGACCGATTGGATGATGTTAATGCTGGCTTATTCACTTACCCGATGCTTATGGCTGCTGATATTCTTTTATACGATGCAGAATTTGTTCCGGTAGGAAAAGACCAGTTGCAGCATATTGAGATTACACGTGATGTTGCTTCCCGCTTTAACCATCAGATGGGAGAAACTTTTGTGCTTCCCGATTCGTATCTTCAGGAAGAAACAAAATACGTTCCGGGAACAAATGGCGGAAAAATGAGCAAATCGGCAAACAATATCATCAACATTTTTTTAGATGATAAATCGTTGCGCAAACAGGTCATGTCTATTGAAACCGATAGCACACCTTTAGAAGATCCGAAGGATACAGAAACTTGTAAAATTTTCGCTATTTATAAGTTGATAGCTAATGAAGAGCAGTTGGCTGTCATGACCGAAAAATATAAAAACGTAAATCGTGATTTTGGCTGGGGCCACGCCAAGCAAGCCCTGTTCGAACTTATTTTAGAAAGATTTAAAGTAGAAAGAGAAAAATACAACTACTACATGAGCAATCTGGAAGAAATCGACAAAGCCTTACTACAAGGAGCTGAAAAGGCAAGAATTGTTGCCAACGGTGTTCTGAAAAGAGTCAGACAAAAATTAGGATACTAATATCAAAGCCCTGTATTGTCAGGGCTTTATTTTTAAATAATTTCAAACAATTTGCCAGGCAACGGGCGGACAACTCCTTTTAATTCCATATTTAATAAAAGGGAAGATATTTTGTGAATTGGGAAATTGCATTCCAAGGCAATAACATCCATCAATTCCTTTTCTTTTGCCTGTAGATAATTATAAACCGTCTGTTCTTCTGAATCCAATTCTACAAACAATCGCTTCTGTACGCTTGTTTTTGGTGTCTCTAAATCCCAATTGAGCATATAAACCAAATCTGCTGCCGAGGTTAGCAGTTGTGCTTTTTGCCATTTGATCAGGTTATTACATCCCTGGCTGTATTTATCGGATGCTTTGCCAGGAAAAGCAAAAACATCCCGATTGTAATCATTGGCCATATTGGCTGTAATCAGAGAGCCTCCTTTTTCTGCCGATTCAATAACGATTGTTGCTTCGGAAATTCCGGCAACAATGCGATTTCTACGAATAAAATTCTCTCTGTCAGGATTGGAAGAACTCCAAAAGTCTGTCATAAAACCGCCATTTTCCTGCATCGTGGCTACATACTTTTTATGAGCTTTCGGATAAATCTGGTTTAGTCCGTGGGCTACAACTCCAATAGTCTGCAAGTTGTGTTCCATTGCCGCCTGATGTGCGATAATATCTATCCCATAAGCAAAGCCGCTAACTATTATGGGATTTAGCGGTGCCAGGTCAGAAATCAGCTTCCTGCAACATTCTACACCATACGGAGTAGCCTGTCTGGTTCCGACTATACTTATAATCTTTCGGTTTTTGAAATTGAAATTTCCCGAAGCAAATAATACGACGGGAGCATCAATGCAATGCTTGAGCTTTTCCGGATAATTTTCATCTTGGTAAAAAAGCACATCAATACTATTTGACTGGATGAAGTCAAGTTCTTTTTCAGCCTTTTTAAAAACTGATTGGTCTTTTAGATTCCGAATCAAAATACTCCCGATTCCTTCGATACTTTCTAGTTTTGAAGGTTTGGATTGAAAGATTTCTTTGGCGCTTCCAAAGTGCACGAGAAGTTTTTTGGCAGTGATGTCACCCACTGATTCTACTTTTTGTAAGGCTAGTAAATAAAATAATTCTTCAGGGTTCATGGCAAATAATTGAGTCTCAAAGATAAAGACATTTCGTTTAGATTGTTAATAAAATTTGTTGATAAAATTTTGACCTGACCAATGAATAAGTAACTTTGTTTCTATGAAGATTGAATTTTACATATCCCAACTTTTATATAGATACCAGTGTGTTGCAGTTCCTGGCTTTGGCGCATTCCTTACAGAAATTCAGCCTGCTAGGCTTAATGAAAGTACTATGGTATTTTATCCTCCAAGAAAAGTGGTTTCTTTTAATTTTCATTTAAAGAATAATGACGGATTGCTGGCAAACCATATTTCGCAGGCTGAAAAAATATCCTATGAAAATGCGGTAACCTCTATTGAAACGGCTGTTTCAGAATGGAAATTAGCGTTGCAGCTGCAGAAGTCGCTTGTGTTGAAAAACATTGGCCAGCTATCTTTAAACTCAGAAAACAATATTGTTTTTGAGCCTGCTGATAGTTTAAATTATCTTACAAGTTCTTTTGGATTGAGTACGTATGTTGCTCCAAAAATCCAAAGAGAAGTGTATAAGGAAGAAGTAGAAGCTCTTGAAGAAAAAGCGCCGATACTCTTTACTCCGGAACGAAGAAACAGCAGGCCTTATCTTAAATATGCGGCCATTTTTGTGCTTGGTCTTGGAGCAGCAGGTTTCTTTGGAAACAGCTATTACCAGAAACAGATTAATTCTGAAAATCTGATCGTACAACAAACGGTTCAGAAAAAAGTAGAGGACAAAATACAGGAAGCTACTTTCTTTATCGAAAGTCCACTTCCTGCCGTAAAACTCAACATTAAAGAAGAAAAGTTAGCCTATCATATTGTTGCCGGTGCTTTTAGAAATGAAGAAAATGCACAAAAAATATTCGAGAAGCTGAGTGCTAAAGGATATAAGGCAAGAAAGATCGCAAAAAACAAACATGGCCTTCACCCTGTGCTTTATGGAAGTTTTTCAAACTATGCAGAAGCCCAAAAAGCGATGTCCAAAATTCAAAAAACAGAAAATCCGGAAGCATGGCTTCTGATTCAAGAATTATAAATCCAAATCCCGATTCGTTCGGGATTTTTTGTTTTTTGTTCGAAAAAAAATTATTACTGCCTGATTATCGGATTTAACCGCTATCTGTTACCTTTGCAAAAAAAACAATGCAAGCGAAAACTCCTTCTGAATCTTTAGCAATCCTAACTGATTTGGTTTTGCCAGGCGAAACTAATCCTTTAAACAATCTTTTTGGTGGCGAATTGCTGGCACGCATGGATAGAGCGGCAAGTATTGCAGCAAGAAGACATTCCAGACGAATTACTGTTACGGCTTCTGTAAACCACGTGGCGTTTAACCGTGCTATTCCTTTGGGTAGTGTAGTAACTATTGAAGCTAAAGTTTCAAGGACTTTTAAAACGTCGATGGAGATTTATATTGATGTATGGATCGAAGACCGTGAATCAGGTATAAAAAACAAAGCAAACGAAGCCATTTATACTTTTGTTGCTGTTGATGAAACCGGACGTCCGGTAGAAGTTCCTGCCATACTTCCGGAAACCGAACTGGAAAAACAACGCTATGATGCGGCATTAAGACGAAAACAGCTTAGCCTTGTTCTAGCCGGAAAAATGAAACCAAATGAAGCTACAGAACTGAAAGCATTATTTATAGAATAAAAAAAGGAACCTCTTAGGTTCCTTTTTTTATTTACATATTAGTCAGCCAGGCTTGCGGATTTAATGTCGTTGAGTTTTGCATGATTACAAACTTCAATGCTGTTTTGCCTGCCGCATTGGTGGTTACTTTTCCTATGTTTTGCAAAGCTGTTACCTTATTTCCTTTGGAAACGCTTACGGAGCTTAGGTTTTGATATACTGTATAGAAATCTCCATGCTGGACAAACACCACCATGTTATTTGGAGAAATAAGCTGTACTCTTGTTACTTCGCCTGCAAAAACAGATCGTACAGAAGTGCCCGAATCGGTCGTGATTTCAACACCGCTACTATGGACAATAAGCGATTTTTGTAATGGGTGCGGTTGGTCACCATATCTCAGGGATATAAAACCTTTAGCAACCGGCCATGATAGTTTTCCTTTATTTGCCTTGAAATTATCTGAAATGATTTTTCCTTCTGGAGTCAGGACAATTTTTGAGGAATTCTCAATAGCTTTTGTTTCTGCAACTGTTGTTTTTGGGTTTGCTTTTTTGTTTGCCGCTGCTGTTTTTCTGTTAGCCTCAGCAATTGCTTCACGAATTAATTTATCAATCTTACGGTCTATTTCACGTGTTTCCTGTTGTTTTTTCTTGATTTCGGCAGTATATTTTTTGACGTCTTTTTTAATCGACTTCATTATTTTTTCCTGCTCTTCCTTATCTTTTTCCAGATTCTGCTTTTCCTTTTCATTTTCGACGATCAGCTTCTGTTTTTCTTTTTTCTGTACGTTTAGCTTTTCATTATAGACTGCCAACTGATCTGATTTTACCTTAATTTCTTCTCCCTGGTTTTTTCTATAATTGGAATACTGCTTCATGTATTGCGCCCTTTTATAGGCCTGAAGAAAGTTTTTAGAAGAAAGCAAAAACATAGCCCTGCTCTGTTCCGAACGGCTCTTATAAGACTTGACAATCATTTTGGCATAATCTTTTTTAAGCTCATCAAGATCTTTTTTAAGGCCATTGATTTTTATCTGATTTGTATAAATATCATCACTCAATAACTTGGCTTGCTTTTCGGTTGTAGCAATAAGCTTTTCCTGCAGCTTAATTTTTGCTGTCTGTTGATTAATCTGTGTTACAACAGATTTTTCTTTTTTCTTTTCTGACTGTAACGCATTTTCAGCTTCTCTGATCTCTTTTTGAAGCTGTGCCTTACGTTCTTCCAATTTTCTCTGCATGTCATTTTGTCCCCAAACTATTGTAGTGGCCAGCAGCAGAAAAAGAGTGAAAATGTTTTTTGACATAATTTGGATATGTTTGTGCAAATCTAATCAATATATATTCTATCGTAGCCTTTAGGAACACTGTATGGAAATGTCAGGTTCTCATTAAACGAAGCAGAATTATAATCAATGTTGATATTGATCTTTTTGCCATTCTGGACGGCGTCAATTATAATTTGTGATGGCAGTACGGTTTCCGGATATTCTTTATGCCCTGGATAGGAAATCTCCAATTTCCTGTCTTCTTTTGCCTGCGAAACTTCCTGTTTTTTAATCAGGTAATTTGCTGCTTCAAAATAAAAAGCTTTTTGCGTATTTTTATTTGAGGCATCTTCTAATCTATACTGACTTTCATCAATTGTTGTTGTATATTTTCCTTTAGTCAAGTCGTCCATAGCTTCGCCAATAAGCATATTTTGTACTTTTTGGAAATCCAAATCGGTTCCCAGCCATTTGCTCAGCGTAGAATAATCGCCTTCAAAAAAAGTGTTTCCCATTTTTTCATAGTATTTTACTTCTTGAGGCGTAATTAATGCTTTGGCCATCGTAATTCCTAAAACGCGGACACTGACTAAAATCTGCTCATCTTTCTTGATTCTGATTTCAGCAGAAACGCCCTGGGACATACGATTATCTTTATACTTTGCACTGGACTTGATATAGACCGTCGAAAAATCTCTCTTGAGCTTATAATGGCTTTCTATTACTTTTGAAGAGGCAACCATTTCACTGGCGGTTCCTTCTGCAATCACTGCTTTCTTGGCGTTACACGAAAGCAAAAGAACTCCAAAAGTTATGATAATATATCTTTTCATTATTTTTTCTGTTTTAATAACTGGTCAGCTTTCTGGAAATAATATTCCTTTTTCTTTGCATCTCCCAATCCATTGAAAGCTTCTCCTAACTGGATATTAAAGTTAATTTCCAAATTCCTGTTATCAACGATATAATCCATACCCATTTCTAAAAAGTCTTTGGCTTTTTTATAATTTTTAATCTGGTTGTTTGCCAATCCGGAGTAATAATAAAAATCCGGTTGCATTGGAAAGAAATCAATTAGTTCAGAAGCCTTTTTTGCCAATACATCAAATTGCTTGTTTTCTGTATAGGCTTGTAATAAAAAGATATTTGATTCTACTTCCTGTGGATTATTCTTAGAATAGATTTCCAGATAATGGATGGCCCGTTCCCAATTTTTCCTTGCATAAAAAATCCTGCCTACGTCTTTGGTCAAAGTAGCCTGATCTTCATTGCTAAAATAACCCACTGCCTTATCTAAATCGGTATTGAATTGAGGGTTGTTTTTTACAAAAACCAAAAATTCTTTCAGTATTTTGCGTTTTACTTCATCTTCAATCTTCTTGCTTTCCAATACCTTATTCATAGCTATCACTGCTTTTCCTCCATCGTTATTATTGAGATGGAATTTGAACAGTCCTACCTGGGCAAATTCAGAATCGGGGATTTCTTTTTCAAGTTTTTTTGCAATTTCATAGGCTTTTTCTTCCTGATTGCTTTCAGAGTACAGGTATATCAGCGCAATGTATTTTGATTCGTCTTTTGGATTTTTTTTGATGGCTTCCAAAAGCTGGTCTTTTTCTCCGATACGGTATTTTGAATCTTTCAGGATTTGCTGCTTATAGGCATTTCTCTGTGGAGTTTCACCCACTGTATCCTCCAAGTCTTTTATAAGTGCCAAAGCCTTATCATATTGGTCTGTATACATATAAAGCGACGTAAGGTCTTCTTTATATTTCATATCCATTCCAACTAATTTATTGACAACAACTATGGCCTGGGCATAATCTTTTGTCTGGTAACAAACATCGTACATCCCAACATAGAACCATTTATTCTTTGGGTCTATCAATGAAGCCTGTGAAAAAGATTCATATGCTTTTTTATAATCTTTTAAGCTCAGGTAATTTTTACCTAATTCATAATAGACTACTGCATTTTGAGGTTGCATTTTAAGGCATTTTTCCAAAGCGGCAATAGCTTTGTCATAATTTTCAATGCCTTTCTGCTTGAGCGATTCATAAAAATTATCTTGAAAAGCATCTTCTGCCAAAGCAATATCATCTGGCTCTGTCTGGGCAAAAACTTTAGCCGGAACGCATAACATTCCGAAGAAGAAAAGCTGTAAAAGATATTTTTTAATTTTCATATTGGTTTTCCATCAAAATTTATTCCAAAACAGAATAATCGCCTATGCTTATACTGGTAAAATTCCCGTCAAAACTGGCATGATTTCCAATCATGGCATTATCCAAATTGGCATTTTTTATATGCGAATGGGTTTGTACCAAACTGTTTTTTATAGTACTGTTGATTACGTGAGTTCCTCTGCCTAAAGACACGTTTGGTCCTACTGTTGCGTTGATCAAGATTACATCTTTGCCAATATAACACGGCGGAATAATCGTTGAGTTTTCTGTTTTGACATCGTAATCAATCAAATGCTCGCCGTCATTATGCAAAAAGCCTAACATTCTGGAGTTTGTTTCTACAGTAACATTTTTGTTTCCACAATCCATCCATTCGTCAACTTTTCCAGGAACGAACTTCAGTCCTTTCTCTTTCATATTTTCCAAACCGTCAGTCAGTTGATATTCTCCTCCTTTTACAACATTATTATCCAATAAATATTGCAATTCATTTCTTAAAGTTTCTCCTGACTTAAAGTAATAGATACCTATAATCGCCAAATCAGAAACGAACTCTTTTGGTTTTTCTACAAAATCAACAATTTGATTTTGCCCATTTAGCTGTACAACACCAAAAGCACTCGGATCGTCAACTTGTTTTACCCAGATCACACTATCAGCTTCGGTATCCAATGTAAAATCGGCACGGAAAAGCGTATCTGCATAGGCTACAACTATAGGTCCGGTCATTGATTCTTTAGCGCTCATGATCGCATGGGCTGTTCCTAAAGGCTGTTCCTGATAATAAATAGTACCTCTGGCTCCTAGCTTTTCTGCTATTTCAATTAGCTCGACTTCAACCTGTTTTCCAAAATCTCTGTGGATAATAAAAGCTATTTCTTCTATTTCCTGATTGATTACGCCTGCAATATCTTCAACCAGTCTATGCACGATAGGTTTTCCGGCTATTGGAATCAATGGTTTTGGAACTGTCAATGTATGTGGTCTTAAGCGTGAGCCTCTTCCGGCCATTGGAACTATGATCTTCATATAGTTTTCGTATTTTATTTTGAAGTTGGGAATCCAACCTAATTTGTTTTATTTATTTTACTCCTGTGCTTCCAAATCCGCCTTCGCCTCTTGAAGTTTCAGACAGTTCTTCTGTTTCTAACCAGACAGCTCTTTCGTGTTTGGCAATAATCAATTGTGCTATTCTTTCGCCGTTTTCGACTACAAAAGATTCATTTGATAAATTTACTAAAATCACTCCAATCTCACCACGATAATCCGCATCAACTGTTCCTGGAGAGTTGAGTACGGTTATTCCTTTTTTTGCGGCCAATCCGCTTCGTGGGCGCACTTGTGCTTCATAACCAATAGGCAATTCTATAAAAAGTCCGGTTTTTACAATGGCTCTTTCTAATGGGCCTAAAGTAATTGGTTCAGAAAGATTGGCTCTCAGATCCATTCCTGCTGAGGCTAACGTTTCATAATTTGGTAATGGGTGCTGAGATTTGTTTATGATTTTAATTGTCATTGATAAAAGGTAAAAAATTTATATGCTTAGGCTTTTCTTTTAATAATCCTGAGGATGGTTTCTTTTTCGTTGTAATATATGAAATACATGAATGCAATCAACATCGGGATTCCCACCCAATAATTTTCCCGATATCCGTAAAAATAAATGAATGAAAAAAGAATAGAGATTACGAGATAGGCTCCTATTGCTTTTTTATCATAGGGAATCGGGTAGTATTTATTTCCCCAGACATAGGAAATAAACATCATACTTCCGTAGGCTGCGATGGTTGCAATTGCCGAACCATAATAGCTAAACGATGGGATGAGCAGATAATTCAGAACCAACGTTATGATTGCACCGATAATCGAAATATAAGCTCCTATATGTGTCTGATTGGTTAGCTTGTACCATACTGAAAGGTTGGTATATATTCCAAGGAAAAAATTAGCCAGGATAATCAGCGGCACAACTCCCATGGCGTCCCAGAACGATGAATCACGAATCATGACTATCTTTAGTACATCAGCAAAAACAATAACTGCCAATGTCATCAAAGAGCCAAATATTACAAAGTATTTAGTAATTGTCGCATACGTCTGTTTTGCATTTTCATTAGATGCATGACTAAAAAAGAAAGGTTCAATTCCCAAAGTATAAGCTGTACGGAACAATACCATAAAAAGCCCCAGCTTATAACAAGCCGAATAAATCCCCACTTCTGCATCAGCGATATCAGGCGGAAGCAAGTATTTCAATAATATCTTATCAAACTGATCATTGATAGCAAAGGCGATCCCGGCAATCATGATTGGAAATCCGTATTGCAGCATCTTTTTCCACAGCTTGAAATCAAAATGCCAACGGACATGCAGATAATTAGGCAAAAAGACTAATAGTGTCAGCAAGCTCGCCACAATATTGGAAACAAAAATATAGCCGACCTGGAAATCATCAAAATACAATGAGCTTATAAAACTATCCGGATTCTGTTGGGCTATTTTTGGAAGGTAAATCAAGAAAAACAAATTCAGTCCTAAGTTTACGGCCACGTTGCCAATCTTTACTGCTGCATAAAATATAGGCTTCTGTCGAGCCCGTAGTTTTGAGAAAGGAATGATGACTAAGGCATCAAGTACCAATATCCAGATGACATAGGTAACATATTGTACATCAACTTCAATAAATTCTGAGACTGAAGTCCTGAAAAGAAGAGCAAGAACCAAGAAAAGAATACTCGTCCAAAAAATAGAAACAGTGGATGTTTCAACAACTGTTTTTTTATCATCTTCCGTATTATAGAACCTGAAAAATGAAGTTTCCATTCCATACGCCAGGATGACGTTAAAAAAAATCAGGTATGCAAAAATAATATTGACCTGTCCATATTCTGCTTTTGGTAGCAGTTCCGTATAAAGCGGCACCAAAAAAAAGCTAAACATTCTTGGCACAACTGTAGCAAGTCCGTAAATCGCTGTCTGCTTGAAAAGATTTTTATATAAGCTCAAAATAGGTTTCGTCAATTTTATTTAACAAAAATAGCTAATTCTTTGATTTCAGAATCATTTTAAAACCCTTATAAGCATATTTTATTCGAATTTTCTTTAAATAAAAAAGGCTGCATGAAGCCTGACCCAAAAAAAGATATCTTTGCCCAAATTATCAGACTTTTCACGTGAAAAAATATTTACTGCTTTATACTTTACTACTGACAGTTCAAGCATTTTCTCAGAACTATCCAGAGGCTAAAAAGATTCCTGTTCTTTTTTCAAAACATCATTTTTCGTATCAGGACGATTATTCCTGGATGGAAAAAACGGACTCCAAAGAGACCAAAACCTGGGTAAATTCAGAAAATGAACTTACTGATTCGCACTTGGAAGAAATCAAGAAAAGCTATTCAAGTCTTTCAAAGATCAAAGAATATGATTTCCTGTCGACCTATGCTATTCCAGTCAAAAAAGGAAAGTATTTTTTTGCAAGCTATAGAATTGATAAAGACAAACCGGCTTATCTTTTTTACAAAAAGAACCTGAATGACGATCCTGTTGAGCTTATAAATCCGTCAAAGATTTTTAATAACAATAATGTTAGCATTAATGGCTATTATCCTTCAAAAAGTTCCAAATTACTTGCCTTTTCTGTTAGCAATGATGGAAGTGATATGCGTGAAATCCGATTTGTTAATTTAGACAACAGAAAAAATCTGGATGATAAGCTAACGAATGTCAGATATTCTAACCTTGCCTGGAATAAAGATGAGGGCGTTTTTTACAAGAGAAACCGAAACACTGATCGTTTTGCAGTTGATACAACCTATCAGCTGTATTGCCATAAAATTGGAGCTCTGCAAGAAAATGACAAATTGGTTTATGATACAAGTGATACGAAAAGCTATTTTACTTTTTTTACGGCCGAGGATAAACTTTTTGTTATTGAACAAAATGAAGATGAAACGCAGGTAAAATATTTTTATGCTACTTTGAGTGACGAGCCCTTAACATTTACGAGAATTTTTGAGAATACCGATGACAGCTTTGTTTTTTTAAACTATATCAATGGACGCGTTTATTTTTCAACTTCAAAATTTGATTGGGGCGAAGTCCGTTCCTTTGATTTAAATGGCAATGATGAAAAGGTTATTGTTCCTCAGATCTATGCCAATCTTTTGGCCGATACCTTTTTCTATAAAGATTATATTATTGCAAAATACAAAACGGTTGGATCAAACTATATGTCGATTTATGATTATGAAGGAAAATTTATCCGGAAGTTTGAAGCGCCAATGGGAATGAATTTCAGAATCAATTATTTAGAAGCTGAGACAAAAAACATATATGTTACTTTCTTTTCTTATACCATTTCAAATCATAATTACAAGCTAAATATTGAAACCGGCAAACACAATCCTTACTTTAATGATTTCAATCAGCCTAAGCCTTCTTTATTTCCTTTTGATTATTTTGAAACTAAAGCAACTATCTATAAAAGTAGAGATAATAAGGATGTTCCAATTACAATAATTTATAAAAAAGGAACTAAACTTGATGGAAATAATCCAACTTTATTGGAAGCTTATGGAGGTTTTGGAGCTGTCTCCGGACCTCATTATGATACCGGATTGCTTTATTTTTTAGAAAAGGGAGGCGTTTATGCTTATGCTGAAATACGTGGAGGTGGTGAAAAAGGCATCAAATGGCATACTGAAGGAAAAGGATTAAAGAAAATCAATACGTTCAATGATTTTATTGATGCTGCCGAATATCTGATTAAGGAAAACTATACCAATCCGAGTAAATTAGCGATTACTGGCGGATCTCAGGGAGGTTTGCTAGTAGGTGTAGCCATGACTAAAAGACCGGATTTATTTAAAGTCGCAATCCCAAAAGTCGGGGCATTTGATATGGCAAAATTTGATTTGTATACGGTTGGGAAAAGACATTTAGACGAATACGGAAATCCTAATATTGAAGCAGAATTTAATTCGCTTCTGAGTTATTCTCCTTATCACAATATAAAAGAAGATGTCAATTATCCAACAACATTGATTATCACTTCAGAAAATGATGATCGGGTTCCACCCTTGCATTCGTATAAGTTTGCTGCCAGATTACAAAACAGGAGTGCTCAAAAAAATCCAATTTATTTAAAAACACTATCAAATTCGGGACATTCCGGGAAATCTACTTATCAGGGTCAAACCGAAGAAGAATCTTCTTTTTACAATTTCTTATTGTATCACCTGAACAATTAATCGCATAGATATTTAATACAAAAAAGGCAGGGAAATATTTCCCTGCCTTTTTTGTATTATCCTATTAGTTGTTATTCTTTAACCAATTTGAAATTGTGCTGTCCACCTTCAGCAGATAGTTTCACTACATAAGTTCCTGCAGAAAGTTTGCTGGTATTCAATTGGAAATCTGACTGTCCTGCTTTTTGTGATAAAACTTCTTGTCCTAATAAATTATAAACCTTAACATCTTGTATGTCTGATTTATATTTTACGTTTAACACGTCTTTTGCCGGATTAGGATAAACAGCCAAAGAATTCAAATCGAAAGAATTTACGCTTAATGCTCCTACATTTACCGTAAAGTCTAATGCTTGTCCAAATGAATCACTAACTTCTTCAAATTCTAGATCTTCAGCAGCAATAGCACATGGTGTAGGATATAGTACAAAATCCTCTAGTTCTGCTGTAAAAACTTTGATAATACGGATACGTGTATTTCCTGTAGTTGCAGTTGTAGGAACAAGGATCGATTTTGAAGCAATAACACCGTCATTCCCATTAGTATCGGTTAGCTTTCCGATATAATAATATTCACCTGCATCAGTTAAAAGACCATTCTGATTCCAATCAATATAAGCAATATATTCATTGTCATAATCTCCATGTGAATTCCCTTGCACTTGTATTGTATAGGATTGCCCCGGAGTAACGTTTGCAATCGTAGAAATATGATTTAAAAGTACTGTTTCGTCATCATTATTCGTGATTGAAGCGCCAGCAAAACTTACTGAAGTTATTTCTTCTACCAGAAAAACATCTGTTATGTCGCAATAGGGGTTGGGAAAAGTTTGAGCATACGCTCCAGCCCCAAAAAGGGCTAATAAAAAAGTAATTTTTTTCATAATATAATTATTTGATTAACTACGAATATAAAAAAAAGCCAGCAAATGCTGGCTTTTTATCTAAAAAAATGCTTTTTTATGCTTTTAAAGCTTCGGCTCCACCAACAATCTCTAAGATTTCGTTGGTAATAGCAGCCTGACGTGCTTTGTTGTATGTCAACTTCAATTGGTTTCTCAATTCTGTTGCGTTATCAGTTGCTTTGTGCATCGCTGTCATACGAGCTCCGTGCTCAGAAGCAAATGAGTCTCTCACTGCTTTATACAACTGTGTTTTTAACGAACGTGGAATCAATTCTTCAACGATTTGTTCTTTTGATGGTTCAAAAAGGTAATCTACCTGATTTTTGCTTTCTGCCTTTACCGGAACAATTGGTAAAAATTGCTCAGTAATGATAACCTGAGTTGCAGCATTCTTGAATTGGTTATAAACCAGCTCAATCTTATCATAGCTTCCGTCAGCATATAGCTTCATCAATTCTTCCGCAATTTCAGCAACATTATGGAAAGTCAAATCATCAAATACACCATTATTGTTTATAACTACGTTATTTGTCTTTCTGACAATGTCGTTACCTTTTTTACCGATAGTAACAAAATCAACCTTCTTTCCTGCATAGTTTTGTAAAAGGTTTTTAGTTTCTTTTACAACGTTAGAATTGAATGCTCCACACAAACCTCTGTTTGAAGTAATTGCAACAATAAGAACTTTATTTACAGGTCTTTGGTCAGAATATTTTCCACCGCTTTCTCCATCAAGCGAAGCGCTTACATTTTGTAGCAATTCGGTTAATTTTTCAGCATAAGGGCGCATTGCCGTAATGGCATCTTGCGCTTTCTTAAGCTTTGCAGCAGAAACCATTTTCATCGCCGATGTAATCTGCATCGTTGATGAAACGGAAGTAATTCTATTACGGATTTCCTTTAAGTTTGCCATTTTTTATTAGTCTAAAAGTCCCAAGTCATAAAGACAAAAGTTTAGTGAAATTACCTATTTGATTTTGGTTTTCGACTTTTGTCTTTAAGACGTTTGACTAATTTTAGTTATATTTCGCTGATACTTCTTTAGCTACGTTCTCAATAACATCAGTAATCTTGTCATCAAGTTTTCCAGCTTTCAAAGCATCAAGAGTATCTCTATGTTTGTTGTTCATGAATTCCAAGAAGTCTTTCTCGAATTCTTTTACTTTATTAACAGGAACGTTTCTCAATAAGTTTTTAGAACCTGCATAGATAATAGCAACCTGATCTTCAACAGTGTAAGGATCATTCAAACCTTGTTTCAAGATTTCAACGTTTCTCTTACCTTTTTCAATTACGTTTAATGTAACAGCATCCAAATCAGAACCAAATTTAGCGAACGCTTCCAATTCACGGAATTGTGCCTGGTCAAGTTTCAAAGTACCTGATACTTTTTTCATTGATTTGATCTGTGCATTACCTCCAACACGAGATACAGAGATACCTACGTTAATCGCAGGACGAACTCCAGAGTTGAACAAGTCAGACTCCAAGAAAATTTGTCCATCTGTAATCGAAATTACGTTTGTTGGGATATAAGCAGAAACGTCACCCGCTTGTGTTTCAATGATTGGCAAAGCAGTCAATGAACCACCACCTTTTACGATTGGCTTCAATGAATCTGGCAAATCGTTCATGTTTTTAGCGATGTCATCGTTATTGATAACTTTACAAGCTCTTTCTAACAATCTTGAGTGAAGGTAGAAAACGTCTCCAGGGTATGCCTCACGTCCTGGTGGTCTTCTCAAAAGAAGAGAAACCTCACGGTAAGCTACTGCTTGCTTAGACAAATCATCATAAACAATCAATGCCGGACGACCAGAGTCTCTGAAGTATTCACCGATAGCAGCACCTGCGAAAGGAGCATAAACTTGCATCGGAGCTGGATCAGAAGCGTTAGCAGCTACAATGATTGTATAAGCCATTGCGCCTTTTTCTTCTAATGTTTTTGCAATTCCTGCTACAGTCGAAGCTTTTTGTCCGATTGCAACATATATACAGAATACAGGCTGACCTGCATCATAAAATTCTTTTTGGTTCAGGATGGTATCAATACAAACTGTAGATTTACCAGTCTGACGGTCACCAATTACAAGCTCTCTTTGTCCACGTCCAACCGGGATCATCGCATCGATAGCTTTTACACCTGTTTGTAGAGGTTCAGTTACCGGCTGACGGAAGATAACTCCAGGAGCTTTTCTTTCCAATGGCATTTCATATAGCGTTCCGCCAATAGGTCCTTTACCATCAATTGGCTGACCTAAAGTGTTTACTACACGTCCTACCATTTCTTCACCCACTTTAAGCGAAGCAATACGTTGTGTTCTTTTTGCTGTAGAACCTTCTTTGATTCCTGTTGATGGTCCTAAAAGAACGACACCTACATTATCTTCTTCCAGGTTCAAAACGATACCTTCCATACCGTTGTCAAATTCTACAAGCTCACCGTATTGAACATTTGAAAGCCCGTATACACGAGCAATACCATCTCCAACTTGAAGTACTGTTCCAACTTCTTCCAGCGTAGCACCAGATTCAAAACCTGATAATTGCTTTTTTAATATTGCTGAAATTTCAGCAGGTTTGATTTCCGCCATTTTGTTTTATAATTTATACACTTTTAGTGTGGTAAAACTAATTACTAAACTCTCTTTTTAAAACTTGTAATCTGTTGGCAATTGAAGCATTGTATTGCTTGTCGCCTATTCTTAAGATAAATCCTCCAATAATAGATGGATCTACTATATTTTGAATTGTGATTTTCTTATCTGAAAATTCTTTGATTTTTTCTGAAACCTTTGCTTCCAAAGCTGAATCCATTGGAATAGCTGTAGTAACTTTTGCTACTTCAAGTCCATTCATTTCATCGAACTGGATTTTATATTGCGAAGCAATATCTGCAAGGATTTCAAATCTTTTGTTTTCAAACAGCAAGTGGAAAAGACCTTTGGTCACTCCATTTACATTTGCGAAAACTTCTGTCAGGGCCGCTTCTTTAACACCAACTCCGATAGTAGGGTTTTGAATAAAAGTATTCAACTCTTCATTATCAGCTACTGTTGATGCAATCGAAGTCATATCATTATAGACATCTTGCGCTGCGCCATTGGTTAACGCCAAATCTAAAATTGCTTTTGCGTATCGGATTGCTGCTCTAGTTCCTGACATATTAGTTTAATTTTACGTCACCTAACATTTTCTCAACCAATTTAGTTTGAGCTTCTTTGTTAGACAATTCCTCTTTCAATAATTTCTCAGCAATGTCAAGAGACAATGATGAAACTTGAGATTTTAATTCAGCCATTGCTGCATTTTTCTCAGCCTCGATAGCAGCTTTTGCCTGCTCGATCATTCTTTCTCCCTGAATTTGTGCTTCGTGTTTAGAATCTGCAATCATTTTATCTTTCATTTCACGAGCTTCTTTCAATAGAACGTCACGTTCCATACGAGCTTCGTGCAAGATACGCTCATTGTCTGCAGTAAGATTCTGCATTTCCTTACGCGCTGCTTCAGCAGATGCCAATGCATTGTTGATAGATTCCTCACGTCCTTTTACAGCCCCTAAAATAGGCTTCCAAGCGAATTTTCTTAAAAGAATGAAGAAAATTACGAAGATAATCGTTGTCCAAAAAACTAAACTCTCTGGTGCAGTAAAATTCATAAACTTATATATTTATTTAATTTGTTTGTCGTTTTTAAAAAAGCTCCCTGAAACCAACCGTTGCAGGAAGCTTTATTTACTTTAAATTACTTTGCAATTAATGCAACTACTACTGCGAAAAGAGCAACACCTTCGATAAGTGCAGCTGCGATAATCATAGCAGTTTGAATTTTTGAAGTAGCTTCTGGCTGACGAGCAATAGCATCCATTGCAGATCCACCAATTTTTCCAATACCAATACCTGCACCAATTGCAGCTAATCCAGCACCGATTCCAGCTAATACCATAGTAATAAATTTATATAGTTAATAATTAATAAAACTCAAATTAATGATGATCGTGCTCTTCTACAGCCTGACCAATAAACAATGCTGACAATAATGTGAAAACATAAGCCTGCAATGCAGCAACCAACATTTCCAAGACACTCATGAACAATACGAATGCACCAGAAACCGGAGAAATCGCAACTGTCTTAAAGATGAATATCAAAGAAACCAAACTTAGAATGATAATGTGACCCGCAGTAATGTTCGCGAATAAACGAATCATCAAGGCGAAAGGTTTTGTAAGCATACCGATGATTTCAATCGGAACCATAATAGGATATAATGCTTTTGGAACCGGAGGAAGCAAAATGTGTTTCCAGTAATATTTGTTTCCGCTTAGCGTAGTTACTATAAAAGTAATCAATGCCATTACGAAAGTAAAGAATATGTTTCCTGTCAAGTTAGAGCTGAATGGGAAGAATGGAATCAAACCAATAAGGTTGTTGATCCAGATAAAGAAGAATATCGTCAAAAGATATGGCATGTATTTCGCATATTTTTTGTGACCGATATTTGGAATTGCAATGTCGTCTCTTACGAAAGTAACCAGCGGCTCCAAGAAACCTGCCAATCCTTTAGGCGCCATTTTGTTTTTCTTATACGAACGTGCTACAGCAGAGAACAACAAGAAAAGAACAATTGCCGACATTAACATTGAAAAGACATTCTTAGTGATTGAGAAGTCCAAAGGTCTTGCTTCAAAATTGAAAGCTCCTTTTTCGTCTTGTGTCAGTTTTTCAAATTTATCTGCGTAAAAAATTACTTCATTATAACGAACAAAATCTTGACCGTTTGCAGACACTACATGGTGTCCTGTATTATCGTGGTGAAATTCTTTTGAAGAAAAAATCGTCAGTCCATTGCTAGTCCATAAAATAACAGGAAGGCTGAACGAAATTGGATGGCCATTCCAATCTGCAATGTGGAAATCATGAGAATCTCCAATGTGCGAATTAATCAAGTCGCTTGCATTAAACTCTTTCTCCTCATGGGCATTTAATTCTTTGTGGCTTCCGTGTACCGGATTTGCCGCTTCAGTTTTAACATAAATACTGTCAACCGTTGTACTGCCGAAGCTCGCCAGGGGAATACACGCTAAAAAAGCAGCCAGAATGAATTGGAGTGGTTTATTTGAAATTACCATTATTAAATTGTGTATCTAATTTTACGTTTCAAAAATTTTTGCAAAGGTACATATTTAATTCATACTTGAAAATATATCAATATAATTTTTAGTTATTTGGCATTTGAATAATAATTCTTTAATATTCACTGCAATTAGTGTTTGTTTATTAAACGAATTGCAAAAAAAGTTTCAAAAAAAAGGAATAGGAAATACGGGATAAAAAAGGCGGCAACATCGATTATTGGGTCATTTACGTCAGCCTTTATCAAAGGGATAAGAAAAACTACAGCCGCCATCATCTTGATAACGCTCACGGCAAGGAATGCAAAACCGGTCTTATCTGAAAAGTTTTTATTTACAAAAAGAAGAAAAAGATAAGCCAAAAGCGTTGCTATGATATGGAAAGTATAGATACTCCAGACCTGATAGAAAAATGCCGTATCCGGAAATAGCTTTTGTGTGATAAAAAATTGTGCAATAAAAAGGATTACTGAAAAGGGAATAAAATACTTTAAAAAAGCGAAAAGCCTGTGCATTATTTTTTGTTTAGATTTTTTACCTGTCGAATTACGTTATATAGTGCAATGAATACTGACAAAAGCGACAGAACGATTGTCCAGATTGAAGAATTATTAGAATATTTTTCGTCGAGCCACATTCCCAGATAAGTGAAGGCAAAAATAATGATTCCCATCTGGAAGGGAATATTCATTAATGCCGCCCATTTGCTAAGCGATTTTTTCTTCTGGTCGTTGTTTTCCATCTCCCGGGTTTAGGTTTTTTACATTGGCCTTCATCGTACAGGAAGCACTAAATTCAGCTCCTGGCTCAACAGACAGCTTTCCAACGATAACTTCTCCGTAGATTTTTGCCTTGGCTTTTACATTCAGGATTTCCATGACTTCAATTTTACCGTCAAATTTTCCTTCAATATCTGCATTTCTGCATATAATGTCACCAATTACTTTTCCTGCAGGGCCGATAACGATTTTCCCTTTTGACTGAAAATTTCCTATCAGCTCTCCATCAAGCCTGAAATCGGCCTGGGAAATGATGTCGCCCTTTATTATGGTTCCTTCAACAATTCTATTGGTTTTCCCTAAAAGGTCTGTGTAGGATTTGGGATTCTTATCAAACATCTTTTACGGTTTTTTGATTGTTAAGTAATCGGCAAGGTTTTTCTTGATCTGAACAACTTTATAATTTTCGTTTGATATAATTATAGGATTGTCCTGAATCTTATAGTCTTTGTAATCTTTCAATATTGACGCAATGTCTTTTGCATTTTCTTCTGTCTTGATTCCGTGAATTGTCACAAAACTTTCATTTGCAGTATATACATCAAAAGACATGGAAAGTTTGTCAACCGTTCTTCCAGAAACAAATTTCTTTATCTTATCCTGAAGTATTTTTGTGTTTTTTTCTTCCGGATTTGACCCTACTTTATATAGTATTTTCCAGCTTATCGGAATTTCTTTGTCAAAAGCGATGGCTTCCAGTTGCGGAATATTAGTCGCTAAAAGGCTTTCTGCTTCTTTACCTTCTTTGCTGTTTGGATAATTCAAAGCCACATAGTTTAATGCGCCTTTATATTCTTCAAGACCTTTTAGTTTTCCGGTCGTATTGGCTTTAAGCAATTCTATTTTTGGTATGATATCTTCTCCGGCATACAGCTCAATAAGAGTCTCGCTTTCTTTCATAACAGCCTGATACTGGCCTGCTTCGTAGAGCTTAAACAGCTTATTATAAGCCGCATCTGGAGTATCATTGGCTTTAGCCAAGTCTGAAGGTGACGTTTCTAAAATAGTAGCATAGCGGGAATCCGGATATTGCGAAAGAATTCGCTGTCTCATTGCTTCTGCTTTTTGTTTGTCCGTTACTTCGTAAATTTTGTAAAGATTATACATTGACGGCAAAATCAGTCTTTCTTCCGGATCATTTTGCAATAATTTTTCAAGCCTGCCTGTAGCCAGTTCATATCTCTTGAATTTGTCTTTATAAATAAGACCTAACTGGTAGTAGGCAAAATTTCTTTCTTTGGCAAGACTGTCAATTACTTTCTGGTCTGCAGGCAATTGTTTCAGGTAATAATCGACCGTATATCTTACGTCAATTTTGTCTTCTTTTTTAGTATCACCTTCTTCTTTTGAGGCTACGCTTTCATCAGTAACATCATCACCAAATCCGATTTTGCTTTTCCCCTGAGACAATCTCCAGTTATCTTTTAATGCTCTATTTCCCCAAGTTTTACGGAATTCATTTTTCCCGTAGGCTACTGTAGTCGGATTATAGTAATAGAAATTAGAGGCAGCCATAGGACTTCCCACTCCCGGAGGTGCCATATTATTTATTTCTTCGGCCGCGGCCGCCTGTTTGTTGGCAAATTTCGCCGATCTCTTTGACATCTCTTCATCACTTCCTCCTGATTCTTTCGTAGAAATAGCTGTTCCTGGCTGGTTATTATTTACCACCAAAGCTTTCTTGGCTTTTTCTTCGTCTTCTTTTTTCAGGCGTGCTATCACATCTTCAAAAAAGCTTTTTTTGCCATCATCAGATAAGGAAACAATGTGAAGTATGCTATCGTTTGTTTTAGCTATAGCTTCGTACTTAATAACATCAACCAGATTTTCTCTTTTCTTTTTGATTGCCTTATACTCTCTTGTTCTGTTGTCCATACGAACCAACGTACTGTCATAATATTGGCCCGCTACAGAATATTTGGCATCATTGAAATGGATCTCTGCCAGATTCCTGTAATTTGAAGCAATTTGGTAATTGTCCTGAGAATTGGATTTCAATGATTTATTGTAATATTTTTTGGCAAGATTATCTTTTTCAAGATTGTCATAAAACAATCCTACCTGATGATTAATTACATCCAAATAAGGTCTGTTTTCACGGTCTTTTAGCAGGTCTTTGTATTTTTCGACAAAGGCCAAAGTATCTCCAGATTTGAAATCAAAATAGCGTGCTTGCTTGGCATGGGCCTGGATCACATAGCGGCGAGGTGCTCTTCTTTTCATATCAATCACAGATTGATAGGCTATCATTGCGCTGTCTTTCTTATTCTCACTATCGTATAACTGTCCTAGGATAAAATGATATCTTGCTTTTTCTTCGTTTTCTCGAGTATATTCTATAGCCAGCTTTAGCTTTGATATAGCACTGTCTTTTTGTTCAATATTAAGGTAAGCTTGTGCCAGGGTCGCATTAGCATCAGCAAAAATCTGGTCTTTGAATTTTATTTCCTGCAAAAGTTTACGAAGGTTTTTTACCGCCAATGCGTCATTTTCCATACGCATATTGGTTTTTTCTCTCCATATTTTTGCCTCATAGATTTTATCGCTGTTCGGATACTTGTATAAGATATAATTGAATGCTTCTAAAGCCGGTACAAATCGCTGGTCGTAATAACGTGCCTTTCCTAACAAAAGGTGTGCTTCATCAATTTGTGGATTTTTTTCTCCTCCTTCAATGTACATTGAGTGTTTCTGGATGGCTTTGTTGGCTTTGGTTTCCGCACGTTCGAAATTTGGATTTTTTTTATCGCCAGGAAGCATTTTTTCCTGAGTTGCCTGCATCCTTTCTACCGGAAGTATTTCCCAGAAATTATCTTTGTATTGCGCTTTCAGTTCGTTGATTCCGGCCTGAAGAGCAATGTTGCCATTATACAAAATGTTGTATTCTGTGCTGAGGGCGTGCATGTTTCTGTTAACGAAGTTATTTTTCTTGGTAGAGCAAGCTACCAAAAATGCAAAAAAGCAAAACAGAATGACGTATTTAAGTATGTTGGTTTTCAATGTAAAAGCGTTTTATTCCTTAACTTTTAAAAATCGATTTTAGTATAATGACTGGTAAAAATACGTTTCTTTTTGATATAGGGAAAAAAATAGGTGATTTTTTGCTGATCCGGACAGATGCTATCTATAGAACATCTTAATATAGTTCAAAAAAAAAGCCTCGAAAATCGAGGCCTCCATATCATAAATTAGACAGCAAAGAATCGCTCCAATTCTTCCAATGTTTCGGACGATGTCTGTATGTCTTTTACTATTTCTCCTTTTTGCAAAGCAACAATCCTGTTGGATACCTCAACCGTGTGAAGTAGGTCATGGCTTGAAACCAAAACCGTAATTTCTGGGTTGTCTGCCAATTCCTTAATTATCTTTTTAAGCCTGAATTGTGTTGTTGGGTCAAGATTTGCAAACGGCTCATCCAGGATGATAACTTTTGGATTTCCAATTAAAGTAGCGATGATTCCAACTTTTTTCTGGTTTCCTTTTGAGAAATCGCGAATGTATTTTTTGCTGTTCAGGATTTCTCCGTTAAAGAACTCTTGATATTTCTGCAATAAGGCGTCAACATCTGCTTTGTTTTGCCCACGTAAATCACCAATAAAATAGAAATATTCTTCCGGAGTCAAATAGCCAATCAGGAAGCTTTCATCTAAAAAAGAAGCTGTAAGGGATTTCCAGCTTTCGCTTTGGTCTACCCTAAAGCCGTTATTGATTATCTCTCCCGTTGAAGGCTGAATCAGATCCAACAGCAAGCTGAAAAAAGTAGTTTTTCCGGCACCATTGTTTCCTACCAATCCGAAACTTTCTCCTTTTTGGATTTCAAGATTATCTATTTTAAGTACGGTTGTTCCGTTATATGTTTTTGAAAGATTTTTTGCTTGTATCATTTTTCGATTTTTATATCGTTAGACTTTATTTTGATTATCCTTTTTGCTTGTAAGCATCCAGCGTTTTATATTTTTCTGTTTTATAGACTTTTTCAATCCAGGTAAAAACTTTATTTCTCAGAGCAAAGCCAAGAACTCCTGTAAGGGCAACAAGAGCCAATCCGGTCATCGGGTTGATCAGGTAATACCCTAATCCATAAATAATCATAGGTAATAGCAGTTTTGGCAAAGAGATAAGCATTGTTTTTACATTAAATGCTTTTTTGTCACCAAAAGCTCCCTTACTGGAATTCAAGTCAACTGGTGTTTTTGTATAAGCACCACCAAGTAATACCAAGTGAGAGTTTACGCCAATATTGTAAACCGCACCTACAACAATAATCAGATATTTTTCCAGTCCAAAATAAAGATAGAAAGAAGCGATAACAGTTGAAACTGCCGTTGCAATAACAATTAGCCACCATTTTGAATTGAGGTATCCTTTATATGGGACGTTTTGGGTCATCATCAACGGATAGTAAGCACTGTCCCAACTCGGCACGAATTGTCCAAAAGTGAATAAAAAGCCACCTGTCACAAAAATCCCCGCAAACATATGCATCATTGGGTTGTCATACGATTCTATTCCGCTCGCAAAGAAAAGCAGTCCATAGAAAAGAAACAGTACGCTCATAAAGATTGTGGTCTTAGAACGTTTGTTACGTTTGATCAGTCGTATGTCATTTTTAAGGAATGTACCAATGGTTCCGAATTGATCAAGCCAGGTAAACTCTTCTGTTTTGGCAACGCTATGTTTTGATGAAAGTCCAGTATCGAGATGCAGGTTTTTCTTAAAGTAATTGTAGGTAATCCCATACAAGGCAATGAATACAACTACCGGCACCAGGAATAGATATTTAGTATCAAATAAACCTTGATAGAAAATCGAAGTATAGTCCGTTATATCAAACAGACCATAATACTGCATGGCTCCTAAACCAAGCACAAGCCCTATAAAGATGATAAACAGGTAATCTTTATTGTTCAGCAATATATTAAAGAAGTTATTGGCGTAGACCATAGCCAACATCCCAATATGCCAAAGGATAACACTTGTAACATCATATCCCTGGATAATAAGAACGATTGAAAACGGCACAAAGAAAAAACAGTGCACAATATTAAAAAACGACAGCATCGTTTTGCCTAAGGCAAAATTTACAATCGTTGATTTCTTAATTGGCAACGTCAACAATGAGCGAATATTCATTACAGGAATCTTCTGCAAAAAAAGCCGCATCATCATATCAAAAAGAAAATAATAAATCAAAAATCGGTTGACAGTAATCAGCGGATCCAGATCCATCTCTTCTTTGATAATGAAAAATGCGAAGATTCCAAAGGAAAGAAATATCACCGTGAAATAAATAGCCACAAAAATCATCACTATTTTTAAGGCGAGATTACTTTTGAATGAGGCGGAACGGAGAAAAGCCTTCCATTCCAACATAAGAAAATTTTTAAACATAGTTTATGGTTGGGTTTTGAGAATTAGTAGTGCAATCATTACAAATGTTACAGCTTATCTTGATATTTCGTACTCCGGATAGATACGGCCCATTTCTTGCGTGATCTTAGGATATACGATTTTCCAATGTACATATTGCAATAACGCAAATAGTACCAATATTATGGCACCTAAAATGGCTATCCCTTTGCTCCATGTTACCTCACCGACACCCGCTGATAAATTAATGAGTTGAAGTGGCAAAAATGTAAATGGATAGACATCAAAAACAGTAACCGCCTGTTCAAAAAGCCATTTTTTTCCTGTTTCTTTTTCTTTCAGCTTTTGAGCTTTATGGATCTTCCAATTTTCGATACCGAAAACAATAGCAATGGCTACCAAAATAATAAGATATAACAATTGTGTTTCTTGCAATTTTTCTGAAAGAAAATACAAAAGATATATTGCTGAACCGGTCAGGATAATTTTGGGCAGCTTGAAAAATTCTTTATAATATTTCCAAATCATCCTGCTATATTTTTTTGATAAAAAACGGCTGCGTTCATCGATTACATCCATAAATCCAAAGATTCCGAATTTCTTGAATTCCAGCTGCAATGCTTCTTCAAAAGATAATTTAGGATTTTCTTCCCATCGGTCTTCAATGGAATTTGCTAAATGATCTACCAACTCCGATTGCAGGTCATACCATTCTACAAAATGCTGACGTGTGAATTGATATAATTGGCTTATCTGCTGTTCATTTAATTTCATAGAAAAGGGATTATTTCTGTCTTTACTATAGATAACAAGCGTATTAGGCTTCTAAAAATCTCATTCTTTTTAACTCATAAAAATGTGCTCTGTAATAGATAAGGTTAAAAACAGAAAAGATAAAGTATATTGACAAGGTAAAAATTATAAAATAGCTAAAAAGTGATGGGAAACCCTTGCTTTCAAAGCCGCTATTCATATAATAAAGCTGTTGCGAAGCTACTAACGAGCAGGCTATAAATTGCTGCTTATATAAAAAACCATACGATGTTTTACTTTTTGACAATCGGATTTTGACATACCCTATGGCTGACAGCAAGAAAGCCATACTATACAAAATTGTTGCAATGCCGAAGAAATCGGCCAGGTGGTTTCTCAAAAAAGAAGAAAACAAAAGAAATCCTGAAGTTAAAACCATTGCAGCCGTTAATACCAGAAGTAGTTTTTTTCTATACATCCTGATACATTTATTAAGCAATACCTCCGGCATCTTCCAAAAAAAACCAAATAACACGCTGGACGACTTCTTGAATTTTGGCTGCCATTTTTTTAATACTGCCGGAAAAGCCTCTTCAAAACCAATGTTGTGAATTATCATTTTTTCTTCTATCTCCGTAGCAATATGGTCAAGGATTTCATATTTATAATCAATATAAGTGACTCCCAATTTTTCTAAAACCGTATCAATTATGTGTATCTGATTTGTATCTAATTTCATTTTAATAACTTAATTTAGGGTTGACAATGCTTTGCATATTTTTTATAAATTCTTCTAATTCGGCCAGGCGGTTTACCGTTTCAGTTTGTCCGTTTTCTGTCAGCTTATAATATTTCCGGAGACGGTTGTCTACTTTTTCAATTTCAACATCCAGCAGGCCTTCAGCTTCCAGTTTATGCAATGCCGGATAAAGCGCGCCCTCTGTAATATTCAGCTCGCCTTTGGTTATCTCTTTCACTTTTTGCGTGATTTCATAACCATACATACGTCCGTTTTCACCTAATAACTTCATTATTATAGTATTAAGGCTTCCTTTATACAATTGGGAGTTTTTCATCTTTCAAAATTAGTTCTCAAATATACATAAATTTCTTATGCATAACATTTTTAGGTATTAATTTTTAAGCTTTTCTTATTTAAAAAAGCTTAGGGAATGCTTATTTTTGCATAAAATATACAGAATGTCTACATTTTATAAACTAACGATAAAAGAAGTCAGAAGAGAAACAAAAGATGCTGTTTCTGTACTTTTCAACGTTCCTCTAGAACTGAAACCAAATTATAATTTCATAGCAGGTCAATACATAAACCTGAAACTAACATTAGACGGAAATGAAATCCGTCGTGCTTATTCCATCTGTTCGTCTCCAGACAGCGGCGAGTTGCGAATTGCAATCAAGGCCGTTTCTAATGGTGCTTTCTCTCAGTTTTCTAACAAGCAGTTAAAAGCAGGAGATACGATTGAAGTAGGATCACCGGAAGGAAAATTTGTTTTTGAACCGGATGCCAACAGAATTAAAAATTATGGGGCTTTTGTTGCCGGAAGCGGAATAACTCCGGTAATGTCAATCCTAAAGAGCGTTTTAGAAAAAGAGCCTCAAAGTACTTTTGTATTGGTTTATGGCAACAAGTCTCCTGAAGAAACTATTTTTCATGAAGAATTACATAACCTGCAACTCCAATACACCGGACGATTTTTTGTGTATTATGTATTTAGCCAGGCCAAAGCTGAAAATGCATTGTTTGGCAGAATTGAAAAATCTGCGGTGAATTTTATCCTGAAAAACAAGCACGCTTCTGTTGAGTTTGACAAATTTTATTTGTGCGGCCCGGAAGAAATGATTAACACGGTAAACAATGTCCTGAAAGAAAACAATATCAAGGAAAAGGATATCAAGTTTGAATTGTTTTCAGCTTCTACTAAAGAAAATAAGATTTCAGAATCATTGGAAGGCCATACCAAAGTTACGGTTCTGGTTGATGATGAAGAAACTACTTTTGACATGTCACAAAAAATGACGCTTCTTGATGCTGCATTAAAGCAAGGAATCGATGCACCATATTCTTGTCAGGGTGGTATCTGTAGCAGCTGTATTGCAAGAATTGTTTCCGGTAGTGCAGAAATGAAAAAGAATTCAATCCTGACCGACAGAGAAATCGCGGAAGGATTGACATTAACTTGTCAGGCACATCCAACATCCGCAGAAATTTATATTGATTTTGACGATGTTTAAAATCTGTACTTATAAAAAATAAAAAGAGGCTTAAAGCCTCTTTTTTTATTGC
Organism: Flavobacterium sp. 28YEA47A; assembly: GCF_041262125.1. Classification (NCBI taxonomy): domain Bacteria; kingdom Pseudomonadati; phylum Bacteroidota; class Flavobacteriia; order Flavobacteriales; family Flavobacteriaceae; genus Flavobacterium; species Flavobacterium sp. 28YEA47A. The sequence goes on from NZ_JBGCCI010000009.1 coordinate 105,941, forward strand.
TTGGATTTATAAAAAGTAATGTGTCAAGGAAATACGATAAAATATTTTGTCAGAAAAATTCTTTTTTAATTACATTTGATTATCAAATATTTGAAAAATGAAAAGAGCCATATATCTTCTCCTTGTATCTGTTTGTTTTTTTTCTTGTAAACAAAGAGAAATGCCGGAAGCCTATTCCGAAGATGCCAAAGCTGAAACTACTGCCTCAGCAGATGCGGCGATGGTTTCATCATCAGCAGCTGTCGTGGATAAGAATTCAACTCGGAAATTTATCCGTACGGCTGATTTGAGATTCAAAGTCAAAAACGTGGCAAAATCGACTTATGCTATTGAAAATACGGTTGCAAAATTTGGCGGTTTTGTAACTTCAACAGAATTGAGAAGTAATATTGTCAATACCTCAACAGCAAAAATAAGCAACGACTCTCTGGTCGAGACTACTCGTTTTGTTGTGGAGAACAATATGATTATTCGTGTTCCAAATACACTATTGGATACTACTTTAAAAACCATCGCCCGACAAATAGACTATTTGGACTTTAGAGTTATAAAAGCAGATGATGTTTCCTTACAATTGTTGTCAAATGATCTTTCACAAAAAAGAAACCAGGACAATCAAAAACGAGTTGAGGATGCAATAACGAATCGTGGCAAAAAATTAGGCGAGACACTTGATGCTGAAGACAGGTTGCACGACAGCCAAACGCAATCCGACGAGGCCAAATTATCAAATCTTTCTCTAAAAGATCAGGTAAATTTCAGTACCCTTAGCTTATCTCTTTACCAAAGGGAAGAGTTCAAAAAAGAGGTAATTGCTAATCCTGATAATGAGGAATACAGAACGAGCATGGGTGTCAGAATTATGGACGGCCTAAAAACGGGATGGCATATTCTGGAAGAGATAATTATCTTTTTCGTCAATATCTGGACGATTATCGTTGCAGGGATTATTATCTGGATACTAATTAGAAGAAGAAAGAAAAAGACAAATCCTTAATATTTGAGGAACGTCTTATCCTTTTAACTCATCCTGGATTACGGCAACAACTTTTTCTACCGGAATGCTTCGCATGGCATCCTCATAGCCTTCTACTTTTTTATTGCCGTAAACTGATGTAGGCAGTAATGGATATTTTTCCCTATCTGAAACAAGTGCCGTGCTTAACTCCTGATTAAAAGGTAAAAACCCGGCATAAGGATGTGTAGCGCCCCATAGCGTAATTACTTTTATACCGAGCATGGCAGCAATATGCGAATTGCCTGAGTCCATTGATAGCATAAGATCGAGATTGGAAATCAGTTTTATTTCTTCTTCGAGTTTTAACTTTCCGGCCACTGTAATTACGTTTTCTTTTCCTTGGGCCAGCTGATTCAAGATTTCTATTTCCTTATTTCCTCCTCCAAATAAAAAGACAGCATATTCTTTGTTTTCAGAAAGCCTATCAATAACCTGCTGTATCATGTCTTGTGGATAAACCTTAGCGTCATATTGTGCAAAAGGCGCAACACCAATCCATTTTTTGTCTTTTATTCCGGTTATGTTTAAAATCTCTGGAGTTAGGCTTGCCTTTTCAGGAAAAACGGGATTTTTAAGATTAATTTCAAAACCTAGTTGTCGAAAAACTTCTTTATGTCTTTCAAACATTGATTTTAGTGGTTTGAAAACTTTATTTTCTGCTCGTGTTAAAGCTTTTTTTCCGTCCCTTCCTTTATCTACAGCTGCTGTTTTTTTACCACCTAATGCAAAAAGAGTACGTACTATTTTGGAACGCAGCACATTATGTAAATCGGCTACAGCATCAATGCCGAGCTTCTTTAGGTCTTTGTACAAACGAACCAGGCCAAAAAATCCCTTATGTCTTTCTTTCAAGTCGATGGCAAAAAAGTCAAGATTAGGAATGCCATCAAAAAAAGGTTTAAAAAAAGGTCTGGAAACCACCGTAAGCATTACATCCGGATATTGTGCGGCAAAGGCTCTCAATACAGGAACAGTCATTGCAACATCTCCCATCGCTGAAAGTCTAAAAACTAAAATGTGTTTGATTTTTGGCATTAGTTTTAAAATAAAAAAGACTTTTATGAAATTTCATCAAAAAAGTCTTTCGTTATTATTTCTGTCTCATTCCGCTCAGGCCTTTTCGGATAAAGAAGACACCAAACAACGCGAGAACAATTAATTTTAATGGTTGGGATTGCTGTTCGGCTTCCAGGAAAAGCATTTCATACAAAACATAGAGAAATGCTAAAAAAGTCAATCCGTAAACAATCTTGAAAAATAACGGTTCCGAACTAATAAAATTCTTATCCGCCATTAGTACTTATTTTTTGTTTTGATACAAAACAGGATTCAATTCATCATCATTATACATCTTCATCTGCTTGTAGACTTTCATAAACTTGTCGCCATTTTCAATATCGGTAAGCAAATCATCAATAGCTGTTGACAAATCCGAACGCTGCTCCAAAAGAATGTTTAGTTTGGTTTGGCATGCATTTCTATGGTCTTGAGTTGCATCTTCACGCGTAGCTTCTTCGTTCATGTGATAGATTTTCAAGGCCAAGATTGACAACCTATCAAATGCCCATGCCGGACTTTCAGAGTTTATCTTAGCATTGTCTTTTACTTTAACACCGCTATATTTTTTCAAGAAAAAACTGTCGATATATTCAACCATATCTGTTCTTTCCTGATTTGAAGCATCAATTCTTCGTTTCAGTTTCAAAGCAGCCACAGGATCAATATTCGGGTCACGGATTATATCTTCCAAATGCCATTGCACAGTATCAATCCAGTTTTTCAGATATAATAAATGCTCAAATGTATCATTTGAATACGGGTTGCTGATCGGCTGGTCCACATTATCATACTTGTGATAATCTTTAATGCTCTGCTCGAATACGGAATACGCTAATTTTGAAAACATATTTTTACAATTAAAATACAAATATACTTTTTATACCTTTATGGCTGGGAAAAATTTCAGATTTCAGATTTCAGATTTCAGATTTCAGATTTCAGATTTCAGATTTCAGATTTCAGATTTCAGATTTTGGATTTTGGATTTTGGATTTTAGACCAGATCGCTGAACTCAGAAACTTAGTACCTCAGAAACTTAGAAACTTAAAAAAATATGCAAATACATTATTTATCAGAAGCCAACAGCGTGTTAAACCATTTCTTAGGACAAATCCGCAACGTAAACGTACAGAAAGACAGCATGCGTTTCCGGAGGAACATTGAACGTATTGGTGAAATAATGTCTTATGAACTAAGTAAAAATCTTCATTATAAGGATGTAGAAATTCAAACGCCGCTTGGTATTAAAAAAACAACGGAAATTCAGGATGATTTGGTTTTATGTTCCATATTGCGTGCCGGATTACCTCTACATTTAGGCTTTCTGAATTATTTTGACAGTGCTGAAAATGGGTTTGTTTCGGCCTATCGCCATCATTATAACAATGATGATGCTTTTGAAATCAAGGTAGAATATCAAGCCGTTCCAAGTATTGAAAACAAAAACCTTTTGCTTATAGATCCAATGCTTGCCACAGGCCAGTCTATGGTAGCTGTTTTTAATAAGTTGATGGAAAAAGGAACTCCAAAAGAAGTTCATATTGCTGTTGTAATTGCCGTGCCGGAAGGGATTTCTTACCTGCAAAAACATCTTCCCGACTACTGCCATCTTTGGGTAGCCACTCTTGATGAAAGATTGAACGAGAAAAATTATATTGTTCCCGGCTTAGGAGATGCTGGCGATTTGGCGTATGGCAATAAATTATAATTGCGAGAAAAACGTCAATAAACTACAACCTACGATTACGTACACAAAAGTTTCTTTTAGCCAATTGATTTGCATCGACTCAATGTAATTGGTGGCCATGATGGCTACCGGAGCAAAAGTATACATTAACAGGCTATTGTTTTTATTGGAAGAAATTAGAAAAACAACGACGCCAATACAAAACGCAACAATTATCTTTTTATACGACGACTGCATGTTTAGCGGCTTGTTTGGCAATGTCAATGCCTGCGTAATGAAAAAGAACGCTGCAGTAACCACATAAAGCGAAAGCGCAAAATTTTGATAGTTGTTCGTAAAATAATTAAAATTAAAATCTATCAAGGCACTATCAACAACAGTTTCAATCAAACTTCTGTCAAAAATCAAGGCATACATGAGCGTGATGATTCCTACGGCAAAAAAGGAGATAAATGGCAATATCCAGTTTCTATAATCTCTCGAAACATGGAAAAGAATCGATACGAAAACAATCAGAATAAATAAAATGCTCCAGAAATGGAAAATAGCAGCTATAAAAATCCAAAGCGAAGCATCGAATATTTTTTCCTTTGGTGTGAGCAATGATTGTAATGAAATAAGCCTACGCAGTGCCAGAAGTATAAAAAAATTGGAAATAATCAGGTTTACGTTGACTAAAGTCGTTGGAAATAAAACCAAAAACGAAAAGAAAAAAAGAAACGTATAGCTGTTATCTTTACTTAATCCGTTCTTTTTAGTCACAAAATTTACAATAAAAAGCGAGCCTATCAACAGTAACAAAAGTCCTATACTAGATAAGATGCCTTCAACAGAATCAACCCGCTCCGGAGACTTTTGTAGGTATAAGAAATAGCATACGACCAGTAGCGTTGAAATAATTATATAATTTAACGGCCTAGATTTGCTAAAAATGCTTGTAATCATGAGGATATTTTATACTTTTGCAGTGTAAAGATACTACTTGTTCTAAAATGAACTATGATAAAGTTGATCTCTACAGAAATTTTAGAAGTTCATAAAATAAAACATAACAAACGATATGAAATCATTTTTTGAAGGAATACAATATTTATTTGTAAACATTTTATTCAAACCGCTTGATTTTTTCAGAGAATTAGAACTGAAAAACTGGTGGGCTGCCAACACGCTAAACTGGATTTTTATGATCATCTGTGCAGTGGCAATTGTTTATTGGATCAAGCAGTTAAAATTGCATAAAGCCAATAACGACGAGTTTCAAGATACTACAGCTCATTCTTTCTTAGAGTAAGCTATACTAATAAAACAAAAAACCGAGAAGCAATGCTTCTCGGTTTTTTTATTGGTTATAGATCAAACCCGATATCTTTTCTGAAATACATTTTATCAAATTTCAGTTTTCCGATATTCTGATATGATTTTTGGATTGCTTCCTGAAAATTATCTCCATAGGATGTTACAGCCAACACTCTTCCTCCATTAGTTACTATCTGGCCATCTGCCATCTTAGTTCCGGCATGGAACACAATCGAATCAGAAACCGTTTCAATTCCCGAAATAACTTTTCCTTTTTCATAGTCTTCCGGATAACCTCCCGAGACTACCATAATGGTCGTTGCACTTCGAGGATCTATTTCTAAGGCAACCTGATCTAATTTTTCTTCAGCAACGGCTAAAAACAATTCTACTAAATCTGATTTCAGTCTTGGTATAACGACTTCGGTTTCCGGATCGCCCATTCTGACATTATATTCAATGACCATTGGCTCGTTCTTCACATTAATCAAACCAATGAATACAAAACCTTTGTATTCAATTCCGTCTCTATGCAATCCGGCTATCGTTGGTTTTACGATTCTGCTTTCGATTTTTTCCAGCAATATGTTATCTGCAAAAGGAACTGGCGAAACAGCTCCCATTCCTCCTGTATTCAGTCCGGTATCGCCTTCTCCAATTCTTTTATAATCTTTTGCTGTTGGAAGTATTTTGTAATTTTTCCCATCGGTCAAGACAAAACAGCTCAATTCGATTCCGTCTAAAAATTCTTCGATTACAACTTTAGAGCTTGCCTGTCCAAATTTTTCTCCAACAAGCATATTAGCTAATTCTGTTTTGGCTTCTTCTAAATCCTGAATAATCAAGACACCTTTACCGGCTGCCAATCCATCTGCTTTCAAAACATATGGCGAAGCAAGTGTTTCTAGAAATTCCTGTCCTTTTTTTAAAGTCTCTTTGGTAAAGCTCCCGTAAGCTGCTGTTGGTATGTTGTTCTTTACAAGAAATTCTTTTGCAAATTCCTTACTTCCTTCTAGTTGTGCTCCGATTTTTGACGGACCAATTACTGGGATATGTTTGAGGTTTTCATCATTTTTGAAGAAATCATAAATTCCAGCAACCAACGGATCTTCTGGTCCAACGACAACCATTTCAATTTTTTCCTGGATGGCGAAATTTTTTATGGCTTCAAAATCGGTTGGACTGATATTGATGTTTTTTGCAATTGTTTCTGTACCAGCATTTCCCGGCGCTACAAATAGTTGTGAGCATTTTTTGCTCTGCAATATTTTCCAGGCCAAAGCATGTTCTCTTCCGCCAGAACCTAATAATAAAATTGTCATTGTTGTGTTGTTGTTTAATTAAGTGCCAAAATTAATTGCTTTTGAAGATAAAAAATAATTAATTTACTAAAAACTATCAACTTTCAGGCTGTGTTTAAACTTTTTGACTTTTCCTTAAAAATTAGCGGCTTTCCTATAGATGAAGCCCGACTGGAATTTGACAATATCCTTGAAATTCCAGAAGCAAGTTATGAAAGTTACATCCTTGGAAAAAGAAAACAGATTGTTGATTTTCATTTGAAAAACAATCCTTTTTACAGCCAATTGGCCTCTGGAAAGACTTCTGACCAATGGGATACTTTGCCTGTCCTGACTAAAAAGGAACTGCAACAGCCTTTAAATTTGAGACTTTCTCAAGGTTTTACAGCTAAAAATGTATTTGTAAACAAGACTTCCGGTTCCAGCGGCGACCCGTTTATTTTTGCAAAAGACAATTATTCCCATGCCATGACCTGGGCTTCTAATATGTACCGTTTCGGATGGTATGGAATTGATTTTAACAGCTCTTATCAGGCGCGATTCTACGGCATTCCGTTGGATTTTATTGGAAATAAAAAAGAACGCCTGAAAGATTTTCTAAGCCATCGGTTCCGTTTCCCGATTTTTGATTTATCCGATCCGATTCTGGAAAAATTCTTAGACCATTTTAAACGCAAAAAATTTGATTATATCAACGGTTACACCAGCTCTATTGTCTTATTTGCCAAATATCTGGAGCGGAAAAATATAGTCCTAAAAAACATCTGTCCTACGCTAAAAGTTTGTCTTGTCACATCGGAAATGCTTTTTGAAAAAGACAAGATCTTAATGGAAAAACAGTTTGGAGTGCCTGTTGTTAATGAGTATGGCGCTTCAGAATTGGATCTGATTGCTTTTGAAAATCAAAAAGGAGAATGGCAGGTCAATTCGGAAACTCTATTTGTTGAAATTTTGGACGATGCCGGACAGCCCGTTCCGTATGGTACGCAAGGTCGGGTTGTGATTACTTCGCTCTACAACAAAGCACATCCTTTTATTCGGTATGACATTGGCGATATGGGAATACTTGATCCAAAAAGCACATTCAAAAAACCCATCTTAAAGCAATTAACCGGAAGAACGAACGATGTAGCCGTGCTACCAAGCGGTAAAAAATCACCGGGACTGACTTTTTATTATGTTACAAAAAGCATTATTGAAGACGATGGAAACGTGAAGGAGTTTATAATAAGGCAGACCAAAATCGATTCTTTCGAAATAGAATATGTAAGTGAAGTTGAACTGACGTTAGAACAGATTGCTAAAATTGAAGATGCTATTTCGCTGTATTTAGAACCAAACTTAAAATTCAAATTCATCCGAAAAACTTCTTTAGCCCGTACTAACCGTGGTAAATTGAAACAATTCCAATCCTTAATCAGTTCTTGATTTTTTCACATATTTGGGCTTGATGAAAAAATGGGTAAATAAAAACCCAATCATGCATGTTATTGCCCCAATAATACTCTTGTGATGGAAATCTCTATAAACCTTATAATTATGCCTTAAAAGCTCTGTTTTGGACGCTGAGATGGAATTTTCACGAACTCTGTAAATTGCCAGGCTTTCCAGAATAGGTTCTGCCGTTTTTATTTTTTTGAGTATCATGAGCCACATCATCCAATCCTGGCGTTTTCGTGCTGAAGAAATGGCTATTTTTCCAAAAAAATTAGCATCATAAATTCCTGTCAGATTTCCCACCCAATTGCTCCAAAACAACTGTTGATAGGTAAGTGTTTTAGGAGCCTGGATAATTTTCCCCAAGGCTTTCCCTTCTTCATCAATACATTCATAATAAGAAAAAGTAAAAGGCTGGTTTTTAGAAACCATAAACTCTACTTGTTTTTGAAGTTTTTCTGGTTTCCATAAATCATCCGAATCCAGAAAAGCAATGTACCTGCCTTTTGCAAGAGAAATTGCCTTATTTCTGGCAATACCTGTTCCTGAATTCTGATCCAATTGATGTAATTGGATTCGGTTGTCGTGAAGAAATTCTTGTATTATGGAAATCGTCTTGTCTGTAGAACCGTCATCAACGATGATCATTTCCCAGTTCTGATAGGTTTGGTTTTTAACCGATTGTATTGTATCTGAAATAAATTTTTCTGAATTGAAAGAAGGTGTAATAATGGAAACCAGATGCGCTTCCATTGCTAGTAGGCTTTTTCTTCTCCCTTGATAGCGTTGATTACCGTGAGGAAAATGATTTTGATGTCTAACAACAGCGACCAGTTCTCAAGATAAAAAATGTCAAATTTTACACGATAGATAATGTCCTTATCACTTTCAACTTCGCCTCGAAATCCTTTAGTTTGTGCCAAACCGGTAATGCCCGGCTTAATAAAATGGCGCACCATAAACTTATCAATCCTTCTGGCATACATTTCTGTATGGCTCACCATGTGTGGTCTTGGTCCTACAACAGACATATCTCCTAATAGCACGTTGAAGAATTGAGGTAATTCGTCAATACTTGTTTTTCTTATGAATTTACCAACCTTTGTAATTCTAGGGTCATTCTTGGAAACCTGATATAAATCTGCTATTTCATTCAATCGCATCGAACGGAATTTATAGCAATAGAATTCTTTATAATTCAATCCATTTCTTTTCTGCTTGAAGAAAACGCTTCCTTTAGATTCCATCTTTATGAGTACTGTAAGTATTGGAATCAGCCAAGAAAGAATTCCGATGATAATTATCAATGAAAAAACTATATCAAATATTCGTTTTATTATTTTATTGGCCATTTCATCCAGTGGAATATTCCTCAAAGAGATTATCGGAATATAGTCATAATAGTCAAAAATCAGATTTCTGGCTAGGATTTCTTTATTATCTGGAAGGAATTTTAATATTTTTAGATTATTATCAGTAAAGTCAATGAATTTATTTACGTCACTGTTTGATAAATCTGACAGTGAGCAGTAGATTTCATCAATCTTATTTTCTAAGACAAAATCAAAACATTCGTCTATTTGTTCTTTTTTGTTTGGAAATAATGTAAATACTTTTTCCAGTTTATATCCATAGTCTGGATTTTCATTAAAGAACTCTCCTAATTGGGTTACACTTTTTCCGTTTCCAACAATAACTACTCTTCTGAAATTACCGCCAAAAACAACTCTAAATCTTCGCAATGAAAAATAAATGAAAAATTTGGCAAGACTCACTAAAATAAGAGAGAAAGTAACAAATTCAATCATTTTCGAGGGTTCCGAAAATTTGAGGTAAAACCCAATAAATGCAAAATTGATTAAAAGGAAGAATAAATACTGCTTGAGAATATTGCTGAAAATCTCAATAACTTTCGTGTAACGATATACTTCATAAAAACCAATATTCCAAGCAATAATAAGCCAGGAAATAGAGATAAAAAAATGATATCCTATTAGGTTTAACGTTTCAGGTAATAGAAAGTTAGCTAAGATATTGATGATTATCAAATCCAGCACATATGAAAATGGCCGTATATAGCCAGAGTATCTTCCCGTTTTTTTGCGCACTTAAAAAATATATTTTGAAAAATCCTTATGCTCTTCCTTCAACAATTCTTCTGATGATAAAGATTTAAAATATTCATAGGTTATTCTCATTCCTTCCGATCTGGATACTTTAGGCTCCCAACCCAAAAGTTCTTTTGCTTTTGTAATATCCGGCTGTCTCTGTAACGGATCATTTATAGGCAAAGGACGGTATACTACCTTTTGATTTGTTCCGGTTAAACTGATAATTTCTTCGGCAAAGTCCTTAATCGTTATTTCATCCGGATTTCCAATATTCACAGGATATATATAATCGGAATGAAGCAATCTGTAAATTCCTTCAACCTGATCATCTACATAACAGAAAGATCTAGTTTGCATTCCATCGCCAAATATAGTCAAATCTTCACCTCGGAGTGCCTGGCCAATAAACGCCGGAATTACCCTACCATCATTTAGTCGCATTCTTGGTCCATAGGTATTGAAAATCCTAACGATTCGGGTTTCAACACCATGAAACGTATGATATGCCATAGTAATGGATTCCTGAAAGCGTTTTGCCTCATCATAAACACCTCTTGGCCCTATCGTATTTACGTTGCCATAATATTCTTCGGTCTGTGGATGAACCAATGGATCTCCATAGACTTCAGACGTCGATGCAATTAAAATTCTTGATTTTTTTACTCTTGCCAATCCTAGAAGATTGTGAGTTCCTAAAGATCCTACCTTTAATGTCTGAATAGGAATTTTGAGATAGTCAATTGGACTTGCAGGAGATGCAAAATGTAATATATAGTCTAATTTGCCTGGTATATGGACAAATTTGGTTATATCATGATGATAAAATTCGAAGTTTTCAAGTTTGAATAAATGTTCAATATTCTTTAAATCACCCGTAATAAGATTGTCCATTCCAATTACAAAATAACCTTCTTTTAAGAAACGATCGCATAAATGGGACCCTAAGAACCCTGCCGCTCCGGTTATTAATACTCTTTTCATGTCAGATTAATCTTTTAATTGTGAAATTTTCATGGAAAAACTGCTTGATTTAACCACAAAAATAAATGTTCCCAAAAATAGGATTATCATTTACAACAAAAAACTATAATCGTTAATATTTAAAAAAAAATAATTTATTCGATAAAAAACAAAAACTTGGAAAGTAAGTTTATTTTGACACTTTTTATATCTAAAAAACAGTTATATATTTGATTTATAGATGTTTTCTAGTTTTTTTATATTATTAAGAATATTGAAATTTTCAGTAAAATATTTTTTAGCATTTTGAGAAAATTTTAAATACAGTTCCCCATTATTTAAAGTTTCAATAATTTTTCTGGAAAAACTTTCTGCATGACTGTCTTTAATCACAAATCCATTAAAGCCATTTATGATTAAATCTCTGTTTCCATCACAATCACTAACAACACAGGGTTTGGATAATGCTAAACTTTCAATGATAGAATAAGGCAAACCTTCATAACGTGCTGTAGAGATATATAATTTAGAATCATTTATTATTCTAAAAATATCTTGTCGGTCTGTCCAATCTAACAAAGTAATGTTTGATTTTAAATCTAGCTTAATTATTAAATCATTTATTGAATCTAATTGAGGTGAATGATATCCTACACCCATTAAAACCAAATGGATGTTCTTTTGGTGTTTCTTAATCTCAAAAATAATTTGAATCATCAGTTCTATATTTTTTTGAAATGAAGGCCTACCTACAGTACATATATAATCGTCTGGCCAAGTTTTTTCAATTGTAAGCTCTGATAATTGATCTATTGGTAGAATAGAATTATTAAATAAAATTGTTTTTTTTTCTACATATCCTACCTCTTTGATAGCTCTGTCCTTTTCAGAGTTCGAAGATGCTAATAATATAGAATTTCCATTTGCAAATAATTTTTCAATTGCAATATAAACTCTTCTTTTCAAGAAGTTTTCTGTACTTAAATAGGAATAGGCCTGAGGCGTATGTAAAACTTTAATCCCCAACAATCTGCCTACCATTCGCCCTACTATACCTCCTTTTGCACTATGAGAATGTATGAGGTCCGGCTTTTCTTTTTTTATAATCTTATAGGCTTGTATAATTGATTTTAAATCATTTACAAAAGATATATCTCTATTGATTGGTAGTCTATAGCTCTTTAATTTTTGATTATTTTTATCGAGAAATATATTGTCAGTATCTTTTTGTCCATGGATAATTACATTTTCAAATTCTGTATTATCAATATTAGATAGAATGAGACGTAAAGAGACATCAACTCCTCCAACTGAATGTAATACATGAACTATTTTATTCCTTTTCATTTACTTTGTTTTTTTAATAAAAAAAGAGCGGCAAAGATAGCAAAGATGTAACATCCAAATTGTCTGGAAAGAACATTTTCAAAGAGAAAGAAAAATAAGAAGCTTATTAATATCGCTGCAGCAAAAAAGTTATGTCTATGTAAGTAGATAGACAAAAAGTAAAATGATACTAATGCTAAAAAACCAATTATCCCCGAACTAAGGAAAAAAGCTATAAATTGATTGTGCGTATTAAATTTTCTTTCTAAAAACCATCCCTTCCTTGATTCATTGCTTATTTTTTGAGAATAGCAATTAATTAATCCGGCACTAATTTCATTTTCGCTTTTAAATCCCACTATAGGATTAAATCCTTCCTGCTTGGTTAAATCATAGGCACATGGCCAAATTACATATCTAGGTTCGAAAATCGCAATTTTTGAAAGTGTGCCTTCTATGTCTTTGTTTATATGAAATCGCTCTAAGATGTTTTTATTAAGGGATACAATGGTTAGTATTATTAAAAAGCAAGAACCTATAAATGTTAATTTATAGAGTTTAGAAATTTTTAAATAGAAAAAAATATAGAGAAAGAATAAAAATAACAGGGTTATAAAAGAGTTTCTCGCCGCTATTAGTATTATAAAAAAAATAGACATTATACTAAAGAATATAAACAGGCCTTTATTCTTGTCGTTATTTCTTATTTTCTCTAATGAAAGTATTAATCCCATTAAAGACATAAAACCGGCATAAGGCCTTTCCAGAACTAAAAGTTCATTTACAAGCAGTCCATCTCCGAGTGGGAAATTATTAAAAATAATATAGTGCTTCGTTATTTTGAAAATTGAAACTACTATCATTAACTGTATGCTAATTATAAGAGCCGTTTTAATTTTCTCTAAGTCCTTAATTTTTAAAAAAAGTATGGGGATTACCAGAACAAATAGATATCTGCTAAGAATCTTTTGGTCAATTATTAAACTGTTGTTTATAAGCGCCTTAACAAAAATAAAAAAGAATATAAAATAAAGAATATAAAAGGGACCCGTCTTTAGTCTGTCAAAATTAATTTTTTTTATATCGATGATAAAAGAAAAAACCAGTAATCCTAAAACAATACTTGGAAAGGCTAATGAAAAAGGCAAAAGAAGCAGCATGCCTATAAATAAATAATCATAGCTATTTTCAATAATCTTCTTCATTTTTTAATTATAAATTTTTATCCATTTTGTACAATTACTTCTTCCTGATAACAAAAACATTATTAAAATAAACACTTTTGTCTCCAGGAAGTAAAAATCCAAAAATTGAACCAAATATATTGAAGTAAATTATGAAAGGAATTAGCAATATTTGTTTTAAAATTTTATTAGCAGGTAATAATGTTTTTACATAGTTAATGCTAAACTGTGCTATAACTTTTATATTATTTCCTGTTTTATGATGAGAAACTATTTCAAAGCCATATTTTTCATATAAATATACCAAAGCCGGTGTTGTGTAACGACCAAAATCATGTGGCATTTCATGTTCTTCCCACATAAAGGGTGTGGTAATTAATGCTGTTCCATTTTGTTTTATAACTCTTTGAAACTCAGATAGTAATTCTTCTATATTAAAAACATGTTCTAAAACCTCAGTACAAAGCATGGTATCAAAGTAATTATCCTCAAAAGGTATCTTTTTTCCATCATAAAAGAAATCTACCGTATTTTGACGATGTTCCCATCCTTCAATTTTTAAATCAATTCCTATGTATCTTGAAACGTTAGCAAAATATTTTTGATAAGGCTTTGTTCCGCACCCAAAATCTAATAATATTCCCTTAGCATTTAGAGCATTTTTCTTTATCTGACTATTTAATTCCTTTCTTATTAAATAGTTATTGTTTATACAAAAGCCTAAAAATTTAGGTTCAAATTTTTCCTTTTGTATACTTTTTTTAATGAAGTCTATCATTTCGTTTTTTTACTTTTTTCATTGCTGCAATCCATTTATTAGGGGCAATACATATAATGATATTTCTAAAGAGCCCATATAAAGGATAGTAACCAAAATAAAAATTATCTTTTATTACATTTAATCGGCTTCTAATTTGTTGATTCCTCTTAGATAATGAAATACCGTTGGGATTAATTTCAACATTTACCAAACATTCTTCCAGATTTTCTGTAATAAAGTGTTTGACCACTTTCATTGCAAATGCAAAATCTTCAGCTGATTTATAATTTGTAGGGTAATATCCTACCGTTTTTATAATTTCATTATCAAACATAAATGTCGGATGAACAAATACAGCATTCAAATATATGCGTTTTTTTATCTCGGAATGTTTTAATGGGAAATTATATCTGAATAAAAAATTCCCTTCCATATCAAAAGCATTAGCATTTGCTCCTATAAACTTTATACTCTTATTATCTTCTAAGAATTTATGTTGTATTTCAAATCTTTTTCCTACACAAACATCACCAACATCCAGCCTTGCCGTAAATTGATAATTATTCTTCAGAATATAATCTAAACCATGATTTAAAGCGTGTTCTATGCCTTTATTCTCTGGCAAATAGAGAAATTTTATTGTACCGTTTGCTTTAAATGCTTTGATTAAAACATCTTCATCTATTTTTTCTATAATGCTTCCATCATCCACAATAACAATATCTATAAATTCCGAAGAATCAATTGAATTTATGGAAGTCACTAATCCTCTAAAATTATTATAATGAGGGATTAATAGTGCAACTTTATTCATACGCATTTTGCTGCTTATTTGTCAAGACTGTTAAGATTGCCAAATATAACCAAAGTCCATACAATCTGAAAGTGTCTATTTGAAGTAAATTTATAAACAGGCCAGATAATCCAACTAATAAAATTATTGCCAGCACCTGTTTTTCATCGCTCTTATTTTTTATAAGGAATCTGATTTTTTTAATACTGAAATAAATCAGAAATATAAAAATTGAAATACCAACCAATCCTAATTCAGATAAAATCCGGGTATACATATTGTAACTAGGTGGAAAAGCTTTGACAGCAGGATTTTTATAGGCCTCATCAAATTCATAATTATTCTTCACCGCCCATGCCGGATAATGAAAGCGACTGTAATATGTTTGCTGGCCATAACCTACTCCAATAATTGGGTGTTCTAAGAAAACCTGAAGTGCTGCATATTGCATTCCAAAACGGGATTGATTCGATATGCTTTTTGTCAGGTTGCTTTTAAAATCAAGTGAATCTATCTTTTCTTCAAAAGCATTAATTATCTTATTCCCATTAAATATAAAAACACATACCACTAAAAACGAAAAAGCAATAGTCGCTCTGATAGTATTCTTAATTATTTTTTCTTTTGATACTGTTGTCAAGAAAAAAATAATAACCTGTATAAATATCACAATCAATGCTGTCCTTGAACCGGAATAAAAAGTAAGAACGAGTATAAGTATTGTAGGGAGGTATTTCAAAATGCCTTTATTAGTTAACATGTAGCTGAACATCCAACCTGATATGGTTATTAAATAAACTGCAAAAAATGGAGGCTCATCGGCAATTGAGGAAATCCTGTCTCCTATAAGTCTTTTTTCAAAAAAAGGAAAATAATCCAAGACATAAAAAGCATAACGAGCTAATGAAACACCATAATAGCCGGCTAATATTTCAAAAAAGCCAACTATTGAAGCCATGCATAAGGAGTATAAAAAAACGGTTCTTATTTTATAAAGTATTTCTTTTATTTCCATTTTTATTAAAACGTTATAATAAAAAAGAAAAAAAACAATACCAGATAGCAGTAATGATACGTATTGGCGTATAAATCTATTAATTCCTGTCGTATGCTTAAAATAACTGTTTTCAACATTTTGAAAATTTAGTAATGTTGAAAGAAAACACCAGCCTAAAAAGACCAAGATTATTTTAAAAACGGAGTTGTATAAGGGTAATGATATTTTTTTTTGAAAGAAAAGTAAAATAAAACCTAATAGAAAAAAATAAGCTCCAGATTCATTTTTGAATTCACCTAATGCTTTAATCCCTTCAAAAGAGTTAAATGGGAAAAAAAATAGGCCGAGAAAAAAAAGAAGATGGTACGGTTTATTTAATGAAAACATTTACTTTTTGATTTAAAGATCTGAATATTTCAGAGAGTTTAGGAGTATATATCTTATTTAACAGGAAACCTAAAATATAAGCTGTCGTAATTAATTTATTTCTTATTATAAACATCATTATGATTTCTAATAACCCCTTATTTTTTAAGAGTTCTTGTTTATATTCTTTTGAAGAAAAAACCACATCGTTATTTAAAATAATTCTTTTATACAGAAGATTTCTCTCTTTATTAGTGATCTGATCGTCTACTGCACTTTTAAATAAATAATATAAAGATAGATTTACAAGTTTAATTGCTTGAAATTTCTTTACTTCTTGATAAGGCATCGTAATATTTGTAAGACTCTTAATATCAAGATTATAGTTTTCAATTATTTTTTCAAAAAAAGAATTTTCGGCTATTTTTCTAGATGCACTACCAACAGTTTCTCTGTAAAAATAACCACAATAATCTACAAAAAAAAGTGACTTTGCTTGACTAATTACCTGGATATTAAATAAAATGTCTTCCTCAAGAGAAAATTTCTTCAAAAAAAGGAAATTGTTTTCTTGTAGAAATTTTCTTCGATAAATCTTATTCCAAACCGCAGGCAATACTATATCCTCATTTGTGATTAAGCTCGGAATAATATTTTTATTGATTAATACATTATCGTACAAGAAGTCATACTCAAAAAGAGTTTTTTTCTTTACATACTTACCATCTCTCCCTAAATAATAATCCACAACAACTACATCTGCATTTTTCTTTATTGCTCCGTTATATAGGACTTCAAACATATCATCTGATACGAAGTCATCAGAATCAATAAAGCCAATATATTTTCCTTTTGCTGCTTCTATTCCTGTATTTCTTGCAACACTAACACCGCTGTTTTTTTGATTTATAAGAATAATTCTTTCATCTTCCGTCTGATATTTTTGAATTAATTCAACGCTTTTATCATTAGAACCGTCATTTACAAAAATAAACTCACAGTTAGTGAGAGTTTGCTTGGTAAGCGACTTAATACATTCTTCAATATATTTTTCCCCATTATATACAGGGATTATAATACTTAATTTTAATTCCATAATTACTTCGTCCTAATAATTTTCATAGAATAATAAAACATTCCGGAAGCTACTAAAATCTGTGCAAATGTTGAAGCTATTGCTGTACCTATGAAGTCAAAATAAAACGTCAAAATACATGTCAATAATAAGCTAATACAACCAGAATAAAAAAATACTTTAAGAAATTCTTTGTCTTTTCCATTATTTAACAAAACCAGCTTCCCAAAAACCTGATCTAAAAAGGATAATAAAGGAAATAAAATCATTATTCTAAAAATTAAAACGGCATTTTCATTAAAGTTCTCTGCGTAAATCAAATTAATAATATAGTCTGAAAAAAGAAAACACAAGATGATAAAAAAGAAAATAAGACTGCTTCCTATATTAACAACTTTGTTAATTATTTTCATCGCATTTATTTTATCATTGACCATTTCCTTTGAGATAAAAGGATAGAGTGTATTGATAACCGGAGCATTTAGATTACTAATAGCTCTGATAACTTTTTCAATTGAAGAATAATATCCAACAGAGCTATTTCCCGCAATAAATCCAATAATTAAAAGGTTTGTATTAGACAGTAATGTCATTTGCAATTCTGACAAAAAAATATGCTTCCCATTTTTCAATTGATTGTTAATCTTGTCAAAGCTTTGAAATATAAATCTTATATGGAATTTTTTGGCTACTATTATTAAAGATAAAATACCTGAAAAAATAAAGCCACAAGAAGTAAATACAGGGACTAACCAATATTGGTTTTCATGTTTTACAAAAACAAAAATCGCTAAAGTAAAAAGAGTTTTAAATATTACATTAATATAAGTTATGTATTTCATTTGCTGTAGCCCTTGAAATAACCATATTGGAGAAATGGCCATCCCTACAACTACACCATAACTATAAAAATATAAATCAAAATGTTTTCGTAAAATTGGAAAGGAAAAAACAAGTATACTCAAAACAATAATTCCTATTCCTAGAAGGAAGAACTTTGCCGATAGCACCTCATTAAATAGTTGTTCTACCTTTTTTTTATCATATGAAGCAACAGAAATATCCCGAGTTGCCGTCGAATTAAAGCCATACTCTGTTACAATTTGAAAGTATAATACAACAGCATTGATAAAGGCTAAAATTCCATATTTTTCTACTCCAATAACTTTTAATAAATAAGGAATAGTTAATAACGGTAAAATTAAATTCAGTCCCTGTAAAACAGATAATGATATAAAATTTGAAAAAAGAGTTTTTACTTTTTGGGATTTAAACATCATTTAATTTAATTTAACGTTTCCAAAACTTTATCCCCATAAACATAAAAAGGCTATCCACTCGAATAACCTTTTTATGTTTACAATAAAATAATGTGCTATTGAGCCACCTTTATTAATTCAGCTAACAAAGGCTCCTTAGATTGAAAGTAAGGATCATATTCTCCTTTATCATTTTTCTTAAATGAATATTGTTTTGTAGCCGGATCATAAACGATAAATTCGTTAGTTGCGAAATAATCATTTACTTTATCTTGGTCAATTATAAACTTTTTACCTTTGTATGAAATAGTTATTTTCTTTATTTCTATCGGTGCTAAACCTTTAAAATCATTACGTCCGATATCAAATCTTAAATCTGTACCAATAACTCCTTCAGGTAAATTGAATGTGGCGGTTTGTACAGAATCACTTCCCTTTACACCTAACCAAACTGCATGATCTTCATCGAACCATTGATTAGTACCATCTTTATAAAGCAAAATCATTTCATCATCTGCTTTAATAATTAAGTCAATAGCAACATCAAATGTCTCAACTTTTGGTTCTTCAACTACAACAGGTTTCTTTTCTTCATTTTTACATGAAGCAAATAGTGCTAAAAATAAACTAGCGATAATGATTTTTGTTTTCATTTGTATATTTTTTAAAGCGCAAAAATATATATATATTTATTAATTTAAATAGTTTAAATAAATTATTTTCAGATGTTTTTGTCATTATTTAATCAAACATATTAAAAATACCTTTTCGGCATATCACTAATGCAGTCTCTTAGTATTCATATTTTTAATAATGTAAAATCTCTCTTTCCTTTTAAGTTATTTCCAAAAATATAATTATGCTACCTCGAACTAAATAGTATCTTTCATTTTTGCCATTTGAGATTTATAAAATCCTCTTATTAATACGATTCCAAAGAAAATAGATAAAAACACAATTGGAAAAATAAATTTCAGTTTTCCATTAAGAGATTGGTTGTTTTTAATGTTTATAACCTCACTGCTTTCTTTTACAATTTTATCAGAAAAGACTAACTCTAGCATTCTATTTCCTTGATCAAGAACAAGCTCATTTTTAGTCTTTAAAACATCATTTAATTGTGTGTTTTCATTATAATAAACTAAATTACCACTTTTTGAATTTCCTTTTGAAGCTGTTGAAAAATCTGCCAACAAATTATCTATTTGATTTATTGTTACTTTATTCGATTCTATCTTTGATCGAATGTTTTCTAGAATAGTGGTTTGAATTTTTGTATATAATTCACTCTTATTCAAATAATCAAGTATCGGTTCTATAATCTCACTACGGCTAATTTCCTTATTGGTTGTTAATATGATTTTATGATTAGCATAATTTTTACTTGTTGTTTCATCATTCATAATCTTGTTTAAATCACTACTTTCAGCCATAAGCCTTACTAATTCGAGGTTTTGTTCTTTCGAATTAACAAATTCATATATATCTGATATAGGTTCTATTTCAATTTTTGATAACATTGCCGACTTTTTAATGCCGATTTGATTTAGAAATTCAAAATCTCCTTCTTTTATTTTTGAGTTAATTAAATTTACTTTAGCATATGTATAATCAGTACTACCAAAATTTGGCTTAACAATTACTTCATGGTTGTAGACAGTTGTGTTTCTGTCTAAATAAAATCCTAAGCCAACCCCTAAAATAAAGAGAACAATCAGGATAACTATATTTCTTTTTAAAAATAGAAGTCCTCTAAATATCCAACTTAAAAAATTCTCGTATGCATGGCTTAATTTTCTAGAAACTTGTGCCAAGTCAATTTCTTGATTGTCCGGATTGGTTGGTGAGTTTGAACTCATGGTTAGTTTGTTTTTATGTTAAAAATTTGTTCTAGTATTTTAATCGTGATAAGATATGTTGGTTTTACTCCTGTAGTTCCCAGACCTCCGGAAGCTAATGTACTACCCGTTTCTAAAGGGTTATCAGACGCATAGTATGCATATCTGACCTGAACGTCAGGGTTGATACTTTTTCTGATTTTTGAAGCCGACTGTATAGCTTTCTGATAGTAAGCTCCTTCCATTTCCAGACCAATTACGCCCCATGTTGATTCGTGGAAAAACTTTAATAAGTCTTTATTTTGTAGCGAAGTTCCCAAAACAGAAACCATAGGTCCTGCATATACCGGAATTCCATTTCCTTCAAACATTTCAGCTGTCAATTGGTTTTCAAAAGGATAGTTATCACCCGTTCCTTCGTTGATATGGGCAGATGGAATCATGATATCTCCTTTTCCACCTTCCAAAATTCCGGCTTTCCCCATAATAGAAACTGATTCTACATTCAGGAAATATTTGTTTTTGCCGTCTTTGTACGGTTTTAAAAGCTCATCTATCGTTTCATAGGCTTGCTCACCAAAAGCATAATCCATTACGATAATAACCGGTGCATGTTCTCCAATTTTCGCTTTTGGGAAAGCTGATTTTGCCCACTCGATTTTAGCCGTATCAAAAATCTGCACATCGATATTGGTACCTGAAGTATCCGGCAATGAAATCATGCCGTATTTTAACGCAAATTCTTCAACTTTGTTTCGCAGGTCGTTTGCACCTGGTTTACTTAGTTCTTCATATACGAAGAAATCTGTTTTATCTTTAAATTTTGTCTTAAGCGTATGTGTTGCAAAAATAGAATTCATAACGCTATGCATATTCGCACTGATAATATGAATAGGTCTGTCCAACAATTCATTTTGCTTCAGAACTTCTTTTATATTATTGGCCCAAATTTCTCCGTGGATATGGTGTCCTAAACGCTCTCTAAGTATCGGACTGAAAGTTATGGTTCTCTTATTGTTGAATATTACCTCTTCAATAGCCAGTTTTCCTAACCAGTAAATTACATGAAGGAAACGGTCCGGTTTTTCTTCCGTTCCAAAGGCTTCATAAATATCAAGTATTTCCTCAAAAGAACGACCCAGAATAATAGAAGCATGTGATATCGCTATTTCCTTTTCAATCAGGGTGAGTTTTTTATTCTGGACAACAATCTGTTCTAGTTTTTCCCAATCACGGGTCATTTCCTTGGTGTTTTCATCCAATAGGACCCTATCCTTGATTTTATGCGATTCGATAAAAATAAAGGTAAGATGCGTCAGGATATCATAAATATCAGAACGTCCTCTTGTGATTTCAACATTCATTTGTTCGCTATCAATTCTATAGCAATTTCTCTTTCTTTTTGGTGGAACAATCGCCTTGAAATGCGATTTTGAATAGCCTTCATCCGAAGTAAGGTTGATAAAACGGCATTCTTCAATTCCTACGGGAAGTCTTTCAATTACGTACAAAAGTCCGCTCAATTCTACTTTTTCTTCTGCAATTGTTCCGTAGATTTCCGGTCTTAATTGCAACAATGCTTCTCTTAACGTATCACCCGAAACACCCATTGGCTTATAGAATCCTCTATTAAACAAATGGCGCATAGTGATGTACAGCTTTTCAATAGCCGCAGAAGACTCCTGGGCTCTTGATCGTGATATATTTTTAGTTTCTTTCATTTCTATTTATTTTCTAACCTGCAAATGTAGGTTTTTTATTTTTTATTGGTAAACTTGCTTTTGTCAATTGGTAAGTATTAGTGTTACCGATGGTTCGTAAACTGTTTTAGAACCCGAAAACGGATTTATTTCTTCTTTTGTGCGTTTTAGCCATCTTCCGCCAGAAAAGCTAAACAAAAAATCTCTTTCTACTGCATTATAAAGTACCAGAGGTGCATAAGTCGTCTGGATTTTCGTAATGTTCGTATTAAAATCTGTAATTGTTTTTTCTACTTTATTTTTTTTGATTAGCAATTTTTCAAAAACCACAAAAATCCCTTTTTTTGGCATTTCTAAATTAAAATCTGATAGGTCGATTTCACTTCTGGTAACGCCTTTTTTGATCGTAACGATATAATCTTTTGTCAACAATTCATTACCTGGAAAACCATTTTCGTCAACATCATAAAGATGCAGTTTGATTGTAGCATCATCAATCTTGCTATCCGTCAAAATGATTGCCTTTTGAATCCAGCGTGTTTTTTTATATTCCGGATAATAGGGGAAAAATTTGGCGTCCATCCTTGGCCCGTTGTCAAAAGCTTCGGCAATTGCATTTTTGGTCTTCCCTATTTCAAGCTGTCTTTTTTCTTTTTTATTGTTGATGGTAATTTCATCCAAATCATAAGCCAAAGGCGAGAGATTGACCAATTGCGATTCAGAAACCTTGCTTATTTTCTTTTTATAGCCCAAGGCAGAAAAAATCAGGTTTTTATTCTTGTCGTTTGTTGCAATATGAAACTCTCCATTTTCTTCGGAAGTGGTTCCGATATTTTCATTTTCAACCCAAATACTTACATAAGCAATAGGACTTCCGGTCAGGCTATCCTTTACAACGCCTTTGGTTTGTGCCGCAGCATTTACTGCAAAAAACAAAAAGAATATCGCCAGTTTTTTCATCATACTATTTTAACTTATCGGCAATGGTTCTGTCATTGCTCAACCTCGGAATTTTATTCTGTCCGCCCAGTTTTCCTATGGATTTCATGTATTCCTGAAAACCGTTTTTTGAAATTTTAGTTACGACCAGCTTTCGCAATACGTTGCCTGCAATCAGATCGTCATAATACACATTCTGTTTTCTCATGGCATCGTCTATCCGAAGTGAAAAAGCGGCCAAGTTTTCCGGTTCATTTTCGAACTCAATAAACCATTCATGATAAGGCAATCCTTCTTTTGGCGTAATCTGAGGCGCTACAGTAAATTCATTCACGCGTATCGTCGTATTTTCCATCGCTTCCTTGAGCGCTTCTTCTACCTCTTTTCCTATGACGTGTTCCCCAAAAGCAGAAATATAATGCTTGATTCTTCCAGAAACGATAATACGATAGGGCTTTAATGAAGTAAACTGAACCGTATCGCCAATATTATAACTCCAAAGTCCTGCATTTGTAGAAATAATCAACACATAATTGACTCCCATTTCCACTTCTCCAATGGTATATCTTTTAGGATTTTCTGTAAAAAATTCGTCTGCTTTTACAAACTCATAAAAAATTCCGGCATCCAAAAGCAATAACATTCCCTTTTCTTTTTGAGAATCCTGATACGCGAAAAAACCTTCAGAAGCAGGAAAAAGTTCAATGCTATCCACTTTTCTTCCAATCAGGTTTTCAAACTTGGCACGGTAGGGCTCATAATTGACTCCGCCGTATATAAAAAGATTAAAATTCTTAAAGATTTCACCAACAGGCCTGTCTCCTTTTTGCTTTAGCTTTTCAAAATACATCTGCACCCATGACGGAATCCCGGAAATTACCGTCATATCCTTATCAAATGTTTCTTCAACAATGGCATCGACTTTGGTTTCCCAATCTTCTATACAGTTGGTTTCCCAACTTGGCATTCTGTTTTTTTGAAGGTATTTTGGAACAAAATGAGCTACAATTCCTGACAAACGTCCTAATTTGATTCCGTTTTTTTCTTCTAAAATCGGGCTTCCCTGCAAAAAAATCATTTTTCCGGAAACAAATGAAGCATTTCCGGTTTCGTGGATATAGTGCAGGATGGCGTTTCGTGCCGCCTGGATATGAAACGGCATGGACTCTTTTGTCAGCGGTATATATTTAGCACCAGAAGTTGTTCCCGAAGTTTTTGCAAAATAAATCGGTTTCCCTTTCCATAAAACATTTTCTTCTCCCTTTTTTACTTTTTCAACATAGGATTTTAACCCTTCATAGTCACGTATCGGGACATTTTTTGCAAAATCTGAAAATGACTTTATCTCACTAAAATTATGATCTTGACCAAATTGGGTGTCTTTTGCCTGTTGAATCAAATCTTTGAAAACCCGTTCCTGGGTTTCAACAGGATTATTGGCCCATTTTTGAGTTTTGTCATAAATTTTTTTGGCAAATTTTTTAGCAAAAAAGGCTTTTATTGACATTTTTAAAATTTCTATTTTTTAGTAATAACTTAGGGAATAATAATTTCTAGTTATTCAAATTCTATAAAGTTCGTCGGATCAATGGCAAATCCATCTTTCCATAATTCAAAATGCAAGTGAACACCTGTCGATTCCTGACCTGTCGATCCTGCCATAGCTATTACTTCACCTGTTCTGACAACATCTCCTTGTGCTTTGGTAAGCGATGCCGCGTGTTTATAAACCGACATAATTCCATCTCCATGTCTGATAATTATTACATAACCCGTACTCGGAGTCCAATCAGCAAAAATTACAGTTCCATTCGCCACTGATTTTATAGGTGTGTTTTTCGGAACGGCAATATCAACCGCAAAATGTTTGTTTTTAGGATCATACTTATCTGTTATGTGTCCTGTCACCGGTGGAAAAAGTACCAGATTTACTTTAGTCTGGGCCTTGTCAAAAAGATTGTATTTGTCTTCCTGGGCCACTTTTTCTCTTAAGATAGAATCTTGTTTTGATGGCTTGAAATTAATCTCCGAAACGTCGGTCTGTTCTGCTGCCATAATAGAATCTTTGTTCAGTTTGGCTACTTCAACATCACCAGCAAGCACTTTTTTAATTGATTCAATATAAGCATTATTCATTTTGATAGCTTTTTCCAAAGAATCAGATTTCAAAGCCAGCTCCGTGGCTTCCCTTTTTAATTTGGTGGAAGCATAACCCGGAATATATTCCCGCAATGGAGTAAATGCTATGATATAAGTAGTAATTGCAATCAGGAAAATAGCTCCACCTGTCAGCACTACAAATACATTCATGAGATTCAGTTTCAAGGAGAAAATTTCTTCAAAAGTTTCTTCATTCAAAATAACCAGTCGGTTTTTTGTGAAGAGTTTTTTCTTTAAAATCTGTCTTTTGAGCCTCTTACCTGACATTTCATTTTTGTATTTTACAAATATAATAATTTGGAAGTCTTGCCAATGTTTTT
The DNA here is from genome assembly GCF_041262125.1 of Flavobacterium sp. 28YEA47A. Taxonomy (NCBI): domain Bacteria; kingdom Pseudomonadati; phylum Bacteroidota; class Flavobacteriia; order Flavobacteriales; family Flavobacteriaceae; genus Flavobacterium; species Flavobacterium sp. 28YEA47A. The sequence continues at coordinate 131,528 of NZ_JBGCCI010000009.1, forward strand.
CTGCAATTACTAAGCTGTTAAATCAGTTCTAAAAAGACGAGCTTATTGATTAGGAAGGCTTTCCAAGTTAAAAAGGCTTTTTTAACTTATAATTATTTGTTATATAAAGAAAGTGGTATGATTTTTCTTTTTACATTTGCATAATATTTACAAATGCTTGCCAAAGCATAAACTTTTTAATCATGGGAAAATTAGGTTTAACGGAAATTCTTGTAATCGTTGCGATTATCTTACTGCTTTTTGGAGGTAAAAAAATTCCAGAATTGATGAAAGGATTGGGTTCGGGTATAAAAGAATTCAAAAATGCTGCTAAGGATGATCAACCGGCCGCATCTAAAAAAGAAGAAGATACAAAAATTTAAGACCGCTTTTTAAACAAGCTGTTTTATTGAAGCCTCAAGGATTATGAAATCCTTGAGGCTTTTATTTTTTAATCAACAAGCTATATTTTTACTTAATTTTTTATTATTTTAAAATTTAAACGCTTAATTTTTTAATTTAGCTATAACAAAATAACTTAAAAAATAATAAAACATGAAAATAATCAAAACCATTCTTTGTGTTCTTTTTGGGCTGATGTTTATCAATGCCGGCCTGGATAAATTTTTTCATTATATGCCTATGCCCGAGGCAACGCCAGAACAATTGAAACTTTACGAAGCTATAGGAACCCTTGTATGGCTGATGCCTTTGGTTGCTACAATTGAATTGCTGGGAGGATTATTATTTATTTTCCCTAAAACGAGGGCTCTTGGTGCTATCGTTATTCTTCCGGTAATTGTTGGAATTATATTACATAATGCGGTATTCATGCCTTCCGGACTTTCCATAGCCGGAGTACTCTTCCTTATCAATATCTGGATGATTGCTGACAATTGGGACAAATACAAACCTATGTTCACCGAATAAATAAAAAAAGCCTCCAGATTATCCTGGAGGCTTTTTTTATTCCTGACTGCTTTTTAAAACTTCATATAGTTCTTTAATTTTAGAAACTGGCAATTCATTTAACAACTTATGGATTTCTCCTATAGTATCACCTTTCGAAATGGAATAAAGCGCGTGGTCATGGGGAAGTTGTTGATGATTCTCTGGGATAAAATCAAACAGATCGTTTGGTGTGCAGTTAAAATCTATACAGAATTTTTCTAATTTTCTAAATGGAATTGACAGTAACTTATCGTTTACTGCTCCATTGGCATAACTTCCGGAATGGCCTTTTTCAATAAGATATTTTACTGGTTTAGTAATCCCTTTCATCTTAAAAATCGGCTTTAAATTTAGTTTTATCATTTGGCTTACAATTTAGTTTACTGCTTTAATTTTCAGGGAGTTTTCAAATATAAAAAATTTTGTATTCGATTTACAATTTTTATAAAATCATTGTTAATTGTATTCTTTTTCTGCTTTCATCTACCTCAACTACTTTTACCTGGACCTGTTGGTGTAATTTGACTACTTCATTTACATCAGAAACATAACCTTCTTTTAATTGCGAAATATGGACTAGCCCACTTTCCTTGATTCCGATATCAACAAAACATCCAAAATTAGTGATGTTGTTTACTATTCCTGGCAATACCATTCCTGTTCTCAGGTTATTCATTGTTTTTACATTCGGGTCGAATTCAAAAACCTTGGCTGCTTTTCTCGGATCCAAGCCTGGTTTTTCTAATTCTTTGAGAATATCTTTCAAACCCAATAACCCTACATCTTCTGTAACATATTTTTCTAATGGTATCTGGCTTATTTTCTCCTTGTTGGCAATCAGCTCATTTAGTGATATTTTCAGGTCTTTTGCCATTTTTTCGACTATGCCATAAGCCTCCGGGTGCACAGCAGAATTATCCAACGGGTTTTTTGCGTTTGAAATTCTAACGAACGCTGCTGCCTGCTGATACGCTTTTTCTCCCAATCGCGGTACCTTTTTTAATTGCTTTCTTTCTTCAAAAGCACCATTTTCTGAACGATATGCCACAATATTTTCGGCCATCTTTTCCCCTATTCCGGAAACATAGCTCAATAATGATTTGCTCGCCGTATTGATATTGATACCTACAGAATTCACGCAACGCATGACTACTGTATCCAATTCTTCTTTCAATTGAGATTGGTCAACATCATGTTGATATTGCCCTACTCCTATTGATTTTGGTTCAATTTTTACAAGTTCAGCCAAAGGATCTGATAATCTTCTTCCAATCGAAACGGCACCACGAACCGTCACATCATAATTTGGAAATTCGTCTCGGGCAATTTTTGATGCTGAATATACCGAAGCTCCTGCTTCACTTACTACAAATACTTGTATTGGCTTGTCAAAAGCTATCTTTTTAATAAAAAACTCCGTTTCCCGCGAAGCAGTTCCGTTTCCAATAGAAATGGCATCGATTTTATAAGCATTCACCATAGATCGGATTTTTTTCATGGCAATTGCTGTTTCATTTTGTGGCGCATGCGGAAAAATCGTTTCATTGTATAGCAGATCGCCTTTTTCGTCAAGACATACGATTTTGCAACCGCTTCTAAAACCCGGATCAATAGCCAGAATTCTTTTTTCGCCTAAAGGTGGCGCCAATAGCAGCTGTCCCAAATTACCTGCAAAAACCTGAATTGCCGTAATATCTGCTTTTGCTTTTGCTTCCTGTAATGTTTCATTTGAAATTGCAGGAGTTAACAATCGCTTGTAGCTATCTTCAATTGCTTTCTTAAGATGAATAGCCGTTTCTTTTTTGTTTTTGATAATAGACTCTTCCATCATTTCGATGGCTTCCTCATTTTCAATTTCAATCTTTAGCTTTATAAATCCTTCGTTTTCTGCACGAAGCATTGCTAAAAGACGATGAGAAGGTGCTTTTATCAAATTTTCCGACCAATCGAAATATTGTTCAAATTTTTTAGCCTTTTGTTTAACCTGTTCTGCTTCCGGGCTGGATTCATTTTCAAATTTCAGCTTGACGGCTTTGGTTACGATTGCTGATTTTCGTTGGTAAATACGTCGGAGATTTTTCCTGATGTAAATGTTTTCATTAATCCACTCGGCTATAATATCTCTTGCTCCCTGAAGCGCTTCATCTTCGTTTTCAACCTTGTCGTTGATATATTTCGAAGCTACAAAATCAATATCATCATTATTTTGTGCCATGATAATCTTGGCTAAAGGTTCCAATCCTTTTTCACGGGCAACATCGGCTCTTGTTTTTTTCTTTTTCTTAAAAGGCAGATACAAATCTTCCAGATCGTTTAAATCAAAACTCTGTCTGATCTTTTTTTCCAATTCCGGAGTTAACGAATTCTGTTCTTCTATCGATTTAAGAATAGCTTCTTTTCTTTTAACAATGGTTTCGAATTCTTTATTCAATTTGGCAATCTGTTCGATTATAACCTCATCAAGGTTGCCTGTTTTGTCTTTCCTATATCTTGAAATAAAAGGTATAGTGCAATCTTCGTTTAAAAGCTGCAATGTATTTTCTATATTTTTTACTGGTGCTGTAACTTGTTTGGAAATGAATTCTAAATTGGTCATATGAAGTCTTGATAATAATTTTAAGAGGAGGCAATTTAAAAAAAGCATCTCAAAAACCCGTGTTTTCAAAGATGCTTTTAAATTATATTTCGAAAAGATGTTTAGCTACAGGCTATCTTATTCACGCGATTCTGGTGTCTCCCACCTTCGAAATCGGTATTTAAAAAAGTCTCTACCATTTCCACAGCCTGGTGTATGGCTGTAAAACGTGCCGGAATGCTGATAATATTGGCATTGTTATGCTGTCTTGCCAATGCTGCGATTTCTTTAGTCCAGCATAAGGCACTGCGAATTCCCTGGTGCTTATTAACAGTCATATTGATTCCGTTGCCGCTGCCACAGATTACGATTCCGAAATCTGCTTTACCGTTTTCAACATCCAGGGCTACAGGATGTCCAAAATCAGGATAATCCACACTATCAGTTGTATCGGTACCATAATTAGTTACCTCATAACCTTTCGCTTTTAGCATTTCTACAATCGCCATTTTATATTCCGGTCCGGCGTGGTCATTTCCTATTGAAATTTTCATAATTCTATTTATTAGTTGTGTACTGCAAATTTACCGTAACGGTTTACATTTACCAAACTAAATCCTATTGAAGTTGCTTCTTTTGATTATCAATCCTTTACGTTTTTATGGTTTTGTAAAAGGTTGATAATCATTATATAAATTGTAACGTAAATGTTAATTTATTGCAATGTTAATAGGAATTTACAATCTACTGACTTTTAGTTAATTATAAATTAACATGGATTGTTCATAACTTCGGATAGAATTTTAGAAGTATTTCTTGTTTGTTCGATTAAAATGACTAATCCAAAATTGCATTTAGAAAAGCAAATTTAGTTTGGCGATTTTTTGGAAAAGTTATCAGCAACAAAAATTAGTTTGTTAACACAAATTAACAAGTAAAGTTATTTACAATTTAGAAGTAAAAACGATTATCAACGGATGTTAACAAAGTATTAAAAACACTTAAAAATGAAGTCTTTATATTAAATTCTAATTGTTGATAAGTCGGTATAACAAATACTATCTTAAAATCCTATGCCTAAAAAATTAAATTATTCCATCTATCAACAAGCTATAATAACCATCAAAAAATTAATTTAAAATTTCCTTTTTCTTTTTTTGATTTTAATGAATGTTGACAACTTCGAAAGATTTAAACGATTTTCAGATTTTGGTTACGGTTAAGTTCGTCAAGAATTTCTTTTGTTTCTTCTGCATCTTCCGGATGGACTTTAAGTTTGATTCCTCCCAATGCCTGTGAATACATTGGAACGATGTTCATCATTGTCTCATTTTCGAAAAAATATCGGATGTCCTCTAAATCGAGCCTATGCTTTAGGATAGTGATTTCATGAGGATAATTGAAGATTGCGATGGTAATGAAATTTTCCATTTGAATTTGGTTTTCATAAAGATAGCAAGAAATGCTTTTACTCATGAATAGACCAAAAGTTATATTTTGTTTAAAAAAATTAACATTTGAGAAGAAACTGCCTACAATTTCGTAATTTTCAGCATTATTAGAAAAGAATATGAGTAAGAAACCACGAAAGCCTGTAAATAAAACAAAAGATTTTACAGCAAAAATTTTAAAGATTTTATCGCAAGACGCCAATAAAACATTCAATTATAAACAAATAGGAGCAAAGCTTGAAGTAGACGATACAAAAAGCAGAAATGAAATTATAAAAGACCTTAAACTTTTAGCTTCACAGAAAAAAATTGTTGAGATAGAACCGGGCAAATATATGGTAATAGCTACCAGCCAGGATTACTACGAAGGTGTTATCGACATGACAAGCAGAAAGACTGCTTATTTTGTTTCGGAAGAATTTGAAGACGATATTTTTATACCTACAAATAACCTGAACAAAGCCTTAGATGGTGACAAGGTAAAGATCTATGTCTATAACAGAAGAAGAGGTAAAAAGCCGGAAGGTGAGGTCATTGAAATTATTGAAAGAAAAAAGACCGATTTTGTAGGAGTCATTGATATCCAAAAAAACTTTGCCTTTGTTTCTACAGCCAATCCCAAAATGTATACCGATATTTTTATTCCAAAAGAGAAGATAGGCGAGGCGCAGAATGGTGATGTTGTTTTGGTTCATATTGAAGATTGGCCAAAAAAAGCAGACAGCCCGTTTGGAGCGGTTATCAAAGTTCTTGGAAAACCAGGAGAGCACAATACAGAAATCCATGCCATTTTAGCAGAATACGGCTTACCATACGATTTTCCTGTCGAAGTTGAAGCCTATGCTCAAAAACTAGATACATCTATCCAGGAAAGCGAAATAGCCAAACGACGTGATATGCGCGATGTGTTGACATTCACAATCGATCCAAAAGATGCTAAAGATTTTGATGACGCTTTGTCTTTCCAGGTATTAGAAAATGGAAATTATGAAATAGGTGTCCATATTGCCGATGTTTCCTATTATCTGGAAGAAGGAACTATTTTGGATAATGAAGCCTATCAAAGAGCTACTTCGGTATATCTGGTAGATAGAGTAGTGCCGATGCTTCCGGAAGTATTATCAAATTTTGCCTGTTCGCTAAGACCGCATGAGGAAAAATATACTTTTTCTGCCATTTTTGAATTAAAGGAAAATGCCGAGATTGTTAACCAATGGTTTGGTAGAACAGTAATCTATTCAGATCAGCGTTTTGCTTATGAAGAAGCACAACATATTATTGAGACTAAAGGAAATAGCATTCCCGCAGAGATTTCTTTAACCGGAAGTGAATACATTGTTCCGGAAGCCATTCAGAAAGCGACTTTAAAAATGGACGAGTTGGCTAAGATATTACGTAAAAAGAGAATGCGTGATGGGGCGATTTCATTTGATAAAGTTGAAGTAAAATTCAATCTTAATGAAGCTGCAGAACCTGTTGGAGTTTATTTTAAAGTTTCAAAAGATGCCAATCATCTGATTGAAGAATTTATGCTTTTAGCCAATAGGAAAGTAGCCGAATTCATTGGAAAACAAAGACCTAAAAAAACATTTGTTTATCGAATCCACGACGAACCGGATGAAAATAAACTGATCAATTTGCAAACCGTTATTTCAAAATTTGGATACAGTATCAATTTTAAATCTAAAAAAGATATTTCCAAATCGCTTAACCAATTGCTTGAAGATGTCAACGGAAAAAAAGAACAGAATATGGTCGATACATTGACCATCCGATCCATGAGTAAAGCAAAATATTCAACAGAGAATATTGGACATTATGGTTTGGCATTTGACTATTATTCGCATTTTACGTCACCAATCAGGCGTTATCCTGATGTAATGGCACATCGTTTGTTACAGCATTATCTCGATGGAGGAAAATCTGCTGATGAAGAATCCTATGAAGAGAAATGTCAACACTCGTCTAACATGGAAGTTTTGGCAACCAATGCAGAACGTGACAGCATTAAATACATGCAGGTCAAGTACATGCAGGATCATCAGGATGAAGAGTTTTTAGGAGTGATTTCAGGAGTAACGGAATGGGGAATTTATGTAGAAATTGTTTCCAATAAATGTGAAGGAATGTGTAGGATTCGTGAAATACGTGATGATTATTATACATTTGATGAAAAGCAATATGCTTTGGTTGGAGAAATTTCAAAGAATATTCTACAATTGGGAGACGAAGTTTATGTTAAAGTAAAAAGTGCCGATCTGGTTAAAAAACAATTGGACTTTACTTTTCTGAGAAAGAATGAATAAGTAAGATACTAACCAAATTATAAGACAGATGAAGAAGATAATTTTAGTAGCATTTTTAATGCTATCGCAAGTGAATTTTGCACAAGAAAAGCTCACTAAAAATTTAGGAGACTTTGATCAGGTAAAGGTTTTTGACAGAATTTCAGTTCAGCTTGTTCCTGCAAACGAAAACAAAATAGAAATTACTGGAAACAGGAGAGATGATGTAGAAATTGTCAACAAGAATGGAGAGCTGAAAGTAAGAATGAAGCTTAAAAAGCTATTGAAAGGAGAAGATATCACTGCAATTATTTATTTCAAAAACGAAATTGAAACTATTGAAGCAAGTGAAGGTTCTTATGTTTCAAGCGAAAAAACGTTCAAAGCCATTGATTTTCATGTCAATTCAAAAGAAGGTGCAGAAATTAAAATCAACCTTGATGTGAAGAAATTAGACGTAAAAGCTACATCGGGCGGTATTGTAAGATTGAAAGGAAATGCTAATAGTCAGGATATTGTCATTAATTCTGGAGGTATAGTTGATGCTAAAGATTTAGAAACTTCCCAGACTTCGGTTGCGGTAAATGCTGGTGGCGAAGCAGATGTAAGAGCTTCGGAACTTGTAGATGCAAAAACAAGGGCAGGAGGAGACATAACTATTTATGGAAGTCCTAAAAAAATAAACAAAAAGACTTTCGCTGGAGGAAATATTACAGAATCCAAGCGATAAAGACTGCTAAGGATTGTAATTTTTAAATTATCTTTGTGTTACTATTTTTAATTTGCATAAATTGCTGATTGAATATGGATCTGAAGAAACTTTCAAAAATTACAATCCTTTTTTAATGATTCAAGACATCTTAACAGGCATTCCTCTAGGTTTATTCCTATGCTTTATGATCGGGCCTGTTTTTTTTATACTGCTAGAAACTGCCGCTGTCAAAGGCATTCGAGCTGCATTAGTTTTCGATTTTGGAGTCATAGTAGCAGATGTTCTTTTCATCTGCATTGCTTATTTCAGCAGCTACCGACTTATCAATAGCTTGAAAGACGAACCGGCTCTTTTTATTTTTGGAGGACTGATTATGCTTACTTATGGTATAATTTCCTATCTAAAACTCAACAAAGCAAGTAAAAATATATCTGATGAAGCTGAAGTTGAACTTATCAAAAAGAATTACGGAAGTCTTTTTATAAAAGGATTTCTTCTCAATTTTATCAATGTTGGAGTATTAGGCTTTTGGCTTTTGATTATCATTACCTTTGGACCTCAGCTCGATTTGAAAACTTCCCGCCTGATTGTTTTTTTCGCTTCAGTTATAGGTACCTACCTTATGGTCGATTTGGCAAAAATGTTTTTAGCCAAAAGACTTAAAAACAAAATGACATCTTCTAATATCTTAAAAATTAAAAAGATAACAAGCATACTTTTAATCATTTTCGGATTCTCGATTATGCTGCAAGGATGGTTTCCAAGTGACCAGAAGCTTGTAAAATCAGCTCTTGAGAAAATAGAAAAAAGAAAATAAAGGAATATATTCAATACCAAAAATAAAAAAAGAGATACTGTAAAGTATCTCTTTTTCTTTTGGAGGCATCGAGCGGATTCGAACCGCTGTAGGAGCTTTTGCAGAGCCCAGCCTAGCCACTCGGCCACGACGCCATAACTGTTTGGATGGCAAATTTACATATTATTTGCTGTAACGCAAGAAAATCTTTAGCAAATATTAATTTTTAATTTTAACCATTTGATAATAATAAATTTTACTTTTGACTCAAACAAAATCAATAAACACATGTTGAAAAAGCTCCATTTTCTAAAGCCATTATTTAATTTTATTTCTATCGGATTGATAATTATGACATTAAGCAGGATATTGCTTTTTTTCTTGTATAGGGATAGGATAGACGAAACGGAAAATTATTGGCGTATTTTTCCAATTGGATTACGCTTTGACCTGATTATTTTGTGTTACATTTCCTTTCTTCCCGCAGTTCTGATTTGTCTTTTACCAGACAGTTTTCTACAAAAAATTAAAAAGTTTTTCCATATCTATTTTTTATTTTTCCTGTTTCTGTTCCTTTTAATGGAAGTTTCGACTCCGGATTTTATAGCTCAATACGATACAAGACCCAATAGGCTTTTCCTGGATTACTTGATTTATCCAAAAGAAGTCTTGGGAACTTTATTAAAAAGCTACCTGCCTTCTATGATATTTGCAGTAGTGTTTTTAAGTGCAGCAGTTTATTTTGGTTACAAAAAAGGGAAAAAATTGTTTTACCCGTCCTTCCAGAATTATAAAACAAAGCTGATTTTGTTTCCTCTGGTGGCTTTTTTATTGTTTTTCGGGGCTCGCTCCAGTTTAACGTCAAAACGTCCTATAAACGCAAGTAATGCTGTTTTCTCAACAGACCAGTTGACTAATTGCATTGGTTTGAATTCTTTTTATACGGTTGCTTATGCAGCTTATTCCTTGAAAAACGAAGGCAATTCGGCAAAAATGTATGGAAAAATGGATAGCAATGAAGCCTATGCCCGAGTTAAAAAATACATGACTGCTCTACCTGAAGATTTTATAGATCCTGAATTGCCATTATTGCACAATCAAAATCCTGATTCATTAAGAGAAAAACCATATAACCTGGTTATTTTTCTACAAGAAAGTCTTGGGGCAGAATATGTAGGATGTCTGGGAGGGAAGCCATTAACACCTAATTTAGATGCATTGTCTAAAGAAGGTTTATTATTTACAAACCTGTATTGTACCGGAACCAGAAGTGTAAGAGGTATTGAAGCTGTAGTTACCGGATTTTTGCCATCGCCATCAGAAAGTGTTGTCAAATTAAGTAAATCGCAATCCGACTTTTTTACACTGGCGGCACTTTTAAAAAGCAAAGGGTTTGATACAAGTTTTATCTATGGAGGAAGTGCTAATTTTGATGATATGGCCTCTTTCTTTAATGGAAATGGCTTTGATAATATTATTGATGAAGCTGATTTTGACAGCGATGGAAAGAAATACGCCTTCAAAGGAACATGGGGCTATTCTGATGAAGATTTGGTTACAAAGGCAAATGAATATTTCAAATCTCAAAAAGGCAAACCTTTCTTTTCCCTGATGTTTTCAACATCTAATCACGAACCGTTTGAATTTCCTGATGGAAGGATTCAATTGTTTGATAAAAATAAAAACACAGTCAACAATGCTATGAAATATGCTGATTTTTCTATCGGCAAATTCTTTGAAATGGCTAAAAAAGAAGACTATTTTAAGAATACAATTTTTATAGTGATTGCAGACCACAATACAAGAACCTATGGAAAGCATTTGGTACCGATCAAAAAATTCAGGATTCCAGCTCTAATCATTGGTCCACAAGTTCCAAAAGGCGAAAAATTTGACAAATTGAGCAGCCAGATTGATATTCCGCCAACCTTATTAAGTATGCTTGGAATGAAAGTGCAAACGCCAATGCCAGGAAGAAATATTCATGATCTTAAGCCGGAAACCAAAGGAAGATCTATCATGCAGTTTCACGATATCAATGCTTTCCGTGTAGAAGATCAGGTCGTTATCATGCAGCCAAATAAAAAAGCATTGCAGTTCAAAATTGAAAACGATACTATCCTGACACCGGTAAAATTAGATGAAGAGCTGGCAAAAGATGCTTTAGCTCACGTTACTGCAGCTTCTGATTTATACAAAGAGAAAAAATATAAAATGAAGAAGAAATAGACTAGTTTCTATATTCCTCCAATTGGATGGTAACAGCTTCAACGTCACCACCAATTGGAGGATTTATTTTTGAAACGGAAACAATTATTCTGGAAACAGAAGCTATTTCTCTAAAAATCCGCTCTACGATTCTATGGGCTACATGCTCTAAAAGTTTAGAACGGATAGCCATTTCTTCCATTACAATTTTATTAAGATGGACATAATCTACTGTGTCATGCAGTTCATCTGTTTCCATTGATTTACGCATATCGGTTTTGATTTCCAGATCTACGGAATAATCAGAACCGATTTTGCTTTCTTCTACTAAACATCCGTGAAATGAGTAGGTTCTGATGTTTTTTAGCTTGATAATTCCCATGACAATATGTGTTTTTTGATTGGAGATATTCGTTCTATAATTTCGTTATTCAAAATTAGGTATTAAAGAATAAAAATTAAGCATTTTCTTGGCAAAATGAATAACTTTGCTGTCTTAATTTATGAATATGGCATCAGAAGAAAAATCACTGAATTTTATTGAACAAATCATTGAAGAAGATATTAAAAATGGTTTGTCTCAACAGAAATTACGTTTTCGTTTCCCGCCTGAACCCAACGGTTATTTGCATATCGGACATGCAAGCTCGATTGCTTTAAATTTTGGTTTAGGCATTGATTATCAAGCACCTGTTAATCTTCGTTTTGACGACACCAATCCTGCAAAAGAAGAGCAGGAATTTGTGGATGCGATCAAAAGAGATGTACAATGGCTAGGATACCAATGGGAACATGAATGTTATGCTTCTGATTATTTCCAGCAATTATATGATTGGGCAGTTGTGTTTATTAAGAACGGTAAGGCTTATGTTGATAGCCAGACTTCAGAAGAAATGGCGCAGCAAAAAGGCACGCCTTCTACTCCGGGAGTTGATAGTCCATACAGAAATCGTTCAGTTGCCGAAAATCTTGATTTGTTCGAAAGAATGAAAAATGGAGAATTTCCGGAAGGAACGCACATTTTAAGAGCAAAAATAGACATGAAATCGACCAATATGCTGATGCGTGATCCTATCATGTATCGTATATTACATAAACACCACCACAGAACAGGAGATACGTGGAAAATATATCCAATGTATGACTGGGCTCATGGTGAAAGCGATTATCTGGAGCAGATTTCACACTCTTTCTGTACGCTTGAATTCTTGCCTCACAGAGAATTATATGACTGGTTCCTGGATCAGATTTATGATGACAAAAGCATACGTCCAAAACAAAGAGAATTTGCAAGACGTAATCTTTCGCATACGGTAGTGAGCAAAAGAAAACTATTAAAATTAGTTGAAGATAAGCATGTTAACGGATGGGACGATCCAAGAATGTCAACCGTTTCCGGATTGAGAAGGAGAGGTTATACGCCTGCTTCAATCCGAAATTTTGCCCATACTATTGGTATTGCAAAACGCGATAATTTGATTGATGTTTCTGTTTTGGAATTCTGTATCCGCGAAGATTTAAACAAAACTGCACCTCGTGTTATGGCAGTTTTAGATCCTGTAAAACTGGTTATTACCAATTATCCGGAAGGAAAAGAAGAGTGGTTAGAAGCAGAAAACAATCAGGAAGATGAAAATGCAGGATTCAGAAAAGTACCTTTTTCAAAAGAATTATATATTGAAAGAGAAGACTTTTTAGAAGAAGCTACAGGCAAGTTTTTCCGATTGACTCTTGGAAAAGAAGTACGTTTGAAAAATGCCTATATCATCAAAGGTGAAAGTGTTGTAAAAGATGCTAATGGAAATATTACAGAAATCCATGTGACGTATGATACGGATAGCCTTAGCGGTAGTGGCACGGAAGCAAGCCAAAGAAAAGTTTCGGGCACATTGCACTGGGTTTCTATTGCGCATGCAATTAAAGCTGAAGTACGCTTGTATGACCGACTATTTACCGATGAATCTCCGGATACTCATAAAGGAAAAGATTTCTTGGAATTTGTAAATCCGAATTCGCTTCAGGTAGTTACTGGCTATTTAGAGCCAAGTCTAAAAGAAGCTAAAAATGAAGACAAATTCCAGTTCCAAAGATTAGGCTATTTTACTGTAGATAAGGATTCTACAGAACAAAAATTAGTTTTCAACAGAACTGTTTCCTTAAAAGATACCTGGGAAGAAAAGGGCAAAAAAGAAGAAAATATTATCAATAATTCCCTTAAGGAAATCAATAAATATTTTAAAGTAGCCACTGAAGAAGAACGAAACACAGTTGAAAAAACAATAGGAGGGGAACTGAAAAATGTGAACAATTTCAGCTTGCTGCAGAATACTTTAAAGAAGAATATTAACAATAACAAGAGTTCTTTGCTGTTTTCAAATTATCTTCTGAAATATTCGTCACTGAAGCCTTCAGATGTTGAAACGGAAACTATTCATAAGTTATATTCCATGTCACTAAAAAGCGAATCGCCTTTTGTTCGAATGGAAGTTATTAAGAATTTAAAAAATGATGAAGCAAATCGTTCAGAGTTTTCCTCACAGCTTGCCGAATTGAAAAATTCCGAAAAGAATGAAGAAGTTTTAAATTTGCTTTCCGAAAATTAGAACTATAAATTTTATATATGAGAAGCTCCTGAATTCAGGAGCTTTTTCTATTATTTGGTTTTTCTATTGAAAATTAAAATCACATAATTTTTTGTAATTAAAAACGACTTTCATAAATGGGTTTTAAGCCATTTTTAAAAATTGTTAATGTAAAGATATAGTCACGTCTTTGATCTTTGATTAAACGATAAATATGAGGGTTTTGCTAAACTTACTTATACTTTAACTGCTTATTAACATCGAAATGTTAAAATTTAATGTAACTTTAGATTATTAACCTATAAAAAAAGAAAAGTTATGTCAAGATCAAACACAGTAATCGGAATATTAGCAGGAGCTGCAATTGGTGCAGCAGTTGGAATTTTATTCGCACCAGACAAAGGTCAGAAAACAAGAAGAAAAATTAAAGATGGATTCGACCACCAAAAAGATGAATTGCAAAACAAATTCAATCATTTATCAGATCAGGTAAAAAGCAAGTTTTCAAGAGCGAAAGTAGATTTGGAATCGAGTTTTGACGAACTGGTAGCCAATGCTCAAGATACCAAAGAAGATGTAATTGCTGCTTTAGAAAAAAAGTTGGCTGATTTAAAGTCACAAGCTGCAGCAGCTAGTAAAAAATAAAAAACTGCTTTATGGCATTTGAAAAAATAAAAGAAAATACAGACGATCTGCAAGACCGAGCCAAAGAATTTTTAGACGCTAATATTGCCTACTATAAACTTTGGGGATTTAAGATTGCAATGAAATCGACCACATTAATGCTCAAATTATTCATGCTGAGTATTATGTTGGTGATTGTAACCCTGTTTTTTTCAATTGCATTAGCGTTAGCGATTGGATATGGACTGGATAATTTTGCTTATGGATTCTTAATTGTCGGAGCGATTTATCTTGTACTTGCCATATTGGTATATTATATTCAAGATAAGATTGTTGAAGGTCCGATTCTGAGAACATTTTCAAGATTATTTTTCAAAAAATATTAAACGAATGTCTATGCAAGTAAAGAGTTATTCTTCGTATGAAGAGATAAATAGAGAACTTCAGATTTTGAAAGTAGAGAAGGATTTGGCCTATGAAAAAATGAATAAAAGTTTTCATGACACCAAAGATAGCTTTACAGCAAAAAATATACTAGGAACAGTCCCAGGGATAGCATTAAACATAATAGGAAGTTTATCCGGACCACTTAAGAATGTCGGGATAGCGTATCTGACGAAAAAGATTTTCCGTCTATAAACAAAAAAGAGGCTCTATAAGCCTCTTTTTTTATTTCAATGTGATTATACTTCACCATGATCACTTTCATGCGATTCAGGGAACATTGGTGGTTTTGGAGTAGATTTCTTTTCAGATACTTTAGCTCGTTTCATCGCTTCACCAACCTGGTTGGAAGCTGTAAAAGAAGCTACCATATTGTTGAGCATATCACTTCCGGCCTGTGGCGAATTAGGAAGTAATATCAGGTTAGAGTTAGCATCTGCACCAATAGCTTGCAACGTATCATAATGTTGTGTCACAACAATCAAAGCTGAGGCTTCCTGAGAATTGATACCTACCTTATTCAATACATCTACACTTTCTACCAAACCACGCGCAATTTCGCGTCTCTGGTCGGCAATACCCTGTCCTTGTAACCTTTTACTTTCTGCTTCCGCTTTGGCTTTGGCAACGATTCTGATTCTTCCTGCTTCCGCTTCATATTCTGCTGCTGATTTTTCTCTATCAGCTGCGTTGATTCTGTTCATGGCATTTTTTACCTGAATGTCCGGATCGATATCAGTAATCAGCGTATTGATAATATCATAACCATAAGTAGTCATAGCCTCGTTCAATTCACGTTTTACAGCAATAGCAATATCATCTTTTCTTTCAAAAACATCATCCAGCTTCAACTTAGGAACTTCAGCACGAACTACGTCGAATACATAAGAAGTAATTTGGTCATGTGGATATTCCAGCTTGTAAAACGCTTCGTACACTTTATCTTGGATTACTTTAAACTGTACGGAAACTTTCATTTTCACAAATACGTTTTCTTTCGTTTTTGTTTCGATGATAACGTCAAGCTGTTGGATTTTCAAATTAATCTTGCCCGCAATTTTATCTACTATCGGAATTTTAAGTTGTAATCCAGAGTGACGGATGCTTTGGTATCTTCCAAAACGTTCTATAATAGCAGCAGTTTGTTGCTTAACTGTAAAGAACGATGAAAAGAAAATAAATAAGGCGAAGAATAAAAATACATACAAAGGAATGTTTAAGTCCATAATAGAGTGTTTAAAGTTTATCGGGTTTAAGGTACAAAAAAAGCCTCTCATTTCTGAAAGGCTCTTTAATTTATTTCAAAGAAGCAACCGCTTTCTGAATTCTGGAAATTGTTTCTTCTTTTCCAATCATGCTGATAATATCAAATAGGTGAGGGCCTTTTAAAGATCCAACCAGGCTCATTCGCAATGGTTGCATAATTTTACCCATTCCTATTTCATTTTCTGTCATCCAGGCTTTGACTGTGTTTTCAACATTTTCGGTTGAAAAATCCAAAGTATTTTCTAAAATGACAATCAATTTTTCCATCAACTCTGCTGTTTCCGGTTTCCAGTTTTTTGCAGCTTTTTCATCATAAGATGCAGGAGCTAAGAAAAAGAATTCAGACAGATCCCAAAGTTCTGAAGCAAAAGTAGCGCGCTCTTTTACCAAACGAACAACTTCGGTTACAAACTCTATTGGTTTGTTAATTCCCTTTTCTACTAATACATGCGAAAGTTTATGTGCTAAAACAGTATTATCAGCTCTTTGGAAATACTGATGATTGAACCATTTGTTTTTCTCTGGATCAAACTTTGCGCCAGCCTTATGAACTCTCCCCAAATCGAAAGCAGCTACCAGTTCATCTAACGTAAATAATTCCTGATCGGTTCCAGAACTCCAGCCTAATAAAGCAAGGAAGTTAATTACTGCTTCAGGAAGGAATCCTTTTTCTCGATAACCTGAAGATATTTCGCCTGAGCTTGGATCTTTCCATTCCAGAGGGAAAACAGGGAAACCAAGTTTATCTCCGTCTCTTTTTGAAAGTTTGCCATTTCCTACCGGTTTTAGAATCAATGGAAGATGTGCAAATTCCGGAGCTTCCCAATTAAAAGCTCTGTACAACAAAACATGCAAAGGCATAGATGGAAGCCATTCTTCACCACGGATAACATGTGAGGTTTCCATCAAATGGTCGTCTACAATGTTGGCCAAGTGATAGGTTGGCATTCCGTCGCTTTTGAACAAAACCTTATCATCTAAAAGATTGGTGTCGAATTTTACTTCACCACGAATCATATCGTTCAAATGCAAAATTTCATTAATCGGAGTTTTGAAACGAATAACATATTCTTCACCATTTGCAATTCTCTGTGCTGTTTTTTCAGCAGAATTGGTCAAGGAATTATCCAATTGCTCACGATTTCCGTGATTGTAAATAAATGTTTTTCCTTGTTCTTCTTCATTTTTACGCAATTGGTCCAAATCTTCTGCGGAGTCAAATGCATAATAAGCCCATCCAGATTGTATAAGTTGATCGGCATATTCTTTATACAGATGTTTTCTTTCGCTTTGGCGATAGGGTCCAAATTTTTCATTTTTTCCAACTGTCTCATCAGGAGCAATTCCAAGCCATTCTAATGCTTCCAGAATATAAGCCTCGGCTCCAGGTACAAAACGGTTTTGGTCGGTGTCTTCTACACGAAGGTAAAACACGCCGCCATGTTTTTTAGCAAACAGATAATTGAAAAGGGCAGTTCTCACGCCTCCAATGTGTAAAGGCCCTGTTGGGCTTGGGGCAAAACGAACGCGAATAGGTCTAGACATTTTGAATAAATTTTGGTGCAAAGATACGATTTTAGTTAAATGTTATCAGTTCACGGAAAGCAGTTTTCAGACAATAACTCCTAAGAAATCCGTAATCTAAAATCCTAAATCTTCAATCCCAAATCTCAAATTGCCTCTCTCAATTTTAACCTTTCATATTAATATAAATTACTATTTTTATCGGTTATAAAGAAACGACTGACAATTTTGGAAAATAAAACACTGATATACGACAAATTAGAAGCATTCATCAAGAAGTATTATGCGAACGAACTCCTTAAAGGATTGATTTTCTTTATTGGGCTAGGATTATTGTATTTGCTGTTTACGCTTTTTGTCGAATATTTCCTTTGGCTAAAACCTATGGGCAGAACGTTTCTGTTTTGGGCATTTGTTGCCGTGGAACTTTTCCTCTTATTGCGGTTTATCTTGTTTCCAATTTTCAAGCTGTTTAAACTTCAAAAGGGAATTAACTATGAAGAAGCATCGGCAATCATTGGCAGTCATTTTTCTGAAGTCGATGACAAACTGAAAAATTTCCTTCAATTGTCAAATGACAATAATCAGTCCGAATTGCTGTTGGCTTCCATTGACCAAAAGGCAATGACTTTAAACCCGATTCCTTTTGGAAATGCCATCAATTTCAAAGGCAACGTTAAATACCTTCCTTGGGCTGTTATTCCGATTCTGTTTTTTACTTTCTTTATGATATCCGGTAATAGCGATATGATTACGCAAAGCTTCAATAGAGTAGTGCGTTATAATGAACGTTTTTCACCTCCAGCTCCGTTTGCTTTCCAGATTGTAAATCCTTCATTGCAGACAGAACAAGGAAATGACTTTGTACTCCAGGTAAAATCAGAAGGAAAAGTGGTTCCTGAAAATGCGATGATTTTCATTGATGGAGAAAGCTATTTTATGCAAAGCCTTAAGCCGGGAGTTTTTGAATATAAGTTTACCAGACCATCTAAAAACATAAAGTTTCATATCGAAGCCAATAAGGTAACGACTAAAGATTATGAACTGGCTGTTGTAGCTGTTCCAACGATTGCGAATTTTGAAATGGTTTTGAATTTTCCATCCTATCTGAATAAAAAATCTGAAACAATTCAAGGTTCTGGGAATGCAATTGTTCCTGAAGGGACAAAAGTGACCTGGAAGGTGGCTACTTTAGCAACAAAATCTGTGGAATGGTCTGATTTAAAAACAATTACGCCATTTTCTTCTAACGAAAACACATTTCAGATTACAAAAAGCATTCTTCAGAATACAGATTATCAAATCTTGACTTCAAATGCTAAAGTAAAACACTATGAAAAGTTAAATTATCAAATTTCTGTTATCAAAGATCAGTTTCCGACTATAGCGGTGAACAATGCGCCGGATAGCCTTAAGCTAAATCAGAATGTGATAGTAGGGCAGGTTTCTGACGACAACGGATTATCCAAATTACAAATTGTTTTCTATCCAAAGAATAAAACCAATGAAGCTAAGAAGATGGCCTTACCGGTTAAAAAAGATGTTTTCGATCAGTTCATTTTTTCTTTCCCGGGTCAGCTTCCAGTTGAAGAAGGTGTTGCTTATGAATACTATTTTGAAGTTTTTGATAACGATGCATTGCATGGTTTCAAATCTACTAAATCTTCTGTTTTCTCAGATAGGCTAGCTACAATAGAAGAAAAAGAAGAACAGAATTTGCAACAGCAAAATGACAATATCAACAGCTTACAAAAGTCGATTAAAAACCAGGATAAGCAATTATCTGAAATAGATAAACTGCAAAAGTTAGGTAAGGAAAAAACCAATCTTGAATTTAAAGATCAGCAAAAGGTAAATGACTTTATCCAACGCCAAAAACAGCAGGAGCAAATGATGAAAGAGTTTTCCAAAAAGATGGAAGACAACCTCGATAAGTTTAAGACAGATAAGAAAGATGAGTTCAAAGAAGAACTAAAAGAACGTCTTGATAAGGCTGAAAAAGAAATCGAAAAGAATGAAAAGTTATTAGATGAATTGCAAAAATTATCTGAGAAACTACGAGAAGAAGAACTGTTTGAAAAAATTGATAAATTCAAACAAAGCTCAAAAAACCAGACCAAGAATTTAGAGCAATTGGTTGAGCTTACTAAAAAATATTATGTAGAAAAAAAGGCAGAACAGTTAGCTGAAAAATTAGATAAACTTTCCGAGAAACAAGATGCTTTATCAAATAAAGATAAAGAAAATTCTGTCGAAAATCAGGAAGAAATTAATAAAGAATTTGATAAGATTCAAAAGGAATTAGACCAGCTTGAAAAGGATAATGAGCAATTAAAAAAACCGATTGACTTGCCAAAAGATGAGCAAACCGAAAAGAGTATTAATGAGGATTTAAAGAAAGCCTCTGATGAATTAAAAAAAGATCAGAAAGGCAAAGCCAAACCAAAACAGAAAAGTGCTGCCCAAAAGATGAAGCAAATGAGTGGTGCTATGATGGAAAGTATGGCCGGTGGTGAAATGGAACAATTAGAAGAAGATGTGAAAATGCTACGTCAGATACTGGACAATTTGTTGGCCTATTCATTCTCACAAGAAGACCTGATGAAGAACTTCAAAGGACTTAAAAAGGGTTCGCTTTCGTTTAATAAAAACCTAAAAATCCAACAAGATTTAAAACAGCAATTCAAGCATGTTGATGATAGTTTGTTTGCTATGTCGTTGAGGAATCCAAAAATAGGAGAGAACATCACGACTGAAATTGGTAACGTACATTACAATGTTGATAAGGCTCTCGAAACTTTATCCGATGCCCAAATTCAGAAAGGAGTTTCACACCAACAATATGCAGTGTCATCATCCAACAAGCTAGCTGATTTCTTAAGCGAGATCTTAACCAATATGCAAATGCAGATGCAAATGTCTGGTTCTGGTGCTGGCAAACCTAAACAAGGACAAGGTCAGGGAATGCAGCTTCCGGATATTATTCAGAAGCAACAAGGTCTTGGAGAAAAGATGAAAGATGGAATGAAGAAAGGAGAAAAACCAGGTGAAGGTAATGAAGGCAAAGATGGGAAACCTGGTAAAGAAGGAAAAGGGAAGAATGCAAAAAGTGGAAACAAAGAAGGTGAAGGAGGTGAAGATGGAGAAGGAAATGCGGGTGAAATATTAGAGATTTATAAAGAGCAGCAACGCTTGCGTGAAGCACTACAAAAAGCATTAGAGAAAGAAGGTATGGGTGGTAACGGACAAAATGCTCTCAACCAAATGAAGCAGATTGAAAAGGATTTGCTGAACAAAGGTTTCAAGAATGAGACACTTCAAAAGATGCTGAATCTAAAACACGAATTGTTGAAGTTGGATAATGCTATACAACAGCAAGGAGAGGAAAAGAAACGGCAGTCGCAAACCAACACAAAAGATTACAATAACCAAACGAATGCTATTTCTCCTGCCTTAAAGCAATATTTAAATAGTATTGAAATATTAAACAGACAAACACTACCTTTGCGGCCAAATTTTAACCAGAAGGTTCAAGAATATTTTAGGAAAGATGATTAGTTTTAATTACGAAACCGAGTTTGAATTGCCAAATGAAAATGAAATTGAAAAGTGGCTTTCAGATATTATTGTTTCAGAATTTAAGAAAGAAGGAGAGATAAATTATATCTTTTGTGATGATGAATACTTGCACGAAATCAATGTCAAATATCTTGACCATGATACTTTAACTGATATCATTAGTTTTGATTATTCCATAGGGAATGAATTACACGGTGATATCTTTGTGTCTGTTGAAAGAGTGGCGGATAATGCAAAAGATTTTAATGTGAGTTTTGATGAAGAACTTAAAAGAGTATTGGTGCATGGTATATTGCACTTTGCAGGTTACAAGGATAAGTCGGAAACAGATGAGCTGTTGATGCGCTCAAAAGAAGATGAAAAAATTGCGATGTTCCACGTGAAACAATAGCTTAAACATCTCTTCCAAAAGAATAAAATTTTATAAACGTTCCACGTGGAACACAATAAGATTTTGGTTTTCCAAAATCGTAAAGAGAGGATAAAAAAATGTTTCAAGAAACCTACGATGTGATTGTTGTTGGAGCCGGGCACGCTGGTTCAGAAGCGGCCGCGGCAGCGGCCAATTTGGGTTCGAAAACTTTATTGGTTACAATGAGTTTGCAGAACATAGCCCAGATGTCATGTAATCCAGCAATGGGAGGGATAGCAAAGGGACAGATTGTAAGAGAAATTGATGCTTTGGGTGGATACTCTGGAATTGTTTCAGACAAAACGGCCATACAGTTCAAGATGCTCAATAAATCAAAAGGTCCTGCGATGTGGTCGCCAAGAGTTCAAAGCGACAGAATGCGTTTTGCTGAAGAATGGAGATTGATGTTGGAAAGAACTCCAAATCTTGATTTCTATCAGGAAATGGTGAAAGGTTTGATTATTGAAGATGGTAAGATAAAAGGAATCAAGACCTCGCTCGGAATTGAAATAAAAGCCAAGTCTGTTGTCTTGACAAATGGAACTTTCCTGAATGGATTGATTCATATAGGAGAGAAACAATTTGGCGGTGGTAGAGCAGGTGAAGGAGCCGCCTACGGAATCACAGAAGATTTGGTTCGTGCCGGATTTACTTCCGGAAGAATGAAAACAGGAACACCACCACGTGTTGATGGTCGTTCGTTGGATTATTCTAAAATGGAAGAACAACCTGGAGATGTAAATCCGGACAAGTTCTCCTATTCTGACGAAACAAAGCCGTTGGTACATCAAAAATCATGTTTCATGACCTATACTTCGTTACAGGTACATGATTTGCTGCGTGAAGGATTTGATCGTTCTCCAATGTTTAATGGAAGAATCAAAAGCCTTGGGCCAAGATATTGTCCGTCGATTGAAGATAAGATAAACCGTTTTGCGGATAAAGAAAGACACCAATTGTTTGTGGAACCCGAAGGATGGAATACAGTTGAAGTATATGTAAATGGTTTTTCGACATCGCTTCCGGAAGAAGTACAGTTTAAAGCACTTCGTTCTGTTGTAGGTTTTGAGAACGTGAAATTCTTCCGTCCGGGTTATGCTATTGAATACGATTATTTTCCACCTACGCAATTAAAACATACACTGGAAACGAAATTGGTTGAAGGTTTGTATTTCGCAGGACAGATAAACGGTACTACAGGTTATGAAGAAGCTGCATCGCAAGGATTAATGGCCGGTATCAATGCGCATTTAAAAGTGCATGAAAAAGATCCTTTAATTTTGAGAAGAGATGAAGCCTATATCGGAGTTCTTATCGATGATCTGATCACAAAAGGAACAGAAGAGCCATATCGAATGTTTACTTCAAGAGCAGAATACAGAACGTTATTACGCCAGGATAATGCAGATTTCCGATTAACACCAAAATCCTTTGAAATTGGCTTGGCTTCAGAATCTCGTATGCGTAGAATGGAGAAGAAGCTGAACGAATCAGAAGCGATGGTTTCTTTCTTTAAAGAAACTAGTGTAACCGTTGCAGAAACAAATCCTATTCTTGAAGAAAAAGGTTCTGCATTGATTTCACAACCAGATAAAATGTTTAAAGTCTTTTCGCGTCCGCAGATAGATTTGGAAGATATCCTGAAATTTGAAAAGGTGGCTCAATATGTACAAGACAACAATCTTGATAAAGAAGTATTGGAACAAGCAGAGATACAGGTTAAATATTCTGGCTATATCGAAAAAGAAAAAAACAATGCCGATAAGCTAACGCGCTTGGAAGATGTAAAGATTCCTGAATCGTTCGATTATGATAAGATAAAATCATTGTCGCATGAAGCTCGTGAAAAGTTTAAAAAGATACGTCCGATGACTTTATCGCAGGCATCTCGTATTAGCGGAGTTTCTCCAAGCGATATTTCTGTATTACTAATTCACATGGGAAGATAATATGTTTCACGTGGAACGAAGTACTCAAAACCGCATTATCAAAGGAATTGTCTCAATTCTTTTGATAATTTTTGTTTTACAAAGCTGCATTGGAACAAAGCCAGCTTTTCTAATTGACGATTATTATATTTCTGAAAACGGAAAAGAAGTTTTGGGCACTAAGCCACTTAATGCTTTTATTTTTGAAAACAATCTAAAGAATCTTCCATTTGAACAATTTCTCGCTATCAAATACAAATTGAATAACTACCTAACGAGAGAATTTTGGATTACGATTGATGGCGATAAGTATAAGCTCATTGTCTATGAAAATTCAGAATTTGATAAATATTTTGGGTTTTCAAATTTTGCGGTACAAAATCAAGAAAATATTGCCAACGTTGTAGGAGGCCAGCCAAAATTTATTGCCATCTCAATGATTAATGAATTTAATGAAGATTGTCTCTCCAATAAATCCATGTTTCAAAATAAAGCAACGGCCTATCTTAAAAATCTTAAAGACGAATACATCCAATTTAAACAATGACCTCAGCAAATCATAAGCATTACCAAACCGTAAAAGATAATTCTGTTTCAAAAGAAATTTTTGAGCTGCTATACGATGAAGATTTGGACATGCTGATTACTTCACCTCAACCGGAAGGAGCAGCACTTTCTAAATATTATGAAAGTGATGATTATATATCGCACACAGACGGAAAACGTTCACTTTTTGAAAAAGCCTACCATTTTATAAAAAATATCGCTTTAAAAAATAAATTGAATCTGATTAACGGCTTACAAGATAAAAAAGGAACACTTTTAGATATTGGAGCCGGAACAGGAGATTTTCTTTTGGTAGCTAAAAATGATGGCTGGAATGTGGTAGGTGTAGAGCCTAGCGAAAAAGCCAGATCTGTCGCAAGCCAAAAAGGAGTGGAACTAAAACAACAGGCCATTGATTTTGCAGACCACTCTTTTGATGTTATTACTATGTGGCACGTTTTAGAACACGTGCCCGATTTGCAAAACCAGATAAAAGAATTAAAAAGATTGCTAAAGCCCAATGGCGCAATTATTATTGCGGTACCTAATTTTAAATCATACGATGCAAAATACTACGGCGAATTTTGGGCTGCTTATGATACACCAAGACACCTTTGGCATTTTTCAAAAACAGCAATCAAAAAATTATTTCAAAACGAAAATATCGAGCTCATAAAAATCTTGCCAATGAAATTTGATTCGTTTTATGTAAGTCTCTTATCCGAAAAATACAAAACCGGAAAAATAAATTTTATTAAAGCATTTTTTATTGGATTGAAGTCAAATTGGAAAGCAAAACAAAAATTTGAATATTCTTCGCATATTTATGTGCTAAAAAACGCTAAAAATTAAAATAAAAGCGAATCTTGAAGAGTTTTTAGCAGCAACATGAAAAGACATCGCCTTTTTTTGAAAGTGTCTTAAATCGCTTTATTTTAATCCGTTTTTGATAGTCAGAATTTATGCCTGTTTTTTAAACTATAAAATAATCTTATCATAAAGAAAAAGCCCGAAAATTAACACTTTGGGTATTTGTAACTTTTTTTTTCTATTTTTGACCCAATTAAAAAATAAAGAACTCAGAATGAAAAAATCAATAGTAGCCATTGCAATAGCAATCTCATTATTTTCTTGCAACAAAGCTGAAGAAAAAACAACATCAGAAAAAACAGCATATATCGATACTGTAAAACTGATGGATGAATATACTGAATCGAAAGACCTTCAGGCTAAATTTGAAGAAAAATCGAAAGTTATGGGTAGAGAACTTGAACTTGAAATTAAAAAATTTCAGGAAGAGGCCGATAATTTCCGTAGAAATGCACAAGCAAATGGTCCTGAGTGGGCACAGAAAAAAGGAGCAGAGTTACAGAAAAAAGAACAGCAACTTACTTATGCTCAGCAAGCTATGAGCCAACAACTACAAAAAGAAGCAGCTGTTGAAAGAGATTCTGTAGTTAGTAAAGTAAGAAAATACATAAAAGATTACGGTAAAAAGAACGGCTATTCTTATATCTACGGAACAGGTGATGCTGCAACGGTTCTTTATGCTAAAGACGGATATGATATTACTGAGAAAATCGTTAAAGAATTGAATGACAATTATAAAACTCCAGAAAAAACAGAAACAAAGGATACTGCAAAAGCTGAAGAGAAAAAATAAATTCTAAAAAATGCCTTCCTAAGTGAAGGCATTTTTTTTGGAAATCATTTCGAAAAATTGACTATTTTTCCATTTCGAAAACTACAAGCCAATGCAACCAATATCTGAAGCAGCATCGTATACGCTGAAATTCATCAATCAGACGCAGCGTTCTCTTTTTCTAACCGGCAAAGCCGGAACCGGAAAAACCACCCTTTTAAGAGAAATCATACAATCGACCCACAAGAATACGGTAGTAGTAGCTCCAACGGGCATAGCTGCCCTGAATGCGGGCGGTGTTACGATTCATTCCATGTTTCAGCTTCCGTTTGCAGGATTTATACCGGAATACAACAAGACACCGCATTTTTCCGATACCATAAAGTTCGAAACCAAAGACACGCTAAAGCGCCATTTTAAGATGAATGGCACAAAAAAATCCGTGATTTTGAATATGGAATTGCTGATTATTGATGAAGTCAGTATGCTTCGTGCTGATTTACTGGATGCTATTGACTTTACAATGAGGAGTATACGAAGAAAAGAACTTCCTTTTGGCGGTGTGCAAGTATTATTTATTGGCGATTTGTTGCAGCTTCCGCCCGTTGTTAAAAATGAAGAATGGGAAGTCCTGAAAAACTATTACCATGGAAAATTCTTTTTCCATTCTCACGTAATGCAGCAATATCCGCCCTTATACATCGAGCTTTCAAAGATTTTCCGCCAGACCGATGATAAATTCATATCGATATTGAACAATCTCCGTAATAATCAGGTAGATGCGGAAGATATCAAAAACTTAAACCATTACGTAAAGCAGGATTTTGACCTAAAACAAAACAAGGGATATATAACCTTGACTACACATAATGCAAAAGCGGATGCCCTAAATGAACAATCATTGCTTGATTTGCAGGAAAAACAACTGACATTTTTACCTGAGATTGTAGGCGATTTCCCTGAAAAGATATATCCTGTTGATGAAAGACTGAACCTAAAAATGGGCGCCCAGATCATGTTTGTGAAGAATGACCTTTCACCCGAAAAAAATTATTTCAACGGAAAAATGGGCATCATAAAAGCCTTGTCAGAACAGGAAATTCTGGTTCATTTTCCAGATGAAAACAAAACAATCGAAGTAGAAAGATACGAATGGCAAAACATTCGGTATTCTGTTGATCCCGATACGAAGGAAATTGTTGAGGATGTTTTAGGGACTTTTACTCATTATCCGATAAAATTAGCATGGGCGATAACAGTGCACAAAAGCCAGGGATTGACCTTTGATAAAGCTGTGCTTGATGTATCGAAAGTTTTCCTTCCCGGACAGGCATATGTCGCCTTGTCGCGACTTCGTTCGTTAGAAGGGCTTATTTTGCTTTCTCCGCTGCAAATGAATGGCATTTCGAATGATTATGATGTCATGCAGTATTCCAATAACAAAGCTTCGGAAGAACTGTTACAATCTTCGTTGGAAAAAGAAACACAAAATTTTATACATAACTATCTCAAAAACAGCTTTGATTGGAAGGAACTTGCTCAGGAATGGAGAAACCACCAATACAGCTACAACGAGGATGCTGAAAAATCTGAAAAATCAAAGCACATGCAATGGGCAAAACGGCAGGCAGAATCCATTGGAACGCTAACCGAGCCGGCTATAAAATTCATGCGTCAGCTGGATAAGCTCTTTTTTGATGAAACACATGATATTCAGTTTGTTTTGGAACGAATTCAGGCTGCCCACGACTATTTTCTAAAGCCAATGGACCAGTTGGTACATGAAATCCTATGGAAATTGGAAGAAGTAAAACGGGCTAAAAAAGCAAAAACTTTTTTTCAGGAGTTATATGCTTTGGAAGAACTGCAAACTAAGGCTGTGTTGCGCCTGATGAAAGCCAAAAGGCTCATAGAAATTGTAGCATCAGGCCAGGAAATCTGTAAAGAAAATTTGGATTCGCAGGAAATACGATCGTATAAATCGAAAAAATTAGAGGCTATTCGTGAAGAATTCAAGAATACACATGCTACACTAGTGGAAGATGATTATGATGAAAACCGCTATATGCCAAAGAAAAAAGAGAAAAAGCTTCCTAAAAAATCAACAGTTGAGGAAACCTATGAGCTTTGGCAACAAAACAATTCCATGGCCGAAATCGCAAGCCTGCGAAAACTCACGCAACAGACCATAGTGACCCACTTCGTCAAATTGATACAGTCCGGAAAAGTCGCATTATCTGACGTTCTTCCGGAAGGTATAATACAAGATTTAGCCGAAGCTTTTGAAGGCTACAACGAAGAATCTCTCAACGGATTGAAAGAAAAATACGGGAATAAATTTACCTGGGATGAATTGAAGTTATATAGGGCTTCACAGTAAATTATTGCATAAAAAATACGCCTAGAACAGCCGGAACAAAATAGATAGCAATCGTTCTGGCTCCATCATAATCTTTAGCGATTCGCTGACCGAAAAGCAAGAAAACAAGCGTAACAGCAGAAACAACAGAACCATAAAAGCCAAACGTAGTTTCTCCATTCATCAGCATCTGTATGATACCCGCAACACAAAGAATTCCGGCTGCTATTTCCAAAACAAGGATAAGCATCAGGGATTGTGGTACGCTATTTTTGATGAATGTTTTTTCAAAATGACCTTTAAGCCAGCCTACATTTCCTTGCCAGTCTATTACTTTGTCATAGCCTGATTGTAAAAATGTTACGGCCAAAAATACTAAAATCAATATGGAAGCAGTGTTGTTCATGATTACTATTTTTTGTGGATTAATCGGGTTAGTTTGATAGATAGATCGGTAAGGATAATTTTGGCATTTCCGTTCCGTTCAATATGGTAAACGGCATCGGAAAGTTCTTTAAATATGTCATTGATATTGTTGCCATTAACAAAAGGGGCAAAGTTTTCCAGCTTGAATTTTTCAACTTTCGGTTCCATATAAACCAAGCCGGAAGCCTGATAGTTCAGCAACAACGCCTGTCGGAACATTTCGATACAAAAATGCAAAAATTTCTTTTGCGCTTCACGCCCCAAACCGGCAATTTGTTCGCTCCAGGCAATCAGGTCGTTAATAGCAGATGCATTTCCTTTAGCCCGAAATGCGGCTCGGACCCATAAAACAAACCATTGCTCAAAAGGCTGTTCTTCACTGTCTTCTCTTAATAAATGCAATGCCTTGCTAAAATTTCCTTGTGCCTGGTGTGCAATTTTCTTGGCTTCGCGAGAGTCTATGTTTTCACGTGAAACCAATATATCGGCAATTATATTTTCATGGATTCCGTTGAAATGCAATACCTGACATCGCGAACGTATTGTCTGTATAATTGATTCTTCATCTTCGGAAATCAAAATAAAAAGCGTTTTTTCCGGCGGTTCTTCCAGGATTTTCAAGAGCTTGTTTGACGCTTCGACATTCATCTTGTCAGCCATCCACACGATCATGATTTTATAGCCGCCTTCAAATGATTTCAACGAAAGCGATTTAAGTACTTCCTGCGCATCTTCCACACGAATCAGTCCCTGCTTGTTCTGAACACCAAGATATTTATACCAGTCAAACAGTCCTCCATACGGGTTTTCAAGTAAAAAGGAACGCCAGTCGGCAATAAAATCAAGACTTTTTGGCTTTGACTTCACATCATCGGTTGAAACGGTAGGATAGATAAAATGCAGATCGGGATGTGAAATATTATTGAATTTCAAATTGCAGGCCTCATTTTTTCCATGATTTTCACCGCCTGAATTCTGACACAACACATATTGTGCATAGGCCAAAGCCATTGGTAGCGTACCGCAACCTTCAGGGCCAACAAACAATTGAGCATGCGGAATTCGTCCGGCATCAGCACTTTTTGTAAGGTGGCTTTTGATATGTTCTTGTCCGAGGATTTCTGAAAATAGCATGGAACAAATATAGGGGAAAAACGATGAAGAGTTAGCAAGCTTCAAAAAAATGAACCACCAAAAAACTTATAAACTGCTTTTCAAATCATTAAACAAAAGCATTTCGTTTTCCGTATTTATGGAACCGCGCCTTGGCCTGTCTAAATCTAAAGTTATATAGATCACTACCGAAGTCAAAAGGCAGAATCCTAAAATATAAAACCGGTCTATTTTTTTCTTAAAGCCAGAACTGTAGCCTATGTAGAAGGAAATGATAATAGAGAAAAACAATAACAGATAAACGATTGGTTCCGGAACATTTGAGTTATACGCCATGTTTGCTGTGGTAGCATCATCAAACATGCTGTTTAAGGCCGGAATCATCATGTTGGAAGGCAAAAATAAATCTTTGTCTTTAGAACATATAGAAGCTCTGTTCCATAAAGACTCGCTTGCTTTTCCAGATTGCCCTATAGCTTGATTGATTTTTTCTTCATCCCTATCGGATTCAAAATAAGCAATCCGGGAATTAAGATAGATTGCCAAATCTTTTTTGAACGCATTTTTCAAACTATCCGGGTACGTATCAGTTCGGAGTATGACGGTTCCTATTGAATTCGCTTCATCAATAAGGCTTGTTTTTCGATTTTCGTATCTGGAACCGGCCATTCCAAAAGTAAATGCCAGGATCAATGCCAGCAATCCCAATAAAGAAGATAAGATACCGGAATTGTCAGAATCTGTTTTTGTTTTTTTTATTCCAAATCGATATCCGATGTTAATCGCCAGTAACATGGCAAAAAATAAGAAGATCACAATATATTTTGCATCTAAATCAAATAAGAAAGAATGTTTCATAGGTTTCCAAAGAATTGATTATTTTTTTGATAATGAGGAATAAAAGGCTTTCTTCTTATATAGAAATGGCTGTGAAATTTTTAACAAGAAATAAATGTACAAAATTTTTCAAATCGGATTTTCTTTAAGTGCATTCTAGCCAATTATAACGTTTTCGCTAATGAATTAAGGTTATTTTAAATGTTTTCATATTTTTTAGTTCGTTAAAAATCATATATTTGTGAATCCAATAAAAAACAAATAAAATATACCACTAATGAAAACTTTGAACGACTTCAATTTCAAAAACAAAAAAGCACTAATCAGGGTAGATTTCAACGTTCCTTTAGACGAGAATTTTAAAGTAGTAGATGCAACCCGAATTGAAGCAGCAAAGCCAACAATTGATAAAATTCTTGCTGATGGCGGAAGCGTAATCCTGATGTCACACTTAGGAAGGCCAAAAGCAAAAGAACCAAAATATTCTCTGGAGCATATCCTTGAAAAAACTTCGGAAGTTTTAGGCAAAGAAGTAAAATTCGCAAATGACTGTATTGGCCCGGTGGCTGAAGAAGCAGCAAAAAACCTGAAGCCTGGTGAAATCCTGCTTTTGGAAAACCTTCGCTATTATCCTGAAGAAGAAGCCGGAGATGTTGAGTTTTCAAAGAAATTGGCTTCACTTGGCGATGTTTATGTAAACGACGCTTTTGGAACAGCACACAGAGCACATGCTTCAACGACCATTATTGCCCAATTCTTTCCAAACGACAAATGTTTCGGAATTTTATTGGCTAAAGAAATAGAAAGCCTGAACAAAGTACTTAAGCATTCTGAAAAACCTGTAACGGCTGTTTTGGGTGGCTCAAAAGTTTCTTCAAAGATTACTGTTATTGAAAACATACTCGATAAAATCGACCATATGATTATTGGAGGAGGAATGACTTTTACCTTCATCAAGGCTTTGGGTGGAAAAATTGGAGATTCGATCTGCGAAGATGACAAAATGGAGCTGGCATTGGAAATTTTGAAAAAGGCAAAAGAGAAAAATGTCGAAATCCATTTACCTGTTGATGTTATCGCTGCCAATGCATTTTCAAATGATGCAGAAACAAAAGTAACAGATGTGAAAGATATTCCTGACGGATGGCAAGGACTTGATGCCGGGCCGGAATCGTTGGAGATTTTCAAAAAGGTCATTTTAAATTCCAAAACTATTTTATGGAATGGTCCGCTAGGTGTTTTTGAAATGGAAAAATTTTCAAAAGGAACGATCGCTCTAGGAGAATTTATTGCAGAAGCTACCGAAAAAGGCGCTTTTTCTCTTGTTGGAGGTGGCGATTCTGTTGCAGCCGTTAAACAGTTTGGTTTGGAGCCAAAAATGAGCTATGTTTCTACTGGGGGCGGGGCAATGCTGGAAATGCTGGAAGGAAAATCACTACCTGGAATTGATGCCATAATAAGTTAAAAAACAAAATTTTTATACTAAACGTTTTAAAAGTTAGTTATAAAAAGTTAAGTTTGCAATATGCATAATTATTTGAAATATAATAAGTTATAATTTTCAGTTATGAATAAAACCAAAATAGCACTTTTTTTAGTACCCTTTTTTTCCTTAAATATTCTCGCTCAGGATGCCGTTTCTCAAGAAATAGCTCCACAAATTACGACTCCTAAATTATCTGTTTTAGACTCTATAAAAAGCACATTTGTTGACCATGAAGTTGCTTCATGTGTCGATAAGGAATGGATGGATGAATTGACCAATCAGGATCTTTTCAAAGAAATGGAATTTGATATTGCTCATATAAATCCTGACGAAAAAGTAGATTATGATTTATCTACTGATTTGTTAAAAGCTCGTTTGAAAGAAATGGACGCCAAGTCACCTTTCAACATAGAGTACAATCAAGGATTGGAAAATATCATCAAATCGTTCTTGAAAAACAGAAAGAAATCGTATGAAAGATTGATGGCGATATCAGAATATTACTTCCCTATGTTTGAGGCAGCTCTTGCCAAATATGACGTTCCGTTAGAAATCAAATATTTGGCCGTTGTAGAATCAGCTTTGAATCCACACGCAAAATCAAGAGTAGGAGCCACAGGACTTTGGCAATTTATGTTCGCCACAGGAAAACAATACAATCTGGATGTTTCTTCCTACATTGATGAAAGAAGCGACCCTTTGAAAGCTACTGAAGCAGCCTGCCAATACTTATCCAATATGTACAAAATATTTGGAGATTGGGATTTGGTTCTAGCATCATACAATGCCGGTCCAGGAAATGTTTCAAAAGCAATCAGACGTTCTGGCGGACAGCAAAACTACTGGAATATCAGAAAAAATCTTCCAAAAGAAACTCAAGGTTACGTTCCGGCTTTCTTAGCTACGATGTATATTTATGAATATCATAAAGAACATGGAATTGAGCCAAAAAGAGCAGCCATTAGCTATTTTGCAACAGATACGGTTATGGTAAAACGCGAAATGTCTTTCAAGCAGATTTCTGACTTGTTGGATATTCCGGAATCGCAAATCAAACTTTTGAACCCAGGTTATAAATTAGATGTAGTTCCCTCTGTTAAAGGAAAAAACCATTATCTGAGACTGCCGGTTCCAAAGATTGCAGTATTCACTTCGAATGAAGATAAGATTTATGCTTATGCACAAATCGAAGAAGACAAGAGAGAAAAACCTTATTTTTCAAGAAAAACAACATCGCCAACGGGCAATACGACTGAAACGGCAATTGCTTCTACTGACGGAAGAAGTCCTTATGTAGATTATTCGGAAGAACCGGAAATCGTAAAAGGCAGCAAAATAGTTACTAAGACAAAATATCATACGGTTAAAAAAGGCGACAATATTGGTGAGATTTCTCAGAAATATGGCGTTACAGTTTCAGAAATTAAAAAATGGAACCGTTTGAAAAACAATAATGTGATGCTAGGCGCCAAGCTGAAAATTCAGACTAATGAAAGAGTGGCTACTACAGTAGTTAAGAAAACGCCAAAGCCAGCTGTTAAAACCAAAGATACTACCGAAACAGCTATTGCTGCTGTTGAAAAACAAGAAGCAAAAACTAAAGAAGTTGCCACAGACGATATTGAAAACAAAGAAGATGAGAAATCAGAATTCTATGTAGTGCAAAAAGGCGACAATCTTAATTCGATTGCCAGAAAATATGGCGTAACTGTTGCAGAAATTAGAGAATGGAATAATCTTGAAGATACTAATGTACTTTCAGGAAGCAAGCTAAAACTGATTCCAAACGAAAATGCTCCAATTATCGAAACTAAAGCTGAAAAAGCACAACAACAGATTGCCTCTTCAGCAAAAGTACACCAATACCTTGTTCAAAAAGGTGACTCACTTTTCAGCATTGCTAAAAAATATCCGGGAGTTACAGTTGAAAATATCAAAAAATGGAATGATATTAGCAGCGAAAACATCAAACCTGGAATGAAGCTTAAAATCCAAGGATAACAATTCTTGGATTTTAGCTTTTCTCTTGCAAAAAGCAACATAATGAAAAAGCTACTGCTGCTCGTAATTTTAGCGGCCTTTTCCTTTTCCTGCACCCAAAAAGAAGTAAAAAATTCCGATAAACAATCCATCGGAAATACGAATTCTCTTGCTGTTTTTATTGATGACAAGCTCTGGATTGGTGAAATAGGGGATACCATTCGAAAAAAATTTGCCGCACCCGTTGATGGACTTCCTCAAGAAGAACCACTTTTTACGATAAATCAGTATCCATTGCATGCCTTTGAAGGCTCACTGGCTAAAAACAGAAACATCCTTTACATAAAAAAAGAGGCCAGAAATGATTTTGATATTTCTGAGAATCAATATGCCCTGCCTCAAAACCTCATCCGTATTTCTGGCAATTCGACAGCTTCAATTATTGACCGACTGGAGAAAAATGCTGCGGAAATAATTGCAAAAATGCAGAAAACGGAAATTGAGGTAACCCAAAAAGAGACCCAAAAGGCGCTAATGGATGGCAAGAAATTCAAGAATAAATTTAATATTTCGCTTGAGGTT
Organism: Flavobacterium sp. 28YEA47A; assembly: GCF_041262125.1. Classification (NCBI taxonomy): domain Bacteria; kingdom Pseudomonadati; phylum Bacteroidota; class Flavobacteriia; order Flavobacteriales; family Flavobacteriaceae; genus Flavobacterium; species Flavobacterium sp. 28YEA47A. The sequence goes on from NZ_JBGCCI010000009.1 coordinate 165,815, forward strand.
CCAAAAACCTATAAGGCTGTATTGGAGAAAGAAAAGTTTCTATGGCTGAAAAAAGAAATCCAAAGTGGAAACTCTAGCATTTTGATATACCAGGTGCCTTTGCATTCCATAAGAAAAAGCGACGAGGCAATTAACAGCATTGTTAGGGCACGCGATTCTATTGGAGGACTTTATATCCACGGCACGACCGAAAACTCACAAATGGTAACGGAAGATTCCTATTCGCCCTATTTGTTGAATACAACCATAGGAGGCCTAAAAGCCTATCAAACCAAAGGAAATTGGGAACTGAGAAACGATACGATGTCCGGGCCTTTTATCAATTACAGCATTATTGATCCTAAAAACAACAGAATTCTGGTTATTGAAGGATTTTGCTATGCTCCATCAACTCCGCAAAGAGATTTGATACACGAATTGGAGTCGATAATTAAAAGTATTTCATTTTTATAAAAAGAACCGGATGTCTCTAATTTGGAAAATAAAGCCTTTTAAGGCGCTTTCTCTTGACGAACTGTATAATTTACTGGAATTGCGCAGCGAGGTCTTTATAGTGGAGCAAAACTGCGTATATCAGGATATCGATGGAAAAGATAGAAAGGCAATTCATTTAATTGGTGAATTTGAAGGCGAAACAGTAGCCTATTGCAGACTTTTCAAAGCGGGTGATTATTTTGACGAATCCTCAATTGGAAGAGTTATCGTCAAAGAAAAGTATCGTGATAGAAAATGGGGACATGATCTTATCCGTGAGGCGATTAAGGCAATTAAGAGTGATTTTGGCGATGATAGAATTACAATTTCAGCACAACTCTATCTCAAAAAATTTTACGAAAACCATGGATTTTCCCAAACAAGCGAAGAATATCTTGAAGACGGGATTCCTCACATAGAAATGAAAAGGTCTTAAACTTTGGTTATAACCAATTCTACCCGGCGATCCAAATCAGAGCCTTTACCAAGCGGTTGGGTATTTCCGTAACCCTTAAATGTCATTCGGGTTTTTGGCACTTTTTTGAAAACCAAATATTTGTATACGGCTTCGGCTCTATTCACAGAAAGTTTCCGCTTTTTGGTGTGTTTATCTATGGCTTCTTTGTGAAAAGGCGGCGTACAACAGACATGCCCCTGAATTTCAAATTCCAGGTTTTTGTATTTCAGGAGTTGGCGCGCCATTCTGTCCAGTTCATTTTTTGATTTCATCGTGAGCTTGCTGCTTCCTTTTTCGAACAACAATTTCTCCAGATAAATACGGTCGCCAACAACGTGATTTTTATGAATTTCGCTGTAAACACCAGGAATTTCAAGCTTTTCGATTGGAATTTCTTTGAAGTTCATCACTACGTCTACACGTCGGTTTTTTGAACGTACTTCAGAAATATTATCAATATCGTCTTCAATCAATACCCTTCCTCTTCCTTCAATCGTAACGATAATCTTGCTTCTGACACCGTTTTCAACCAACTTTTCTTTAATAGCATTGGCACGATTGTTAGAAAGCTTGAAATTGTATTCGTCTTTGCCCCGGTCATCGCAATACCCATAAATGCTTATGGATTCAATCCTGACAGAATCTGTAGACCGTATGAATTTGAGAACATCGTCTACTTGATTTTCCGTCAGATTGTATTTATTCGTATCGAAATAAACAGAATGGACTACCTCTTCTTGTGCAGAGACAAATCCAAAAATAAACAGGGGGAGAAGTTTAAGGATGCGAAGCATTATTTGAGTAGTATTTTGTTGTATTCTGCCGAATTATTTAGCAAGGCAGTGGCCTTTTTGATTTCAGAATTATTTTTGGTGTAATATTGATACAAGCCTTCTTTGTACTGATATCTTTTGATGATTTCATCCAAAATAAGTTCTTTTATTTCCGCCTGATGCTTGTTCAATTGCGTCTCGTCGCTTTTTTGCAGGGCCGTAAGCAGTTGTTGGACTTCTGCCTTGATGTCATCATCTATTTTTTCTTTTTTGGCTGCCTCAAGCGTTCTTTTCATCGATTGTTCGGTTTCCGTATCAAAAGCAAATTTCTGATCTTTCAGGAATTTTTTAAAATCGGTATAATCCGCATCTGTAATTGTTGGGATTTTGTCACCCAGAGCTGGATTTTTATAATAGTATCGCGTTACATAATTAAAAATACCATCATTTTTAACCAATGCTTCCGTAATAGCGCTTAGTTTTGTTTCAGACAATTCTACATCAGGTTGGATTCCACCTCCGTCATATACGGTTCTTCCTTTACGGGTTTTAAATGCGGTGTAATTTTTTTCATCAGTACGTATCGCTTTTCCGTCTTTATCCTTGTGTGCATAGTCTAAAGCCTGGATACATCTTCCCGATGGCGTGTAATAACGTGAAATAGTTACTTTTACCTGAGTTCCATAAGTCAAATCGATAGGTCTTTGTACTAAACCTTTTCCAAAACTTCTTGCACCAACGATTACGGCTCTGTCCAGATCTTGCAATGCACCCGCTACAATTTCTGATGCCGATGCGCTTTTTCCATCCACTAAAATTACCAAAGGGATTTCAGTATCAACAGGAGTTCTCGATGTTCTGTAAGTATTATTGTGTTTTTCGATATGCGATTTTGTAGTTACGATTGTCTCACCGCTTGGCACAAACAGGTTGCAGATATTGACTGCCTCGCCCAATAATCCACCTGGATTTCCTCTCAAATCCAGTATTATTTTTTGCGCACCATCTGCTTTCAACTTTTCCAATGCTTGTTTGGTTTCTTGCGACGCCTTGGCATTAAATTGAGAAAGAACAATATAGCCGGTTTTGTCGTCTATTTTTGAGAAAAATGGAACCGCTTTCAGGTCTACTTCTTCTAAGGTTAACACTGTATTGTTTGTTTTGCCCTGACGGAGGTATTTTATGTCAATCTTGGCATTTTTGCTTCCTTTCAGGAGTTGCGAAGCATCGTCTTTAAAATCAGATAGACTTACATCACCAATCTGGATAATTTCATCACCGGCTTTTAGGCCAGCCTTATCAGCAGGATAGTTTTTGTAAGGTTCTTTGATAATCAATTTTCCTTCTTTTCTTGTAATCAACGCTCCGATTCCGGTATATTCGCCAGTGTTATTGATCTTGAATTTTACAACATCCTGTTCGTTGAAATAAACCGTATACGGGTCCAGTTCCATAAGCATATTCTTGATAGCCTTATCCATCAGCTCACCAGGATTGGTTTCATCTACATAATTCATGTTCACGGTTTTGAACATGGTCGTAAAAATTTCAATCTGTTTTGCAATTTCAAAGAAATCATTTCTGAAACTCGCTCCAACATACAAAAGGCCTCCAGCTACGACCGGAATGATATATTTCTTTTTTAAAAATGCATACATAACTTTAAGTTTTTCTTTTTCTTCTTCGTTTTTTCCAGATTAGGGAAAACAAGACCACTAAAATAATAATAAATGGCTAAACATTTCATCTCCATCAAAATAAACCAAATGGCATTGAATATAGGCTAGTAACGGGAATCGCTGCTTTTTTAGTATCGAAATGTATTAATCGTTATTTTTTTCAATCTCTGGTTTTACCTGAAGATGGAATTTTTTAAACAGCTGTATGGTTTTCCGGTTTATTTCTTCGTAGGATAGTCTTTCTTTTGTTTGGTATAAAAGCATGAAAGCATAGGATTCGTCCATTGAATCCAGCAACAGATTCTTGTTCAGACGATAGGTTTCACGAAGTACTCTTTTGAAATAATTTCGGTCAACCGCTTTCTTGAAGTATTTTTTTGAAACCGAAACTCCGATTTTTAATTTTTGATCTTCTTCGAGAGCCTGTTTTTTATACACAAGCCGCAACGGAAATTTTGAAACCGATTTGCCTTCACGAAACATTTCATCAATCGTAGTCCTGCTTTTTAATTTTTCCGATTTGGGATAGGTATTCATTCTCCTCAGTCTTACGGATAAATATTATAGACGATTTTTAAATCAGGGTAATTGATATAAAACTGAATACGATTGCCTTGGTTTTTTCGGGTAATTATTTCAATAACACAACGGTCACCACTGTTGTCGATGCAATTAAAAGTTACAGTCTTATCTGTTTCGTTTTCAATGGTTTTTCCGTAAACATCAATATTATACAGCTGTGTCTGTGCTGAGTTTATTACAATACGATTTTTATCCCCATCCAAAACAATGATGAGGTTGGTATCTTTAAAGTCCGACCATTTTCCCCATTGGCCTTTTGCATTTTTTTCCATTACGCTGTAGCTGGAAGTCTTAAATCTGTATTTCTGGGCAAAAGTCTGTTGTGTTCCTACTACTATAAAAAACAGCACAGCCAATATTTTTAATGCTTTCATCTTGAAATTTATATGGGTGGTAAAGTTACAAATATATTTGAATTGTATTATTTCAGATGGATTCTTCGGATTGAAAAGAAACGAGACTCATCTCTTTCCACAAGATTTTAACATAAAATTTCTACATAATCCCCAAAAATCTACATTTTTTAGAATTAATCAGTATGAAAATAGAACGGTTTAAGTTTTTAAAAAACAATTAAAAAAGAACTGTAAGTGACTGTTTAATAGTGTTTTGTGTTTTCCGATTTCTGCAAGGAATAAAAATATTTCGTCAAGATGGCATTGAAATTGTCTTATATAATGAAAATCACGAAAACCACTATAACCACAAAAAACTACTATGAAAAAATTAATTTTAAGCGCAATAATGCTTACCGGAGTTTTAGCATTTGCACAGGAAACGCCTAAGAAAGCCACAAAAGAAGTTGTGAAAAATGCAGCATCTTCCGTCGAAGCCGAAAAGAAAGCTGAAGCTCCTAAAGTAACAGAATCGAAACAAGAAGTTAACGTTGCAAAAAAAGCCGAAACAGCCACAACTAAAACAACCGAAGCTGCCCAACCAGCAGCTCCTGCAGCAAAAACTGCAAAAAAACAAGAATAGTATAAATCCTAACCGACCAACTATTTAACTAAAAACCTTTGGAGTCATCCAAAGGTTTTTTTGTTTAGCTGTTTTTAATCAGCTTTTTGGCAATCTCATTTAATTCCTTCCGGTTTTGGTCAATATAGCTCAGACCGGCTTGTATCAGCTCGTAAATGTTTTTTGACGAAACATCATCCATTTCTGGCGAAGCATTTTTTAGGGAAGGCATTAACCGATGGTAGTTTTGCCTGTTCCTTGTGCCTAAGGTTTCATACATTTTTTTTAAATGATAGTCCGTCGTTTCTACGTCTGAAGAAAGCAGGATGTCGATAAGTGGCTGAATCCATTTTACTTTTCCGGCATTTTCAAACTGGCGGAAGGTATAGGGCTTTAATACCTGACCTGTTCCAATAGACACAATAATCATGTCGCTGATTTTTGGAAAATCTTTTTTTTCGGGTTGGCCCAGTACTTTCGAAAATTCAATTTTTCGGGCTTCTGCATAAGCACATAAAGCGGGATTGTTGGCGTATACACCACCATCAATGAGTGTAAATTCCTGTCCGTAAAGCGATTTTATCCTTGCTGGCTCAAAATAGGTAGGTGCTGCAGATGTAGCCCTGCAGATGTCTTTGGCGTAAAAGTTCTCTAAATCGGAACCCGCTTCATGGCTTGTGAAAAATTTTGCTTTTCTGTGAAAAATGTCATAGGATGTAATCAGGCAAGGTTTTGTAAAATCTTTGATTTCAAGATTGCCAAATACATTTTCAAGCTGTCTTTCTAAGGCTTTTTGTGAAATCCGCTCATTAAACAGTCCGAACGGATTGATGAGTTGTTGCCAAAATGATACGTTGAAAATACTTTCACCGTGTTTGGCATAGAGGTCTAAGGCAGTTTCTACTGAATATTTTGCTTTTTTATCGCTATCAGGATAGAGCAGGATAGCCGCAAGTATTCCTCCAGTGCTGGTTCCTGCAATGAGATCGAAATAATCACCGATTTTTGCATTCGGATTGTCTAATTTCTGAAGCTGTTCTTCAATATACTTTAAAATGACGCAGGTTATGATCCCTCGGATTCCGCCTCCATCCAGGCTTAAGATTTTGATTTTTTTTGACATGGCTTTTATGATTTGAGATTTGGGTGCTCATTTTTATTTTTATTTAGATGCTTAGTATAACTGTTTTGATAACAGTTTGTATGATCGTGTTTTTGATATTATTAATTCTTATTTTGGATAAACCTGCTCCTTGCAGTGCTTTTAGGGCGATAAGATCCTGTTGGCTTTTCAACAGCCATGAAAATTCTTCTTCTGTCAATGAGGACGATGCCAGAAGCAAAGTCCAGCGCTCTAATTTTTCCTTTGAGCTTTCCAGAAAAGCAGTAATGTCTTTTTGGATTTCCGGCTTGAATTCTTTGTATTTATCGCCTAAGAGCGTAACCAGTTGCTGTTTCAGCTCTTTTAATAATTTTTCGATATCCATGATTTCTATTTATTGCTGTTGATAAGGCCTAAAAGACCGTCTTTTGATGTCTTGTCTTTTTTGATTTCATATTGGATTAGCATATCCATAGCTTCCATTATCTGTTTTTTTGATTCCTGAAGGAAAACAGGTGATAACGAATCTTTTTCTTTCCATCGCTTGAAGAACCCTGCTAATAGGTTTTTCTCTTCGTCTGTCAGGAGTTTCCACATGGTAAAGGTGATTTCATTGTCGGGCTTGTTTTTTTCGTATTCGATAAGCTTTTCAACCTGAAGAAAGAAGGCTTCTGTTTCTTGTTGGTTTTTTGCGTAAGGCGTTGTAGCCTTGTCCATTAATTTTGACGCTTCTACTTTCAATTCGGTCGTTTTCTGATAAGAATACTGATCAAAAACTGCCGTTCTTGTCGATTCGCACGAGACTACTGCAAATGACAGGAAAAAGAAGAGCATCATTTTTTTTCTGATTGTTTTCATAGCTGTTTTTATTTTAAAATTACATATCCGTTTTTGTCTTTTTTAAGCTTTGACAATGATCTCCAGCTCAGATTTCTTTTTTCAAAGTGGGGCATATCTTTAAATGTTTTCCAATTGCCGCCCCATTCCCAGCCGTGTTTGGCGAAAATTTTCACACATTCGTACCAGTCAGCAACTTTGTCATTGTCCCAGTCTTTTTTAGTATCCCAGGAAGCGTCTTTTCCATCAATTATCAGACAAATGTCAACAGCAAAACCATAATTATGTATGGATTGGCCCGCTTTGGCATTCGTGACTTTTTTCCCGGCTTTTGTTCTTCCTTGTGCATACAATGCATCCTGTTCTTCAAAAGTCCGAAGCCCTTGCGTAACCCGGATTTTTGCTCTGCCGGTTAATGCATTGTCGCATTCTTCAATGACTTTTGTAACTTCCTCTCTAACAGTAGGATGAAGTTTTTCAATTCGTTGTTTAGTATATTTATCCATTTTTTTTCAATTAATTACATTACAAATATATGAAAAAAATCAATTAAATAAAAGAAAATAAGATTATTTTCAATCAATTAAAAAACTATAATAAACAGATTTTTAGATTGTTGGTTTAAATGTGAGGTAAAAGGTAATAAAAAAAGCTACTCGAAAGTAGCTTAATTTTGATTGTTTTTAATTACGAAAATTCCGTTTTTAAAATTGTTAAAGGTTATTCTATCAAATATTTAATATCATTGCTTTCGCAAATAAATCGAACGCTATCGATACAATTGTCTTTTAAAGATATTTTTATAATTGCATCTTGATGATATTTGTTCATGAACTTTTCTATATCATCTAGAGATTTAATTTCGCTGCCATCTGTATATAACGTTTTTAAAACATGAAGAATGCTTTTTCCTATATTTTCCTGTTGTTTAATTATTATTCTATGTGTCATAATTTTATTTTCTTATCCAATTTATAATTACTTTTTTAATATCCTCTCTAATGATAATATTGTTTATATCTGGTTTAAATTTATTATCTAAAGCTTTATTTAAAGCTTTTCCTGCAGGCGTTGCAAATGCTGCAATCTCTTTATTATTAGTTGCTTTATAGACTTTCATAAATTCGTCATAATTAACATTTAATGAACCATTTCCAGAATATGATCCTCTAACATTGTTAAAGCCTATTTTATCTAAAAAATTGTACATTGCCGTAGATATGTCTTGCTTCTGAATTGTAACATCAAAAACATTTTCTAAAAAACCATTACTTATAGTAGAATAGCCTTGCCAAAATTTATCACCTTTTTTATCTGTTAAAAACATTGAGATATCAATTAAACCATCTTTTCCTTTCTTTAGAGTATGTGTAAATCGATAGCCCAATTCTCTAAATTTAAATTTTTTAGAATTTATAAAATCGTCTAATTTTTTACTATCTGCCCAATCATCTAAATAACTTTTTGTTTCGTTTATGGTTTTTTGAGTATTTGAAAATAATTCTTTTAAATATCTTTCTATTTCGGTTTTATCCAAACTGGTTGCTATTTCTTCATTTTTATATATCAACGTGTATAATCCTTCTTCATTTTTTGCAATCGAAATACCCAGTTCGTGTAATTGTCCCCACCATTTTTTACGAGCTAGATTATAGAAAAATTTTGTAAAAATAGTAATTGGGTCAATAAAACTATAAGTCAAGCCATTTGATAAAACTACCTTGCTCTTTACTCCCGCAAATAACTCATTTAGCCATTTAAAAAGATATTCTAAAAGAACACCTAAATTTTTAGATTTTTCCCTAATATAAGCAAAAATAGCTAAAAGATTTTCAAAGCCAATAACCAGTTCGTCTGAAAATTTAAAGACAATTTTTTCCATGGTCTTAAAGATGTTTATCAAAGAGTCTGCCAGTTTTTTAAATGCATCTGCTGCTGTTTTGGCACCGCCTGTAAACAATATTTCCAAAATAAGCTGGATAATAAACCCAATGATATAGCCAATATAATAGGCAACCTTGTCGAGATTTGGCATTGCTGCATTTTCGGCTAACCAGGCAAATGCCCTAGTTGGGAGAGTAAGGATAAACGCTGCACTTTTCTTAAAGAATTCGATTAAGGCTTTCAGATTTTCTTTGCTAAAAAGATTTTCGAGTGTTTCAACCATGTTTTCAATTATCTCAAAAAACAAACGAAGATAGCTTAGCGGATTCTGTCCTATGTCTCTTCCTTTTTTCTGCAATGCAGCCAAAGCGTTACATAGTATCGATATAATGTCGAAAATTCCCTTTATAGCGTCTACGATGCTGTTTATGATTCCTACGACAAAGGCATTGTATATTACAAATGCGGTTTCTGTAAAATCAAGAGCCTTGCCCAACGGGTCTCTCAAAAAATCCTTTACTTTTCGCAGCATATATAACAGTTGGTTGATGATTTTTTTAAAAAAATCAGCTTTGCCAAGGGTTTTTTTACTCTCCTTTAGAATGTCTTCTAACTCAATAATTTTGTTTATTGCATTGGCATTAGTTTCTTCAGGTTTGCTCTTTTTGTTTGCTTCCTGCAAGTATTTGATAACTCCCAATGCTGGTAAAAACAGGCTGGCGTTCTTTAGTGGCTGGCCGTTATCATCATAATATTGCCATTTGCTGTCGTCCAGTTTTAGTTTACCAACAAGTCCTCCAATTCCGTTTGAGATTTTCCCGATTCCTTCCAGTGTCAGGTCTGATGAAAATCGTACTACCCTGTTCACGGCTCCCCAAAATGCTCTTTTGACAATGAAAAAACCGCTTGATTTGTCGGCTATGTGTTGCTTGATGATTTCCTGCAAAGCGGAACTTGAGACGTTGGTGTTAAAATAATCTACAATCTTACTTAGTTTTTTATACGGAACGCCTGATGAAGAGGAGACATTAGCACCTGTTTTTATTCTGATTACGGAGCCAAAAAGATTCATGCTGTCATTGGTTTCAATAAAAAGTACAATTTCGTTCTCGTATAAATTGTCAATTGATTGGTAGGCGGTTTCTAGCAGTGCCCCATCTTTTGAGATAAAAAGCACTACTGAAAGCTGTTTTTCTCTTAAAATGTCGTTCAGCAAGGTTATCTTTTCCCTCTTTTTCTTCTTCATTTGCGTTGCTACTATTTCTAAACCTCCTAAGAATGTTTCCCAAGCAACAGCTCCTGCTATGTTTTTGGTAACCAAAGCGAAATATTTTTCGCCAAACTTACAGATTCGTGCCTGTATGCTTAAATTTTGAAGAAAAACCGTTGATGAATCTGATACTTCCATAGCTGGAATAACATTGGAGTTGAGAATGTAATTTCCTTCTCTGTAATCAAGGATTTCACCGTCTTCGGCAAGTTTAAATTCATTGGGATTTCCATCGGTCGGCTCTATTTCTACATAGATGATTTCGGTATAAGCATTGCTTTCATTTTCATTTGTTTCGTCATTTACAATGTTGATTTCGTTATTGAAAGCATAAATATTGCTTTTTATGTCGGTAAAGGAATAATTCCCATAATGGAGTAGTCCATATTCTGTCGCTCTCATATTTTGTGTGGTTAAAAAGCCCTGCTACATGTAGCAGGGCTTAAAGATTAATTTTGGCTTATATTATGCGGTTTGGGAATTATCTCCAATCAAGGCATCTGTTTTTACAAATGATTTTATAGGATTGCCTTCAGAATCCAATATAGGCTGTCCGTCACTGTCAAACAGAGTGTTGTCATCACAGTCCGAATTGCAAGGCAAAGCGTTGACTACATTCAAGCCCATGCTTCCTGCCTGGATAATGGTCAGTGAAGTTGGTACGCGGCTTTCCCATGTTTCTTCTACTTCGCCTTCTTGTGTTTGTAATTCTTTGATGATAGAAACAAATAACGGATCGTCAACAGCTGGTACTTGTCCACCATTCCAGACTTGTCCTGTAGCCATGAACCAGTTAACGGTTTCTTCAAATCCTGGACGAACTGTTAGGATTACCCTTGCCATACCGCTTTGAAGGAAGGCTCTGAAAATTGGGTCATTCGCTTCGTTCGGGTTGTATAGTTCTGCCCATTTGTCTTTGTTAGCCCAGTAAAAAGGGTAGAAATGGTAGCTCATCAAATCCCATTCAAAGGCCTGCTCTAAAAACTTAACCTGCGATGTGTAGATGTCTAATTCTGAGTCGTTTTTAACCCTTAGATCTTTAGCACTACTGCCCAAAAGCATATTTTTACCCATTTTATCATGGCCTAGCATATAAGCAATACAGTTTTTTCGCAAGATGGTATTTTCAACCTGACGATAGAATCCTGGGTTTGTTTTTGCTTTAGCTTCTCCGGTGGCTTTCGCTTCCGTCAGTTTTTCCTGATATTCAGCTAGTTTCGCTTCATAAGCTTCGATAATGACATTAAATGCTTTTAATCTCCATTGTTGTTTTGCTTTGTCTGTCAATTTGCATTTTACCGATGCAACAATATCACCGGCAACGTGATTTCCGAGTGTAAAGGAAACCGGTACTTCTATTTCGAAATCCTTCATTTCATCATCTATTGTCAATGTAGCTTGACGAAACGCCTGGACATTTTTCTCTGTCACATTACCAATAGATAAAGAGAGGATATTTCCTTGTAAGTCATTAGCTCCACTAGCATTAAAAATCCCCAATGCGCGAGTGGTTTTATATCCTTCAGGGACTTTTATTTTACCATTTCCGGAATTTGACTCTGTATTGGCTATTTTTGCCCCATTTGGATACCCCAAAACTGTAAAGGATTCTCCCACGGTAATTTCCTCGTCAGGATAAGCTTCTATTTCTGCGTTGTAAATGGCAGCCCAATGCTTATAGACGTTTGGAATCATTACGTTGCTATCTTTTAAGGCTAATAAGGTAGCGGTTCTTGGGTCAATTGGTTTAACTAAAACTTCTGTAAACGTGTCTTTTTTACCGGAAGTTACTTCGTTATGGAAAGAAGACGGTTCAGGAATCATGAACTCATACATCAATCGCTTTCCGTAATTGACAACCTTGTTTTTATAAATTTTGTCAACCCAACGGTATACTCCTGAAATGTGATTGTCTCCCTTACGGTTATCAAAACCATGAGTGTCTTCTTCAGAAAACTCTTCAATAATTTTAGTCGTACGTTCTTCTTTTACTTTTTGTACGACACGATCAAGAGCACGTTCCGTAATTTCCTTGGCATACGTAACTGCCTGGTTGTTTGAGGTTTCAGATGAGGTGTTATTGGCATAAGAGGCATTTACTTGTCCTCCAAATGATTGTCCTCCCCAGTGAACTCCTGCCTGAACTCCTATACTTGTGTCCTTAGCCATTACCGAAGCAATTTCCTGATTCATCTCATGGCGTTCTGTAGTTGAGGTATCGGTTAATTTTTCAATTTCCTGCTCGCTACTTGTCGTAGTTGTGTCTTCTGTTTTTCTTGAGCGTCTCGTGGTTTTTTCCTTAAACTCTCTCGCCATGATATTTTCGATATGGGAAACTTCTCCCGGAACATAGCAACAAATTTCCTGTTCTACTTTTCTATAATCAGTAATACCTAATCTTCTGAAACCAAATGTTGGAACCGGGTCAAGGACTGGAGTTGTTTCAGGTTCGCCAGGAGTATTTTCATCATAAATATCAACTATTTTATAACTTCCATTTCCGGAGGCTTTTAACTCTTGTATCATACCCGAAATTATTTCACCGCCTCCAACGACGCCTTTCCCTGTAATTTGTATAGCAGTGTTGTTACTTAATAGTAATTCTCCACTGACGGTGAAATTTGTTGATACTGAGTAGTCTATTTTTTCCCTGAATAGGGTTACCTGTAATTTATCATCTACCCAAATGTCATTAAAGGAAGTGCCTGAAACGATGGTCCCGTTTTGAAATTTTACGTTATAGCTGGCACCAATAACATCAGCTCCTTGCGGGGCATTGTTAAATAAAAATGTTAACGGAGCTTTGCCCATGTGGTTTTGTCCTACAAAAGAAAAGACATTACCCAAGCCTACAGTATTTGTGTTTATGGGTGTTAAAATACCACCGTTATTAACAATTTCTTGATTGCCAGGGTTTTGTTGTACAAGCGTATTTGATTCGTGAATTATTCCGCTTTCCATAGCCCCAATAATTCCACTAAATGAACCAAAGTCGTTTGAGAGATTCAAAATGACATTTTCAGTAAAATCGGAAATATTTGGATAATTTAATGCGAAATCAATTTCTGAGTTTGGATTAAATTCAAAAGGAGGTATAGTGATTCCAACATATTCAACCAGTGTTTTTTCGATACCAAGATCCTTATCGGTATATTTTTTCTCAACGGTTTGGGCAGAAGCATAAATCTCTTTTAGGTCTTGCTCATATAGCTTATAGGCATTTTCTCTGGCCAACTGTGTTGACTTCTTATAAGATTCCTGTAGGAAATTCAATTCTTTTATTGTTTCTTGATATCGCGAAATCTTTTGTTCGGCTAAAATAGCATCTAGTTTTTTGTCAAGAGGCCTAGAATTTACAGGAATGGAACGAGGTTCTCCTTTTATTGGGATATCAATTTCAGATGCGTCTTCAAAAATAATTTTAGGAATAATAATTCTGGCTTTGGCTATTTCTTTTTGTTGCTCAAATGCCAAGCTTTTATTTGTTACAAATTGATTGGCAACTAAGAGCGATAAAAAGATTTCACGCAGATAGGGTGATTTTTGAGAAATGATTTGATAAAAAAGATTATCCCACATCTGAATCTTTGTGTTAAAATCTAAAACGTTGATGTTTGAAGGAATGTTTGCTTCTAATTTCAATTCGGTCAGAGAATTCCTGTTGGCCGTAAGCCATTCAGAAAATTTTAGAAATGAATCGCCCACAATAGAACCAATTTCTTTTTTTAGTTTTAAATTTTGACTTTCAAAACTAAGAACTAAGCTTTCTAACTGCTTTTTTCTTAGACTGTTTGGACTACTTTGAATTGCAGAAAGAAAATGGCTTGCAGAATATTCTGTTTCTTCATCGATCTGTACGAAATGGTTTTTTGTTTCAGAGTCATTAATCAACTCTGGTGCTCTCATGGTCATAAACCTGAAAAGTGTGTTTTTAATTTGTGTACTCATTTTGTTATTAATTTAAAATTTAGTGGAAATAAATCTTAGTGAATAACCTTTCAAAAATTACAAAACCGCTTTCCGGACAGCAATATTTTAATTTTGTGTGGCTTATAAAGATTTTTACATTGCAAATATAGAAGAAAATAATCTACAAAACAAATCAAAATAAGATTATTTTCAAATATTTTACAATCCACTAATAATTATTGAAATACTTCTAATTATTTTAACTATTGCTTATAAATTAGTTGTTTAAAATGTTTTCAATCAAATAATTGCTTTGGTTTAAATGAGTACTATTTTCTTATTATTATTGTATTTTTTATTTATGTAAAGATTTTTTTCCTAAATTTGTCGAATAAATAATATTATAATCATATGGTTTCAGAAAGAGTAGGAGAATATATGGCTAAAAAGGGCATAAGTTATTATGCCTTTGAAAATAGCATTGGTGCAAGTAGAGGAAGTATTTCGAAAGCCGTAAAAGATGGTAAAAGCATCGGTTCACAGGTTTTAGAGAATATTCTTGCTGTTTATACTGATTTGAATCCGGTATGGCTTTTAACAGGTCAGGGAAATGTTTTTGTGGATAATGAAGAGATCCTCAATAATAAACAGATAGAAACGTACAGGCTAAAGACGGATAGTTTTGTTGAAAACCAACAGATTCCGCTGTATGATATTGAAGCTGTAGCAGGATTGGTGCCTCTTTTTCAGGATAGTAAGGCACAGGATCCAATAGATCATATTTCCATTCCGCATTTACCAAAATGTGATGGAGCGGTTTATGTGACTGGCGATAGTATGTATCCGTTATTAAAAAGTGGCGATATAGTGCTGTATAAAGAAATTCATGATGTGGCGAATGAGATTTTCTGGGGCGAGATGTACCTCTTAGGAATCGATATGAGCGGTGAAGAGTATGTGACCGTGAAATATATCCAGAAATCCGAAAATCCGGGCTGTGTGAGGCTCGTAAGCCAAAATAAGCATCATCAGGATAAAGATGTGGAGCTTTCAAAAATAAAAGCGCTGGCACTTGTCAAAGCCAGTATTCGAATTAATGCTATGAATTAAAAAAGGCGGACAATTTTGTCCGCCTTTTTTAATTTAGTTTTTCAAGACCTTGCTGTTATCAGGAATTGGTGCCGGATATACGTTATTGTCTTTTTTCACGTCGGCCATCAGGTTTTCAGGATCGATTTCAATCTTGCTGATCATTCCCATTCCTTTGTCAATAGTGAACTTCAATGAAGGATACGCCCAATCCCATCCTTTTAAGAATGTTCTTTTTATGCCCGGATAAGGATTTTCTTTTATGCCTCTCATCATCTGCAACGGAGCATAGAACGATTCTTTGCTTCCATCTACATAAGTAACCATAATATCCAACGGCATCGGCATTCTTCCAATTCTTTGAAGTACAACTTCTGTTTTTCCACCAGCATCTCTTACTTCTTTAATTCCGTAGTCGATGGTGTTTGTGGTTTGTGTCCAGTCTACCAGATACCAATCAAGATTCATTCCTGAAACTTTTTCTGCGGTTCTTTTGAAATCGTTTGGTGTAGGGTGCTTGAATTTAAAATCTTCATAGAATTTTTTAAGCGTTTTTGCCAGATTTTCCTGTCCGATAATATACCCAAGCTGTGTCAGGAATAATTCACCTTTGCTATATGAAGATATACCATATACCATGTTTTCTTCAAATCTGTCACCATGAGTAGTCTGCGGTTGTTCTCTTCCTGTTTTAACCATATAGAAATAGTTAGAATAGGCAGAGTCGAATGGATTTTTTTCTTCTTTATTTGGTAGTACTTTCGCCATAGCCAAATCTGAAATGTAAGAAGTGAAACCTTCATCCATCCATCCGTGTTTGGACTCGTTAGTTGCCAAAACGTGTTGGAACCAGGAGTGAGCCATTTCGTGAGCCGTAACGCCTACAAGGCTACCATAGGATCTTTCTCCTGTGATTAGCGTACACATAGCATATTCCATTCCACCGTCACCACCTTGAATGACTGAATATTGTTTATATGGATATGGGCCAACATTTTTATTAAAGAAATCCATCAATTCTGCAGTTTTTGGCTGCATTTTTTTCCAGTTTTCTTTAAGTTTTGCTTTGTCTTTGTATAAGAAATGCAATTCCACATTATTTGGGCCTGGGTAAACATCATGGATATAATCCTTGTCTGCCGCCCAACTGAAATCATGAACCATTGGTGCATTAAAATGCCAGGTCAGGGTTTTTACTTTTCGAGGTATTTTTACTTCAACACCCTGATCTTGGTAACCATATCCGATTTCATTTTTGTTCTGAAGATATCCTGATCCTCCCAAAATGTATTTTTTATCAATAGTAATTTTGACATCGAAATTGCCCCATACACCGTGAAATTCTCTCCCGATATAAGGATCTGCATGCCAGCCTTCAAAATCATATTCCGCCATTTTAGGATACCATTGTGTCATAGAAAGGGCTACACCTTCTGAGCTGTTTCGTCCAGAACGACGAATTTGCTCCGGGACCTGTCCGTCAAAATCCAAAGTAAATTTGGTTTTGCTTTTTGGTGCGATTGGTTTTGCGAGGTCTACTTCTAAAATAGTACCCACAACAGTAGTCGTAGCCGAAACACCGTCCTGCATAAAGTTAGTCACATTCAGGTAACCAATCTGATTAGGCTTTAACAGACTGATTCTGCTTTCAGTTTTTTCGACACCACCGGATTTTGAAGTCTTGACCATTCTTTTATCAGGATCTACAATGGTTTGTAGTCGGATATCCATTTCACTTCCTGGTTGGAAAGCGTTGTTGTAAAGATGGAAAAAAACTCTTTTGAGTGTATCTGGCGAATTGTTAGTATAGACCAGTTCTTGTTTTCCTTTATATTGGTATGTTTTTACATCCATGTTTACGTCCATTTTGTAATCGACGTGTTGCTGCCAATAACCGTTTTGTGCCATTGCACTTCCACAGAATACTGAAAATACTGAAAGTAGAAATAGTTGTTTCATAAGCATACAAAATAAAAATGGAAGGGATCTCCCTTCCATTTTGAAAGTTTCCTGGATTTTATTTTTTCGTTTTAGCTATTTTTTCTGCCATAATCAAAGCATTATAGGCATTAACCATTTTTCCTGAAGTTGAGATTTTTGAGAACGAACGTTTGTTTGCTTTTTCACCATTCAAGACTACTTCGATATTCGTCGGGATTCCAGAGTCCATCAAGATATGTTTTACCTGAGAAGCAGTTAACGATGGATAATAAGAGCGGATCAAAGCGGCAACTCCGGCAACATTAGGAGAAGCCATTGACGTTCCTTGTTCGTATTTGTATTCGTTATTTGGATACGTTGCATAGATTTTAACTCCAGGAGCGAAAACATCTACATCTTTGCTTCCGTAGTTTGAGAAACTTGCTACAAGATTTGTTCCGTATGTCGTATCAAGAGCACCAACTTTTATCACGTTATCTGCAATTTCGCCAAATGCGATACGGTCATTTGGAAAACGCTCTTCTACATCAAGATCTGCGCCTTCGTTTCCAGCAGCCAAGACAATCAATACATCTTTGCTTGCAGCATATTTGATTGCGTCATAAATCCATTCTTTATGTGGAGAAAATCCTTTTCCAAAGCTTCCGTTGATGACTTTAGCGCCATTATCAACAGCATAGCGGATTCCAAGAGCAATATCTTTGTCGTATTCGTCGCCATCCGGAACAGCTCTCACAGCCATAATAGCAACATTGTTAGCAATTCCATCTCCACCAATACCGTTGTTTCTTACCTGAGCAATGATTCCTGAAACGTGTGTTCCATGCGAAGCCATTTCTTTTTTAGGTCCTGTAACATTGTTATTTCCGTGTTTTGAATCTTTTAAGTCATCAATATTATCACCTAAAATTTTTCTTCCATCGTATTCAAGATTCAGGTTGTAATTCAACTGATTGTAAATATGCTCCTGATACTCTTTCAACTCCGATTTGAATTCTGGTCCGGCTTGAGCAATAACAGAAAGCATTACTCTTTTATACTGACTTACAGTAGGATCTTTTGATTCTAAAGCCTTAAGATCTTCTAAAGTATAATTTTCTTTTTTTAATTCTTTTTGGATTGTTTTGTCAGCATTATTGATGAAATCGAATTGCTGTTTTGATGCCAAGGCTTCCTGATATTCCTTTTCATAGGCCGCTTTTGCTTTTTTGAAATTTTCTGAACCATCATCTCCTTTGCGGACAATTCTTGTCATTTCTAAGGTTTCATTGCCTACATCACCAAGAAAATTCCATCCGTGAATATCATCGATATAACCATTGTTGTCATCATCGATTCCGTTTCCAGGAATTTCTTTTGTATTGGTCCAAATAACTGATTTTAAGTCTGGATGTTCAATGTCGACACCTGAATCTACCACACCTACAATTACTTTCGTGCCTTTTTTGTTTTTGATTAATTCAGAATAGGCTTTGTCAACGCTCATTCCCGGAATTGTATCTTTTATGATATCAAGATGACTCCATCTTTTCAGGTCATCTTCTTTGATTTTTGAAGTTTTTAAAGGAAGGTTTTCGATACTCGTGATCGGAGTCATGCTTTTTGAAGCACCACATCCTGATAAAACCAACACTGAAAGCAGTGAAAGGGAGGACAGTTTTATTAGTTTCATTTTCAAAAAAAATTTGATTTCAATTAGTTTGCCAAAAGTACACTGACTTTACCACAAACTTATAAATAATTAACTTTATTTTAGAAAGGTTGTTGATTTAAATTCAATGAATTGGCTTTTTGGAAATTCAAAATTAAGTTTAAATATGGGCAGATAGATTTTACTATCTGCCTATGCGTCTTCTGTTTTATCGGTTTTTATTCCGA
This sequence comes from Flavobacterium sp. 28YEA47A, assembly GCF_041262125.1. Lineage (NCBI taxonomy): Bacteria > Pseudomonadati > Bacteroidota > Flavobacteriia > Flavobacteriales > Flavobacteriaceae > Flavobacterium > Flavobacterium sp. 28YEA47A. Next base: position 184,647 of record NZ_JBGCCI010000009.1, read on the forward strand.
GAAATTATTCCCGTTTTCAGAATTAGTCGGTGAGCTTGAGATTTTAATTTTTTGAAAAGTAGAATACCTATAAGATTTCTTCGCAGGTAAAAACGTCTTTTAAGCGTACGCCTTTTTCTGTGTTTTCAACAGTTATGATTTGATTGTGAGCATCGTGTTCTAAAAACAGGTAATAGTTGTTTTCGGCAGCTTCGGTTAGAAATTTAGCTTTTTCTGGCAAAGTTAATAGCGGACGGGTGTCATATCCCATAACATAAGGCAAAGGCAAATGCCCGGCTGTTGGCAATAAATCTGCCATAAAACAGATCGTCTTGTCCTGATATTTAATTTTTGGAATCATCATTTTTTCCGTGTGGCCATCGGCAAAGAAAATATCAAATCCGAGTTCTGATTTTTTGAGCAAATCTCCATCCGGCCTTTTGATAAATTCCAATTGTCCGCTTTCCTGCATCGGAATAATATTTTCAGTAAGGAAAGAGGCTTTTTCTCTAGGATTTGGTTTTGTTGCCCATTCCCAATGATTGTCGTTTGACCAGAATTTGGCGTTTTTAAAAGCGACCTCATATCCTGTCTTGTCTTTATTCCATTGGACACTTCCTCCACAATGGTCAAAATGCAGGTGGGTCATAAAAACATCAGTAATGTCGTCACGGTGAAAACCATAAAGAGATAAAGATTTGTCGATAGAATGGTTGCCCCAAAGCGAATAGTATCCGAAGAATTTTTCCGATTGTTTGTCGCCCATTCCGGTATCGATCAAGATCAGTCGGTTTCCATCTTCAATTAAAAGGCATCTTGCAGCAATGTCAATCAGGTTATTATCATCAGCAGGATTGGTTTTGTTCCAGATGGTCTTTGGAACTACACCAAACATGGCTCCGCCGTCTAATTTAAAATTTCCTGCTTCGATCGGATATAATTTCATTTTATGAGGATATAAAGGGTTAAAACTGCTTTTTGTTCGCAAATTACTAAAATCGATTGGCTTTTAAAGGCCGGAAATAAACTTTTTCTATAGAAACATAGTTAGAAAAATGTTACTGATTATGGAAAAAGCTAAATATGACGTATCTTTGCAAATTAATTAGACTAAATTTAAATCACTATGATAAAGGTATCTGATACAGCAAGTAAAAGAATCATCGATATGATGAATGATGACGGCTTTGATGCTACCAAAGATTACGTTCGTGTGGGCGTAAAAAGCGGTGGATGTTCCGGCTTGTCATATGAGTTAAAGTTTGATAAAGAACTGGGAGAAAACGACAAGGTTTTTGAAGATAATAATGTGAGAATTGCCGTTGAGAAAAAATCATTTTTGTATCTGGCAGGTACAATCCTTGAATTTTCCGGAGGCTTGAATGGAAAAGGATTTGTTTTCAATAATCCGAACGCTACCCGAACTTGCGGTTGCGGAGAAAGTTTTTCTTTATAACAAAACTATTCAACCCTTTCAGCGTTTGAAACGCTGAAAGGGTTAAAAAAAACTAAAATGAGCAAATACACAGAAGACGATTTAAAAATCGAGCTTGAGAATAAAGAATACGAATACGGGTTTTATACTGATATAGAGTCCGATACTTTTCCTGTTGGCTTAAACGAAGATATTGTCCGTGCTATTTCTAAGAAAAAAGAAGAGCCGGAATGGATGACCAATTGGAGAGTAGAAGCGTTCAGAGCATGGGAACAGATGATTGAACCTGAATGGGCAAATGTTCATTATGAAAAGCCTAAATTTCAGGATATCTCCTATTATTCAGCACCCTTAAAAAAAGCAAAATACGAAAGCCTTGATGAGGTAGATCCGGAACTTTTGGAAACATTCAAAAAGTTGGGGATTTCTCTTGATGAGCAAAAAGTACTTGCCGGAGTTGCTGTGGATATTGTTATGGACTCGGTTTCTGTAGCTACAACATTCAAGAAAACACTTGCTGAAAAAGGAATTATTTTCTGTTCTATTTCAGAAGCTATCAAAGAACACCCTGAATTGGTTCAAAAATATATCGGTTCTGTAGTTCCGCAAAAAGACAATTTCTATGCGGCACTGAACTCCGCTGTTTTTTCAGACGGATCGTTCTGCTATATTCCAAAAGGCGTTCGTTGTCCGATGGAACTTTCAACCTATTTCCGTATCAACCAAGCCGGAACCGGACAGTTTGAAAGAACTTTGGTTATTGCAGATGAAGGAAGTTATGTTTCTTATTTAGAGGGATGTACCGCTCCATCGCGTGATGAAAACCAATTGCATGCTGCAGTTGTGGAATTGATTGCTTTGGATGATGCTGAAATCAAATATTCTACAGTTCAAAACTGGTTTCCGGGTAACAAAGAAGGTAAGGGTGGAGTTTTCAACTTCGTGACCAAAAGAGGTTTGTGCGAGAAAAACGCAAAAATTTCCTGGACACAAGTAGAAACTGGTTCTGCCGTAACTTGGAAATATCCATCATGTGTGCTAAAAGGAGATAATTCGGTTGGAGAATTCTATTCGATTGCCGTAACCAATAATTTCCAGCAGGCTGATACCGGAACGAAAATGATCCATTTAGGAAAGAACACCAAATCAACGATTATTTCCAAAGGAATCTCTGCAGGGAAATCACAAAATAGCTACCGTGGATTGGTTCAAATCAGTTCAAGAGCAGATAACGCAAGAAACTTTTCACAATGCGATTCGCTATTGATGGGGAATAACTGTGGAGCACATACTTTTCCGTATATCGAATCTAAAAATCCTTCGGCCAAAATAGAACATGAGGCAACGACCAGCAAGATTGGTGAAGATCAGGTTTTCTATTGCAACCAAAGAGGAATTCCTACAGAAAAAGCTATTGCTTTGATCGTAAATGGTTTCAGTAAAGAAGTACTGAATAAACTTCCTATGGAATTTGCAGTTGAAGCACAAAAATTATTAGAAATATCACTTGAAGGTTCGGTTGGATAATCTTTCAAGACTCTATAAAACACAAAAGCAACAATGTTAAGTATAAAAAATTTACACGCTGGAATTGAGGACAAAGACATCCTAAAAGGCATCAATCTTGAAGTAAAAGCCGGCGAAGTTCATGCGATTATGGGGCCTAACGGTTCTGGAAAAAGTACACTTTCTGCTGTAATTGCAGGAAATGAAAATTATGAAGTTACTGAAGGTTCAGTTGAATTGGATGGAGAAGATTTGTCTGATTTAGCACCGGAAGAAAGAGCGCATAAAGGTGTGTTTCTTTCTTTCCAGTATCCTGTAGAAATTCCAGGAGTTTCTGTAACGAACTTTATGAAAACGGCTATTAATGAATCCCGAAAAGCAAAAGGGCAGGAGGAAATGCCAGCCAATGAAATGCTGAAATTGATTCGTGAAAAGTCAGAACTTTTGGAAATCGACAGAAAATTTTTGTCACGTTCACTTAACGAAGGTTTTTCTGGTGGTGAGAAAAAAAGAAACGAAATATTCCAAATGGCAATGCTAGAGCCAAAATTGGCAATACTTGACGAAACGGATTCAGGTTTGGATATCGATGCGTTGAGAATTGTCGCAAATGGTGTTAATAAGCTGAAAAGTGAAAACAATGCAATTATTGTAATCACACACTACCAAAGACTTTTAGATTATATCGTTCCGGATTTTGTTCATGTTTTATACAATGGAAAAATTGTAAAATCAGGAGGAAAAGAATTGGCTTACGAACTGGAAGAAAAAGGTTACGACTGGATCAAGGCTGAGAATTAATTTGTTGAAAGATGTAAAGTCAGAAATCTTTGATTTGTGATTTTAGATTTATGGCAAAAAATAGTTGACTGCAAAAGTCTTTTGACTTTAAGACTTTCAACTTTAAGACTAACAAAATGGAATTAAAAGAAAAACTAATATCATCTTTTATGGCTTTTGAAGAACGTGTAGATGTTGATTCAGCATTGCACGATGTTCGCACAGAAGCTTTTAAAAATTTTGAAGACAAAGGCTTTCCTACTAAAAAAGAGGAAGCCTGGAAATATACTTCGCTGAGTTCGATTTTGAAAAATGACTTCAGCGTTTTTCCTAAAAAGGAAAATACAGTTGAGTTTTCGGAAGTAAAGAAATTTTTCCTTCATGAAATAGACACCTATAAAGTTGTTTTTGTAGATGGTGTTTTCAGCTCATTTCTTTCTTCTACAACGCATGACGGTTTGGATGTCTGCCTGATGTCTTCAGCACTGAATAAACCAAAATACAAAATGGTAATCGATGAATATTTCAACAAGATTGCCAGTAAAGATGAAAGCCTGACTTCTTTAAATACTGCCTTTGCTTACGAAGGAGCTTATATTAATATTCCGAGAAGCAAGGTGGTAGAAAAGCCGATAGAAATTATCAATTTTTCTACAGGTACGGAAGCCGCATTACTTATTCAACCGAGAAATCTTATTATCGTTGGTGAAAATGCACATGTGCAGATTATCGAAAGACACCAGAGTTTGAATGAAAATCCGGTACTGACAAATTCCGTTACCGAAATCTTTGCTCAAAAAAGAGCGATTGTAGATTATTACAAGATTCAGAACGACAATCTTGAGGCATCTTTGATTGACAATACTTATATCGCCCAGAAAGATCAAAGCAACGCTTCTGTGCATACTTTTTCTTTTGGAGGTAATCTGACAAGGAACAACCTGAATTTCTTCCATCAGGGCGAGCATATCGATTCTACGCTGAAAGGAATTACAATTATTGAAGGAAAGCAGCACGTTGACCATTATACTTTGGTGCATCATGCAACTCCAAATTGTGAAAGCCATCAGAATTACAAAGGAATTTTTGATGATAAGTCTACGGGAGTATTCAACGGAAAGATTTATGTAGAGAAGGAAGCTCAGAAAACAGATGCTTTCCAACAAAATAACAACATCCTTTTAAGCGATAGAGCTTCTATCAATGCAAAGCCGCAGTTGGAAATTTTTGCAGATGATGTAAAATGCTCCCACGGTTGTACGATAGGCCAGCTTGATGAAAAAGCAATGTTCTATATGCAATCCAGAGGTATTCCTCAAAAAGAGGCAAAAGCCTTGCTGATGTATGCCTTTTCTAATGAAGTAATCGAAAGTATCAAGATTCCGGCAATGAAAGCCAGAGTCACTAAGATTATTGCAACGAAATTAGGCGTAAACATGGGTTTTGACTTATAATACGGATATATTATATCAGGAAACAAAAAAGGCTTCAAATTATTTTGAAGCCTTTTTTGTTTAGTGTAAAATGTGATTTATTAATGCTCTTTCTTGTATTGAGCCATCATAAGATGTCTTTTCCCATATTGGCCCGACCTCTTTAGCAAACCAGTATTGCAAATCGATAATGACAGTTTGTTCGAGAATTTTCATCTCCACCTTTGTTCTTGTCTTTATGACATTAGGATAAGTAATACCATTCAGTACAACAGTTGAATTTTTTTCTACTATAGTGCCGGTGTATTTAATTTTAGCGGTGGTTGATGTGTTTTGTCCGCTAAAGGAATAGGTGATTTTGGATGATAAATTTCCATTCCAGGAACTATTGGCTTCCAGATCGTCTTTGAAAATGGGAATTTCATATCCTTGCATGTTCATTGTAATACCTTCTTGATTAATAGAAGAGTCGGCTATTTTTTGTAAATAAGTAGCTCCTTTTTTTGCTACCCAATTCTGAATACCCAAAACATTATCTGCTTGATCGGAAATTTCATAATACGTTGTGCCATTGATTACAGTGCTTCCAATTATCTTTAATTCTGAGTTTCCGCTGTCGGAACCAAAAATCCAGGTATTGTTTATTGCCATTGGCCAGTAATTTCCTGTTGACTCACCGTAAGATACGCTATTGCTATCATCGCTACTGCACGAAGTGACGAACAACGCTGAAACGAATGCTAATGCTAGAACAATTTTTTTCATCTGTTATGTTTTTTTACGAAGATAGAAGTTTTAAGCAAAATTTTCATACAAAAAAAATCATTTTTTGAAGCTCTCCAGAATTTCTTTTAGTAATTTATTAAAGCCAAAAGCGTCATCGTCTGTCAGTCCAAAGCGGACGATAACCAAATTTTTTGATGGAATGATGAAGATTTTCTGTCCCTGAAAGCCGCTAGCATAATACAGGTCTTTTGGAGCATCAGGATATTTGCCACCTGCATTGAGCCAGAAATGTCCGCCATAACGACCATTTGAAGTTTGGGTTGGAGTAGCTACATAGTTAGCCCAGCTTTCATCAAAAAGCTGTTCACCATTCCAATTGCCTTTATGGAGATATAACAGGCCAAATTTGCCCCAATCCCGTGTATTGGCCCAAGCATAGGAAGAACCTACATAATTCCCTGCCATATCGGTTTCTACCAGCATCGAATCCATTCCAATTTTGTCGATTAGTGAAGAATACCAGAAATCCAGATATTCCTGCTGTGTCTTGAACTGACTTCTTAAAATCCCGGACAATAGATTGGTTGTTCCGGAAGAATAATTCCAGCTTTCATTAGGTTTGCCTATTAATGGCTTTTTTCTCTGGGCTTCTGCCATATCTTCTGCCTGGAAAAGCATAAGTGTAGCATCGCAAATCTTGTCGTATTTCTCTTCCCATTCCAAACCTGAGTTCATGTGAAGCAGGTCATTTATGGTAATTTCAGAACGCTTGTCATTTTTCCATTCGGCAATAGGCGCCGGCTTGTTGATGTCTATTTTTCCTTGCTTCTGTAGTATACCAAAGTACGTGGCTGTTAGGCTCTTGGTCATCGACCAGCCTAAAATCCTTGAATTCTTGTCAAAACCTGAATCGTATTTTTCACCAACAATCTTGTCTTTATATATAATAAGTAGTGAACGTGTCCTTTTGTTCTTTTCGCCCTTTTTGTCAAAAGCATTTTCTATCGCATTGTTTAGTTTGGTATAGTCAATAATAGCAAAAGTGGTGTCGGCAGGCTCGTTATTTCCATATGGATACGGAAGATTACTGCTGACTTTGATTCTTTTTGGGATCAGATAAGGTTTTGAAAAGTCAAAACTATCATCAATTAATGTTACACCCAGACCTTCACGATAAATCGCTTTGCGTTCTTTTAAACCGTAAACAGAAGAAGTGGCATAGTTCTCTTTTTCGTGAATCGTATTGCTAGCCAGCTTAATAAGTTTAATATCATTGTCGCCAGATTCGATCATTTGTTGGGAACGATGGCCTATAAAATAACCTGAAGCTATGCTTTTTGCCGAAAATCCAGAGATGAGATCCAGCTTGGGATAATTCGTGAATCCCAAATACACAATTATTATGGCCAAAAGAATACCAGCTATTTTAAGTTTTTTCTTCATGAAAGTTCTTGATTTTGGTAAATTTAAGAAGAAAAACATTATGAGAATGCATTCAAATTAAAGGGCCGACATTTTTATTTAGAATTAGTAAAAATAATTTGCATAAACCAGATAGCCTCCCTAGATTTGCAATTTAGAATTAATCTAAAGATGAATTGCAATGCAGATTTATACTAAGGCTTATATTTCCTTATCCCTTTTTCTTTCTTTTAGTGCTTTTTCACAAGAAAAACTTCAAGATACTACAAGAACCAGTCAACTTGAAGAAGTAGTTGTTACGGGTCAGTTTGAGCCGCAATCAATAAACAAGTCGGTTTTTAATGTTAGAGTAATTACAAACCAAGATATTCAAAACCTAGCGGCGAATAATTTGGGAGATGTTCTCAATCAATATCTAAACATCACAGTTAGACCTAGTGGAAGTGATGGACGATCAACGGTTTCCCTATTTGGTTTAGATGCCCAATATTTCAAAATTTTAGTGGACAATGTTCCGTTAGTGAATGAAGCAGGTTTAGGGAATAATATCGATTTGTCTCAGATAAACCTGAACGATGTAGAACAGATAGAAATCATTGAAGGTTCTATGGGAGTTACCCACGGGGCAAATGCAGTAAGTGGAATTCTGAACATAATAACGAAAAAGAATTCAAATCACAAATGGTCTATTTTTGCAACGGCCCAAGAAGAAACGGTAAATAATGAGTTTGCCTTATTTGACAAAGGAAGGCACATACAATCTTTAAAAGTTTCACATAAGCTTTCTGATAATTGGTTTGTTTCTTTGGGAGGAAACAGAAATGATTTTCAAGGATATTTAGGTGAAAAACAAGGTCCAAATCATATTGAAAATGATGGGTTAAGAGGCTACAATTGGCTTCCAAAAGAGCAAATAAATTCTAATGCATTGATAAGCTATGCAAAAGATGATTTTAGAATCTTTTACAAATTTGAATACTTAGATGAAAAAGTAGAATTTTTCAATAGTGTTGTCCAATCAGGTTTTAATACACAAATTGGATCCTATCGTTATTCTGATGATAAGCGTTATTTTACAGATAGATATTACCACCATTTAAATGGTGTTGGTAAATTGTTTTCGAAGTTGAACTATAATGTTTCGGTCTCTCATCAAAAACAAGCCAGAAAGGTTGAAGATTTTAGAACTCTTATTCTTTCAGAAAGTGAATTGAACAACGTTAAGGTTAAAGATCAGTCAATGGAAGTGCTCTATTCGACTGGAACTTTGAGTAATTTTTTTACCAATGACAAAGTCGATTTGCAGATAGGTTATGAATTGGTAAACAATCAGGGCTTTTCTTTAGTACAAGAAGAAAACAATAAGCTCACTCCTGTAAGAAAGCGACTTGAGAATTATGACTTTTTTGTGTCTTCAGAAATTAAGGCTACTGATAAATTTTCAATCCGACCAGGATTGCGATTTTCTGCACAATCCCGATTTGAAGATCAATATGCTTCTTCTCTGGGTTTGAGATACTTATTTGATAAGGGGATTGAGCTTCGAGGATCACTTGGAAAATCGTTTAGAACACCAACTTTTGAAGAGTTATACTCTAAACAGATTTTTGACGGACACCATTTTACCGGAAATGAAAACCTGAAACCAGAAACCAGTACTTCTTATGAAGTAAGTCTTAAAAAGACATCCTATCTGGATTCTGATTTCAGACTTTCAAATATGCTAACAGCAAGTTTCTTAGATGTAGATGACAGGATAGATATGGCTTTTGTGAGATTCAATGAAGGAAGCGGTATTCCTGAATATGAATACATCAATATCAGTAAGTATAAGATGTGGAATGCATCTACAAATCATCAATTGAAAAGCGAGAATTTGGTTTTGAATTTTGGTGCTTCAATTGTTGGAATCTCACAGGTAATCAAAAACCAGATTTTTACATCGGATGACAAATATCTTTATTCTTTTAACCTAAATGCAAGTGCTTCCTATACGGTTCCTAAGTGGGCGACAACATTCTCTGCTTATTATAAGTATAATGGAAAAACACAGCAATTTGTTGAAAGTACCTCAAGTTATGTGATTTCTGATATCGAAGCAAGCAATTGGCTTGATGCTTCTATAAGAAAATCTTTTTTCAAAAATAAGTTTGATTTGACACTTGGTGCCAGAAACATACTGGATGTTACCAATGTCAACCAGAGTAGAACCAACGAAGGGGCAGGACATGCGGTGACATCGAGTGTAATGCTGGCTTATGGAAGATCTTATTTTGCCAAATTAACGTATAATCTTAATTTTTAATATAAAATCATAATACAATGAAAAAAACATTTTTATTTCTTTCTATCGCAGCTTTAGCCATGGCTTCATGCTCAAGCGATGATGATTCTCCTAAAACAGAAGTTCCATCAGTAGGAGAAGTTTTACAACCAAATGTAGGTGGTCCTAACCAACCAAATCAAGTATTTGTAGATTTGAGCACAGGTACTTCTGTATCAGCAAATAGAGCTTCTTGGGATCTAGGTTTTTCTTCAGGCTCAGATTTTAGAGTAGTTATCAACGGATCTCTAAAAATGGCTGTAAAAAAATTAGAAACATCAGATATTACATTGCCACAAACTGCAGATACAGATGTTGCTGTTGGCGGTGGAACAACATTGGCGTCTAACGGATATGTTGATAATCCAACAGGGATTTTGGCTGGAAACGGTTCAGGAATTGGTACTGCAATTGCGGAAATTTCTGCTACAGAATCTCAAAACAAAGTATATCTTGTAAATCTTGGTTTCGCTGTTTCAACAGTAGTGCCAAGCGTTGGTTCTGTAAGCACAGATGGCGATGCAAGAGGATGGAAAAAAGTTAGAATTTTAAGAAGCGGTAACGGATATAAGATTCAGTATGCGGACTTAACTTCTGCAACTTTCCAAGAAAAAACGATTGCTAAAAATGCAGATTATAACTTTACATTTTTCAGTTTGATCTCAGGAAATACAGTAAGTGCTGAACCTATGAAAGCGAAATGGGATTTGAATTTCACTACTTTCACTAACTACTTGAATATGGGTGGTGGAGAAGTAACTTATGGTTATTCAGATTTTATTGTTACAAACATGAAAGGTGGAACTAAAGCGTATCAAGTTTTAAACGCTGATGGAGTAACTTATGAAAACTTTACATTATCAAACATTGTAGAAACTAATTTTACTATTTCTGCAACTGATCAAAGAATTATTGGTTCTAACTGGAGAAGCGGTGGTGGACCAACTTCATTGCCAAGCATAAGAACAGATCGTTTTTATGTAATAAAAGATGTTGCTGGAAACTACTATAAAATTAAATTCCTTGCAATGACAAATGATGCTGGAGTAAGAGGCTTCCCAACATTTGAATATAAACTGCTACAATAATTTATAAAAACCGAGCCATTAGCTCGGTTTTTTGTTTTTAAGCCATAAAAAGCCATGAATGACACAAATGCTCATTCATGGCTTTTTCGTTTGTTATAACAAATAAAAAGGCTGTTTTATCCCATAAAAAAACCTGCCATCTGTTTAGGATGACAGGCCGGATAAAAAATATATTAAACTAAGTACCTACAAAGTGGCTACCAAGTCTTTCCATTCTTTTAATTCAGGAATACCTGGTTTTCTTTTTCCGAAGAACTGAACAATGATATCACCCATTTCGTTGAACACTTCAATAGCGGTAACTTCTCCATCTTCTGTCGGTTTTCTTACAATCCATGTCTGAGCAATTTTAGACATATCCAAGTGCATGTTGAAATCAGGGTCCATTACATTAAACCAGTCACCATGCCACATTGTTTTTCTTACTAAGCCAGTGTGAATTTGAATGTTTCCTCTGTTTCCAGTAAATACCATGATAGGAAGTTTGCTTTCAGCAGCTCCTTCAAGCATTTTTACGATTACATCCTTTTCTACTTTTTTAGCAAAGTTTTCATTTGGAGCCAAACGCAATGCCTGTGTTCTTGTTACTCCAAATTTGCGAAGCATACCAAAAAATTCGTGTGTGTCTTTCAGGTTTTCCCAAGCAGTTTGGAAACCGGCTACATCAATATCAGCATCTGCTTTCTCATCGATGTTTAAAGGTACTTCGATTGCAGATTCTGTTGCTGCCTGGTCGTCAGACTTGTATTTAGCAACCAATTCGTCAAAAGCAGCTTCGTTACTGTCTTTTGTCAAATAAATCTTGTGTATAGCCAAGCCATCTTTTCCAAAGAACTGAAGGCTTTTTCTGTCGCCGTGCTCTGATTTCTCTTCAACAGCAAAAGCTTTAGCCCAGTGTCCTAAAAAGATACGCAAATCGATATCTTCACCAACAAACAGTCCTGCGTGAGGAGAGCTGAAATCAGGGTTAAGATAAATTCCTTTTCTTTCATGAACGCACTCTTCGTTGCGTGTCAAAGCCATTACTTTTCCTAGTTGTTCAACATCTGTCAGTATAGCGGCAAATTCAGGACGAAGCCTTGTAACGGTTTCTCCTACTTGTGTAGCCAGCAATTCTGCTTCACTTACTCCTAGTTTTTCAGCAGCATTGCGGATTCTTAAATTTGGGTTTTCAGCTTTTAGCTTATCCCATTGCGACTTCAGGTTGTTTGTTAATGTATCCATCTGTGTAACTATTATGTTCCAAAAATTATTAAAGGGTTCTGATTTACCGGATTAAGGCAAATTGTGCAAGGAAAATTATACACCTTGCTTATGATTTCTTTTGTAAAAACTTTTTCAGGTTTGTCGTGGCTCACGATTTTTCCTTTTTTCAATAAGAGTACCTGGTCTGCAAATTGTGCCGCCAGATTCAAGTCGTGTAACACAACAATAGCCGTATTGCCAAGCTCAGTAAAGTTTTTGATAGTGTGCAATATTCTATGCTGGTGTAGCACATCAAGATTGTTTAAAGGTTCGTCCAGAAAGACAAGTTTGTGAGCGATATTGTTTTCCAGTTGAGCAAGTACTCTCGCCAAATGAACGCGCTGTCTTTCACCTCCGGAAAGTGTATTATAATCTCTGTCTTTCATAGAAAGAACATCGGTTTCTTCCATCGATTTCATTACGGCATCCAAATCGGTTTGATGAGGTACGGAGTTAAAATACGGATAACGGCCCATCATTACGACATCGGTTACGGTTAACGGAATGTCATTGCTGTTCTGTTGCGAAAATTTTGCCTTATGGAGCGGAAGTTCTTTCTGGTCCCATTCTTCGAATGTTTTTTTCTTGAACAGGATTGGCTCATCACCTGGCTTCATTTCATTGGCCAACATACTCAACAGTGTTGATTTTCCTGCACCGTTTGGCCCGACAATGACAAGTAACTCACCATAATTTACAGAAACATCGATGTTTTCCAGAATGGAAAACTTTTTATGTGCATATGATATCTTACAAGCCTCTAACATATTACATCGATTTTTTGCTGCGAATTAAAATAGCGATAAAAATTGGCGCTCCCATAAATGCGGTTAGGATTCCGATTGGAATTTCTGACGGTGCAGCTATGGTTCTGCTTATCGTGTCAGCGGTAAGCAATAATATGCTTCCAAAAACAGCCGACATCGGCAGGATAATATGATAATTCGATTTAAAAATTAATCTTAAAATATAAGGAACAATCAGACCAACAAAGCCGATGTTTCCTGAAAAAGCAACACAGGTTCCAACCAGTAAAGCGGTCAGAACAATGATTCTCTTTTTGATTTTTTCAACAGGAATTCCCAAATGTTGTGCGTCTCTTTCGCCAAGCATCATTGCGTTTAGTGCTTTTCCTTTGGTAATCAGGAAAGAGAAAGCCACAATAATCACGACAGCCAGAATCGCATTTTTTGTCCAGGTTGCACCACCCAAGCTTCCCAAATTCCAAAATGTCAAGTCTCTTAGTTCTTCTTCTTTCGAAAGGTAAATCAAGAAACCTGTGGTGGAAAAGGCCATAGCAGTTACAGCAACTCCGGAAAGCAGCATTACAACCACATTTGTTTTTCCGTTTGAGGTTGAAATCCTGTAAACGATTGTCATGGTTAGCAAGGCACCCAAAAATGCGGCTATACTCAACATTGAGAAGTGAAACACTTCAGGAATGTAAGGCTTGATGTGGCTTCCGAGAACAATAGAAATCGCTCCAAGAAGTATTGCTCCGGAAGTAATTCCAATCAAATCGGGTGATGCCAATGGGTTTTTGAACATACCTTGAAGACAGGTTCCTGAAACCGACAATGCGCTTCCAATCAGGATTGCCATTACAATTCGCGGCAGTCTTAAATCCATCAGGACAAATTTGTCGCTTTCAGAAATAGAACTGTCATTGTTGATAAGGCCCTTAAAAATCTCAAAGAACGAATGCTTTTCGAATTCGTAAACTCCCATATATAAGGCTGCTGTTGCCAAAATCAGTAACAACAGCAGACTTAAAAATAGATATAACGGTAACTTATTTTGCATTATAATTATTTCTTCCCGTAAGGGATCAGTGGCATTTTATTTCCTAAACGCTATGCGTTCGGGGCTAAAGGCTTTTAGTTTTTATTTAGTAGCTTTAATCAATTCTGCATTTAATGTTGCAGCACCTTCACCAACGCGAGGCCCGAAACCTGAAATCAAAGCTCCGTCTAAAGCAATGATTTTTTTATTTTTTCCGGCATTTGTTTTTTCAATACCTTGAATTTTAAGCAATCCGTCAACACCACCAAGACTTTCTAAACCTGTCGTGAACAACAAGATTACATCTGGATTTCCTTTAATTAAAGATTCAGGAGTTAAAGGTTTGAAATCGTCAAATTCTGTGATAGCATTTTGTCCGCCAGCCAAAGCAATTGTTTTTTCAATAGGAGTGTTTTTCCCAGCAACCATCAATGTTCCAGCACCTCTTGCGTAAATAAATAATACTTTTGGAGCTTTAGCGATTGGCTGTACTTTTGCCAAATCAGCATCAATTTTGTCTGTCAACGCTTTGAAGTCTGTATTTTTTAAAATAGTGGCAACATCAGCGATTAATTTTTTTGTTCCTTCCGGAGAAAATTCTTGTGTTAGGATATGTGCTTCGATTCCTGCAGCTTTGATTTTTTCAGCTAGTTCAGGGCTCATGTCTTTATCAGTTCCTATGATTACTGTTGGTTTTAAAGCAACAATTGATTCGATAGTAATAGAACGAACGTGACCTAAGTCTTTGGCAGTTGCTTTAACCGTTTCAGGATAAGTTGAAGTTACATCAACACCTACTATTTCTTTTTCATGACCTAAAGCAGCAACAATTTCTGTTACGGCTCCGTTTAGTGAAACAATTTTTAGACCTTCGGTTTTTTCAACCGGAGTTTCTTCTTTCTTAGCTTCTTCTTTTTTACATGAAAAGACTGCTAATGAAACAATTGCAAGGACAAGAACGCTTATTTTTTTCATTGTGGTTGAGTTTGTTATTTTAAATAAATCTAAATAATGGCAAAACTATAACTATTTTTGAAGCCTTGAAAGTAAAAAATCTTAAAAGTTTCCTTAAATTGCTGTAAGGTGATATTTTGGCAGTTTTCAGATAGGTTTTTCCTGTCTGCGACATGATTATCTTACTATTCTATGGTTTTCTGAATGAATTTTCGAGTCTGTTTTGTCCGGACTTAACTAAATTTTAATTCTATCTTAATTCTTAACTGTATTAAATAAACATACCGTAAATTTGCATCTATTTCCAGATATAAAATGTTAGATATTCAATCCATTCGAGCCCAATTTCCAATACTTTCCCAGAAAGTGAACGGTAAGCCGTTGGTTTATTTTGATAATGCGGCTACCTCACAAAAACCTAAAGTGGTTATTGATGCCATCTCGGCCTATTACGAAGAAATCAATGCGAATATTCATCGTGGTGTGCATAAGCTAAGCCAATTGGCGACCGATGCGTATGAGATTTCCCGTGGCAAAATACAGCATCATATTAACGCTAAGCACAATCATGAAGTGATTTTTACTTCAGGAACTACTCATGGAATCAATTTGGTTTCCAATGGATTTGCTTCTATTTTAAAAGCAGGCGATGAGGTAATGGTTTCAGCTTTAGAGCATCATTCGAATATAGTGCCTTGGCAAATGCTTTGCGAACGTACAGGTGCAAAACTGACTGTTATCCCGATGAACAATCAGGGAGAATTAATACTGGAAGAGTTTGAAAGACTGCTTTCTGAAAAAACCAAAATTATTGCGGTTAACCATATTTCAAACGCTTTGGGAACGATTAATCCAATAAAGGAAATTATCAAAAAAGCGCATGAGGCAGGAGCTGCTGTCTTAATTGACGGAGCGCAGGCCACACCTCATATCAAACCAGACGTTCAGGAGTTGGATTGTGATTTTTATGTTTTTTCAGGACATAAGATCTGCGGGCCAACAGGCAGCGGGATTTTATACGGAAAAGAAGTTTGGCTCAACAGATTGCCTCCTTACCAGGGCGGTGGCGAAATGATTAAGGAAGTCACATTTGAGAAGACGACTTATGCAGAACTTCCTCATAAGTTTGAAGCAGGAACTCCTAATATTGAAGGTGGAATTGTGCTTGGAACAGCAGTCGATTATCTGAATTCAATAGGATTTGATAAGATTGCTGCCTATGAACACGAACTTTTAGAATACGGAACCCAACGTTTGCTTGAAATTGAAGGATTGAAGATTTATGGAACTTCTAAAAACAAGACTTCTGTAATTTCATTTAATATTGAAGGTATCCACCCGTATGATATCGGAGCCATTGTAGATAAGTTAGGAATTGCGGTAAGGACAGGCCATCACTGTGCCCAGCCCATCATGAGCTTTTTTAATATTCCGGGAACAGTAAGAGCTTCTTTTGCATTCTACAATACGAAAGAAGAAATTGATGCTTTAGTAGAAGCTGTCAAAAAAGCCAAAACCATGTTATCTTAAAAATAGAGTAGTATGAAAATTTTATCTGTATTTGTAATGGTTCTGGTTCTGGCAAAAGGCTGTAATAGCTCAGAATTACAAAAAGAGAGTGAAAACATTTCTTTTGAATATGAGGCTACAACCCGTGGCAACTATCGTAAAATAATTGCGAAGCAGGATACGATCTTTACTATAAAAAGCAGGAAGGGTGAGGCAATTGAAAAAAAACTTTCACGAAGTGATTGGAACAGTATGCTGGATTTGTTAGCCAAAATAGATAAGGGAAATATCCAAAATCTGAAAGCGCCTTCTGAAAAACGGTTTTATGATGGTGCTATGATTGCTGGCTTAACTGTAATTTATAAGCAGGATACATACAAAAGCCCTTCATTTGATCATGGAAATCCGCCAAAAGAAATAGAAAAATTGGTCGAAAAAATCATTTCGGCTTCTGATTTGAACAAAGAATAAGACGATGACAATTCAAGAAATACAAGAAGAAATTAAGGACGAATTCTCCATGTTTGATGATGAGAATTGGGATGAAAGATACCAATATGTAATTGATATGGGTAAGACGCTGCCATTGATTGATGAGCAGTATAAAACCGATGAGAATATTATCAAAGGATGCCAATCAAAAGTCTGGTTGCATGCCGAACGGCGCGATGGACAAATTGTTTTTACGGCAGACAGCGATGCTATCCTGACTAAAGGGATTATTGCCATTCTGATCCGTACTTTTTCAGGTCAGAAAGCCTCTGATATTTTGGATGCAGATACTAAATTTATTGATGACATCGGATTAAAGGAACATTTGTCTCCGACACGAGCCAACGGATTGGTATCAATGATTAAGCAGATTAAAATGTATGCGCTGGCGTTTCAGTCGGCTTCTTAATAAATAAGGATGTGCCGAGATCCTTACTGAATTTTAAGCCGTTTCCGGCTGCTTATTACTACGAATCGTTTCGGTTGTATTCGTAACCAAAAATTATTTAGACATGGAACAAGAAATAGACACTAATCAATTGGGCGAGGATATCGTCAAAATATTGAAGACCATTTACGATCCGGAGATTCCGGTAGACATTTATGAGCTTGGGCTTATTTATGATGTAATGGTTAATACCGATTATGAAGTCAAGATATTAATGACCTTGACTTCACCAAACTGCCCTGTAGCAGAGAGTCTTCCAAAAGAAGTGGAAGAAAAAATCAATAAAATTGACAACGTAAAAGCTACCGAAGTCGAAATCACCTTTGATCCGCCTTGGAGCAAAGATTTGATGAGTGAAGAAGCTAAACTAGAATTAGGAATGCTATAGATTGGTTGAGCGTTTATAGTGGATAGTTTATAGTTGAGGTTTGTCATTTATAAACTATCCACTATAAACTATCCACTTTCCACTAAAAAGTTATGGAAGAAATTGTAAATAAAGTAGCGAACAGCGCACTAGAAGTATTTGATCTGGAAGATTATTATCCAAAAGGAGAACGCGTGGAATTAGATATTTCACAATGGCTTTTGGAAGGTTTTCTTTTGCGTGAAAAGGATTTTCGCGAACAGCTGAAACAACATGACTGGTCGCAATATGCTGATAAGTATGTTGCCGTTTTTTGCAGTACGGATGCTATCATACCGGGTTGGGCCTTTATTCTCGTGACCATACACTTGGCTCCTTTTGCTAAAAAAGTAGCCAATGGCAGGCTGGAAGACTTGGAAAATTCTCTTTACGAAGAAATTCTTCCAACTCTGGATTATACACAATACGAAGGAAAGCCGGTTATCATCAAAGGATGTTCCCGAAAGCCCGTGCCTACAGGGGCCTATCTGCTGGCGGCACAAAAATTACATCCTTTTGCCCGAAGCATTATGTATGGTGAGGCTTGTTCTGCAGTGCCATTATATAAGAAAAAGTAACTTTTTTAGTACTTTTTTCTGTGTTAAAAAGCTGTATTTAATACCTTTGTTAAAAAACAGGAAAGATGATAAAAAAATTCACCTTACTACTGCTTTGCTTTTTCGGAATGACAAAGGCCAAAGCTCAAGAGCCATCAGCTGCAACAGCAGATACTACTAAAACATGGCAAACCAAAGGAAATGCGTCTCTTCTTTTTAACCAATCTACCTTTGACAACTGGTTGGCAGGTGGAGAGAACAACATCTCGGGAACCATTGGTGTCAATTATGATTTCAATTACAAGAAGAACGACATTACATGGGATAACAAAGTTATCGCATCCTACGGTATCGTTAAAACACGAACGAGTTCATTTGCAAAGAAAACAGATGACCGTTTGGAATTAAACTCTTTACTAGGTAAGAAATTCAATCCAGAGAGCCGTTGGTATTATTCAGCATTCCTAAACTTTAGGACACAATTCACCAAAGGTTATGAGTATGGGAAAGATGCTGAAGGAGTGGAAATAAGGAAAGAAATTACCAATTTCCTTTCTCCGGCTTACCTTACTTTCGGACCAGGTATCTTATGGAAAAGAGATGATAATTTGAAACTTAACTTTGCTCCTGCTACTTCAAAAATCACTTTTGTAGATAAAAATTATACGCTGCCAAATGAAGCTTATTTTGGTGTAAAAGAAGGTAAATCGCTACGCTATGAGTTAGGTGCTTATGCTTCGGCCTACTATAAGCTAGATATTATGGCTAATGTGACTTTTGAAAATATCTTAAGTCTGTATTCAAATTACCTCGAAGATACACAGAACGTGGATATAGACTATCAGCTGAATATTGTGATGAAAATCAATAAATATCTTTCTACTAACCTGTCGTTCCAGACAATTTATGACGACAATGCCTTTAAAGGATTCCAAATCAGACAGGTATTTGGAGTAGGAGCCAACTATGGTTTTTAAAAATATATAGATATAAAGAAAAAGCCTTCCGGACAGGAAGGCTTTTTTATTAAAATATTCTTAGTCGGCATTTTTATCTTCAGGAGCTTCCTTATAATCCGGATATAAGAACTTATTGTATGGAAAACGTGTAATGTGAATTTCTCTTACGGCTTCATATACTTTTTCGCGAAACTCTTCGAAGTTCTCCTTGTTGAGTGCGGAAATAAACAGGGCTCTGTTTTCTCCCATACGCGACATCCAGGTGTCTTTCCACTCTTCCAATGTATAGTGTTTGGTTGTCTTTTCCGTAATCAGATCATCCTGATCTATAGTCAGGTGTTTGTATGAATCAATCTTATTAAAGACCATAATGGTTGGCTTGTCAGCACTTTTAATGTCGGCCAGGATCTGATTGACAGATTCGATATGATCTTCAAAATCCGGATGTGAAATATCTACAACATGAAGTAACAGATCTGCTTCACGCACTTCATCCAACGTACTTTTGAACGATTCAACAAGCTGGGTTGGTAATTTGCGAATGAATCCTACGGTATCGGATAACAAAAACGGCAGGTTTTTGATAACAACCTTGCGTACAGTAGTGTCTAATGTAGCAAACAGTTTGTTTTCGACAAAAACCTCACTTTTGCTGATGACGTTCATCAATGTTGATTTACCCACGTTGGTATAACCTACTAAAGCTACGCGAACCATAGCACCTCGGTTGCTTCGTTGCACAGACATTTGTTTGTCGATGACCTTGATCTTATCTTTTAGCAAGGCAATACGGTCACGAACAATACGCCTGTCCGTTTCGATTTCCGTTTCACCGGGACCACGCATCCCAATACCTCCTTTTTGGCGTTCCAAGTGAGTCCACATTCCGGATAGCCTAGGCAGTAGGTATTGGCATTGAGCCAATTCTACCTGCGTCCGGGCATAGGATGTTTCAGCACGTTGTGCAAAAATATCCAAGATGAGGTTCGTCCTGTCCAGCACTTTGCAATTTAGTATTTTGGTGATATTCTTTTGCTGTGAAGGCGAAAGTTCATCGTCAAAAATAACCGTATTGATACTGTGTTCTTTTACGTAGTGGTTGATTTCGTCCATTTTTCCGGTACCTAAAAAGGTCTTCGGATTAGGACGCTCCATTTTCTGTGAGAAGCGTTTTACAACTTCCCCACCAGCCGTATAGGTCAGGAATTCGAGCTCATCGAGATATTCGTTGAGTTTTTCTTCATTTTGGTGTTGTGTGATAATCCCTACAACTACCGTCTTTTCAAACTTTATAGTTTCCTTTTCTAACATAAGTGCAAAGATAAAAACAGTTTGGCTAATAACAGGAGTGCCAAAAGATTATTTTTTCATAAGTACTTTTTGGACATTGCTATTGCCGCCTGTTATTTGTGCATAATAATATCCGCTTGGTAGATTTGACAAATCGATTTCGTTTACGGCTTCCGAAACACTGTTTTTCTGATATACTTTTTGACATAATGCATTATATATCGTGATCATCGCAATTTTTTCTTTGGTTTGAGTCAGATCGAATGTAAAGATGCCGCTACTGGGATTGGGATAGATGCTGATTTCGCCCGTGGCCTGAAAACTATTTTCCATTTCTTTTTCAGTATTCCATAATTGTATACCATTTCCTCTTGCTTGTCCGCCCTGAATTTCAGGTGTTATTCTGGTAATGTTGGTCGCAGAAATGGCATTGTAATGGCTAAATCCTCCAGATACGATTACTTTTCCGTCAGCTTGGCGATTCAGATCAAAGACAGTTCCCGGATAATTATCATAATAGGTAGGGCCACCACCGGGGCTAAAAGTAATATCAACGGTTCCATCGGTATTTAATCTGGCTAATTTGTTAGTAGTTAATCCATTAAAGGTTGTAAACTCGCCACCTATGATTATTTTGCCGCTTGGTTCAATAACAGCATCTTTAATGGCTCTATTGCTTGTTACATGAGAATTGTTAGCCAGAAAAGTATTGTCCAATGTTCCGTTGCTATTTAATCTGACAATATTGTCTCTTCTTCTAATATAGTTAAAGCTAACAAATGATCCAACAATAATTATTTTTCCATCGGGTTGCAAAACCATGTTTTGTACCGGAGCTATACAAGTAGAGCAGAAGTCGACATTCCTATCTGTAGCATTAAGAAATGCAGTTGTAAAAGTCGAATCGAGGGAACCATTAGCATTTAATCTAAATATATGGGGCTGTCCAATATAATTGCCTAAAGTATCAGCAGCTCCGCTTTGATTTCCGGAAACTAAAATTTTTCCATCAGGTTGTACAACAATCTTATATATGGAACTAAATGTGCTTGGTGCATAAGTATAAGGATAGACAAAAGAAGTATCCAAAGTTCCATCGCTATTAAGGCGTATCATATTTCGTGTTGGAACACCATTATAAGAGTGGATATAGCCTCCTCCCAACAATA
Source organism: Flavobacterium sp. 28YEA47A (assembly GCF_041262125.1). Lineage (NCBI taxonomy): Bacteria > Pseudomonadati > Bacteroidota > Flavobacteriia > Flavobacteriales > Flavobacteriaceae > Flavobacterium > Flavobacterium sp. 28YEA47A. The sequence continues at coordinate 206,150 of NZ_JBGCCI010000009.1, forward strand.
TTTTTCCATCGCTTTGGACGGCACAAGATATAATACGGCCAATGATATCGATGCCGGTTCCACCTACATTAAAACTGGTATCAACCGTTCCATCAGCATTTAATCTGGCAATTCCTCTCGCGGTAGGTGTTCCGTTGATCGATGTAAATGTTCCTACTACAATAATCTTGTCGTTTGGAAGTACCTTAAAATCTTCAGGCGGATGAGGGAAACTTCCCAAAGCGGGAAATGTGGTATCGTGTGTAAGATCAGTATTTAGGCGCATCAAGTGCTTGGCGTCTACATTATTGTATTTGGTAAATGGCCCGCAAATAATTATTTTTCCGGTACTCTGAAGTTGTGATTCAAAGACTGTACTATTGGCCCGGATAGCAAAAGCGATTTCCGGTGTTGTAATGACACGGTCTGCTACTGTAATAATTACCGAAGCGGTATCGCATATAGAAGGATTGGAAACAAGACAGATGCTGTACTGTAACGTATAAGTATTTATAAGTGTTCCAACCGGAACATCGATCTCTCCGTTTGCATTTATACTTGCTCCAGCAATACCGCCATTATTCGTGAGGGTCAGGATTACATCTTCAGGATTTGCTGCTAAACCATTTACTGTATCATTAGTTAACAGTGATGGTGTGATACCTCCTGTCAGGTAATCGATTGGTGTACCAGAAAAATTATCATTTACGGCATCAATAGTTTGTGGGTTTACTGTTATGGTAACTGTTGCATTATCACAATTGGAAAGATTGGTAGTTTGGCAGATTTGATAATTTAATGTATACGTCCCAACAGGTACTGTCGCTGAAACATTTACCGCACCTGTTGAGGTGTTTAAAGTGATACCGTTATGAGTGGAACTTATAAAGGATAATGTAACATTTGAAAATGTAGCAGGATTTTCGTTAAAAGTGTCATTTGCCAGAACATTCGCAATAGAAGTGCTTGCAAGACCATTTAAAGCGGTTCCTGAATCATCGTTGGCGATTATTGGAGGAGGGCAATTTGTTGTCAGAACTTGTATTGAAACAAGTGAAAGTGTAGGAGAAGCACTGCCTGATCCTAACTCTCCGTCATTATTCATTCCGCTATTCCATAATATTCCATCTCCTTTTATTTTTAGAAAATTGATTAGATTATTGTTTATAGCTTTCCAATCCGTATCAGTTCCGATCTGTATGGGAGTTATGACTGCGGATGTATTTCCAATGCCTATTATGTGACCTTTCCCCCAAGCCCAAAGAGTTCCGTTATTTTTAATCCCAGATTGCAACGATATTATTGCCCAATCATTATCAGAGCCAATCTGAACCGGTATATATCTTGGAGTTGCTGTCCCGTCTCCTAAAGGGCTATGGGTTGCATTTTTACCCCAGCCCCATAATGTACCGTTAGATTTTAATGCAAAATTTACGTTTCCATCAGTTGGATTGGTGTTTCCAGTTGCAATTGCAATCCAGTTTGTGTCACTTCCTATTTGTGTAGGGCTGCTTACTACATCTGGGGCTGAACTGCCCAATCCTAAAAATAATTTTTCCTGATTTCTCCCCCAAGACCATAATGTTCCATTTGATTTTATTGCAAGCGAATAGCTTAAGCCTGCAGATATTTGTTCCCAGTCCGCATCTGTTCCAACTTGAACTGGTGATAATATTAATCCACCTGTTGTTCCGGTTAATCCCCACATCCATAAGGTGCCGTCAGTTTTTATGGCTAAACAATGATCTTGACCAGCAGATACTGCTTTCCAATTGGTTCCGGTACCGACTTGCGTAGGTATGGTTCTTATGATCATCGAATCACCCAATCCTAATTGAGCTTCAGAGTTTTCTCCCCAAGTCCATAAAGTTCCATCTGTTTTTATAGCAGCCGTAAAATAATCTGTACAACTTGCTACTTTCCAATTAGTATCCGTGCCAATTTTTACGGGTAAATTTGTTGAAACATAAGTGCCATTCCCAATTTGGCCAGCATGATTTGGTCCCCATTTCCATAGAGTGCCATCTGTTTTTATGCCTGTACAAAAACTAACGGATTTCCAGCATTGTGCATCCGAATTAATACTACATAAAACTAAAATCAAAAAAAGTAATGTTTTTTTCATAATTAAATTATTTTAAATGGCTAATAAAAGAAGTAAACATATTTATATAAGAAGGAGCCTTTTTCTTTATAAAACTTAAATGCTTTTTAGAACTAAAGGCTGGTTTAGGATTCCCTATGACACTTTATATCGTCTTTTTGCATGAATTTTAATGCAAAATACGATTTATTGCATGATGTTTCACAAAAAATGTTAAAACGCAATGTTTTTTGTAAAACACAGGGTTTTTTGGTGGAAAATTCAAAAAAATCAATAAAAATTACTTTAAAAAAAGAATAAATGTTCCGTGTAAAACAAGCTATAGACCCAAAAACTATGGATATTCACAAAACAATTTAGTTAAATGTCATTTTTTTGTTACGATATTCTTAAAAATAGTTAAATTTGGAGTTCTTAAATTTTTATCAAAATATATTAAACAACCTAAACTTTTCATTTTATGAAAAAAATTACGTTATTACTTCTTACCTTTTTCATCTCTCTTGTCGCCTATGGGCAAGGCCTGACAGAGAATTTTGATGGAGGTACGTCAACCGCACTCCCAACGGGCTGGGATCGATTTAACGTTGGAGGTGGAGCTAATCCAAGGTATTGGCTGGTCAATACACAGCCAAACTTTTCAGCTTCAGCCCCTAATTCTGCTTTTATACAGAATTACCAAATCGGCCAAGGGAACACTTCGAGAGATTGGCTAACCACTACTCGGATCACCCTTCCTGAAAATGCCCAGCTCCAATTTTTAACCAGAGCCTTCCTGAATCAGGATCAGGGAACCATCTATGAGGTTCGCGTTTCAAGGGATGGTAGTCAAGGAAATTTGGCTGCTTATACTTTAGCTGAAGACTGGACCGAGCCGGAATTAAACCCTGATGGGATTTACCAAGTTGATGGTACCACGCCACGCTGGGACGAAAAAACAGTTAACCTGAAAGCATTGGGCTATAATGCTGGTGAACAGGTTTATATTGCTTTTGTTCGTGTCTTTACACAGCCAACAGCTGCCTTAGGTGGTGACCGTTGGTATGTTGATGATGTGCGTGTTTCTAAAAAATGTGAGATGCCTATAAACATGCAGGCACCTACCATTAATATGACCAATGCAATACTTACCTGGAATGTTCCTACAGGAGGTGCTAATGACTTCGAATTAATTGTTGTTCGTGATGACCAAACAATGGAACAAGGTACAATTATTAATGTAACAGGTTTGACCTATACAATTAATGGATTAACCCCAGACACTAATTACAAATATTATATAAGAGCAGTTTGTTCTGCTAGTAATAAGAGTGACTGGACAGCACCTTATTTCTTTACGACGGCTGCTTTGGGAGAAACGTGTACGGATCCTATCGTGATGCCGGGTATACCGTATTCTACCAATAATAATACGTCCAACTCAAATGACAGGACTGACGTAGCTCAAGGTACCGGCTGTGGAGCCGTTCCAGCGACTACAAACTATATGACGGGTAACGAAGTGTTTTATTCTTTCGTGGCCCCAACAACCGGAGATATCCGAGTTATAATGACACCAACCGGACCAAATTCCGGTGTATTTGTATACAACAGTTGTGCTAACGTAGGAGTAAGCTGTATTGCGGGTGTGGCAAACACCGGTAGCGGTACAAGAATAATTCCTGCGATAAACGTTGTGGCAGGACAGACCTATATTGTTGTTATTTCTTCTACAAGTGCTACACAAACGGTAGGATACTATTTAGAGTTGCAATATGTAACTTGTCCGGCACCTACTAACTTAAGTGCGCCAACAATTACACAATCTCAAGTAACATTAGCATGGAATAACCCTGACCCTGCTTATGATACTTGGGAGGTTGCTATTCAGCCAGCAGGAGCTTCAATTCCTGGGTTTGGTGTGCATGGTGCGCAAGTAACAACTAATAGAGATTTTTCTACTACTCTTGCAGGAGCTCCAATAGTTGGTTCTACTGCTTACCAATATTGGGTAAGAGCACTGTGTGTGGCAGGTGGCACGACTTATAGCCCATGGGCAGGTCCGTTCGAATTCTTTACACCAATATGTGACCCTACTTTGCCAAATGCGCAATGTATCCATAATTTCAGGCTAACCGGTACTAACGGATGGCAAGGAGCCGTGATGCATGTGCGACAAAACGGTATTACTGTTAAGGTATTAGGGCCACAATTTACATCGGGTACTTCTTTAGTGGTTCCGGTTCCGTTATGTAACGGTATTCCGTTTGAACTGGTATGGGTGTCTGGAGGTACAGCACAGGCTAGTGTAGGAATTGTTGTCCAGAACTCATTCGGACAATTATTATATCAAAAAACAGCAGGTACTGGAGCACCAGGTACTGCGCCACTGCATACGGAAATGGTAGATTGCGAATTCCCAAAATGTCCTCCTCCAATCAACTTGGGAGCAACAGGAATTACAGCTAGTGGAGCTACTCTGACTTGGACGCCGGCTTCACTTCCTTCAGGACCAACTACGGAGTGGGAAATTTATTTGGATAGACAAGACATAGCTGTTGCGCCTAGTAATACTGCTGCTGTTGGAGCTAATCCTCTATGGCAACAAACTACAGTTCGTCCTAATCCGCAAACCGGATTGGCATCAGATACTCCATATGTATTCTATCTCAGAACTATTTGTGGTCCAAACAGAACAAGTGCATGGGTAGGTCCGTACACTTTCAGAACAGCGGTATCCTGCGGTATTCCTACTAACCAGGGAGTTAGAGGACAAACTACATCGAGTGCAGAATTATTCTGGACACAACCTGCGTTAGGAGGGGCTTCTGCTTGGCAGGTAGTCGTTCAAGGACCAGCTGCGGGTGTTCCTGCATATAATGATCCTAGAGCTGTGAATTTAGGAAATGGTGATAGATATGGAACAGGCGGAGCAGGTCCAGCATTGAACCCGGCTACACAATACGAATATTATGTAAGAGCGGTTTGTTCAACTTCTCCTTTAGATGTTAGCCGTTGGGTAGGACCATTCCTGTTTACAACTGCTTGCGAACCAATACCGGTTCCTTATTCTGAAGGATTCAATAGCAACTCGACAAGACAGCTTTGCTGGTCTGTATTAAGTGTTCTGGGTACTAACACATGGAACATGGATGATACGGCTACTCCTTTTGAAGGTAATGAAGCGGCTACTTTTACTCCTAATAACGGTACAAATAACGACGACTGGTTAATTTCACCAGTATTAGATTTAAGACAAAACTATAGATTACGTTATAAATATAAAGTAGCGAGTGCTACAGCGGCAAATACGCTTGAAATCAGAATTTCAAGAGGAGGAAGAATTGCTCCGGCTGATTTTGATGCAGTGCCGTTATGGACAGGTAGTCTGACAAATACAGCTTACAAAGAGCGTATCATTAATCTTGTAGGAGAAGGCGGTGCTTCACCAACTTTGGTAAACATTGCTTTCCGTGTTCCACCAGGAACAAATAACGCAAACAAGATCTTTATTGATGATGTAGTGTTTGAGCCAATCCCAGCATGTCCGGATCCTATGGATATGGCAGTTGTGACAGGTAGCATCACATCAACTTCTGCACAAATATCTTGGACACCTGGATATCAGGAAACACAATGGCAGGTAGCGGTACAGCCAATCGGAACAGGAGTTCCATCGGCTACATTTGCAGGTGCTGTTACTACAAATAACATAAACTTCCTTGCAAACACTAATACGGTTACAGGTGCTCCTTTAGTACCAGGAAGCCAGTATGAAGTATATGTAAGAGCAATATGTGCTGATCCAAACGTGAGCCAGTGGGTAGGACCAATCGTATTCAGAACGCTTCTTTGTGAAACGGCTGACTTGTGTCCTATTACTTTTACAATGACAGATACAGCATCTAACGGTTGGGGAAGTACAATGAGCGTTTACCAAAACGGTTTGCTTGTAACAACTTTAACAGGTCCTCCATCAGGAAGCGCCAGTACTACGCAACAGGTTCTTTTATGTCCGGGCGTACAATATATACTACGTTGGGATAATTCTACTGCTGGCAATATTGGTCAGGTTGGTGTTTCGATAACTAATTTTTATGGAGATGTAGTATTTACAAAACCACCAGGAATTGGAGCTTACAACACACAATTGTATGCAGGTATGCCATTCTGTTCTCCTATTACTTGTCCTTATCCTACAAACCTTGCTGTTGAACAAACTTCAGGAAGTTCCGTACGTTTGTCATGGACACCGGGAGGAGCAGAAACAAGATGGGAATATGTGGTTGCTCCGGCACCATTAAACTATCCTGGAAATGTTAACGGTACTGTGGTTCCTGGAACTCGTCCAGAAGTTAACGTGCGTGATTTAGTTGCGGCAGTTCCATATGAATATTATGTTAGAGCGGTGTGTGCTGATGGTAGCTATAGCTATTGGTCAGGTCCATTCCCTTTCACAATCTACAATTCTCCTGGATGTTTGAGTGTTGATGTTGAAGGAATTGATGTTTCTTTGGGAGATCCGGAAATTGTTGTTTGTCCGAATGATCCATGTGTTGATTTATCAGCTACATACTATCAGACATTAGCTACGAATATTTATACAGTAGATAGAATTGATTACAGACCTCCATTCCCATTCTCATCAGGTAGTGCAGTTCAAATTGACACTGATGATAAATGGTCGCCTCTTGTGACCTTACCATTTAAGTTCTGCTTCTTTGGTAATTCATATGACAAATTATTAGTGGGTGATAACGGTGCTATTACATTTAGTATTGCTGGTTTAGTCCCAGGTGGACGTTATAGTGCATTAGGTGCAACCGGATGGCAATATAACACAACGGTTCCAAATAACCCGGCAAATATTACAACTCCACCTTATGTCAATGCTATTTTTGGTGTTATGCAGGATCTTGATCCTAGAACAACTGCCCCTGCAGCATCTCCTCCAGACCGTTCTATAAATTATACCGTATTGGGAACAGCTCCTTGTAGAGCTTTCGTAATGAATATTTATAAGTTAGGTCTTTATAACTGTAATCAGGCAAATGGTCTTCAAACGAGCCAGATTGTATTATATGAAGGAAGTAACATCATTGATATATATATCGAAAACAGACCTTCTTGTGGAGCACATAATACTGGATCAGGTGTAATCGGAATCCAAAATGCTAACGGAACGGTAGGTTATACACCACCAGGTAGAAATACAGGTGCATGGACTACTCAAAATGAAGCATGGAGATTTACACCGGCAGGTAATGCAAACAATGTTATCTTCTCATGGTTAAAAGATGATGCATTCTATAGTAATGACCTTGATATCAATGTTTGTGTAACTGGAGAAACAAAAATGACAGCTCAGGCATTGTACCCAAGTTGTGATCCTACAGTACCACCAACACGTAAATTCATTGATATAAAAATAAAAATTGATGATTTCCCAATCAACAACCCTAGAGATTTGCAAGCATGTACAGGAACTACAGATCCATTTGATGTGACTGTTAACACTCCTGTAATTCTTGATGGTGTTGCAAATGCTACAGATTACGAAATATCTTACTACTTGACATTAGCTGAAGCTGAAGACGGATCTACTCCAGGAATCACTTCTGTTATTACTACTGTTGATATTCCAGTTTTTGTAAGAATTGAGAAAATCTCAACCGGATGTTTCGTAACAAGACAGTTTGAAATCAAGCCTAACCTTGCATTGCCAGAATTTACGGTAACAGGAGACAGGATACTTTGTGAAGGAGATTCTACTACAATTACTGTAGAGGCAACAAACTTTGATGTTGCTGATGCTGATTTTGAATGGACATTGCCTGATGGAACTGTTTCCAGCCAGACAGGATCTACATTCAATATTACTGGCGCGACGGCAGCTGATGGAGGAACTTACAGCGTGAAAGTTACAACGGGTTGTGATGAAAGTTTAGATTTTACTGTACGAGTAAATCAAATCGATACTGATTTCACATATCCAACACCGGTTTGTCCTTCAGGTACTATTAGTCCGACACCGGTAACGGCTGCTACATTTACGACAGGCGGTAGCTATTCGATTTCTCCAGGATTGCCAATTGATCCGGCTACAGGTGTAATTACTCTTGACGGAGCAACTGCGGGTGACTATGTTATTACTTATACAGTAACTCCTGCAATTACAAACTGTACGGATGATAAGACAGGTCAGTTCACAATAACTATAGCAGGTACTACTATCCAGCCAGTAGTTGCGTTCAATTATACAACACCAGTTTGTAAGAGCGCTACAACAAATCCAATGCCTATATTGGCAGCAGGATTTACAACAGGCGGACAGTTCACATCAACAGATCCTAACGTTTCTGTGAATATCTCAACAGGAGAAATCAATCTGGCAAATACACAGCCAGGTAGTTATACAATTAACTATCTAGTGCCAGCGGTTCCTGCAGAATGTAAAGCAGGAGGAACAGAGAATGCAACTATCGTAATTACTGCGGCAATTAACCCGGTAACAAGCTTTGGTTATGCTGATGATAGTTTCTGCTCAGGTGGTGTTCAAGTAGGGCAATTGCCAACTGGTACTTTTGATGCCGGTGGACGATTTACCGTTGAACCTAGTACAGGGCTAAATGTTAATCCTACTACAGGTGAATTTATGCCAGGCACAAGTACACCAGGAACATATGTGATTAAGTATATAATTGAAGCTGACCCGGCACTTTGCCGTAGCAGATCAGAGTCTCCATATTCTGTGACTATTGAGAATACATTTGATATTACTGTTACTGACGAATGTCGAAACAATGAATATGTTCTTATTGCTGAACCTTCAGATCCAAGCTATACTTTCGTATGGAAAGATGCTCTAGGTGTTCCGGTTGGAACAAACAGCCATATCTTTAATGTTTCGCAATATGTTGCCAACCTTTCAGGGCAACCTCAGTATCCAATGACGTTCACGATAACTATGAGCACAGCTACAGGTTGTCAGAATGTGAAAGAGGTAAGAGTTGAAAGTACTTTCTGTGACATCCAGAAAGGTATTTCGCCAAATAATGATGGTAAAAATGATTATTTTGATCTTGCTGGTTTCAATGTGAAGAAATTAAGTATCTTTAACCGCTATGGAACGGAAGTTTACAGTCGTACGAATTATACTAATCAATGGAGAGGTCAGTCTAACAAAGACAAAGAGTTACCTGACGGAACCTACTATTATGTAATAGAGCGTAGCGGTGTACCTTCTAAAACAGGATGGATTCAAATCAATAGACAAACAAAATAGATATGTCAAAAACACTGCCTGCTGAAAGGCGGGCAGTGTTTTGATACTATAAAAAAATCAAACCAATGAAAAAAATACTTTTCACCGCACTGATAACACTGTCGGTTTTTGTTGATGTAGAAGCGCAGCAAGATCCGCATTATACGCAGTATATGTATAATATGAACGTGATCAATCCAGCCTATGCGGGTTCAAAAGAAAATCTGTCTTTTGGATTATTGTATAGACAGCAATGGGAAGGAATCGAAGACGCTCCAAGAACGTTTACTTTTTCAGGACACTCTCCTGCCGGAAAGAACGTAGGTTTGGGTTTGTCTGTGATTTCTGACGAAATTGGTCCTGTTAAAGAACAAAACGTTTATGGAGATTTCTCATATACTTTAAATCTTGGTGGAGAGCATCGTTTGGCCTTAGGAATTAAGGCAGGTGCTACTTTCCAAAAAATAGGCTTGTTTTCAGATATTAATGGAACGCTACCTGATCCGAGTGACGAGGCTTTCTCTCAAGATAGCAACAACACTTTTTTCAATATCGGAACAGGTTTTTTCTATTATACAAATAATTATTATATCGCTTTGTCGGTTCCAAACATGCTTAAATCAAAGCATTTGAATGTTAGGAGAGATGGACAAGAAAGACACTATGGTGAGGAAACACAACACTATTTCTTAACGGGAGGTTATGTGTTCCAATTGACAGATAATATCAAATTTAAACCATTTACAATGATTAAGTCAGCTTTTAATGCACCCGTATCATTTGACGTTTCGACTAACTTTTTATTCAATGAAAAGTTTGAGATTGGAGCGACTTATAGATTGGACGACTCTTTTGGAGGAATGGTTAACTATGCAATTACTCCAAACCTGAGAATTGGTTATGCTTATGACAGAATCATTTCTGACCTGAAAGTAACGACTCCGGCTTCTCACGAGGTTATATTGTTATTTGATTTGAATTTCCCGAAAAAGGTATCACGTTCACCAAGATATTTCTAACCTAAAAGCGACCTAGACAATGAAAAATTTATATATTACATTAAGTTTTGTGATCGCTAGTATGACACTATCAGCACAAAATAAAGATACCGAAAAGGCCGACAAACTATTCAATAGATTCGAATATGTTGACGCGTCAAATGAATACCTGAAGCTCGTAGATAAAGGTAAGGCTGATAATTATGTTTATAAGCAATTGGCCGATAGCTATTATAATGTTTTTAACAGCAAGGAAGCTATCAAATGGTATGCTAAAGCAACGCAGGAAAAGCAAGATGCTGAAACATATTACAAATATGCTCAAATGCTAAAAGCTGAAGGAAAGTACGAAGAATCAAACGCACAAATGCAGAAATTTGCAAGTATGGCTCCAAACGACCAGAGAGCAGTGGCATTTAAACAAGATCCAAACTATCTTCCAAAGTTAAAAAGCCAGACTAAACTATACGATGAGAAGTCATTGGATATTAATAGTGACCAATCTGATTTTGGTGCTGTATTGACAAATGACAATACATTGTATTTTGCAAGTGCAAGAAACAAGTCAAGAAAGACTTACGGATGGAATGAAGAGCCGTTTCTGGATCTTTACAAATCTACTTACAATGCTAACGGAACGTTCAGCGAGCCTGTGCCTGTTTCTGAAATCAATACAAAATTCCACGATGGACCAGCTTCGATTTCTTCTGATGGAAATACGATGTATTTTGCCAGCGAAAGTTTTAAAGAAGGCGATTTCGAAAAGGATAAATCGAAAAAACTTAAATTCGGGCAGGTTTATTTGTTTAAAGCAACCAAAGAAGGTGATAAATGGGGCAATGTAAAATCACTTCCATTTAACAGTAAGGAGTATTCTGTAAGTAATCCAAGTATTAGCAAAGATGGTAAAACACTTTACTTCTCTTCTAATATGCCTGGTTCTATTGGCGGAAATGATATCTGGAAAGTTGCAGTTAATGCTGACGGAGGTTTCGGGACTCCTGAAAATCTAGGGCCTAAAATAAATACTGAAGGAAATGAAAGTTTCCCTTTCATAACAGATGACAACAAATTGTTCTTTGCTTCTGACGGAAGAAAAGGTTTTGGAGGCTTGGATGTCTTTGTAATTGACCTAAACAAGAAAACAGATGCTATTAACGTTGGTGCTCCGGTAAACACATCAAAAGATGATTTCGCGTTTACTTTTAATACTACTAAGAATATCGGTTTCTTCTCTAGTAACAGAACAGGTCATGATAATATCTACCTGGCAACTCCGGTTTGTGGTGTAGAAGTAGTTACAATTGTTAAGGATGCTAAAACTGGAGCAATCTTATCTGATGCTAGAGTTGCTATTCTTGACGATAAGAAAAATGTCATCGAAACAAGAACTACTGCTGCTGACGGACAAGTGGTTTACAGTGTAGATTGTAACAGAGCTTATACACTTCAGGTGGCAAAAGACGGATATGAAAGTAATGTGTTCCCTGTTGCTAAAACTAACGGTGGAATCGTAAATGTTAATGCTGAATTACAGCCTATCGATGTGATTGTTACACCGACAGAAGTTGTCTTGAAAGAGATTTTCTTCGAGTTTAACAAAAGTAACATCACACAAGAAGGTGCATTTGAGCTAGACAAACTTGTTCAAGTAATGAAAAACAACGACCAGATGGTTATCATGGTTAAGAGTCACACCGATAACAGAGGTAGCGATGCTTACAACATGAACCTGTCTGACCGAAGAGCAAAATCAACGGTTCAGTATATTATTTCTAAAGGAATCGACAAATCCAGAATTTCTGGAAAAGGTTATGGCGAAAGCGAACCTAAAGTGGATTGCAAAGAGAAATGTACAGAAGAAGATCATGCTAAAAACAGAAGAAGTGAATTCTTGATTATCAAGAGATAATTTTTCTAAAGTGAATAAAAAAAGGGAAGCTGTAAAGCTTCCCTTTTTTTATAGTGGAAAGTGGAAAGTGGAAAGTGGAAAGTGGAAAGTGGAAAGTGGAAAGTGGAAAGTGGAAAGTGGAAAGTGGATAGTGGATAGTGGATAGTGGATAGTGGATAGTGGATAGTGGATAGTGGATAGTGGATAGTGGATAGTGGATAGTGGATAGTGGATAGTGGATAGTGGATAGTGGATAGTGGATAGTG